>CAVSZW010000006.1:0-299195 GCA_963732535.1 uncultured Alphaproteobacteria bacterium | reverse complement strand
ATAGTAGGAAATCCGTTCAGGCATTTCTCAAACAGCGGACTGCGATCGGACTGATCGCGATCTTGATCGTGCAACTCTTGTATTGGTTTGCCTTCACACCCCTGTTCAAGGTCACAAATCCTCCTGAATCGTTGATTGAGCTAAGCAGAGTTGACTATGCGCACCTGCCCTCGCCCGATGAAAATGGTTGGCGGGCGGCAAAGTTTGAGAGCCGGGAACTGCCAATCGAGGATTGTTGCATCCCTGGTTATCGCGGTTTGCGCGCGCAGTTCAGCCTTGATCGACTCCCGCCGCAACCCCTTGGCATGGTCATGCGAATGGGGGCCGATAATTATCAGATGAAGCTGAATGGGACGACGCTTTATAAAGAAGGCAGCCTTTACCGCCAATTTGACTTATCATGGCAATGTGCGCACGGTATTCCGACTGCCTGAAGGCGTCTTGCGCGTCGGTGACAACGAACTTGACGTGATCATGGTTCGCGACGCCGGCGCACCGTATTTCAACTTCGCTCCACCTCGTATAGCCGACTACGCGACATTGTCGTCGGCGTTCAAATATGAAATGTTCACGCTTAACGAGTTCATGTTCCTCAGCATCGCCGCCGGTGCAATCCTGGCATTTTTGCTCGCTATCGTTATTGTTCGAGGCGGCTCGTCTCCGTTGCTGTTTTGGTTGATGATCCTAACGCTGGGCTGGACTGCGCGCCTATCCTATTTTGTCGTTACCGATCCACCGATCCACGGCATCGCACGGATGTTTTACCTATTCTTTTTCGTAAACTTTGTGCCGTTGGCCTGGCTCAATCTGGCCAATCACTTTTCAGGCAGGCCAGTGCGCTGGATACCGCGCGCATCCGTTTCAGCGTTTGCTGTGTTGATGGTTATACTGGGAGCCATCTTTTATTTTGGCTTGTTTGATAAAGTCGACACTGTCGACCGGATCAGCATGTGGTTTGGGCTGGTGATGGCGTTGTCGGCGATGGTGCTGTTCCTGCGAAATCTGATACGCAACCTTACCGAAAGGCATATAGAAACAGCGCTGTTCATACTGTGCCTACTCTGATCGTAATGGACGCCGTATCAACACTGTTCGATTTGCCGTTCGTGCAGCATGTGAACCGCGCCATGCCGTTCTTGGTGCTGGGTCTGGTCGCGGCATTTCTGGCGCGGAATGTGCGGTTGTTCCAATCCTCCGCGTCGCTCAACACGATGCTCGAACAACAACTGACCGAGCGCACCGTCGAACTGGAAGCCGCGCATGCCCGCGAAACAGAACTGGTCCGCGACCAGGCCACCAGGGAACGCCAGCGGATCATGCGCGACATGCATGATGGGCTGGGCAGCCAGCTGATGTCGATGCTGCTGGCGGCGCGGCGCGGGGAGGCCGAGCCGGCAACGTAGCCGAAGGCCTGCAATCGGTGATCGACGAGATGCGGTTGCTGATCGATTCGATGGATTCGGTTGGAGAATCGCTGGGTTCGGCCTTTTGCCATTTTCCGCGAGCGGGTGCAAGGCCGGGTCGAGGCGGCGGGCATGACTTTCCTGGCACGAAAGCAGAGGGCAATCTGCCCGACTACGGCCCGCGCGAAGTCTTGCAGGTGTTTCGGATCATGCAGGAAGCGGTGACCAATGCGCTTTAAGCATTCGGGCGGCAAAGAATCGCTGTGATCGATTAGCGCCGGTCGCCCGAGCCGGCTATCGTTGCGAATTATGCATCGCCGACAATGGCGGCGGGATGGGCAAAGCCAATCCGCGCGGGAGAGGGCTTGACCAGCATGGCACGCGGGCGTGCAGAGCCATTGGCGGCACAGTTGATGTGCAATCGCAGCGACAGAAGGCGTGTGCGTCGATCCTTCGATCTGCCGCAACAGAGCAAGCTGCCGTTTGCCAGTAGCGATGACATTGCCATAGATCTGGCTATTCATTGCTGGAATGTCTCGTCGTAGAGCCAATTCAAACCCTTTTGACAGGACCGTCATGACGGTGCGTCGAAACCCCGACACCAATTTCCGCATCGCCATTGTCGATGACGATCCGATCGTGCGCGAACTATCTGATCGACATCGTCACCGGCGCGAGCGAGCTCGATCTCGCCGGGATCGCCCCAACCTCGCCAAGGCGCGCGAATTGCTGCGCTGAAGCCCGATCTGTTCCTGGTCGATATTGGCTTGCCCGACGGCAGCGGGCTCGATTTCGTGCCCGAGATAAAGGCGGCTGGCGATGCCAAGGCGCTGGTGCTCACCTCGTTCGGCGACCGCGAGACAGTGGTCACCGCGATCCGGTCGGGCGCCGATGGCTATCTGCTGAAGGACAGCGACCCGAGCGACAATTCTCGACGGCATCCGGGTGACGCTGGCGGGCGGCGCACCGGTCAGTTCGGCGGCGGCGGTCTATATGCTCGAACATGCGCCGGCGAGCCGATGGTCGCGGCCGCGAGGAGAACAGCGGCCTGACCCCGCGCGAGGTTGAGCTGCTCGAGGTTTTCGCCAAAGGCGGCAGTTATAAGGAAGCCGCACGGCGTGCTGGGCATTTCGCCGCTCACCATCGGCAATCACGTCAAGTCGATCTACCGCAAACTCGCAGTCCATTCGCGCGGCGAGGCGGTTTATGAGGCGGTCAAGACCGGCCAGTTAAAACTCTGATATTCGCGCCCCGCCCACCATGAATATGGCATCATGGCTGTGGCATATCAAAGAGCATAGGCGTCACTGCATAAACTGTTCCGAATACATCCATTTTTTTCAGGGGTTCGGATCATGGCTTCAAATATTAAGAATAAAGTGTGTCGTGCGCTTTTGGCAAGCGCTGCAGCTGTAGCAATTCCTGTCGCTCCGGTATCGGCGGCGACTGTCAATTCGATGACTTTGGACTCGGTGACAGCGCAAGGCCCCAATAGTTGCGTCGTGAATTCTACCGTATCGGTCACCGGTACTGTGAATGACGGAGCGGGTTTCGACTCTTTCCTAGTTGGCCATCTTAATTCAGCAGGGGGGCGCAACAATGCGCCAGCCCTTCGGTCGTTGCTCAACGGGCAAACGCTGTCAGGCGTGCAATCAATCGGCATTTCTCCAACACAACGCGAGAGCTATTTCGTAGTTATTCACGAAGCAAACAACATCGGGACACAGGCTGCTGAACTGGGGAGAATCCCAATACCGCGCGCAACGCTCGTAGCGGCAGGCGGGGCGTGTCGTGGACTTGCTACCAATATCGCTCCGACAAACAATGCCGGACCAGACCAAGTTTTGGGCGGCGGTGGCGGTGTGGTCAACCTGAATGGCACCGCCAGCGATGGCGATGGCGACGCGATAAATCACATCTGGGCGCAGCTAAGCGGTCCGCCGGTTACGTTATCGGGGGCAGGTACACTCAACCCCTCATTCACGGCTCCAGTCCAAACCAATCAGCCGCGGACTATGGTCTTTCGACTGTTGAGTTCGGACGGCATTGCGTCTGCTACAATCGACGAGATAACAATTACCATTCCCGCCGGTCCCAACACGCTGCCGGTCGCCGATGCTGGCATCGATGCGACAATTAACGCCGGTGCAACGGTGCCGCTGAATGGTGCGGCCACAGATATTGATAGCGATCCACTGACATACACATGGACCCAGACTGCAGGGCCGTCTGTCACAATCTCTAACCCGACCAGTGCGGCAGCTTCGTTCGTGGCCCCCGCAAGCACAGGCGCATTGCAGACGCTAACTTTTCAATTGGTTGCCAATGATGGCGCGGGCAACTCTGCGCCGGACACGGTGACCTTTACCGTTCCCGCCAACAGCCCGCCGTCGGTAAATGCTGGGCCGGACCAGACTAGCCCTGCGGGTTCGTCCGTGACGTTGTCAGGTTCCGCAACCGATCCTGAAACTGACCCTCTAACCTATCAATGGACGCAGACAGCTGGCCCTTCGGTCGCATTGTCAGGCGCAACGACGCTCACCCCCGGCTTTACTGCGCCGCCAAAGACCGGTGCGCCGCAGGTGCTGACCTTAAGCTTGATAGCGAACGACGGGACCTCTAACTCGGTTGCGGATAGGGTCGATATCACGATTCCTGCGAATGTCGGCCCGACCGCCAATGCCGGAACCGATGCTATCGCCGCCGGTGGTAGTCGTGTCACTTTGGCAGGCACAGTTGTCGATGGTGATGGAGATCCTGTCGGCTTTGTCTGGACGCAAGTTGCCGGACCGACTGTTGCCTTGGCGGGGTCGACGACTGCAAATCCAAGCTTTGATGCGCCAGTGCGAACCAATACAACACAAGTGCTGACATTCCAGCTGGTCGGAACTGACGGTTTTGTAAACAGCGCGGCTGACACAGTCGATATCACTATTCCGCCCAATGTTGGCCCGGTCGTAAATGCAGGTGCCGACGCCACTGTTACGGGCAGCAGCAGTGTTAGTCTAAATGGCGCAGCTTCAAATGATCCCGACAATGATCCGATCACGTTTGCTTGGACCCAGACCGGCGGCACCGCCGTGACCTTAACAGGCGCATCGACAGCGACGCCTGGCTTTGTGTCACCGCCAAAGACAGGGGCAGTTCAAATCCTGAGCTTCTCACTGACGGTCAGCGACGGCGTGGACAGCGGCAATGATGCTGTGGACATTTCGATTGCTGCCAATGTCGGACCGACAGCCAATGCAGGAACGACAGCAACAGTGAATGGCGGATCGAATGTGACATTGAACGGCGCGGCATCGACCGATGGCGATGGCGATGCACTGACCTATAGCTGGACGCAAACAAGTGGCCCAGCAGTGACACTGACCGCAGGCAACACCGCGGCCCCCAGTTTTGTCGCGCCTTCAGGGACCATTGCGGTCCAAAATCTAACCTTTGACCTAACCGTCAGTGACGGCGTGGCATCGTCCACAGCGTCCGTTACGATCGACGTCAATCCCAATAGCCCGCCGGTTGCAAATGCTGGTGTGGACCAAGGACCGATCAACACAGGATCGACGGTCACGCTAAACGGCAACGCGTCAACCGATCCAGATGGCAACCCGCTGACCTATAGCTGGACGCAAGTTTCCGGCCCTGCGGCTACGCTGTCTAGTGCAACCAGCGTCAGCCCGACCTTTGTTGCACCCACTGTTTCTGGCACGCAAAATCTGGTGTTCCAACTGGTTGTGAACGACGGAACGGTCAACTCGCCGCCGGACACAGTCACCATCGCCGTTCGCGCTGTCGGCACAGTAACGGTCATCCAGCGTGTCGTGGGTGCTGACGGCAGCTTTAACTACACGTCTTCAATCGCTGCTCTTTCGGGCGCAATTGCTACAACCAACGGCAGCGGTCAACGCAGCGCCAATTTGGTTCCAGCAGGCACACACAGCCTATCCGTCGCCGATGCCCGTGCGGCTGGCTATGCGGTCACATCGATCAGCTGTAATGATACCAACTCGGCGATCAATCTATCCACCCGTAGCGTCGCTATAACGCTGTCGCCGAACGAAAACCTAATCTGTACCTTCACCAGCACAAACACACGCGATGCCGCCACTGTTGCGATCAGCAACTTCCTGACTGCGCGCAATGCGGCTGTTTTGGCCAATCGCCCTGATTTGCAAAGGCGATTGGACAGGTTGGAGAATATGCCCGCCAGCGGCGGCAGCGTCTCTGCCTATAGCGTCCCTGTCCCCGGTTCTGGAAAGCTGCCATTTTCCGCAACGTTCGCCAATGGCCAAGCGAAATTCGCCACAAGCCTGGCGATGACCCGTTCGGTCACTGAGGGGGCGGACCGTGGTACGACGCCGGTGGACATCTGGGCCGAAGCCTATTTCGCGACGCTCAACTATCCAGGGCACAAGGGTCGGTTCAGCATTATCCATGCAGGCACCGATTACCGCGTGTCGGATGGCGCGCTTGTGGGTGTTTCGGCTCAGTTCGACCGCTATTCGCCAAAGGGCGGGATGACGGCGGGCACGGTTAAGGGCAATGGCTGGATGGTCGGCCCTTATGCTACCTTTAAGCTGGGGCCCCAATTCTATGCCGATGTCCGCGCGGCATGGGGGAAATCCGATAATAAGGTATCGCCGCTGGGAACCTTTGTGGATGCTTTCGATACCAACCGCGTGTTGGTCAGCGGATCGCTTATCGGACAGTTCGATGTTGGCGCCGCCACGCAGTTCCGCCCTGAAGTGTCCGTTCGCTATCTCGACGAAAAGCAACGCGGCTATACGGATAGCCTGGGTGTCGTCATCCCCGGCCAGAAAGTAGGGCAAGGCGATCTCAGCTTCCGTCCCCGCTTCCATCACACCGTCGATATCGGCAAAGGCTGGTCGCTACGACCTTATGTCGAGGCCGAGGGGATCTACACATTTGGCCCGGTTCAGCCACGGTGCTGACAAGCGATTTCCGGATGCGGATTGAGGGCGGTGCAGACCTGTTCTCGATCGGCAATGTCCGGGCCGGTGTATCGGCGTTCCACGATGGCATTGGCGGCAGCGGATATAAAAGCAGTGGTTTTCACCTTACCTTCTCCTTAGGGTTTTGAGGGTAGCGGTCGTAGCGGCTCCCAAAGTGCCCTTGGGAGCCGCTACTTCTAGTGAGAGGAATGATTGGGCGTGCGAAGATGTCTAACAATGGTCGCTTTTGCATCTAGCTTGTTCGCGGCTCCTTCGCTCGCCGAACCGTACATCGATATCACATATGCCCAACCCGATGTTACCGAACAAAATGGCGGGATTACTTATTACGACGAACAGGGCAGCGAATTCCCGCTGACCGAGGGCGGTAAGTTCATACAGGCGGAGCTGTCACCCGACGGCAAAATGGCTGCCTTCATTCAGGTCGAGGTTGAGGGCGAGCCTGGTTATGATACCGCCCGGACGTCGTTGTGGATTGCTGACATCGCCACGCGCAAATCCCGCAAATTGCTCGCCTCAACCCCGGCTGAGGGAATGACCGAAACGCTTGCCGCCATGTGGAAGCCGCAATTTTCGCTCGATGGTGGTTTTGTCTATGTGATGGCAGAAGCGTGGGTCACATCATCGGCGATCCATCAGGTCAATGTCAAAACGGGAACGCACCGTTATGTCACCGACGGAGAATTGTTGTTCGTGCTACAAACTGGCAAATACTGCGGATATCTTGTCGTGCAGAAACATAAATACCCTGCCGACACCGAACAGGGCGCGAATGACCCGATCTATATTGTGCGTCCGGACAACAAGGTCTCGTTCATGGTCCCGCACAGCGACAAGGACGATGGCGATCAATCGCTTCCGGCTTGGCTGAAGAAGAACGCTAGATAGCGACCCGCGCTTTGGATGCGTTCAGGGCATTTGCAAAAATGTAGTCGCTGTTCCCGCAAGCCACGCTAGGCCAAACGCAATAGCAATCTTTCCGCGTGATGCGCGGCGCAAAATCAATGACCAAACGATCAATACGATAGGATCGCCAAGCCGAGACCTGTCCCCATCGCATAGCCGAGCTTTCCTCCAGGATCGCTGAGAAATTTCTTGGTGCCAATTTCGACATAAAGCACGGCGAGAGCGGCAAAAAGCATGGATACAAAAGCCGCCAGCCAAAAGTGGGTGGATGGTAATTGGCTAGATGTCGAATTCGATGATTTGATAGTGCTCATTGGCGCAGGCTATCTGAAAAATTACCGCTTACTACGCCATGAATATGGTCCCCGGTTCATCGAAACAAACGACCGCATTCCAAAATCGAGCGCTCACAGTTAGATGTCAGCATTTGGACGAGACGCAGCTACAGGAATGAGCTGGTGGACCATCGGCTTATTACCACACTTCAATTTTTAGAACCGCACTGTTAGGAACGTCGAACTCAGCCGCCGTCACAAGCTAATGAAAATCTAGTGTCGGCTTTTGATGAACAACGGCGATCACGTTGATCGCACCCTATAAATTACTGTGTCAGAAACGCAGTGACCGCTACCCCGCGCCAACTGCCGAGAAATCTAATATTTTCCCAGTTCTGGTTCGACTTTGTGTTAGCCAACTAACACAAAATAGCGCGACAATTGCAGATTTGCATAAAAGGCTAACACAGAATCTAGCACACGGCACGGACAATTGACTTATTACATATTAATATCAATAGGATAGATATCCAGCCTTCCGTCTCATAACCTGAAGGTCGTAGGTTCAAATCCTACTCCCGCAACCAACCTTAACGGCCCGCCCAGTAAGGGCCTTTGTGAACAAATTGCAAAAAGAGAAGGCAACGTCTGTTAGTTCGATTGGGCGATGGCAACCGGCGCGCAAACGGCTTCGCGAATCGGTGCATTGACTGTCCCCTCAATGTATAAATCTTTGGGATGATTACGCAGCAACGCACATTCTGATTCAAAATCATAGGGAACGGTCGACGCACAGTCCGGCCATTTTTGCGTTTCCAGCCAATATTCAACAAGCCCAAGCCGGGCACAAATCTTCACAAAACGGGGGTCGTTGCGTAACGCGGGATAGGCCTTGGGAAACAGCAGCAAGGTACGATAAGCATGCGTTCCCATCACATCCTGCGCGGCACCGCTGGGGCCAAAATGGCAGCGGTCCAGCATTGCAAATGTTTCGTCAACAAAACCAAGTTCGGCAGCTATAACAGCAACTTGAGCGTCCACATATCCGGTTGAATTGGCTCTTTTGCAAATAGTATCAAACATCAGCCGACGGTTGCGCTGCGTGGGATCGCGCATCACCCGCGCAAAAGCGATTACGCCTACATGCTCTCGCAAAGGATAGATGGCCAATCGACGCGCTTGTATCAAATGGTCCACCATGGCCCAATCCTGCAAATGAACGCAGGCTTGAATGAGGACAGCAACGCTATGATGGCTGTCCGGCCATTTCTGGCGAACTTGGTCCAACGCGCTGCGGGCCTCTTCATAGCGCCCGGCAAACCACAATGCCTGACTGTGCAAGCCAACGGCGAAGGGATTGAGCGGATCGAGGAGTGCGGCGCGCTCAGCCTGTTCTACAGCGTCATTGCTGCGCCCCACGCCTTCGAGGAAATAGGCTCGCGATGTCAAAAAGTCGACAAAGTCCCGGTTGGCGATGGTGTTGGAATTCAGGATTGCCTGCTGTCCCAACAGAGAACCAAAGGGTGGCATCAACATCCACTTTGCTGCCATTGCATCTGGATGCCCCGGGTCGAGTGCATCGCAACGGGCAATGTCGCGCCCTATCTCACTGCGTAATGCTGCGCGTCGCTCATAAGGACAATGCATTAGCAATTCTGCCTTGCGGTAAGCGAGGGTAGCCCAGCCTGCGGCAAAGCCATCGGCCATTTGCGTCACCTTTTCCAAAGATGAGACATTGCGCTCCATTGCGGCGACGCTGGACACACGGTCCTTTGCGCGCAGATAGAGATCGTAGATTGCCGGCTTAATCGGGACGATATCGGCCATCTCAAATTTCGATTTCAGCGCATCGGCAATCGCCTCGGCAATGTCGTCTTGAACGGCAAAAATATCTTCAAGATCGCGATCATAACTTTGCGACCAAAGATTGGTTTTGGTGGCACAGTCCAAAAGATGGGCTGAAATGCGAATGCGCGTGCCCGATCTCTGTATCGATCCATCCAAAATATGCGTCGATTTCAAAATGGTGGCCGCTTGGGCTTTGGTCGCGCCACGGAATTGGAAGCTCGTTGTACGACCAATTACGGTCAACATGGACCCTCGTGTGATCCGACGCAAAATCTCTTCTGAAACTCCGTCGCAAAAAAACAACAGTTCCGGATCGCTGGATAAATTGTCGAACGGCAAAACGGCTAATATGCTTTCGGCATCGTTTGGCGCGGCGCTTGCCGGAGCAGACGATGCGGCCATATCGACGGTTGTATTATCAGGAGCCGTCATTTCCAGACGGTAGCCAATCCCGCGAATGGTAATCAGATTTTCTGCGGCTGCCCCCATTAATTTGCGGAGCGCGGCAACATGAACCTGAATGGCATTTTCCTCGACGATCAGTCCGGACCATACGGCCTCCATCAGTTCGTCCTTGGTAACAATTTCGCCATTGGCTTTGGCCAGAACGGAAATGAGCGCGAGCGCCTTGGATCCCAGTGGCAGGCGTTGCCGACCGTCTAGCAATTGCCGATTTGGCTGGAGCACCAAATGGCCAATACTGAATTCCTCGATGATCCCCATCCCCCGGCCTCTGTGCGGTGCGTAAAATAAAGTAACGCAGTGTCCGTTCTAAACGATGCATTTGGGCACGTCCATTTTAGAATTTGGTTCAGAAAATTTCAGGAATGTTCAGCATTTGGCCAAGGATAGTGCGGGCAAAATGACGCAGCGCTGTTTTTCGGGGACGTCCCCTGAACGACAAGAAGGAACACAATATGACCCGCATAAAATCACTCTTCGCAACAACCGGTATGATCATGGCTTTGGCTGCGGCCCTGCCAACTACGGCCATCGCGCAGGAAAGCAATTACAAACCCGGAACCGTCTGGGTTGCCAGCCGCATCGACGTGTTGCCCGGCCAGTTTGAAAGCTACATGGATTATCTGGCTGGCAGCTGGAAGAAGATTCAGGAAATGGGCAAGGCCGAAGGCGTCGTGATCGATTATCACGTACTTTCAACCAACAATCCGCGCCAAGGCGAACCGGACCTGATCCTGATCATTGAATATAAGGATTATCAAACCACAGCCCAGCAGGAGGCAATGAACAAAAAGGTCAATGCCGTGCTGGCTCAGGATGACCGCAAGGCCGACGCCGCATCTGGCGCGCGCGGCAAAATGCGCGAGCTGATCGGATCGGTCGAATATCAGGAACTGGACCTGAAATAATCTGCTAGTTCTTTTCAAGGGATCGGTTGCGGGTCAGTGAATTGACTGACCTGTTCCGGGTGCGAGGCAGGCAAGCGACCCAGTCTTGCCTCGCACCAAATTGGCAAAGCAACATTATCGATCAGAGCTTGGAACGCCGCATCGCAATGCGGCGTTTCTTGGCGTTTGCACAGACTTGCATTCGCCAGCCAGATTTCAGCAAATCGACATGCAAAAATCAGGATTCTTAAGGAGATGGCCAAGGATCGCGGACCTGTGTTCTGCCATTTTGTTTCTAGGGGAAGCGACCCCCGGAACAACAAAGGAATTTAAAATGAACCTCATCAGCAAAACCATCACCACCTGTGCATTTGTTGCCTTGTCTTCAACCGCCGCCATGGCCGCCGGCCAAGCGCCGCGCAGTGTGACGGTAGAACATGCCGATCTCGACCTGTCGAGCGAGGCTGGTCAGAAAACTCTGGAACGCCGTCTCCATCGGGCAGCAAAGTCGGTCTGCGAAAACAACGACGACCGATTGAGCGTTTCAGTTCGCAAGCAGGTCAATACCTGCATGGCTGCAAGCCAAAGCAAACGCGATGAACCGCATTGCTTCCAAGACAACCCAGGGCACTACGGTGGCCAGCAAGGATTGAATTTGAAATTGAGACGGTCGAAAAGGGGTGGCGAGCAATCGCTGCCCCTTTATCGTAAGCGGCGCGGGATGGGGCAATCCGCCCATTATGGGCAATTTGCGTCTATCGTTCCAGATAGGGTCGACCGCTGTCGCCATTTGCAATTGCTTCGATTTTGGCGTCAATAAAGCGGTCGGGGTCGGGGGCCCATTCCGAAAGTGTTTCCCACAGGGCATCGTCGGTCGGTATCATCGTTCGGCCCGCTGCCATGCCATCTGCCAATATCGTTGCGGCTTCGGCTTGCGATTTGACGCGCAGATGTTTTCCCGGGCCAACCATCGGCATGTCGCCCGAAAATGTCGGCATCGAACCTATCGAATTGGTCATCACCGGCCCTGGTATCAAGCAGCTGACGCGGACACCTTTGGGTTTCAGATAGAGCGCCATATTCTGAGACATTGAAAACACAGCGGCCTTTGATGCGGCATAGGGAATCCGGTTCAGCGCGAAGGGATAGGTCCCGGCAAAGGAAGCCGTATTCACGATCCACCCGCTGCCCCGTGCGATCATGCGCGGCAGAAAAATTTCGTTCGAGCGCACCATTGCAAAGAAATTCACCCCGAACATCCGCTCCCATTCGGCAAAGGGAATGTCTTGCGGATAGCCGCTGTGCAATACGCCAGCGTTGTTCATCACGATATCGGGTTCGCCCCATTGGGCAACCGTGGCGTTTGCTGCTGCAAGGATCGCGGCGCTATCGGTCACGTTGCAGGCGATCGCAATCGCCTCGCCGCCATTGTCGCGGATTTCCTGCGCCGTCTCTTCGGCACCTTGAATGTTCAAATCGGCGACCGCGACTTTTGCTCCGCGACGCGCAAATTCCAGGGCAATGGCGCGTCCGATATTCTGGCCCGATCCAAAAATAAGCGCAATCTTGCCGGTAAAGGGATCCAAAGCCGCCATATCCAAACCTTTCCTTACAATGCCCTTCTGGGTCGTCCGGTTTTCCGCATTTTTCAATCCTTGACCGATGAATACTGCCCAAGCGATTGCATAGGTCGAACCCTTGCAACCATGGATATTTTAGGAGAAATTCGGGCCTGCATGTCCAATGGAGCGATGGTGATGCCAATGCAAAAATCGATGGTGCCAGATCATATACCGCCGGAACTGGTGTGGGATAACAGCTTTGATCGCTTCACGGCGCAAGGCGATGATCCCTTTGCAGCCGTTTGCCGCTTGCACGCATTGCCGCCGTTGATCTGGGCAACCGATGCGTCCTATGGTCGGCCCGGCTGGATAGCGACCCGGCATGATATCATCAACGAGGTCTTCATGGACCACCGGCATTTCTCGGCAGAGCGACCAGGGATGATCGCCGATCTGGTGGGAGAGAATGTCAGGCTCAATCCTATCGAAATTGATCCGCCCGCGCATCACGGCTATCGGCGCAATCTCAATCCGCTGTTCACGCCCAAGGCAATTTCGGCGCTGGACGGCTCTATCCGCGAAACCTGTCGGACATTGATCGCAAAATTTGCCCATAAAGGCGGTTGCGATTTCGTTGCCGATTTTGCCGTACCGTTTCCATCTTATGTCTTCCTCGATCTGATGGATATGCCGCGCGACATGGCTCCGCAATTCATCGCTTGGGAAGAGGCATTGATGCGCGCTCCCGAGCCCATGGAGCGGGTGGCGGCGGCGCGAGCGATTTATGAATATCTAAAAGCGCACAAAGACCGGCATCTGGGCGGCAGCGGTGATGGCGTGAGTTATCGGCATCGTCAACGCGCAATTTGAAGGCCGACCGCTCAACCATCTGGAGATGATGGGGATGTTCTATGTGCTGTATGTTGGCGGCCTTGATACCGTTTACAGCACATTGGGCTGGATCATGCGCTATCTGGCGGGTGATCCGGAATTGCAGAGGCGGTTGCGCGATAACCCCGATGATATGGGCGCTGCCATTGAAGAATTGACCCGCGCTTTCTCGGTCGTGGTCACGCACCGCCAAGTGGCGCAGGATTTCATCTTCCACGGTGTGCCGATGCGGAAAGGCGAGGAGATTAATCTGCCGCTGGCGCTCGCCAACCGTGATCCGGCTTTATACGAAAATCCGCACGTCGTGGATATTGACCGCAAATCGCGGCACATCAATTTCGGCACAGGCGCGCATAGCTGTTTGGGCATACACCTTGCCAAGCGCGAAATCCGGATCGTGCTAGAGGAATTTCTAAGCCACTTTCACAACATCCGGATCGCAGATGGCGAAACCTATCGCTTTCACACCGGACGGACTTTTGGCGTCGATTATCTGCCGCTGTGCTGGGATCAGGCCTGACCGACCCGATCCCGATGGCCCGGCCTTAATGGTTCACATCAAACCGGCAGTTTATACAGCGCCACTGCATTATCCTGCAGCACCTTTTTCTTGGTGGCAAAATCATAGCCGCCCAGAACATCGGTGATATGCGCCTGGACGCCGGGATACAGCGATGTCGGATGCGGGAAATCGGTTTCGAACATCACTTTATCGACACCAATGGTTTCCAAAAGCAGTTTCGGGCCCACTTTTTCAAACCAGAATGTGCACCAGAAATGATCTTTGAAATATTCCCATGGTCGTTTGTTGAGCAGGCCTTTTTTGCTGGGCAGCATTTCGTCAAACTGATGTTCCAGCGCCTCGATGGCAAAGGGCAACCAGCCCATGCCGCTTTCGATCAGGCCGATTTTCAGGCCGGGATGCTGGTCTAGCCGACCCGAGACCATCCAGTTGCCCATTGTCGCGGCATTGCCGATCGAGAACATCGTCGCCACCACCGACAACGTCTGTTCAAAGCCGAAGCCATCCCATGTCAGCGTGTTGGGATCGACGGCAGAGTTGAGGTGGAAGTTGATCGGAACGCCTTCGTGCAGCGCACATTTCAAGGAATGGCGTCCAGTGATCGCTCAAAAAGCTGGGCACGCCGACGCGCTCGGGCGTGTCGGGCAGCACAAAGCCTTTGATGCCACCATCGACGCAGCGCCGCGCCTCACGCATCAGCGCGTCTTTGTTCCAGAACGGCAGATGCCCCATATTGAAGATGCGCTGGTTCGACACCTCGGTATATTCCATCGAGGCATCGTTATAGATGCGGATGATCGTCTCGGCGAGTTCGGCATCGCCCAAGCTCATCAGCGATCCCGCCTGCGTCACGCCCGAATTTTGATAGCAGACTTGGGCATAAACGCCCATGTCGTCCATCGCCTGCAGCCGCTCTTTCATCAAATGGCCGCCGGGATGGGCCTGTTCGAGCTTGGGGAAGGCGAGCCGCCCGAAAAGCTTGTTATTATCCTTGCGGATCACATTGCCGCCCATCGATCCGAAATTGCGGTCCCCCACATACCAACGCTCAACGCCATCGCTGTCGAGTTTCACATAGGGCACTTTGTCTTTCAACGCGGCGGGTGCGCGGCTGGTGAACAGATCGGGGGCTTCGGTGATGTGCGTATCGGTATCGATGATCTTGATACCCGCAAGGCTACGGATCAAGTCCGCCGCTTTGCGTGGCATAATCCACCTCGCGGATCACGCCGCCTTCGGTATAGCCTTCGGCAGACCAGTATTTCTTTGCATTTTCAGCGATATCTTGGGTGTCGGCGTCGGCCATGGGGAATCTCCATTCTATTGTCTTCATAATCGCACCTATGGGGCCGGTGGCGCAAGGTGGCATCGGTGTTAATCGCCTTGCCGATGGTCGTTAATAGGCTTCGCCCAATTTACTATGATCCCAGCTCACCACCCGGTTCGTGGTGAAACGCATCACCACGCGTTTATGCATTGATCCATCGATTTGTTCGCGCCGTTTGGGGGCGGCGGTGGGATTGGCGACGCGCATATATTTTCGCAACCGTTCACATTCGTCAAAATCGCGGATGATTTCGCAATCGCAGAACAGGATTGCCGATTTGAGCTCGCTATAGGCTTCGCCGCTTTCGACCAGCAAAGTAGCGCGCGGATCGCGCTCCAAGTTTTTGACCTTTTGCGCCTTGGCAAAGCTGGTCAATATGATCCGGCCATCATCATCAAGGCCGTAGTTCATCGGTACGGGATGCGGGAAACCGTCGGGGCCGATGGTAACGAGAATGATGCGGCGCTGGCTGCGGAGATAGACGTCGAGTTCGACCGGCGTCATCGCAATGATTTCGCGGCGAGATGGCATTAGTAGCCAGCCTTTGCCAAAAGCTTCTCGCTCTCCTCCCACAGCCGCGTGGCGTTACCATCGTCAAGCGCCTGATCGGAAGGGGTGATCGCTTCCGTCTTCTCGAAATATGTATCGCGCACCTGATCCGCGCTGGCCGCAGTCGTCAGCCAGACCATCGATTGTGCCGTAACGTCCGGCGTGTCGCCGTCCAGCGTTTCCATATAGGCCTTCATCTCCGGCGTGCAGTGGCTGGCAAAATTGCTCAGTACGACGCCGGGTTGCATGGCAATGGCGATGATGCCGTCGGCTTCCACCCGGCGCTGCAACTCGCGGGTGAACAGGATGTTGCACAATTTGGCGAAGCAATAGCTTTTGCCCGAAACCCAATCGCGGGTCAGTTGCAGATCATCCCAGTCAATCGGCGGGCTGGAGGTGTGGCCGCTCGATGATGTGGAAAGCACACGCACCGTGCCAGCGGGGCTTGCGTCGGCGGCGGCTTTCAATTGCGGCAACAAGCCGGTTGGTCAGCAGGAAATGGCCGAGATGGTTGCCCGCAAAGGTCGCCTCATTGCCCTCGGACGTGATGATCATCGTCGCCCGCGTGCCGCCTGCGTTGTTGATCAGGACGTGGATTTTGTCGGTCAGGCCCGCAATCTCGGCCGCCATCCGCGCAGCATCGGATAGCAGTGAAAGATCGCCCCGGATCATGTCGACCCGTGCCGTTGCGGTGGCGCGTATCTCGGCCTCGGCAGCGGCAGTGCGCTCAACATCGCGGCCATGGGCAATGACATGCCATCCTTTGGCGGCGAGTGCTTTGGCGGTGGCGAGGCCGATGCCTGAACTGGCACCGGTAATGACGGCGGTTTTATTCGGTTGCATGCAGATGCACCTCTTTTTTACCGGGGCCGACCCGCGCGATCAGCACACTGCCGATCAGGGTGACCGCTATCGAGAGCAGGATGAACGGTGTAAAACTGTCGGATTGGGTGAGCATGGCAACCAGCATCAACCCGCCGATCGATGCGCCAAGGGCGGTAAACCCGCCGATCAATCCGTTAACCGAGGCAAAGATGCCGAGCGGGAAATGCCGCCCGACCAGAAAGGCGGCAACATCGCCTTCTGCGCCCTGCGCCAGCCCCATCAGCAACACCGAAAAGCCGATGGCCCATGGCGCGTCATAGCTGCTGGCGAGAATGGCAAAGCCGACCGCTGGCAAGGCAAGGCCAATACCGCCGACGATATGCGGGGGAAGCGGTCCAATGCGCCGCCAAAGATCAGCCGCCCGAGGATGACGCCCGCCGGATAGGCCGAAAGAAAGCCCGCAGCCTGCAAGCTGATTCCCTGTTCGGCGAGCATGATCATCAGCTGTGAAGCGCCCAGTGCCTGCGGCAAATTGATCAGCACCATGCCGATGGCGAGCAGCCAGAAAGGCTTGCTGCGCGACACCAGCGTGAAATCCTGTCGCAACGTCGATGGCTTGGGCGTGCGCGGGCCGACCGGCGGCAACAGGAACAGCGCGATGATGCCGAAGAACAAGCAGAGTGCCCCCATCGCCTGATACCCCGCGCGCCAGCCATAAGCATTGATAAAGTCACCCAGCACGGGCGCGAGCACAGCGCCCACCGCCGGTGCGCCCAACATCACAATGGCAAAGGCAATGCCCCGCGCATTGATGAATCGGTCCGCAACCACGCGGTTATAAACGGTCGAGGTGGTGAAGCTCATGATCATCATCTGGATCAGGTTGATCGCGAAAAACACCCGGATATCGCCGTTCATGATCGACAGCGCGTAAAAGGAAAATGGGGTGAGGAAAATGCCGATGCCCGCCGCAACCCGCACGCCGAATCGATCGGTTATCCGGCCTGTAATCGGCAACAGCAGAAATAATATGACCGGGAAAATGCCAAGCAGCGCGAAATCGGATCGCGCCCAGCCGAATTCCTTGACCAAATGCGCGCCGAACAACGGCGAGGTAAAGGTGTTGACCAGCATCCCGAAGGATATGCCCAGCGTTGCCGCGAACAGTGGTTTGGCGTGGGTCCGCAACTCGCTCCAATAGGCTTCACTCATCTGTCACGCCCCTTTTTGCCGCCAGCACAAAGGCTAATGCGCCCGCCAAGGTAGCGACCGCGCAAATGATCAGGAAGAAATCATAGCTGTCGGTGCGCTTGAGCGAAGCACCAAGGACGGTAGCGCCGATGGCATTGGCAAGGCCCATCGAGACGATCAGAAAGCTGTAAACGAAACTGAAATGCTCGTGACCGAACAGCTTCGACGCGATATAGGCACCCAAATCCCCCTCGGCTCCTTGTGCCAAGCCGATCAGCATGATTGCACCTGCGAGCAGCCAGAGCGGATCGAAGCTGGTGGCGAGCGCGGTATAGCCAAGCGCGGGCAAACCCAATGCAAACAGTGCGACGACATAAGTTGGAATCTTGTCCAGCGCCAAGCCCGACAGGAAGCGCCCGACGATCACGGATATGGGGTATAGCGAGGCGAGCCACACCGCGGTTGCAGTGCTTGCGCCATTGTCCATCATCAACAGATTCAATTGCCCGCCGACGATCGACTGCGGGATATTCACAAGAACCATGCCTGCAATGAGCAGCATAAAGCCCGGATGGCTGGTAAATTCGCAGAATTTGGCGAGTGTCAGCTTGGGGCGATCAACGGCCCTGCCATTTTCCTTCCCCATGGTGAGGATCGCAATGGCGCCTGCTGCCATCGTAAGCAGCGCCATAAGGTGATAACCGCTGCGCCAGCCATCTCCTGCGATAATGCTGCCCAAAATTGGAATGAAGATTGCGGCTGCCAATGGCGCGCCGGTCATCAGGATCGAGAGCGCCATCCCGCGTGCGGCATCGAACCGTTGGACAATCACGCGGGTGAAAACCAATGTGGTCGTCAACACTGCAAACAATTGATGAAACATGGTGATCGCATAATATTGCCAGATCGCCCCGGTCATCATGCTGTAGAGAAAATAGGACAAAGGCACCATGATGAAGCCGATGGTAGCCGCAACGCGGGGGCCAAACCGGTCCGCCACCCAGCCAGCCAGCGGAACAAACGGCATGGTCAAAAGGCCAAAGCTTTGGGTGAAGGCGAGGTCCGCCTTGCTCCAGCCGAATTCTTTTAACAGCGCCGGGCCAAATAAATTGCTGGCATAATGATTGAGCGCCCCGCCCAGCGCCAGACCAATGGCCGCACCCAGCAATGTCGTTCCGCCCAACCGGAATTCACGCCAATAGCTCAAATTTTTCTGTCCTCTCCTGCACGCGGTCTTACCCCGTTGAGGAACAGCCGCACCGAAAATCGGATACGCGCCTCCAACTCCGCCGGAGCGATATGCCCGCCCGCGACAAAGCTGCGCGCAGGTGTGCCGACCACCATGCTCATGAAAGCAATGGCGGCGGCTTGCGGGTTTTCGGTAGTGATGTCTCCGGCCTTGCCTTTCCGCTGCAACAGGTCAGCGAGATAATCGACTGTGGGTTTGGCGGCATGGGCAAAGAAGCGATCCAGCATGTCAGGAAAGCGATAACCTTCCGCATTGAGCACGCGTTGCAAGCGTAGGCCTTCGGCGGTCATCAAATTGGCGATGCGGATATGGGCAACACGGGTAAGCGTTTCTTCCAGATCATCGCTTTCTGAAGCCCGCACGGTTTCGATTGGGACGGTGTAGCGCGCCACGGCCCGGTCCACCGCCGCGCGAAACAACGCCGCCTTGTCGGCATGGCGGGCATAAACGGTGCGTTTGGTCATCCCCAGTTTTGCGGCAACGGCATCGATTGTGGTCAGCTCGAAGCCTTTATCCAAGAACATATCAAGGGCGGTGTCGAGCAAGGCCGCATGGCGCGCCTCCGCCTGTTCGCGGGTGGGCCTGCCGGCGGAAGATTTGGGGGCTGGACTCGTCATAATGAAACGTATAAGGTGCTATTATTGAATTGGGAAGAGGAAAAGCGAAAGTCATGGGTGAAGCAACGCAAAATCTGCTGGATTATCAGGGCCGGGCCGACCGGTTTGACATTCCCTGGGGTGAATTGGCCGTCGACACGAATCGCTGCACTCGACGAGGCGTTTCAGGAGCGGAAGGACAAGATCAAGCTGCTCGGTCACCGCGCGAGCGAGGCGGGGATCGAGACAATCACTTCGCTGGAAGATATGGTCCCGCTGCTGTTTCCGCACACCGCGTATAAAAGCTATCCCGAAAGTTTCTTGAGCGAACAGCGCTGGGATCGGTTGAGCAAATGGCTCGGCACGGTTTCGCCCTATGCGATTGCCGCGCTCGATATGGAAAAGATCGCCGATATCGATGACTGGATCGACCAGCTTCAGGCGCAGGGAAATTACATCTCTTGTTCCAGCGGCACGACGGGCAAATCGGCGATGCTGATTGCTTCGGAAAAAGATATGGACTGGTCACGGGTCGATACTGTCAATGTCTTTGCCTGGGGCTCTGGCGTCGAGCCAAAAGCAGACCGCAAGCTGATCGGTTGTGCGCCGGTGGCGACTGTGCCCAAAAACCAGATCATTGGCGCGGCGCAATATGCCGCCTTTGCCAATCCGGAATGGCCGCGCTGGAACTATCCGGTTCCGCCGATCACGGTGGGCGCGCTGACCAGCATGGTGGTGATGCGGAAAAAAATCGCCGACGGCACAGCGACGCCCCGATGAACTCGCCGGTTTTGGCAATACCTCGGAAGAACGGCAGAAAATTCTCGACGATGCCATTGGCCTGACCGCTGACGAAATCATCGCCAACCGTGACAAGAAACTGATGGTCGCGGGGCTGTGGTCCGGGCTGTATGCGGTGGCAAAGGTCGTGCGCGACAAAGGCTATTCGGCGAAGGACTTCGATCCCGATAACTGCATTTACGTGGGCGGCGGATTGAAACGCGCGCAGTTACCCACCGATTACAAACAATTTGTCCACGAAACTTTCAACATCCCCGAAAACCGGGATTTCCAGAATTATTCGATGCAGGAACTGAACTCGGGTATGCCCAAATGCCAGCGCTGGCAACCGCTATCATATTCCGCCTTGGGTCATTCCCTTTTTGTTGAACGAAGAGGGTGACGAATTGCTGCCGATGGGTGAAGGCGAAGTGGAGGGGCGCGCTGCGTTCTTTGATCTCTCGCTCGATGGCCGCTGGGGCGGGGTGATTTCGGGAGACAAGATCAGCATCGATTTCAGCCCTTGTGCCTGTGGCAACAAAGGCCCGTCGGTGCGCGACAATATTACACGCTATGCCGACATCAAGGGTGATGACAAGATCGGCTGTGCGGGCACGGTCGATGCCTATGTGCGGGGGGTATCGTGAGATAAATCCTCCCCGGAACGGGGAGGGGGACCACGAAGTGGTGGAGGGGTCGGCTGGGGGCGTGCACAAAACTCCAGATATCAGCAAGCCGCTAGCGACCCCTCCGTCAGTCCTGCGGACTGCCACCTCCCCGTTCCGGGGAGGATTTTTGAGGAAGGAAAGCCATGAACATCCAAACCAGTATCGAATCCACCGAACCCGTCGTCTCTGCCCCTTTCTTTCTTCGCGGCAAGGTCGTGGAAGGCACCGATGCGACGCACAAGTCGCGCGACTTGGGCGTTACCTTTGCCACGCCAAAGCTCGATCTCAATGCTGCCGTCCACCCGCGCACCGAAGTGCCGCCGTCTGCTCAACGTGCCAACATCGGAGATTATCGATTTCCTTGTAGAAACTGGCCAGCGGCTGGTCGCGCCCGATAACCCATATGTGCATGAATGTTTTGACCGGATGGCGTCGACGCACATCCTGCCGCGTTCGGTGTTTGAAAATGTCGGCAAACATGCGGTCGCCTATCTCGACCGGCGGATTTTGGAGCGCGAGCTGGAGCAGAATTTCCCTGATCCCGCCGCCCTTGATGGCTGGATTCCGAAACAGGATTTCAACGGCCGCAAAAGTTTCGTGCGCGCCTATGCCCCGCGATTGATCCACGTCCTCCCCGGCAACTCGCCGGGCGTTGCGGTGAAATCCATCGCGCAAGGGGCGCTGGTAAAGGCCGTCAATCTGTTCAAAATGTCGTCCGCCGATCCGTTTTACACCGTAGCGATTTTGCGGACGATGGCGGCGATTGATCCTGAACATCCGATCGTCAAATCGATGTCCGCCGTTTATTGGCGTGGCGGCGATGCAGGGATCGAAAACGCGCTTTATCGCCCGCAATATTTTGACAAGATCGTTGCCTGGGGCGGCGGCGATGCGATCAACAATGTCATCCAATATCTGGGCCCCGGCTTTCAACTGGTTTCCTTCGATCCCAAAACCTCGATCTCGATGATTGGGCGCGAGGCGATTGAGACCGAGGAGGCCATGGAGCGCACAGCAAATGATGCCGCCGCCGATCTGATGATGCTCAATCAGGAAGCCTGCGCCGCCAGCCGCTTCCAGTTTGTCGAGGGACCAGAGGACAAGGTCGATGCCTTTTGCGCCAAATTCCAGCGCTGCATCGCGGAACGTGCCGCCGCTTCGGGCGATATCCGTCCCCTTAGCCTTGATCTGAAAGAACAAGTCGAAGCGCTGATGATGATGGACGATGAATATGGCGTGTGGGGCAAAACCGACGGCAAGGGTCTGGTGATCCGTTCCGACGCGCCGGTGGATTTCCACCCGATCAACAAAATCGGCAATGTCGTGCGCGTTGATGATCTGGGCGCCGCTATGAAATGGGTGAATGTTGCCACGCAAACCGTGGGTTTCGCGCCGTTCAACCGCATGGCCGATTACCGCGATCTTGCTGGGAGCAGGCGGCGCACAGCGGGTTTGCCATCTGGGTGAGGCGGGGCCATCGACGGTGGGCAATCCGTGGGACGGCATGTATCCGCTGCACCGTTTCGTCCACTGGATGGTGCATGAGGATGGGGTGGAGTAGAACCGGTATCGCCCAAACGATAGCGAACCGCTTGTAACCGGATCGTCATTCGATCCATGGTAGCTTCCTGACTTCACAGCCGGGAATCGCCCATGGACATGCCACGCTCTCGCAAAAAGCCCGCCGCCTTCGCCTTCGCGGTTGCGGAATGCTTGGGATAATGTGTTGGGAACGCGGCTGGGCAAAATGCTTGGCCGCATCGGGATTGCCCCCAAAGACACTGCCAGTGAAAGCCTGCTCGATCTGGCGGGGGCCTTGCTATCGCTTGCGCGGCAAAGCATCGGGACCCGCGCTGGCATCGGCATTTTTCGAACTGTATGAATCGAGCGACCTAGCGGCGCGATATGCCTTTTTGGGTCAGGTCCATGCCCAGCATCCCCGCAGCGGCGAAGCGATTGATCGCGCCATCGCCCATTGGCAGGAGAAACGCGACGATGCGGCGGCGCTTCGACTGAATGACGCGACTGAATCACCTTGCCAGAAACTGATCCGCCGTTTGAACCTCGCCCCCGGAGGCACAAGACGGTTGATCGCGATGCGTGCCGATCTGCTCGCCGCGCCCGACCAGACCGAGAGTATGCGTGCGCTTGATGCCGATTTCGAAGATGTGTTTGTACGCTGGTTCAATGCGGGCTTTCTGGAGCTGCGCCGGATTGACTGGACCTCGCCAGCGGCCATCCTCGAACGCATCATCCGCTATGAAGCGGTGCATTCGATCAATGGCTGGGGCGATCTCCGCAGCCGCCTCGCCCCGGCAGACCGGCGCTGCTATGCCTTTTTCCACCCGCAAATGGCCGACGACCCGCTGATCTTCGTCGAAGTGGCGCTGACCAATGAACTGCCGATCGCCATATCCAGCATCATCGCCGAAGAGCGCGACAGAGATCGATCCGCGCGCCGCCCAATGCGCGATATTCTATTCGATCTCCAACTGCCAAAATGGCCTGCGCGGAATTCCCTTTGGCAATTATCTGATCAAACGGGTCGTCGGCCTTTTGCGCGAAGAGCTGCCGCAACTGGCGCAATATGCCACGCTATCGCCGGTCCCGGGTTTTGCAGCTTGGCTGAAGGAGGAGCAGGGTGGCTCCGTTCCGCCAGCCGACGAACTCCAAATACTGGCAGCCCGTTACCTCACTAAAGCGCGCAATGGTCGCGGACAGGTGCGCGATACGGTGGCGCGTTTTCATCTGGGCAATGGCGCGCGATTGGAGGCAATCCACAGCGATGCCGATCTGTCCGCCAATGGCCGCAAACAATCACACGGCGTGATGGTCAATTATCTCTATGATTTGGCGGACATCGAGGCGAACACCTTTGCACTGGCGGAAATGGGCACGGTGGCCGTATCAAAGACGGTATTGGCGATGCTCGAAAGCTAGCGGCAATGCCGACGTCAGTCTTTTGTGCCCCAATCGGGAACCTTGCTACCGATCATCAAGATTGCGAGCGCCCCCAATGTCATCACGCCCATGATCATCGTCAAAAACAGGTCATAATTGCCGCTCAAATCGTGCAGCTTTCCGGCGACCCATGGTGACATGCTGGACAGCAATGCCGCGCAACCGATCACGATACCAAACAGCGCGGCAAAGCTTTTCAGGCCGAAATGGCGCGTACCGAGATACAGCGCCACGTCCATTTCCGCACCAATCGCCGCGCCAAAACTGATCGCGGCGATGCCCAGCATCAGATTGCTTGGATTGCCTATCAGGATGATCGAACAGCCAATGAGCGGAAGCAATAGCGTGAACATGCCGATGATGTTGCCGGGGAAACGATCCAACAGCCAGCCGACGGCGAGCCGTGCGAGCAATCCCGCCAAACCCATGACGAAGGCCAGACTTGCCACCGATGTTGCGCCCGCCTCGGTCAACAATGGCACTAAATTTGTGGCGATGCCGAGACTGTAGATTGAAAAGCAGGAAAACGAGATCAGCAGACACCAAAAGGCTTTGGTCTTCAGTGCTTCAACCACTTTATGCCCGGCGATGTTGGCGGACGCCGGTGTTGCTGGCCTCTGCCACCGGAGCCGCAGTGCGCGGTGCTTCGTGAAAAAACAGCAGCACGACGGGCAAGGCAACCGCCAGCCAGAGAAAACCGATACCGATAAAGCCACCACGCCAGCCAAAGCGTTCTGTAAGAGCGAACGCGAGCATCGGCAGGATCATCGATGCAATTGGGGTGCCAATGAGCGCGACGGCAAAGGCCATCCCGCGCGCATGATCAAAACGGCTGGCGACGGCGCGGGTCCAGATTGTCGATTGCACCAACACAATGCCGACGCCCATCCCCGCCCATAACAGCACCCAGTTGAGTCGGCTGCCAGTTGCAGTTCCCAAGAGTGCGAACGAGCCCGTCATCACGATAAGCCCGGTAATCGCGACTTTCCGCGAACCAATCCGGTCTGCCACCGTTCCCGCAACGAAATTGAGCACGACGCCGAGCAATGTTGCAACGGTAACGCCGAGCATCACCTGCGACCGATCCCAGCCGAAAGCCTTTTCCAGCTCGGCCACAAAGGGGCTGATGCCATAGCTTTGCAGCGCAACCGCCGAATAGCCAAGCATCGCCGCCAGCGGCAATGTCCAATGGGCCCGCCATTCAGCAAGGCCCGCCTGTTTGTCTCCCATCTCCATGATGTGCGGGGTAGCGTCGATCCGCGCGCAGTTAAAGCCCCAAAAGTCGCCCCTGCGATCAATCGAAGATTCGCATTGCTTGGCGCGGATTGCCGCCTAATCCGTCGCATAAGAGGAGAACGGGAATGTCGGGGAATCTTGCCGGAAAAGTCGCATTGATCACCGGCGGCGGCACCGGCATTGGTGAGGCAGCGGCGCTTGCCTTGGCAGCGGCGGGTGCGAAGGTGGCGATTACCGGGCGTCGCAAGGCGCGGCTCGACGAGGTGGTGGCCGAGATTGAAAAGGCTGGCGGGCCGCGCTTTGCGATCCAATCCGACGCGTCGAAAGAAGCCGATGCCTTTGATGCAGTTGCCCGGTGTGTTGCAGCATTCGGTAAAATCGACATCCTAATTAATTCGGCGGGAGTGAACGAAGCGGGCGGCATCCAGTCGCTTGGATTAGATGGCTGGCGCAAGGTGATCGATATCAATCTGTATGGGACGATCTACACAACGGCGGCTGCCGTGCCGCATATCAAGGCGGCAGGCGGCGGTGACATCATCAACATCAGCTCGACAGCGGGCAGGCGCGCAGCGGGGCTGTTTGGGTCTTATGCCACCAGCAAGCACGGCGTGAACGGTTTTTCCGAATCCATCCGGCAGGAATTGGGTGGGGAGAATATCCGGGTGTCGATTATCGAACCGGGTGCGACCGAAACCGAAATTGCCGATAGCGTTTCCGATCCCAAATGGGCGGAGATGATGAAAGCCCATGTTTCCAAGGACGGCGCGATGAAAGCATCGGACATTGCAGAGGCGATTCTGTTTATATTGTCCTTGCCGCGCCGCGCCAATGTGTCACAGATACTCATTCGACCGACCATCGATACGGCGGCGATGTAAGGGGAGAATGAGATGGCAGTAGCCCCCGGCATAGCAGACGCGCCCGCGATCCCCGAAAGCGAGCTGCCAAGCGTTTCCTATCGCGGCTATATCTTGTTCATGTGCCTGATCATCGGCACGCTTTCCAATTTCGACAAGCGCATCCTTTCGATGTTGCTCACGCCGATCAAAGCGGAATTTGCATTGAATGACGCGCAGGTCGGCCTGCTGGTCGGGATAGCTTTTGCCATTCCCTATACCTTGCTGTGCATTCCCATCGCGCGGCTCGCCGATGTCTGGTCTCGGCGCAATGTGCTGGCTCTGGCCGTCGGCGTCTGGAGCGTTTTCACGCTCGTCTGCGGTTATGTGCAGAATTTCGTGCAGCTGTTTCTGGGGCGCGTGGGCGTCGGTGCCGGGGAATCGGGTGGAGCCGCCCCGATGCAGGCATTGATCAGCGATAATTTCCCGATGGCGCACCGCGGCAAAGCACTTTCGGTCTATTTGCTCGGGCCGTCGATAGGCGTGGGGCTGGGCACATGGTTTGGCGGCTGGGCGCTCACACATTATGACTGGCGCACCGCCTTCATCATCGCCGCTGTCCCCGGCCTGATTGTCGCGCCGCTTGTCTGGCTGACGCTGCCAGACCGGCGGGCTGGCTTTGCCGATGGTGTTACCGTTAAACAGGCGCCCATGCCGTTCGGGCAATCGATCAAGGCGGTACTGACGATCCGGACCATCCCCTTTGTGCTGGTTGCAACGATGATCAATTCGCTGCTGACGATGGGGTTGCTTGAATGGGTTCCGCAGATGCTTGAGCGCACGCACGGGCTAAGTCCCAAAGATTTCGGCGGCAAGCTGGGGCTGGCCATGTCGCTGGGATCGATCATCGGCCATATCATCGGCGGACCGCTCGCCGACTGGCAGGCAAAGCGCGATGCCCGCTGGCATTTGTGGCAACCGGCGATCCTCGCGCTGATTGCTGCGGGCATCTTGATACTCGCCTATACCGGCTCGGCCAATCTCGCCATACCGCTGTTCGGCTGGTGATGATGCTCGGCGGGCTGTTTGCCGCGCCGATGATTTATATGATGACCACGCTCGCCCCCGTTTCGGCCCGCGCCACATCGACGGCGATTGCGCTGTTTGGTGTAAACATTGTCGGGCTTGGTCTTGGCCCGTGGGTGATCGGCAGGATCAGCGATCTCTTTGCACCGGCTTATGGTGTCGAATCGCTCCGAATGGCGATGTTGACCGCGCTGGTGCTGGCGATACCCGTTGCCCTTTGTTTCCTCCTCGCCAGCCGCCATTACCGCGACGATCTCGCCAAGGCGCGGATCAGGCTGACTGCCGAAGGCGGAACCCACTGAATTCAAGGAGAATGCTATGCCCGCTTATATGATCTTCATCCGCGAAAGCGAAGTCCGCGACCCCGAAGCGATGGCGCTTTATCAAGCGGGTAACCGTGCAGGTGGGCCAAGCCACGGAATTCGACCGCTGGCAGTTTATGGCAAGCAGGAAGCAATCGAAGGGAAGGCACCCGAAGGCGTGGTCTTGCTGGAATTTCCTGACATGGAATCGGCCAAAGCTTGGTATAATAGCCCCGATTATCAAGCGCGCGTGCCGCATCGTATGCAGGCCGCAGATTATCGCTGCGTATTGGTGGAAGGGTGGAGTCCGCCCGCTGTTTGATCGAGGAGAAGCGCATGTCGATTACCGGACACTGTTACTGCGGAAACGTGCACTATGAGGCCAAAGGCCCTGTTTTCCTGAAGGCCGAATGTCTTTGCCGCGAATGCCAATATATCACCGGCGGCGGGTCGCTCCATATCATTGCGGTTCCGCTCGATGGTTTTGCGCTCACCAAAGGCGAAGTGAAGGGATATAAGCGCGGCGACATCGAAGGTGCTGTCACCCGGCAATTCTGCCCCGATTGCGGCACGCATTTGTTCACGCGCGCACCTGCCTTGGCTGAGGCCATCATCATCAAAGTGGGGTCGCTCGACGATCCTTCGGTCTATGACGGGCCGGACACGGTGAATTTTGCTTGCGATGCGCGGCCCTATCACCGCTTGCCAGACGACAAGCCGGTTTTTCAGAAATGGGGGCGATAAAACGTGGCAACATTCATGCTGGTTCACGGTGGCGGCCATGGCGGCTGGTGCTATAAATTCGTCACAGACCGGCTGCGCGCCAAGGGGCATCTGGTCCATGCGCCGTCGCTCACCGGTTTGGGCGAGCGTTCGCATCTGATGTCGGCGGACATTAATCTCGACACCCATATCACCGATATTCGTCTCGTTGCTCGAATATGAAGATTTGCGCGACGTGATCCTTGTCGGCCATAGCTATGGCGGGATGGTGATTACCGGCGTTGCAGACCGGGCGAGCGATCACATCGGCCATCTGGTTTATCTCGATGCAGCCAATCCGGTGAACGGGCAAAGCCTTGTCGATGTGGCGGGGCCGATGATGCTGGCGGCGCGCGCGATGGGCGAGGTGCGCGACGGGATCGAACTGGTGCTGCTCCCCGAAAAAACCATGCCGCAATTTTTTGGCGTCACCGATCCTGAACAGATCGCGTGGATGCAGGCAAAGCTATCCCCGCACCCTTGGGCCTGCTTTGAACAGCCGCTGTACACTGTCGAACGAAAAAGCGCTTTGGGCGATCCCGCAAAGCCATTTGATTTGCGCCTCGACAATCGAAGGGCGCGGCGTGATTGGTGGGGAGCATTATCACGGAGCCATCCACCAGATTGACACTGGCCATGATTTGATGGTCACCGAACCCGATTGGGTGACGCAGCGGCTGTGCGAGATCGCCGCTTCAATGGACGAAGGAATACCGAAATGAAGATTGTATGGAAAATTGCCGCGCTGTCGGTGGCAGTGGCAACATTGGGCGCAGGTGCAACTTATGCGGCCGATGACAAGGCCGTTCAGGCCGCCATCTCGCGGCTTGGAAAGGGCTATCTCGATCCGAAAGCCGTCCCCGAAGCGGCGCTGTTTATCCCTGATGCTCCGGCCAAAGGCTCCAAGACAGAAGCACGCGATTTAGAGGCACAAAAGGCGGCGATTAAACTGCAAGGCGGCCCGCGTTGGAAACTGGCAACCGACGATGCCGATGTGTTCACGCCCAAAGCAACCGGCGCAATGTCGTGCGCCGCCGGTTTTGAAATTTCACCCGAAGCCACGCCAAAGCTCGATGCGTTGCTGCGCCGGACGATGACCGATTTTGCCCTGTCCACGCGCACGGCCAAAGCGAAATATCAACGCGCGCGGCCTTTCATGGTCAACAAGAAGCCGAACTGCACCCCCGATTGGGACAAGGCATTGCGCGGAGATGGCTCTTATCCATCCGGCCACGCGACCATCGGCTTTGGCTGGAGCCTGATCGTCGCCGAACTGGTGCCAGAGCGGGCCGCGTTGCTTACCGCCCGTGGCCGCGCCTTTGCCGACAGCAGGCGGGTGTGCAATGTCCATTGGCTTTCGGATACGCAAGAAGGCGCAATTGCAGCCCCGGCGGTGTTGGCACGCCTCCATGCCGAGCCTGCTTTCCGCGCCGATATGGATGCTGCGCGCGCAGAACTCGCCGATCCGAGCTGTCCGCGCCCGCAGTCCATCGCGCGATTGTGCGGCCGAAGCGGCGGCGATGGCGATTAAATAGGCCCTGAACCAATCCTATCGCGGCAACGATTTTGATGCGGCGGACAGTTTCCTGTTGGGAATTGTCCGCGCGCCGCGATAGGCAATGCCAACACGACCAAACAGGAACAGCAAAATGGCCACCGAAATCCTCCTTCCCAAAATCGGTTTCTCGATGACCGAAGCCCAAGTCGCCGAATGGCTCGCCGAGGATGGCGCGCAGGTGGCGGAAGGACAGCCGCTTTATCTGCTCGAAGCGGACAAATCGACCAACGAGGTCGAGGCCCCTGCCAGCGGCACACTCCGCATCCAGACGGCGGTTGGCGAGACCTATGAAGTCGGTACTGTTCTCGGCATCATCGAGTAAGCCCTAGGCCGGATTAGCAAAAATGCCCGGCCATCATCCTTCCTTTCATGCGCGCACGAAGCCGGATCATCCGGCGATTGTGATTGCCGATACCGGCGAAGATATTGACCTATGCCAAACTGGATGAGGCATCGAACCGCGTCGCCCAATTGTTCCGCGCGCGCGGGTTAAAGGCCGGAGACCGGATCGCCGCGATCATGGGCAATTGGCTGGCCTTTCCGGTGGTTTATTGGGGTGCGACACGGGCGGGTCTGATCATCACGCTGATCTCGCACCATTTGAAGGCCGAAGAAGCCGCCTATATCATCAACGATAGCGGCGCGCGGGCGTTGTTTTTGATGCCAGCCGCGAACGAAAGCACGCAAGAGCTGGTGCGCCATCGGCCTCGCTGATCCCGCAGGTCGAATTTATCATTGCGGGACCAGAAGCCATAGACGGCGCTGAAGACATGATCGAGGCGTTGAAGCCGATGCCTTCCGCTCCCGTTGCGGACGAAATCTCCGGCTTTCACATGCTCTATTCCAGCGGCACTACCGGACGGCCAAAGGGGATCGCCGTGCCCTTCACGCCGGGGCCGATTGACGAATTCAATGCCTCCGAAGGGCGGCCTGCCATGTATCAGGCCTTTGATCCTTTGGTGACGATGAATGTCGGCCCGCTCTATCATGCCGCACCCTTGTCGGGGATGGTCAACACGCACCGGCTGGGCGGCACGTTCGTGACGACGCGCAAATTCGGGGCGGAGGCGACGTTAAAGGCGATACAAGACTGGCGCGTCAACAATGCCCAATTCGTACCGACCATGTTCGTGCGGATGCTGGCGCTGCCCGATGAAGTGCGCGCGCGCTATGATCTCACGTCGCTGAAACTCGCGATCCATGCCGCCGCCCCTTGTCCGGTCGAGATCAAGCGGCGGATGATCGATTGGTGGGGGCCGATCTTGTTCGAATATTATTCGAGCACCGAAGGCGTAGGGGCGACCGGGATTACTTCGGAGGAATGGCTGCAAAAGCCCGGCTCGGTGGGGCGAACATCGATGGGGCCGATCCACATTTGCGATGAGGACGGCCGCGAACTTCCGGCGGGCGAAGCAGGCGTGATCTGGTTTGAAGCACCGCCAGATCGCAAGGTGGCCTATCTCAACGACCCCGAAAAAGCGCGCAAAGCGACGCATCCCGAACATGCCAACTGGTTTACCGTTGGCGACATCGGGCGGCTGGATCAGGATGGCTATCTGTTCCTGACGGACCGCAAGGATTTCATGATCATATCGGGCGGCGTGAACATCTATCCGCAAGCCATTGAGGATTGCCTGATTGTGCATCCAAAGGTTGCCGATGCCGCCGTGATCGGGGTTGCCAATGTCGATTATGGCGAGGAAGTGAAAGCGATCATCGAGCCAAAGGATTGGGCGGAGGCAGGGCCTGAGCTGGAGGCGGAATTGCACGATTGGTGTGCGAGCCGTATTTCGAGCGTTACACGCAACCGCGCTCATACGAATTCGTGCGCGAATTGCCGCGTATCCCTTCGGGCAAACTTGCCAAGCATGAATTGCGGAAAATCTATGGCAATCCCGTTGCCACCGTTTGAGAATATATGGTTTGAGAGAGGAAGAATTATGAAACTGAAAATTGCCTTGGGTGCACTCGCCCTTGCCATGGGCGTAGTCGGCAGCCAACCGGGCATCGCCCAGACGAAGCCGGTCGCAAGCCGCGCCCTATGTCCGGCCCGATGTGCAGGCCTATCTCGACACACTGAAGAAAACCCCGCGTCCGGCGATGGACGAAAAAACGATCGCGATGATCCGCAAAATTCCGCCAGCGACAATCGCGCAAATGATGTCGGCGAGTGAAAAGCCGATTGGCGAACTTGCGGTGGATAAGACACTGATGATGCCGGGGCCGGGCGGCCAAATGGAGTTGCGACTGTTCGATGCCAAGGCCGAACGCGCGCCCGGCCCGGTGCTGGTCTTCTACCACGGCGGCGGTTTTGTCGTCGGCAGCATCGGCACGCACGCCGCACTTGCCGCCGAAATGGCGCGGCAATTGGATGTGCCGGTGGTCTCGGTCGAATACCGGCTCGCGCCAGAAGCCAAATGGCCTGCCGCGCCCGATGATGCAGAGGCCGCAGCGCGCTGGATCGCGGCCAATGGCGACAAATTCGGACGGCAATTTAACGGTCTGATCCTGTCGGGCGATAGCGCGGGCGGAACGCTCACGCTTACCACGGCATTGGCCCTGCGCGATAAACCCGCGGCAGTGCCGGTAAAGCTCACCATTCCGCTCTATCCGATGGCCGACGCATCGAAGGTTTATCCATCGAGCACCGCATTTGGCAAAGGCTATGGCCTTGACGTGACGGACGTTGCCTTTTTTGAACGCGCGCTTGCCGCTAACAAGAAAAGCCCGCGCCATTCGGCTTTGCTCGCCGATCTGAAAGGCTTCCCGCCGACGGTGATCGCCACCGCATCGCTCGATCCGTTGCGCGATGGTGGTCGTGCCTTTGCCGCAAAGCTGCTCGCGGCGGGTGTGCCCACCAGCTATTATGAAGCGCAAGGCAATATCCACGGATACACGACCTTTCGGAAAGGGATTCCCTCGGCGCAGAATGATCTCGATGTGATCCTGTCGATGGCAAACGCGATGCTGGCGGGGGCGCGCTGATGGAAATATCGGGCAAGTCGGTTCTCGTCACCGGCGGCGGTGGCGGGATTGGCGGCGGGATTGCCGAAGCCTTTACCGAAAAAGGAGCGCGGGTTTTTGTCGCCGATGTCGCGGTGGACTATGCCGAAGTCACCGCAAAACCATTGGGCGCGACCGCGATTGCGCTCGATGTCACCTCGCTTGATAGCTGGGCAGCGGCGAAGGCGATTACCGGCGACGTTGATATCCTGTGCAACAATGCCGGCATCTCGACCAACTTTGAGCCGCTGGAACAACTCTCGCCAGAAGGCTTTGCCAAAGTGATGGCGGTGAATGTGACGGGCGTGTTCAACGGCATCCACACCTATCTGCCCGCAATGAAGGCGCGCGGCAGCGGGCATATCGTCAACACCAGCTCGACCAACGGGCTTTTCCCGCACGGCACGTTTGCGGCCTACTCAGCGAGTAAATTCGCCGTGCTGGGCATGTCCGATTCCTTGCGGCAAGAAGTGGACGAGTTGGGCGTCGGCGTCTCCGTCCTCTTCCCCGGCCTGACGCGCAGCCGCATGTCCGAAGGCGTTAAGCAAGCGATGGGCATGGACGACGCCACTTGGGCGGGCTTCAGCGCGAATATGATGGAGCCGATCTGGCTCGGCCGCGCCACCGTCCGCGCGGTGGAGGGCAATCTGCCCTATATCATCACCCACCCCGATCACGGGCCGATGCTCGAGCGACGGCACGCCACAATCATGGCCGCACACGGCGAACCTGCGCAACCCGGCTATGGCGCAAGCGAGGCGGCTTTGGGGTATCGGGAGTGAGGCGAGATTATTTCTCCTTCCTCCGCGTCTGCGTTCGGGAGTGCAGCGGAAGACGCGGCGAAATCGGACGACGTTCGATCGGAGTGAGCATCACCCACAACCTCGCCGAACTCGCCCCCATCGGTCCGCTCACCGATTGGCTCGACGCGCATGTGCCAGAGCTTGGCAAGGGCCCGCTCGAAACCGCGATCCTTTCGGGCGGCACGTCGAATGTCGTGCTCACCATCTCGCGCGGGGACAAGGAAATGGTGCTACGCCGCCCGCCCGCCGTCCCGCCACCGGGAGCGGAAAAAGGCGTGTTGCGGGAGGCGCGCATTTTGACCGCATTGGGCGCAACCGACGTGCCCCATCCGCATTGCTATGGTGCGTGCGATGATCCGTCCGTCATCGGCGCGCCCTTTTATGTGATGGAAAAGGTGGTTGGCTGGGCCCCCAATTTGCGCGATGAGAAAATCCACAACGAGCCGCCGTTTGACAAAATGCCTTATGTCTGGCGCATACCCTATGCGATTGTCGACGGGCTGATCGCGCTGGCGAACGTGGATCATGAAGCCATTGGTTTGGGCGATTATGGCAAGCCGGGCAAATTTCTCGAGCGGCAGGTGGACCGCTGGGCCGGGCAGCTGGCGTCCTATCCAGAGCGCTATGCGGCTATGCGGCCCGCCCGCTGAAAGGCTTTGCCGAAACCGAGGCTGGCTGCGCGGCAATGTGCTGAAAAACGAAGCGCGCGGCATCATCCACGGCGATGTCGGCACGCCCAACATGATGTTTGCCTTTGCCCCGCCCGCGCGGCTGGCGGCGATGATCGATTGGGAGCTTTCAACCATTGGCGATCCGATGCTCGATATTGGCTGGTTTACAGGCGGGATGCGCGATGAGGATGATCCGGACCGCGACTTTCCGACCGCGCTGCAAGACCCCCAGAATTTCCCGACCAAACAGGAATTGGCGCGTTATTATTGCGCGGGCACAGGGCGGGATTTTGCCGACTTTGAATATTTCTCGATCCTCGCCAAATTCAAATCGGGCTGCTTGCTCGAATATAAGGTGGCGCAGGCAGAGGCTGGGCATTTGCCCAAAGAAACCGGCAAATTCTTCGCGCGGATTGTGGAGCAATGTTTCGTCGATACCGCTGCACAGATTGCGAGGATGGGGTGATTTTTTGTTTCGCGCAGAGGCGCAGAGGTTTCGCAGAGGCCGCAGAGATGTTGCACCCGGGCCGAAGGCCGCTAAAAATCCTCAACGCTGCATCCATAATCATGTTTGAAAAGGAACGCGGCTTCGCCGCTAGCGCTGACCCTCTGCGAACTCTGCGAAAACTCTGCGCCTCTGCGCGAAACAATTCTTCCTTCCAATCAGGAATAGCCCAATGATCGACTTCTCAAACGACCCCGAATTCCAGAAAAAGCTCGACTGGATGGACAGCTTCGTCCGCGAGGAATGCGAGACGATGGACTTGCTGTTCCCCGACCAGGGCTGCCAGTTTGATACCAAACACACCGCCTCGCGTCGGCATCTGAAGCCGCTGCAAGATCAGGTGAAGGCGCAAGGGCTGTGGGCCTGCCACCTTGGCCCGCATCTGGGCGGTCCCGGCTATGGCCAGGTCAAGCTTGCGTTGATGAACGAGATTTTGGGCCGCTCCAACTGGGCACCGACCATGTTTGGCACCGCCGCACCCGATACCGGCAATGCCGAAATCCTCGCGCTTGTTCGGCACGCGAGGCGCAAAAGGAAAAATATCTCGCGCCGCTGATGGCGGGCGACATCGTTTCCTGTTTCTCGATGACCGAACCGCAAGGCGGCGCTGACCCGGGCGAGTTCACCTGCAAGGCTTGGCTGGATTCGGGCAAGAAGGCAATGAATGGGTGATCGAGGGCGAAAAATGGTTCTCCTCCAACGCCAAATTTGCCGAGTTCCTGATGGTGATTGCCGCGACCGACCCAGATGCACCTCTTACCGAACGGATGAGCATGTTCATTGTGCCCGCCGACACGCCGGGGCTCGAAATCCTCCGCAATGTGGCGATTGCCGGAGACCGCGATCCCGAGGACGGCATCACGCCCATATCCGTTACAACAAGGTGCGCGTGCCGATGGATCATATGCTGGGCAAACCAGGCGAGGGTTTCAAGGTGGCGCAAGCGCGGCTGGGCGGCGGGCGCATCCACCATGCGATGCGGACCGTGGGCAAATGCCAGCGCGCAATCGACATGATGCTCGAACGCGCGGTGTCGCGGCGCACAAGGGGCCGGATGCTTGGCGATCATCAGATGGTGCAGGCAAAGATCGCCGATTCGATCATCGAGCTGGAACAATTCCGGCTGCTGGTGCTGAAAACCGCATGGACCATTGACGAGATTGAGGCGGATCGCCTGCCGCACGGTGCGAGCCGCAATCTGATCGGCATGTGCAAAGTGGCGATGGCGAGCGTCTGGATGAATATCATGGGCCGGGTGCTGGAGGTGCATGGGTCGCTTGGCATCTCGCTCGATCTGCCGCTGGCGAATTGGTTTGGCGGCGGAATGTCGCTGGCCTTTGCCGACGGGCCGACCGACAGCCACAAATCGCAACTTGCGCGCGCCTTTCTGAAGAAGGCAAAGCCTGTGGAGGGGATGTTCCCCAGCGAGCATGTGCCGACACGGACGGCGGCGGCGTTGGCGCGCTATCCGGATGCGCGCAAATGAGGCCGCTTGGTCTTGAATTCATCTCCGTCCTCGCCATGCCGCCGGTGGAATTCATCGAACTGGCGGCAGACCTCGGCTGTGACGGCGTTGGCATGGCGCTCGCTCCGTTTACCGCCAATCCGCATGGCTATCGGGCGTGGTCATTGCGCGACGATGCAGGCGTTGCGGCGCGAGACTATGGCGGCATTGCGCGATAATCAAATGTCGATCCTGAACGGCGAAGGTTTCCTGATCCGCGAGGGCAGCAATATCGCCGACAGCGCGCAGGACATGGACTTGCTCGCCGAACTCGGCACGCGCAGCGTCAATATCATCAGCATCGATTCAGACCTTGGCCGCAGCACCGATCAGCTTGGCAAGTTCGCTGAAATGGCGGCGGCGCGGGGTATGGCGGCAACGCTTGAATATATGGCGGGGATGGTGATCGGCACGCTGGCGGCGGCGGCGCAGGTGGTGCGCGCGGTGGGCCAGCCGGGTTTCGGTGTGATGGTCGATGCCATGCATTTGTCGCGCTCGGGCGGAACGCCTGCCGATGTTGCGGCGAAGGACCCGGCGCTGGTCACCTACCTGCAGCTATGCGATGTGCCCGTCAAACCCATCGATGCCAGCTATGGCGAAGAGGCGCGGCACAACCGGCTGGCGCTGGGTGACGGCGAACTGCCCTTGGCGGAGATCGTTGCGGCATTCCCGCCGACATCACCATGGGCATCGAATTGCCGATGCTGGCGCGGGCCGAGGCGGGTGAGAACCCCAAGGATCGGCTCGCCGCATCGGTAGCCTATGCCAAGCAGCTGTTAGGAGAATGACTATGGACCCGCTGTTCGATTTCACCGGCAAAGTCGCGCTGGTCACCGGCGGTTCGCGCGGGTTGGGCTATCAAATGGTGAAGGCTTTTGCCGAACGCGGTGCCGACGTGATCATCGCCAGCCGCAAGCTTGAGGCGTGCGAGGCGGTGGCCGAGGAATGTCGCGCGCTGGGGCGCCGGGCGCTTGCCGTTGCCTGTCATGCCGGACGCTGGGACGAGATCGACCGGTTGATCGAAGTGGCTTATGCCGAATTTGGCCGTGTCGATATTCTCGTCAACAATGCCGGCATGGGGCCGCGCATGCCGAGCCATGAGGTGACCGAGGCATTGTTCGATTCGGTTTTGAATCTGAATTTCAAAGGACCATTCCGCCTTGCCTCCCAAGTGGCCAAAAGGATGTATGACGGCGACGGTGGCTGCATCATCAATGTGTCCTCCACCGGCGCGCTCATGCCGCTCCCACAAGTAATCCCTTATGGATCATCCAAAGCGGCGCTCAATGCGATGTCGGTCAGCATGGCGGCCGAATATGCGCCAAAGGTGCGGGTCAACACGCTGTCGCCCGGGCCATTCCTAACGGACATTGCCAAAGCATGGAGCGAGGAGGGGCGCGTGAAGACGCCTAACCCGCGCGGACGCCCTGCCGATCCGCAAGACATCATCACCGCCGCTCTGTTCCTCGCCAGCCCGGCCTCAGTCAATGTCACGGGAACGCCTGATCCGGTGCGACGGGGGGCAGCATTGATGCCCCGCGCTATCATGGCCGATGGCTTTGGCCCGCCCGAAAGCTATGCAATCCGCGCCCATGATCCCGGCCCGCCCAAAGCAGGCGAGGTACGGATCGCGATTAAAGCGGCGGGCGTCTCCTATGTCGATGTCCTCACCGCGATGGGCGACTATCAGTTTAAGCCGCCGTTGCCCTTCATTCCGGGCAGCGAATATGCGGGCGTGATCGCTGAGCTTGGCGAAGACGTGGCGGGTTTTGCGGTCGGCGACAAAGTGTTCGGCAGTGCCCTTGGCGGCCCTTTTGCCGAGGCGATCAATTTGCCAGCGCGGAGTGTAAGCCACATGCCCGGTGGCTTGACCTTTGCCGAGGCAGCAGTGTTTCCGGTGAATTACCAGACGGCCTATTACGCGCTGGCCGATCGGGGCCGGTTGCAGCCGGGCGAAACCCTGCTGGTGCTGGGTGCAGCGGGCGGCACAGGATTTGCCGCCGTTCAAGTGGGCAAGCATCTGGGCGCACGGGTGATTGCGTCAGCCTCGTCGCCCGAAAAGCAGGCCGCGGCGTTGGCAGGAGGTGCCGATGCGGTGGTGACGACAGGGGCTGCGAACTGGCGAGATCAGGTGAAGGCGGCCAATGACGGAAAGGCCATCGACGTCGTCTTCGATCCCGTCGGCGGTGACGCCACCGAGCTTGCGTTTCGAACCTTGGGCTATGATGGTCGGCATTTGGTGATCGGCTTTCCGGCAGGGATAGCCGCGCTCAAAACCAATCTGCCCTTGCTTAAAAGTGCGAGCCTGATCGGGGTTCAGATGCGGGGGCTGGCGCTGGAATGCCCCGAAGCTGCGGCCCGGAATCGTGATGCCGTGATGGCTCTGGCGGCCACGGGCGCTTTGAAACCTGTCATCGCCCACGTTCATGCTTTCGAGGATTTTGCCGCCGCCATGAACGCCGCTTTTGCGGGCAAAGCTGCCGGACGCATCGTTCTTTCGATGTCCGATGAAAATAATAAATAACCTATTTGGAAAAAATATATTGACATCGTAACGCCTTTAAGGCACTATTTGGGATATTGGGAAAATGTGATTCGCAGCCGGGGCGGCTTTCTCCATCGGGAGGAGCCGCCACCGGCTTTTTTTGTGTGCGAAAGGAGGTACGCCATGATGTTCGGTAAAATGGAGGGGACACAGCAGAAAAAATTCGGGGCAACCGCCCAGCGCGCGTTCCTCGCCCATTTGGCGCAAACCGCCAACGTCTCAGCCTCGGCGAAAGTGGCGGGAGTTTCGACATCCCCCGTTTATGCCTGCCGCGAAAAATCAGAAGAGTTCCGGGCCAAATGGCACGCGGCTTTATGCGAAGGCTATGCACGGCTGGAGGCAGATTTGCTGGCACAGGCGCTAAGTGCACCTGCGAACAATATGAAAGACAATACTTTCAAACAACGGCAGATGAAAATCCGCTTGGGCACCATCTTGCTGGCGGCGCATCGCGCCTCGGTTCGTGGCGAAACGCTGAAAACGGTATCGCGGGCACGCGACCCAAAAGAAGCGCGGCTGCGGATCGAAACGCGTTTTGCCGAGATGCGGAAAAGGCTGGGTGACGACGATGGCTATGCCGCGCAGTAAGGGCGAGCGCATTGCATTGCTCGGCGATACTGAGCGGGCCAAATGGCTGAAACAATGGAAGCCCGAAGATCTGTGGAAGATCGAATATGACTGGGATATATGGGCGCGCGATGATCAGCTCCCTCCGGAGGGAGACTGGCGATGCTGGTTTGTCATGGCCGGGCGTGGTTTTGGCAAAACGCGCATGGCGGCGGAATGGGTTCGTGCGGCCGCAGAGGCCGATGGTTCGTTGAGGATCGCGCTGGTTGCGGCAACGCTGCACGAGGCGCGCTCGATCATGATCGAGGGTGAAAGCGGCTTGTTGGCGATTGCCCCCGATGAACAGCGCCCGACATGGGAACCCACACTCCGGCGACTGACGTGGCCAAGTGGTGCGATTGCGAATATATTTGCCGCCGGCGAACCCGATGCTTTGCGCGGCCCCGAACATCATCTCGCCTGGGCAGACGAGGTAGCCAAATGGGAGCGGGGAACCGAGGCTTGGGACAATTTGTCCATGACCATGCGTTTGGGCGATACTCCGCGCCTTATGGCCACCACCACCCCGCGCGCAGTGCCGCTGGTAAGGCGGCTGCTCAAGGAAACGGGCGTGGTGATTACAAAGGGCGCAATGGAGGCAAACCGCGCGCACCTTCCGGCCAGTTTCCGGCAGGCGATGCACGCCGTTTATGGCCATGCGCGGTTGGGTCGGCAGGAATTGCTGGGTGAGTTTTTGGACGATGCCGAAGGCGCGCTATGGTCACGCGATTTGATTGAGCGTTGCCGGGCTGATGCGATGCCCGAAATGAAGCGCATCGTGATTGGCGTTGATCCACCGGCCAGTGCAGCGGGCGATGCCTGCGGGATCGTGGCGGTGGGCTTGGGCGTGGACGGAAAGGCCTATGTGCTGGCCGATCATTCGGTCTCTGGCCGCTCCCCCGAAGGCTGGGCCCGGGCCGTGGCGGGGGCCGCCGAGGCCTGGGGCGCAGACCGCGTGATCGCGGAGGCCAATCAAGGCGGCGACATGGTGGTTTTTACACTGCGTGCGGCGGATGTGGCGATGCCGGTGAAGAAGGTCCATGCGAGCCGGGGAAGGTGGCGCGGGCGGAACCGGTGGCGGCGCTGTATGAGGCGGGGCGGGCGTTTCATGTCGGCGCGTTTCCGGAACTGGAAGACGAGTTGTGCGGGATGATTTCAGGCGGTGGCTATGAAGGGCCGGGAAGGTCGCCGGATCGCGCCGATGCTCTGGTTTGGGCGATGCAGGAGGTGATGTTGGGGAAGAGGGGCGTGGAGCCGAGGGTGCGGGGGTTGTGAACCTGTTTCCAAAATGGAAACGTTTTAACTTGACGTTTAGCAGGCTTGTGCGGACAATAGCCGTATGACACACGCCGAACGCAATGCTGCAATCAAATTGGCTATTATCGCCCATTCGAAAAAGGCCCTTGCTAGCCCTGCTGCGGCTAGGCGATCCTTAATTGCGTCAGGGATATACACGCAAAGAAGGGCAGCTTCGCCCTGAATATGGTGGTCCTCCCATAAAGGCGAAAGCTAAGGGTTGAGCCGTCTCGCAACGTCTTTTGTTTTGGGTTTCCACGGTTGTGACAAGACTGTAGCCGAGGCAGTAATTGCCGGAAATGCACAGCTAAGCGCCAGCGCCAATGAATTTGATTGGTTGGGACACGGTATCTATTTTTGGGAATCCGATCCTCAGCGAGCGATGGAATATGCCACTTGGCGGGCGGAACGCGGCGATATTTCCGAGGCGGCGGTGGTAGGGGCAGTAATTGACTTACGTGAATGCCTTGATCTCACCAATCGCAATGATTTGGAGTTGGTTCAATTTGCATATGAGGAATATGTAAACGAGCAACGGTTCGCCGGGCTGCCGCTACCCAAAAACAAGAAGGTGAAAGGCGACGCAAACGGTGATCTTTTGCTGCGTTACCTTGACTGCGCCGTAATAAATCATCTGCATCATATGTTGTCAATTACAGGTAGCGTGACGATGATGGATTCAGTCCGAGGCATGTTTACCGAGGGCGGCCAACTCTATGATGGTGCTGGCTTTGCATCTAAATCCCATACGCAAATCGTCGTTCGCACTCCAGATTGCATTATTGGCTATTTCAAGCCGCGAAACTAACTCTTTAAACGGAAACCCAAAAAATGAAACTCTTCGGCTGGAAGTCAGCCGGGCGTGCTTTGGCGCGTCCGGCCAAAACGCATGTCGCGCTTTCGCGGCGCTTTTGTATTGGTCGCCAATGGGCCTTTGGGTGAGTGGCCTGTCTCTTATGAAGCGCAATTGCGGGAGGGCTATTTGAACAATCCGATCGCGCAGCGCGCGGTGCGGTTGGTGGCGGAAGGGGTGGCTTCTGTGCCGCTCTCGGCCAGCGATGATGCGGCGCTGGCACTGATCAACGCGACAAGCGGCGGGCAATCTTTGTTGGAAACGCTTGCCGCGCAATTGTTGCTCCACGGCAATGGCTATGTGCAGCTGCTTGACCGCCCCCGATGGATCGCTGTGCGAACTTTATGCTCTCCGCCCCGAACGGGTGTCGGTGGAGGCGGATGCGCGCGGCTGGCCTGTAGCGTTCCGCTATAAAGCAGGCGAAGCGGTGACGCGGTTGGGGGCGAACGAGCTGGTGCATATCCGCACGCACCACCCGCTCGACGATCATTATGGCCTGGGCTGTCTGGGCGCGGCCTCGGGGGCGATTGCGATCCACAATGCTTCGTCCAAATGGAACAAGGCGCTGCTCGATAATGCCGCGCGGCCTTCGGGCGCGCTGGTGCATGAAGGGGCGGAGGTGCTTTCGGGCGAACAGTTTGACCGGTTGAAAGACGAACTCGCCGCGCAATTTTCGGGCCGAGCGAATGCAGGGCGGCCCTTGCTGCTCGAAGGCGGGCTGAAATGGCAGGCGCTGTCGATGTCGCCTGCGGACATGGATTTTGCCGGATTGAAGGCGGCGGCGGCGCGCGACATCGCGCTTGCATTCGGAGTGCCGCCGGTGCTGCTCGGGCTTCCGGGGGATGCGACCTATGCCAATTACCGCGAGGCGAACAAGGCGTTGTGGCACCAGACGATCTTGCCGTTGGCGGGCAAGATTTTGGGGGCGCTGTCCGAAGGGTTGCAGCCCTGGTTTGCGGGGCTTTCGCTCACCGTCGATACCGATCAGGTGGGCGCAATCAGCGAAGATCGCGAACGGCTTTGGGCGCAGGTGAGCGCGGCGGATTTCCTGACGCCGGATGAGAAGCGGGAGATGGCGGGTTTTGCGCCGTTGAAAGGCCGCGCAAATTCGGAAGCTCTCGTAAAGAACAAAACAAATACATATGAGCTGAAATTTAATCCTTGGCACGATAACGAAGATGGTCAGTTCGCTCGCGAAGGACAGGGCCGTCACTATGGAGGCGGCGGTAGTTTTGGCGGTGGCGGAGTGCCCGGTTCGTGGGGCGATCCTAAGCCAAAGGGCGGCGGTAGTTTTGGCGGTGGCGGCGGGACAAACGGATCGTGGGATCGGACTGACCCCAAAAAACGAATTCCAAAGGTACAGCAACCAAAACGAGAAGTTGTCAAATCAAGGCTTCCCAAAATTTCAGGGGCCTCGCCCACCGCCGTCACAACACCCAAAACCAGAAAAGTCCAAGCCAATGGCTATCATTTTGAATTGGATCAGCAGAACAGGACGGTCAGGGCGCGCGGAGAGCTACGCCTTGATAGCTCACAAAGACGTGACCCAAATGCCCAGCGTGACGAGGGTGGGCCGAATCGTCTGGATAGCGATCATGGCGGGCATTTTATCGGGCGACAATTTGGCGGGCCGAAAGAGGCCATCAATCTCTTTGCACAGGATGCAAATTTCAACCGCAGTGGCTATGCCAAGCTTGAAAATCAATGGCGGAGCACTTTGAAAGCTGGCAAAAAGGTCTAAGTCGACATTCAGGGCTATTATGCGGGCTCATCCAAAAGACCCGATATAATCGAGATTCGCTATTACATCGATGGGAAAGAGCACAGGCAGAAATTCCCGAACAAAAGCAAAAGGATCGTAAAATGACCGATGAAGAAAACAAGCATTTGGCGCGGATCGGTCAGGCGTTGGCATACGATGATCGATGGCGATCCGAATGGAGCATTTGCATATGTCGAAGTTCGCGAAATGTGGATGGCTCCAAGTGCCTTTCATGATGAAGGCAATCGGGTGGTATACCTCAGGACAAGTCGTGAGTTTGACGAAGCTGTGGAGGATTTGTGGTATATCAAGGACGCTGGGCGTCGTTGGGAAGCTTTGCGCTATGAAATTGTGGATGGCCAGTTTTCGGTACGAGTTCGATTATCCCGATCAATTTGATCCGAACGAAAATTGCGATGACCGCCGGGACCATGCGTTGAAAGCTCGCTATGGCGCTAAGCCTGTTGTCTATCCAAAGCCGGAAGATTTGCCCGATCTGACCGAAGCTGACCTTTCCAGCGAATAACCCTCTGCCCAAGTGGGCGCACAGGAACCCAAAATGCAAATCACGAATGATAAGCTTGCCGAGTTGCTCGAGCAGGCCTCCCAAACCGGTGCCTGCCCGCGCGCTCGCGCATCTGGGCCTTGCCGATGAAAGTGCGGCCAAAGATATGGCCGATCTGCGCGAGTTGCTCTCGGCCTGGCGCGATGCAAAGAAATCGGCGCGTAAGGCGGTGATCGAGTGGCTGGTTCGCGGCGTGCTCGCACTGCTGGTGATTGGGCTGGCGTTCAAGCTGGGGCTGGGCGGGTTGGTGTCGCAATGACGGCTCAATCTGCTCAAGGTATGCGTTTCGCCGGCTATGCCGCCATTTTTGACCGGCCCGACAAGGGCGGGGATATCGTCCGCAAAGGGGCCTTTGCGCGGGCTGCCAAGGCGGGGTTGCCTTTGCTGTTGGCAACATGATCGCGCTCGCCGCATCGGCTTTATCGAGCGACTTGAGGAAGACGCGCACGGGCTTGCGCGTGATCGCGCAAATGGATGCGGATGCTCCGCCAGTGGCGGACGGAGCAGGGCTGTCCTTTGGCTACCGCGTCAGGCAAAAAAAACAAGGAACATATCGTGAACTTACTGATCTCGATCTGATCGAGGTCAGCATCGTCAACCATCCCATGCAGCCGCTCGCGCGGGTGCTGGCCGTAGAATAAAATTATTATTTATATTCTAATGAATGTGACGTAAGGTCATAATTCTCACACCAATGGTACACCATTAAGCACCCACGGGTTTCAGCCCGTGGGGTTGTGATTGCTCAAATCATATCTGATTGTAATAATCATATAATGACCAAAAAAAGAGCAATGTTTTATGTCGATAGTTTTAACTTATATCATTCGATAAAAGATTTACGCAATGAAAAGCTAAAATAACTTTCGCTTTCTCAAATTGCTCAATTGCTAATTCCAAAAAATGACTTTTTAATACGTCGGAATTAAATATTTTTATGCACTAGCCCATAAACCGGGGTGGATTCTGTAAAAAGACACGAAACCTATATAACAGACAGGGCACAACCCCACCAACTGCGCTAAGCGTTTCCAACGCCAAGGCTTCGTATCCTCTCCCACTGGAGAGGAAAAATATGGAGAATAACATGGACTATGAAGTAAAAGCCGACCCGTTGGAGGCGGCATTTGATGCGGCGGGTGTTGCCGCTGAACCGGTTGCCAGGCCGCAATTGGCGGGCAGCGAGCGATTGCCGATCCGGCGCGAAGTGCCTTTGTCGATGGCTTCTTGCGCATGGCCGCGAGGTCGAACTGAAAAGCTTTGCCGGCAATGTGGCGGCAGACGGCGGCTATGCGGTGCCCAAGGAAATTGACGAGGTAGATCGATGCGACGCTGAAATCGATCTCTCCGATTTGTGCGGTCGCCAATGTGGTGCGCGTGGGCTGCGCCGGTTATCGCAAGCTGGTAACGACCAATGGCGTGGCTTCTGGCTGGGCTTCGGAAGTTGCGGCACGGCCAACCACCGATACACCCACCTTCAACGAAATCGTGCCCTGTTCGGCGAACTTTATGCCAATCCGGCGGCGACGCAGGCGATGCTCGATGACGCGCAATTTGATGTCGAGGCCTGGCTGGCCGATGAAATTTCATCGCAATTTGCCAAGTCCGAAGGGACGGCCTTTGTGAATGGTGACGGGGTGGATAAACCCAAGGGCTTCTTGACCTACACCACCGCCGCAACCAACGATAACACACGCGCTTTCGGCCAGCTGCAATATGTTGCGTCGGGAGCTGCTGCTGCATTACCCGCGACCAATCCGGAAAATAAGCTGCTCGATCTGGTTCATGCTTTGCGCGCGCCCTATCGCCAGGGGGCTGTGTGGGTGATGAATTCTGCAACGCTCGCCACGATCCGCAAGTTCAAGACCGCAGACGGCGCGTTTATCTGGACGCCGGGGCTGGTGACGGGACAGCCCGATACGCTGCTCGGCTATCCGGTGGTCGAGAGCGAAGATATGCCCGATGTGGCGGCAAACAGCCTGCCGATTGCCTTTGGCAATTTCAAGGCCGGCTATCTGATCGCAGAACGCAGCGAGACCAATATCCTGCGCGATCCCTATTCGAACAAACCCTATGTCAATTTCTACGCCACCAAGCGGCTGGGCGGGGCGGTTTCAAATTCGGAAGCGATCAAGCTGCTGAAGATTGCGGTGAGTTGACCTCTCCAGTGGGAGAGGTCGGGAGACTTATGAGCCAAGCGAATTAGTCGCACCGGGTGAGGGGTTGTGCGCCATCGACAATCCACAACCCCTCACCAACTCCGCCTAAGCGGCAAGCCGCCAAGGCTCCATATCCTCTCCCAGGGAGAGGTATTGGAGATTTGAGATTTTTTTTTTTTTTTTTTTTTTTTTTTTTTTTTTTTTTTTTTTTTTTTTTTTTTTTTTTTTTTTTTTTTTTTTTTTTTTTTTTTTTTTTTTTTTTATAAAAAAAAAAAAAAAAAAAAAAAAAAAAAAAAAAAAAAAAAAAAAAAAAAAAAAAAAAAAAAAAAAAAAAAAAAAAAAAAAAAAAAAAAAAAAAAAAAAAAAAAAAAAAAAAAAAAAAAAAAAAAAAAAAAAAAAAAAAAAAAAAGGGGAGAGGGGAGAAAAAGAGATCCAAAAAAAAAAAAAAAAAAAAAAAAAAAAAAAAAAAAAAAAAAAAAAACATGTCAGATTCAGACGAGAGCCGCATATGGAGAAACCCCCGGCGTTCGCTCTTGCGTGACGCGTATAAAAAAAAAAAAAAAAAAAAAAAAAAAAAAAAAAAAAAAAAAAAAAAAAAAAAAAAAAAAAAAAAAAAAAAAAAAAAAAAAAAAAAAAAAAAAAAAAAAAAAAAAAAAAAAAAAAAAAAAAAAAAAAAAAAAAAAAAAAAAAAAAAAAAAAAAAAAAAAAAAAAAAAAAAAAAAAAAAAAAAAAAAAAAAAAAAAAAAAAAAAAAAAAAAAAAAAAAAAAAAAAAAAAAAAAAAAAAAAAAAAAAAAAAAAAAAAAAAAAAAAAAAAAAAAAAAAAAAAAAAAAAAAAAAAAAAAAAAAAAAAAAAAAAAAAAAAAAAAAAAAAAAAAAAAAAAAAAAAAAAAAAAAAAAAAAAAAAAAAAAAAAAAAAAAAAAAAAAAAAAAAAAAAAAAAAAAAAACATATTGTAATCCTATCGATGGAGATGCATATAAAAAAAAAAAAAAAAAAAAAAAAAAAAAAAAAAAAAAAAAAAAAAAAAAAAAAAAAAAAAAAAAAAAAAAAAAAAAAAAAAAAAAAAAAAAAAAAAAAAAAAAAAAAAAAAAAAAAAAAAAAAAAAAAAAAAAAAAAAAAAAAAAAAAAAAAAAAAAAAAAAAAAAAAAAAAAAAAAAAAAAAAAAAAAAAAAAAAAAAAAAAAAAAAAAAAAAAAAAAAAAAAAAAAAAAAAAAAAAAAAAAAAAAAAAAAAAAAAAAAAAAAAAAAAAAAAAAACTAACACATAAACCCCTTAACTTTCAAACTAAATACATAAAAAATATATGACCCCCTACACCTACCAACGCGGCGAAACGATTAGCCTCGCGCTCGATGCTGTCACCGGTGATCCGGCAGATGTATCCGCTATCAGCGCAGCGATGAAGCCGATCCTCGCCAGGGCGGACGGAGGCTTCGGCGGATGCGCCTTTTGCGGCGAGCTTTGTTATGTCCGTCACGGCCAGCATCGGGAGACATCCCGGCGGGCTGGACATTGACCATCCCCGCGCTCGTTTCCGCCAGTCTCGTTACCCGGCACCTATGTTGCCGATGCGCGGTTGGAAGTGGCGGGCGGGGTGATCGTAACGGACAGCATCGCGATCCGCCTGCGCCAATCGGTGTCGGCATGATTGCGCTCCAATTCAGACAGCCCGATCCGGCCGTTGTCGCCTGCATTGGCGCGGACCGGATGCGAGCTTGGCGGCAGGGGCGATTGTCTCCCCTCCACTCACCCCTGTCGCCACCCTTATCGGCCCGCCGGGTAGAAGCAGGGCCACCGGGGCCGGAAGGCCCGGTTGCTGAAGTGATCGATGGCGGGACTTTTAATTGAGTTTTTGTTTCGCGCAGAGGCGCAGAGTTTCGCAGAGGACGCAGAGAAATAGCAAAGGCGGCGAAGCCGCTTCTAAACTGATCGAATCGTCCAAGTCTCCACCTACGAAAATGGGGTGAGCTTTCGGTTCGGGTAAAACTCTCTGCGTCCTCTGCGAAACTCTGCGTCTCTGCGCGAAACCCTTTCTATATCCAAAGGATTTATGATGCCCAGAATTCAAATCAAACGCGGCCTCAAGGCCAATTTGCCCACTGCCTCGATGCTGGCAGGGGAAGTGCATTTCACCACGGATCGCGGCACGCTGCACGTGGCGACAGGAGCTGCTGCAAAGCTGCCCGTTGTTCCAGCCATTGACGACCTGACCACCATTGCGGCCGTTGATGGCGCGGCAGATTTCCTGATCCTGCACGATGCGTCTGCAAGCGGACAAAAGGAAGGCAAGATCACCGTCGACGCTTTTAAAACCGCGCTCAACATTCCGGCTTCCGATCTTGACGAGAAGGCGGCGGTCGTTGCCGGTGGAACCTCTGGCTATATCTGGGGAACAAACGGCACCGATGGTGTGGTGCGGATGAACACATCGATGGCGTGGAGCAAGGATGCGGGCAACGCCTTTGTCACGCTAGCCGTCGGCGATGTGGATTGCGGGACGTTCTAGGCCATGCCCTCGCTATCCCACAAACGCGGAACGCGCGCACAGATTGATGCGGCGGCGACGGGCAATGCCCTCAAAACCGGTGAAGTCTATCTGATCACCGACGAGGCGCGGCTGACCGTTGGCACGGCAGCCAATGCTCATGTGCCGCTGGCCAAGCAAAGCGAGGCAGGCGGCGGAGGTAGCGATCCGTGGATATGGCAGAAACTGGCGGTCGATGTCGCCAACAGCACGACGACACTGGCGGTAGTTACGGGCCTGTCGTTCGCGGCATCGGCGAATACCACCTATTTGGTTCAAAGTGATCGGTGCTTTCACAGCCGCAGCAACGACGACGGGTATAGCGGTGGCGCTCGATATTCCGTCTGGTTCGGTAATTGGCCAAACGGTTGCCAATATCTCTGCGACCACATTAGGTGGAACCGAACAGATTGCCGACAATGCAACGACAGGAGCGACCTCGGCTGTCCGCGCTGCCAACACCAATGTTCCTGTTACCGCCAGTTTCATTGTCGCCGTCGGTGCCACCGGCGGCACGGTGCAGCTGCAATTCCGCAGCGAAGTGGCGGGTTCTGCCGTGACCATGAAGGCCAATCTGACCGCCATGGGGCGGCGGGTGATCTAACCCAACCCACTAAATTAGGGACAGTTTATAATTAGGGTCCGACCCATAAGATTGCTTTCGAGGCGGCAAAATGGCAAAGATATCGACGTAAAATGGCCGCCGCCGATAGTCATTCTATCCGCAAGGTCATTTTGCGTCGAGATCGAAGCCATTTTTACGTCCTTCGGATTTGCCCCATTTTGTCCATTGCTGCGTTGGCAAGCTAGGAAATATCGACATATTCCCGTCGCTTGCCGCCTTGCACTGAACAAAATGGCCTCAAACCTCGAAAGCATTCTTAATGGGTCCGGACCCTAAATCCGATGTCCGCCCGAAACCAATCGTTCCTTCGATTTAATTATATACTGTCCCTAATTTAGCTCCCTTAGAATAAGGACTAGAACCCATGCTGAGCATCGATCCGCTCAGCCTCGACGGCGCGATGCTGGACGAGGCGAAGGCCTATTTGCGCCTGGAAAACGAAGAAGAGGACGCGCCCTTGGCGGCGATCCTGCTGGCGGCGCTGGCGCAGGCCGAACGCTATTTGGGGCTGATCCTGATCCGCCGCGATGCGCGTGAAATTTTACCCGCATCATCCGCTTGGCAGCGATTGCAAGGCAGCCCGTTTGTGGTGGCCAGTGGTGCAACAGGAATCCCGGCTGAAGGCGCAAGCTTCGCGCTCGCCAGCGGCGCTTTTGCCATTGATGTCGATGGGCGCGGCGATGGCTGGCTACGGGTGAATCAGCCGGGTGCGGCGGGGAGGGTGGAACTGGCTTACCAGGCCGGAATGGCGGGAAGCTGGGCCGCCCTCCCCGAAGCCATCCGGCTGGGCGTATTGCGCCTTGCCGCGCATTACCACGCGCACCGTGATGATCCGGGCGATGGCGGAATGCCCGATGCCGTGGCCGCGCTGCTCAGGCCGTGGCGTCGGGTACGATTGGCTTAGCTGGAGGAATCCCCAATGTCAGAATTTTCCGGCACGCTCCGCGAGCGTGTCACCATCGAACGTCGTCTGGGAAACCGGGACGCTCTTGGCGGAGCCGTAGGCGCTTATGCCTATGACGGCGCGGCCTGGGCTTCATTGATGCCTATGGTCCCCGCCGATCTCGCCGCAGCGGATAGCCTTTCAGCATTGCCGCGCTGGCAAGTGACGATGCGAAAGCGCGAGGGGATAGACATGCGGACCCGGCTGGTGTGGCGCGGAAAATTCCTTGGCGTGCGCGGCGTGCTCAGCGATCCGCGCGATCCGGCGCGCATGGTGCTCACCTGTCAGGAGGCGCGCTGATGCTTGAAGCATTGATCCAGCGCGCAGAGGAACAGGCACGTAACGCGCAACGAAGTGTGATCGAACGAATGGCGTTGCGACAACTGCCGTTCGACATCGGCGTCGAGCATTTTGGTGGTGGCATCCGGCTCATTGGAAAACGCCTCAAACAGCGAATGATTAAAGATATCAGATTGAGGAATTTCTGGCGATGAGCGACGCGACACTGGTTTTGCAATCTGCGGTTGTTGCGGCGTTGCAAGCGCACCCGGCGCTTTCGGCGACGCTAAGCGGAGTGTTTGATATTCCGCCGCCGCGCGCGGCCTTTCCTTATATCGCGGTTGCCGACAGGCTATCCACCGATTGGGGTACGAAGACGCAAACGGGCCGCGAGGTCCGGCTGGCGTTGACGCTGTGGGACGATGGCGAACAGCCAACCAGGCTTCAGCAATTGGCAGGCCACGCCGAGGATGCGATGGCGGCGCTGCCGCGTGACCTGCTTGGATGGCGAATCGCCAGCTGCGTTTTCTTGCGGCAACTGGTGTCGCGCGATCCGACAGGGCCAATGGCTGCCTTGGTAGAATATCGTGTCAGGATGCTGGCGGGTTAAGATAACCGCTGGTTTTTCTTCCGTTTGAGCTTTCCGGGTAATTCGGATTTGCATCGGGGTGATTGCACCGCCGGTTCAAACGTTGGAACTGCCTTTTCCGGCAACGTTTTACTCGGCTCTGTGCGACCAAATATCGGCGCACCAACCGGGGCCGCACGGCTCACCAGCAACATACATTGTCCGGCATCGACCGGCTTTGGCGCAGGCGGCGATACCATTGCCCCTGCAAGCAACATTGAAAGCAACATGGCGACCAACCTCTCCCAAGAGTTGTCCAGTAAAGGAGATCATATCCATGCCCGCAGAAAAGGGAAGTGCCTTCCTGTTAAAGGTCGGCGACGGGGCCGTGCCCCCGGTTTACACAACGGTCGCGGGGCTGCGGACGACGCAGCTGAGCATCAATGGCGATGCCGTTGTCATCACCAACAAGGGTTCGGGCGGTTGGCGCGATCTGCTGTCCGGCGCGGGTGTGCGTTCGGTATCGGTATCGGGCGCTGGGGTGTTTACCGGGTCGACCGCTGAGACGCGTATCAAGACCAATGCGCTGTCGGGTGTGCTCGATGACTATGAGCTGAGCTTTGAAAGTGGTGAGCGACTGCGCGGCAAATTCCTCGTGGCGCGGCTCGATTATGCAGGGGATTTCAACGGTGAACGCAGTTACACGCTGGCTCTGGAAAGTTCGGGCGAGGTGGTGACGCTATGACGGCGGCGGCCAATGCTGCGCGCGGCGAGGTTTGCATTGCGGGGCATAAACTGCGCCCGACTTTTTCCGCGCTGGTTGCAGCCGAAGAGGAATTGGGGCCACTGTTTACGCTCGTCGAACGGGCAGCGGCTGGCCAGTTGAAGCTCGCGGAAATGGTGGGGCTATTCTGGCATTGCCGCGACGCCGACGATGCAGAAATCACCCGTGAAGCCTATGCGGAAGATATAACCGCTGACGGGCTGGTCGCAGCAACGCCGGCGCTGAAATCACTGCTGGGTCAGATTTTGGCAGGGCAATGACATTTGCCGAAATGGCGGTGCGCCTTTCAGGGCAAGCCGCGGTGCTTCTCGGCTGGCGGCCCTCCGAATTCTGGGCGGCAACGCCCGCTGAACTTGCCGCCATGCTGGGTGCTTTTGTCGCACCTGATACCAGCGCCGACCAAGCGACCGTGCACAAATTGATGGAGCAATATCCCGATGGATGAGGAAATTGAACGGCTTGTCGTCTCGGTGCGCGCCGATACACAAGGCTTCTCGCGTGACGTCGCGGCGATGCGGGCGGAGCTTGACGGGCCATTTTCGGCTGGATTAGAGCGCGCCGGAAGGCTGCTGGAAAACAGCCTGTTAAGCGCGCTCCAACGGGGCAAGTTCGGCTTTGAAGACTTGCGCCGAGTGGCTCTTTCCGTGCTGTCTGAAATTGCCAGTTCCGCGGTTCGGGCGGGGTTGCAAAGCTTGGGCGGTGGCAGTGAAAGCGGGGGCAGTTCGGGCGGCGGAATTGGCGGCCTGCTTGCATCACTGGGGCCATCCTTGCTGAGCCTGTTTGGCGGTTCTCCGGGGCGGGCAACGGGCGGCCCGGTCTCGCCGGGTCGCGCCTATCGTGTGGGTGAAAACGGCCCCGAATTGTTTGTGCCGTCGAGTGCTGGTCGGGTTGAAGCCTTTGGCGCACGCCCTTCTGCACCCATCAACTTGACCATCCGCGTCTCGGACAGTGGCCGGGGCAGTGCCCCCGACTCACTGCGCCGGTCTTCGCGGCATGTGGCGCGCGCGGTGCGCGATGCACTCGAACGGGCAGGGGATTGAGCCATGGGATATTGGCTATGCGAAAATCGCCGCGCGCAGGAGACCGTGCCTGTGATGCGCTTTGATCCACGTTTCTGGACACTGAATTTTCCGCGCCCGATGATGGCTTCGGTCGTTAGCACTGGCCCTGAATCACTCCGCGTCGATGCGGTGTTTTACCGAAGCGATGATCTTGCGGGGCTGATCTGGGAAAGCGAAGACACATGGGATCACCCGCTCCTCGCTTATGAAACCAACCGCGATTACCGGCGGTTGACCGCCAAATTCCGCTGGCAATCGGACGGCGTTTTGCCGCTTGATGTGATCAACGGGCCAACGCTGACTATTGAAGGGCGTGACGAAAACGGGCAGTTGAAAAGCTGGTACGTGCGGCTGTGGAACTATGCTGTGGGGACATCCACCGATGCCATCATCACGCTGCCATTTAGCCAGTTGCAAGGCGGATATTTGCTGCCCGCTGAAGCCGATCCGGTGTTTGCGGGTGATATCGACCGCATGTTCATATCGCTTGCCCCCCCGGGCTACACCGCACTTCCCGGCGACTTCGTAAGCGCTGTTGAAGGCTGGGTGGAACTATCCCAAATCCGCTGCGACGGGGCAGGCGTGATGCTGAAAACGGGCGATGTCATGGTTCCCGAACATGCGCTGAAAATGGCGACCGGCTATGACGATGCCTATAACCAGACACCGGCGCGACTGTTGCGGCAAATTCGCGGTCTGGGCTACCGCGAGACGATCAACCATTATGTGGGGATGAGCCATTACTACCGGCTCGAACCCTTAAGTGGCGGGCATAATGTGAGCCTTACCGGCGGCGCACTCAACACGCCATGCCGCGCTTGGCATCTGGATTTTGCCAATCGGGCAAAGTTGGCGGGATATGATCTGATCTTTTCGCTCAGTTATGAACTGTTCGACGCCAATTGCTGGAATGACTGGAAACAGCGGGCCGAAAATGGCGATCCGGCGTTGACGGGTTGGGTGCCGCCTTCGACGTTGCTGTCGCCCGCCCATGCCGGGGCCATGGGGTATTTGCAGGCGGTGGGGCGGGCGTTTGCCTATATCCAGAAGCTGGCCGGATTGCCGGTAAAATTCCAGGTCGGTGAGCCATGGTGGTGGATCACGCCCGATCACCGCATCTGCCTGTATGATGCGGCGGCAACTGCGGCCTTTGGCGCGCTTTCGGTTTCGATCCCCGATATTCGGGGAGCAAAGACGGTGGCGCAAAACGCTATGCTGGACCGGGCAGGAGAATTGCTCTCGGCCTCTACGGCGGCTTTGGTTGCGGCAGTGGAGGACGAGGCAGGAACCGCGCCCTTCACCAGCCATTTGCTGGTTTATTTGCCGACGGTTCTCAATTCCGAAGCCGTTGAAGCCAAACGCGCAAATGTCCCCATCGGTTGGGCGACGCCTGCCTTTGATGTGCTGCAATTGGAAGATTATGACTGGGTTACCAGCGGAAATCACGGTGCCACCACCCGCGCGGTTCCAGAAATGGAAGCGCGGCTGGGATACCCCGTGATGCAACAGCATTATTTCTCCGGCTTTGTCTTGCAACCTCAAGACAACACGCAATGGCGCGACATCGAATATGCTGCCGAAGCGGCGCGGACACGCGGCACGGCGCAAGTCTTTATCTGGGCGCTGCCCCAAATTGCGCGCGACGGATTCACCCATTTTACCATAGGCGAGGATAGCCCGGATATGCGCGCATTTGATGATATTAACTTCCCCATCGAAATCGGAGCGCGCGCCGAGGTGAGCGCGTCTTTTTCGACACAGGTGATTACAACGCTATCGGGGCATGAAAGGCGGAACGCCGATTGGGCTGACGCACAGTTGAGTTTTGACGTAGCACCGGGAATCCGGTCGGAGGCCGAACTGCAAACGCTCATCGCCTTTTTCCGCGCGCGCATGGGCCCGGCAATCGGCTTTCGATTTACCGATCCGTTGGACCATAGTTCAAGTGGAACAGGGGCCGCGCCGACGATGAACGACCAGATATTGGGGACGGGCAATGGCGTTGCGACCGCCTTTGCGCTGGTCAAACATTATGGCGTTGCACCCGGCACCAGATCGCGCCGGATCACCCGGCCGGTTGCCGGTTCGGTGGTGGTGGCGGTGGGCGGTGTGGCGACGTCGGCGTGGCAACTGGCGGCAACCGGAATTGTGCAGTTCGACATTGCGCCTCCTGCGGGAGCATCGATTTCGGCCGGTTTTCTGTTCGATGTCCCTGTCCGCTTTGCCGATGACCGCCTTGACGTTGGCCGTGCAACTTTTGCAGCGGGCGATATCGCCAGCGTAGTCCTTGTCGAAATCAAGGAAGCCGTATGATCGAGGAAATTCTCGCAAAACCCGTTACCTCGCTTGCCTATGGTTGGCGGCTGGAGCGGCGCGACGGCGTAACACTGGGCTTCACCTCGCATGATCGCGACATAGAGGTCGGCGGGCTGCTCATGCGCGCGTCTCCCGGCATGGAGCCTACTAGCATCGTCGAAAAAATGGGGTTGGAAGAAGGTGGCCTTGATGTTCGCGGCGCACTTACCGCCAATGCCTTCACGATCCGGGATATGGAGGCGGGGCGATGGGATGGTGCCGGTCTTTCTGTCTTCAGTTTTGATTGGACTGAGCCCAATTTGCCGATCCGGCCATTGGCATCGGGGCGCCTCGGCACAATATCATGGTCTGGAGATCAGTTTGAAACCGTCTTTAACGGACCCGGAGCCCGGTTGGATGGCCCCGCCGCCCCATTTACGACACCTACATGCAGGGCGGCGTTTTGTGGTGCGGAATGCGGGCTAAACCGGATGTGCTTCGTCCGCGAATTGACTGTTATTTCCCTAAATGGCGAAACCGCAAATCTGGCCGCTGGAACCACATTGCCGGCGGACGTTTATGCATTTGGGACTCTGCGCTGGCTCGAGGGTGCCAATTGTGGATCGACCTCAGACATTTTGGGTAATGATTTCCCATTCGCTGACTTTGGTCGAGCATCCCCGCTTTGCAATCGAGACGCCTGTAAGGGTGGAAGTGGTCGAAGGATGTACCAAAACTCTAGATAGTTGTAGCACAAGATTTGCCAATATGGTGAATTTTCGGGGAGAGCCGCATCTGCCAGGCAACGACTTGTTGACCCGCTATCCCGGCGCTGGATGATGGCGCAAGGATTGGCCGCGAGCGCATTACAACAGATTGGAACACCATTTCGCCTGCATGGACGAATACCGGGCGGCGCGCTCGATTGCGTCGGCCTGATCGCCCATTGCCTGCGCGACAATGCAATGCCGTGTGAGCCACCCGCCGATTACACTCTACGTGGTGATTATCGGGAGCGATTGGAGCAATTTTTCGAGTCTGCCGGATTTACGTCGGTTAAAACGAATGAACTTGTGACGGCGATATCGCCATGGCCATTCTATTTGATCGCCAGTTTCACCTGATGGTCCGCGCCAGCAATGGATGGGTGCACGCCCATGCAGGGCTGCGGCGCGTAGTCCATACCCCTGATCCGATTGGCTGGCCATTACTCGCACTTTGGCGACTTTAGAAAGTCCAACATCATGGCAACATTGATTCTTTCGGTCGCAGGCGCGGCGGTGGGTGGTCCGATCGGAAGCGCCATCGGGGCGCTGATTGGCCAGCAAATCGACCAGGCAATTCTGGGCCGGGCAAAAGCCGTGAAGGCCCCCGCATCAAAGAACTGCAAATCCAGACGTCCAGCTACGGTTCGCAAATTCCGGCCATATTCGGGGCCATGCGCGTGGCCGGGACGGTCATTTGGTCCACCGATCTCATCGAAACCCGCAATAAGAGTGGAGGGGGGAAAAACCGGCCGGCGACGATCAATTACAGCTATTCCGCAAGTTTCGCGGTGGCCCTGTCGAGCCGTACTGCGTTGCGGGTGGGCCGGATCTGGGCCGATGGCAATTTGCTCCGCGGGGCGGCTGGGGATTTCAAAACTGACACCCAATTCCGCTTTTATGCAGGACACGAAGACCAACAGCTCGATCCGCTAATCGCTTCGGCGGTAGGCACTGCCAATTGCCCGGCTTTTCGCGGTATTGCCTATGCCGTATTTGAAGGATTGCAGCTCGCCGATTACGGCAACCGGATACCGTCGCTGACGTTCGAGGTGTTTGAGCGCGAAACGCCGGTTTCGGTATCCACCATTTTCGATTCCGTGTCCGACGGAATGATAACGGGCGTAGTTTAGAACAAATCGGTGGCTATGCTGTTCATGGCAATGATATCGCCGCCGCCCTTAACCCGATCACAAATATCATGCCGGTTTATGTCCGGCCCGATGGTGAATCGTTGAAATTGGTCGATTGGTATCCCTTTAGCGGCGTGGCACAAAGCAGTTCTGAAATTGCGGCGGTGGACGGAAAATCTGTCGAGCGCCCGGGAACGGTAAGGTCCGCCGAAGGTAAATTGCCGCGCGGCATCAGTATTCGGCATTTTGATCCTTCCCGCGATTATCAAACGGGAACCCAACAAAGTCTGCAAAGGGCGAATGCACAGATTATTCCAGTCGTCGATCTGCCAATTTCGATATCGGCATCTGGGGCAAAGCGTTTGGCCGATCTAGCGCTTTTGCAATCCGTGCGCGGCCGCGAAAAATATAAAGTGTTCCGAATTTCTGGTCCAACCGATTTGCAGGTTGGAGATTTTGTTTCCCGTGCAGAGGGAGAATTTCGCATAACGGAAATTGAGAGGTTTCTGGATTTTGAACGCATTGAAGGCGCAGGTTGGTTTCGCCAGGAACCGCTGGCCTCCAGATTGACTGATGCGGGTGTTTCCAACTCGGCAGCAGATCAGAATATCGGCGAAACCCGTCTAATATTGGCAGATTTGCCCGCGCTTTTGCAAATTGATCCTGGCACAGTGCAAGTCTTTGCCGCTGCCGCTGGCACCGGAGATGGCTGGCGCGTTGCAAATCTTGCGCTTCGAGATGGTATCAACCTGATCGATCTGGGCAGTACAGCGCCTGCGGCGATTATGGGCACCCTTCTGTCGCCCCTGCCATCCCATCAGTCACTTTTGATCGATGAAACAAACCAACCCATATTGCGGCTCTATAATGAATCAATGATCCTCCCGACAGGAACTGGCGATCCGTTGTCGCAATTTGCACCGGCATTGTGGATCAATGGCGAGATTTTGCGATATGGCGTTGCCGAGTATCTGGGCGGCGCTGATTATCGCTTGCGTCTCCTCGCCCGCGGCTTGGCAGGAAGCGAACATAAGACGGGGCCGCACCTGTCGGGGACGGAATTCTTGCTCATAGAACAACAAAGCTTGAAACTTATCGATCCGCTTCATGTGACCTCAGGAGCGACGATCATTGCAGAGGCGCTGGGGTTGAACGAACAAAGCCCGATTGCCGTAAGTCTGCTGGTTGAAGGCGTCGCTACAAGACCATTTTCTCCTGTAGATGGGCGCGGAATACGCGATATAAACGGCAATATTTCACTCAGTTGGTTGCGACGAGACCGAATAGATACCGGTTGGAACGATGAAGTGGATATGCCGATGTCAGAAGATGCATTGAGCTTTGAAGTTTTGCTGGCGACAGCAGGACAGACATTGGCCAGCTGGATTGTACCGGACGAGCAAATCATTTTTGCAGCAAGCGAAGTGGCGGGGTGGCAACTTCCCGGCGGTAGCAATGCGATGTTCGAAATTAGGCAGATTGGCAGGCACGCCCGTTCCGCTCCGCTTTCCATCACAGTAATTATTTAAATTTCGAAAGGATTGTTATGCCAACCACGCCGCGACACGCGCTACCGATGCTTTCCATCGCACAGGCACATAAGGAAATTACTCACAATGAAGCTCTTTTCATGGTGGATTTTCTCCTAAATCCCGTCGCAGAGGAAATGTTGGATATAGCTCCCATGGGGCTCTTGGTGGCGGATGCTGGAAAATGCTGGCTCGTTGGTGCGAGTCCGACGGGTGTGTGGAACGGTCACGCACAAACAATTGCCTGCTGGACTGGCGAGGGCTGGCGATATGCAGAACCCGTTGATGGTATGGAAGTTTGGCTGAGAATTGCGTCGATTCAGTTCCGGTATGTCGACGGGAGCTGGTTGATTCCATCGATCATTGCTGACCCGCAAGGGGGAGGTGTCATCGATCTGGAAGCACGTGCAGCCTTGGTTGCGTTGCTTTCATATTTTCGGCAGTCTGGCATAGTTTTGACCTAAATTCTAGAGTTTAGCATTTGTAATTATGTGCTTTTTGGTTCAATTGAGGTGTTCGATAAATCACTAGAATGGCGACATTTTAGCAACAGTTTGATCTCAAAGTTAGCTTGCAACCTGTTTGGAGACGCGATAGAGAACGCGCACCAATCTTAATTCCTAAAGAATAGAAGGGGAAAGTTGATGCGTAAGTTAGCCATCGTTTTGGCAGTCGCTTCCACCGCTCTGGCTTCACCATCAATGGCCCGGGACGGCCAATGGTATGTCGGCGTTGATGGCGGTGCCATGATATTGGAAGATATGGATCTGGATATTGGCGCTGCTCCAATATCGGGAACGGCCAATACTCGGACAGGTTATGATTTTGACGGTGTTGTCGGTCATGATTTTGGGGGCTTCCGTCTGGAAGCCGAAGTCGGATATCGCGAAGCAGATCTTAGCGGTTTTGCAAGCTCTGTCGCTGCCATTCCCGGCAGTGCTGGTCCTGCCCTGATCGTCGCTAACACCTATACACTGGTGGCGATGCGAATGCATTGAGCTTCATGGTCAATGGGTTGCTTGATTTCGGCGACGATGATGGCCTTCAGGGCTTTGTCGGTGCTGGCGCAGGTGTTGCTCGCGTAGATGTTCAGCAGATTTTTGCTGCACCTTCGTGGCTGGACGATTCTGACACCGGATTTGCTTGGCAAGCTCTTGCCGGCATTCGCGCTCCGATCAGCGATAGCTGGGACGTGGGTTTGAAATATCGCTTCTTCAATGCGTCAAAGGTTGGTCTGGTTGATCGTCTTGGTCGCGATGTGGAAACGCGTTTCCGCTCGCACAGCTTGATGGGCAGCTTGGTTTACAACTTCGGTGGTGAACCTGCTCCGGTCGAAGTGGCTCCGCCGCCTCCGCCACCAGTAGAGGTTGCTCCTCCCCCGCCACCTCCGCCGCCTCCGCCGCCCGAAGTTGTTTGCAACACTGGGCCTTATATCGTGTTCTTCGATTGGGATAAGGACAATATTCGTCCGGATGCTGCATCGGTTCTCGATAATGCTGCTGCACAATATGCCAATTGCGGCAATGCACGTGTCATGCTCGCTGGTCACGCCGATAAGTCTGGTTCTAACACGTACAATGTTGGCTTGTCCCAGCGTCGTAACTCCAATGTTAGCGCCTATCTTGAATCAAAGGGTGTACCGGGTGGCGCAATGTCAACCGAAGCCTTTGGTGAATCGGCTCCGCTGGTTCAAACCGCCGATGGTGTGCGTGAACCGCAAAATCGTCGCGTTGAAGTTTCTTACGGACCTGGTTCAGGCAACTGAACCAATCCAAATAGAATTTAGAAAAGGGCCGGTTTATCCGGCCCTTTTTTTTGTGCAATCGAGACGCTAAAAATTTAAGCTGCGACGTTTAACGCAGAATCAATTTCTGTGCCTGTCATTCCCGCTGCTTGCACAAGCCGCTGTTCAAGCGATTTCAGCCGTGATTTGCTCTCGATTTTTGATCCCAAAAGATCCGTGAGATAAAATGTATCAACCGCTCGCTCACCATAGGTTGCAATATGTGCGCTGTGCAACGTAACCTTCGATTGGAAAAGCGCGTGCGCCAAGTGGCTGAGCAATGCAGGCCGATCCATCGCATTCACCTCAATAACGGTGAAGCGATTGGACACATCATTATCGATCAACGCTGAAGGGGCGATCCTGAAAACATCGACCCGCCTTCGATTGGTGGATTTTGCATCCAATTTCGCTGTCAATTTTACCCGGTTTGCCAACGCGTCTTCAATGGATTTCTTTAAACGAAGCAATTGGTCGTTTTCCATAAACGGCCTGCCCAGCGGGTCCTGAACCAGGAAATTATCAATTGCGATTCCATCCCTGCTGGTATGAATACGGGCATCGATGATATTCCCACCGGCCAAATGAATGGCCCCGGCTATGCGGTAAAACAAGCCGGGGTGATCGGCCGCCAAAACTGTAACTAAGGTCGCCCCGCGTTCGGGATAATAGCAGACATCAATTTCAAGCTCGGCGTTATCGTTATCGAGGAGGAAGCGTATGTTACGTTCGATGATGTCGTTGGGCTCGGCGATCCAATAGGCATCCGCCAATCGCTTTGAGACCAATTTAAATGCCGCATCGGAAAGACCAATCGCCTCTTGCAGCTCGGCTTTTTTGACCCGGATCCTGTCTTCCCGCCCTCGCTGTTTGTGCCCAAGCCGCAGAACTTCTTCGGCTCCGGAAAACAAATCGGACAGCAGTTGCCGTTTCCAACTGTTCCATACACCCGGCCCAACGGCGCGAATATCCACTACCGTGAGAACCAATAACAATCTCAATCGTTCTGGTGACTGCACCATTTGTGCAAAATCATAAATTGTTTTGAATTCCGACAAATCCCGTTTGAACGCTGTGGCCGACATTGCGAGATGATTGCGAACCAGCCACGCAACCGTTTCGGTCTCGGCGTCGGTCATGCCAAGGCGCGGGCACAGTTGTTCGGCAATTTCTGCTCCCAAAATACTGTGATCGCCACCGCGACCCTTTGCAATATCGTGCAGCAGAACGGCCACAAACAAAACGCGTCTGCTGATGATACGTCTGAGAATGGCTGTTGATAAAGGATGGTCTTCAGCTTTGTCGCCTTTTTCGATACTCGAAAGCAAACCGATCGCGCGAATGGAATGTTCATCGACGGTATAGTGATGATACATATCAAATTGCATACGGGCCACAACACGGCCAAAATCCGGGATGAATCGTCCGAATACCGTTGATTCGTTCATCCAGCGCAAGACTGCTTCCGGATTGCGTGGAGAGGACAATATCTCCAGGAACAATTCATTCGCCCGTTTATCGTTACGAACTTGTCGATCAATCAGGCGTGCATCACGTTGGGCAGAACGCATCGCCAACGGATGGATTTCCAGCTCGAACCGATCTGCGAGACTGAAAATTTCAATCAGCCTCACCGGATCTTCGCTAAAAAAAGTTTCACTCGGCAAAGCCAATCGGCCGCGTTCAAGCTTGAACCCGTTCAATTTTCTCGGTTTGCGCGTAAATGTCGGCAGGAACCTCCGACCCTTTTTGCCCATCGCATCGTCAAGGTGGGCCACAAAAACGCCCGTCAGATCTCCTACGGTTTTCGCATTCAAAAAATAATATTGCATAAACCGTTCGACCGCCGACCGACCCGGTCGCGGGGCAAAATGCATCCGCTCGGCAATTTCCCGTTGATGTTCGAAAGCAAGCCTGTCTTCGGCGCGACCAGCGATCATGTGCAAATGGCAGCGTACCGACCAAAGAAAATTCTCGGCTTTTTCGAACTTTCTATATTCGTCTGCGGACAAAAGCTGGACATCGACCAATGCCGCCGACGATTTCACCCGGTGGATATATTTTCCGATCCAGTACAACGTATGCAAATCGCGCAAACCACCTTTGCCATCTTTGACATTGGGTTCGACTAGATAGCGGCTGTCGCCCATGCGCTTATGGCGCTCGTCGCGCTCTGCCATTTTCAGTGCCACAAATTCGGATGCTGTTTTGGCCGCAACTTCGGACCAAAACCGGGCAGCGGCCTCTTCATAAATCGTGCGGTCTCCCCACACGAATCGGCTCTCCAACAGAGCCGTGCGGATTGTTAAATCTTCTTGAGCCAGTTTTACGGTTTCATCCAATGATCGGCTGGATTGACCGATTTTAAGCCCTAGATCCCACAAATATATACAATATGGCTTCGGTAACCTGCTCGGCCCAGGCATTTCGCTTATTGGGTGTAATGAAGGCGATATCGACATCGCTGTGCGGCGCCATCTCCCCGCGTCCATATCCGCCGACGGCAAGCAAAGCCATGCGCTCGCCCGATGTTCGGTTCGCAACGGGAAATAAATGCCGCGTTACGTGATCATAAATCAGCCGAAGGAGCTGATCGACAAGAAACGCCTGCTCTTGTGCGGCACGATACCCTTGACCGGGGGCATCGGAGAGCCGCCGCGCAATTTCCAAACGACCACAGGCGAGAGCATCCTGCAACAAAGCAACAATTGCTCCCCTTATCTCGCCTGCGGCCCTTGTGGATGCGATTTCGCCAATAGCCTCGGATAAAAGTGTCCGATCGATAATGGCCCTTTGATTCCGGGGACGATAATTGTCGCTGTTCATGGTGAGTGGCGTATCGGGTTGTGGTTCGATTGGGAAGGGTCAGCCGCTTTCGGAATTGGCGACAATCGCGTTATATTCGCGGCGCAGCGTCAAGCGATCAAATTTCTGGGTTCCCAAACGCGGCAAAGGCGTTTTCGATTGCCAATAATGGACAGGAATTTTGAACGGCGCCAGTTTGCCAGCCAATATGCTTCTGACTTCGTCTTCTTCCAAATCAACATTGTCCTTTGTCACATAGATTAACGCAGGCACCTCTCCAAAGCGATCATCATCGATGCCCAGCACAACGAGCTCGCCAATTGTCTCAATTTCATAGGCTGCGGCTTCCACCTCTGCACAACTGATATTCTCGCCACCGCGTATGATGATATCCTTTTTCCGGTCAACGATGAACAAATAGCCGTCTTCATCGAGATAGCCGATGTCGCCGGTGCGGAAATATCCGTCATCGGTGAACGCCGCGCGCGTAGCATCATCATTATTCCAATAGCCGTTGAAATTCGCAATGGAACGGATGCAAACCTCCCCCCGTTCGCCCTGCGGGACATGCTTTCCGTCATCATCCAAAATGCCGAGATCAACCAAAGGTTTGGTGGGCAGACCAGTGCTGGTTGGTTTGGCAAGGTAATTTTCCGTCATGTTGCCGCAACCGACGCCATTGGTCTCCGTCAATCCATAGCCGATCAGCGGATAGCTCCAGCTCATTTCCTTGCGGATGCGCCTGACATGTTCGGCTGGCCGCGGTGCTCCGCCTGCTGCGAAAGCTGTGCAGGATGTGAGATCATATTTGCCGAGGTTGGGGTGTTTTGCGATTTCGATACTCATCAACGGAACGCCAACGAAATATGTCACTTTCTCCTTCTCGATGAGCTGCATAGCATGTTCGGCATCCCATTTGGGCATGATCACCAGCTTTCGACCAATGGCAAAGCTTTGCATAACCAAGGGAACAGCGGCGGTTACGTGGAATAAAGGGACGTTCACAAGGGTTGCGGGCTGATGTGTCGGCAATTGTCCGGACAAGCTCATCAATTCAAGCAGCACGAGCGTCTGGCCGATATAGTTCATTGCCGCTTGTGTGACCGCGCGATGATCAGACCAGGCTCCTTTTGATTTTCCGGTCGATCCCGAGGTGTACAAGATCGTTGCGGGATCAAGGGGATCAATTGCCGGTAATGCTGTTGTGCATCCGCCGCCATTTTTTGTGAGTATCTTCAGCCCTTCAAGCGGCATGACATCATGTTCGAAAATCAGCACGGTCGCATCACCGATATCCTGATCTTTCAGGCGCGCGGCGCGCGGTTCGTCGGCTAATATGTAGCGGCAATCGACCAATCGGATACCATCGGCCAATTCTCCGCCCTGCCACCAGCCATTGAGTAAAGTGGCGACACCACCTGCGGTGATAATTGCCATATAGGCAACCAGCCAATTCGCCGAATTGCGCGCGGCAATGCCGACACGGTCCCCCTTCTTCAGTCCATAGCCCTCGACAAGGCCGCCGGCCAGTTCCCGCGATGCCGCCAAAACTTCGCCAAATGTCAGCCGGATATCCTGATCGATCAGGAATTCTTTTTCCGCGTGCGTTGTGCAATGCGTTTCGAAAAAATCGCGCAATGTTGGCGATGCCTTTTTCAAAAAGGGCATTGTCTGGCCAAATTTCTCTACCTGTCCAATCGCCAATGGCCCATCGTCTGACATAAATCGCGCGCCAATTGCTTCGATTGCGCGGTCCAGTTCGGTTGCCATGGTCATTCTCTCCTTTGTTCTTTTGGTCTTACGCCGAACCCTCTATAGGAGCCGAAACATATTAGGGGAATGGCCTTGGGGCTCGCCACTTTAGCATCGACCGCGCAGTTCATCCGGCTTGAGGATCTAGGCATTGGCCCTGTGATCTACGATTTCGGCTTTTTCGCGCTCCGCTGGTATTCGCTTGGCTATCTGTTTGGCATTTTGCTGGGCTATTGGTTGCTGCTGAAGCTGATCAAAAAACCCGGAGCACCGATGTCGCGCGTACATGCCGACGACATGATCCTCTATGCGACATTGGGTATCATTCTCGGCGGGCGTATCGGGTATATCCTGTTTTACCAGCCTTCGATTTTTGCCAATCCACTAGACATTTTCAAGTTATGGGAAGGCGGTATGTCGTTGCACGGCGGAACGCTGGGTACGATTTTTGCGATCTGGCTGATGACACGGCGGAACAAGCTCTCGTTCTTGCGCGTTTGTGATTATATCGCGTGCTGCATCCCGTTCGGGCTGTTTCTGGTGCGGCTGGCCAATTTTGCCAATGGCGAATTATGGGGGCATCCGACCGACGTTTCGTGGGCCATCATCTTTCCCGCCGCCGACGATCAACCCCGCCACCCGAGCCAGATTTACGAAGCCGTGCTCGAAGGATTGGCCATGGCAGCGATCCTTTGGCCTTTGTTCTGGAAAACCGACGTACGATATCGGCCCGGTTTCCTGTTTGGCATGGCGGCACTCATTTATGGCTTTGCCCGGTTTTCCGTCGAATTTTTCCGCGAGCCGGATAAACAGTTGCAATGGCTCGCCGACGCAAGCGGTTTGAGCATGGGGCAATGGCTCACGATCCCCATGATCTTGGTGGGCGGCTATCTGGTGATGACGTCTGCAAAACGGAGGCAACGGGTGGAGCCTGTAGCCGGAGTGGAAAGTGTCGCCTGAGGCAAACTTGCTTTCCCAACAACTGGCGAGGCAGATCGAAGTCTCCGGCCCGATCAGCGTTGCCGAATATATGCGCGTGGCCAATACAGCCTATTATGCCAAGGGCGATGTTTTTGGCTTACAGGGAGATTTCATAACGGCCCCCGAAATCAGCCAGATGTTTGGCGAGATGGTCGGGCTTTGGCTCAGCGATTTGTGGATGCGCGCAAATCGGCCTGCCAACAGCCACTATGTTGAATTAGGGCCGGGTCGCGGAACATTGGCAAGCGACGTTTTGCGGACTGTACACCGGTTTGAATTTGATCCGAACATCCATTTCGTCGAAATGAGCGAGGCCTTGAAGGAGCGGCAGGTGCTGGCAGTTCCCCAGCGCACAATTTCCATGAAACCCTTGAATCATTGCCGGATGAAGGAGCTCTTTTCATCGTCGCCAATGAATTTTTCGATGCGTTGCCGGTTCGGCAATTGGCGGCGACCCATTTGGGCTGGCGCGAGCGGGTTGTCGGGCGTGACCGGGGAAACCGTTTTCAAGCTATGCCCGGAATGCAGGCGATGGACGATCAGGTGCCGAACGAATTCCGCGCCGCTCCGCCCCCTAGTATTTATGAAACCTGTCCGCAGGCCAGTGCCATCATGTATGAAATAGCAGGTCGGTTAAAGCGGCAGGGCGGAGCGTTTCTGATCGTCGATTACGGCTATATGCTTCCCGGCCTTGGCAGCACATTGCAGGCCGTCAAAAATCATGCGGTCGCCGATCCTTTTGAAAACCCCGGCGAGCATGATTTGACAGCCCATGTCAATTTTCTGGAGCTTGCAAATCTTGCCCGGATGCGGAATCTGCATGTACATGGGCCTGTGGAACAGGGCTTCTGGCTGCAGTCATTGGGAATCGATGTCCGCGCCAATTCGCTTTCTGTTGGTTCGCCGGAACGGGCCGAAGAAATCAAATCGATGCGCGATAGATTGGTAGAACCGGAACAAATGGGAAGCCTGTTCAAGGTGCTTGCCATCACTTCAGAAGATTGGCCGCGCCCGGAAGGTTTCAAAGTCTTGCCACAATAAAGGGCGCATACATGGATTAGTCAGCGCGAACCCAGGCGGCGATGTCCGCTGCAACTTTGTTGGCGGCGTCGTTCAAGGCAGCGCTCACAGGGCCCGGCAGGTCTGCGGTCACCGGCACTTTGGATTCAAACCGTTTTTTCTCGACCGGCTTTCCTGTCCGAATTCGCACCGCATCAAATACCACCATCGCGTCATTGCTTTGCGCGTCGAGCCCGAATTCCAGCAAGCTGCCCGACAATATATCGGTAGCCCGTCCGCCTGCATCGGCCTCGTTCAGCACCAACCGATCATTAGGTTCGGCAATCACTTCCATCAGCAACTGTTGCATCAACCGCGCTGGTTTATCCGCCCAAAGTGCGTCTTTGAGATAGGCGATATTGCTGGCATCTACTTGCACCGGCAAGCGATTGGTATCGAGCTTGCGCGGTGTATCAGGCAGAGTTACGATCAGTGCTTCGGATTGCTGGCCGGATTTTCCTGTCCCATTGGCAACGCTCTTGTCCGGTGTCAGGACCAGCATCGAAGGCGGCGCTTTGCCGCCAAAGCTAACGCACGATGCAAGCGCCAAGCTCGCCCCAAAAACGCCCACAATTTTGATTGTCGCTTTCATCATTGCTGCATTCCGCCTCATTTCTTGCGCTTTCCAGGTTCGTAATCGGGCAGATTCGGTGAGGAAACCAGACCGGAGACCCCTTGCTGATCGACCTTTTCCGTCACCGATTTCAGCGAACCCGAAAGCTGCCGCAAATCACGCGCCAATTGGGTGAATTCGGGCAAAGTCTGGTTGGAAATTTTATCCAGAGCTGGATTGGCGGTATTCAATGTTGTTTCCAGAGCGGCCAGGCTTTTATTGGCCGCCTCCAGTGTTTTCCGCATTTCCTCCATTGCAGGCTTGCCTTGCGAATCGAGAAGTGTGTTGGCGTTGCCGGATAAGACTGCGAGCTGGTCTGCGGCGGCACCTGCCTTGGCCAAGGTGTTGCGCGATTCCTGAATCGCCGCCTGAAGGTCGGGCGTTTGGGCAGCGAGCGATCCGGTCAACCCTTCGACATTGACCAGCACCTTTTGGATCGATTCCTGGTTTTTGTCGGACAAGATATTGGTCAGCCGCTCGGTTAACGTGGACAGGCGTTCGAGCAACAATGGCGCGCTGTTCAGCAATTCACCCAATGCGCCCGGCTTCGTCGGGATCACCGGCACACCAGCAGGACATGCCGCCTTGGGGTTTTCTTTTGGGCATGTGATCCGCGGCGCGCCTTTTATAGCACCATCAAGCTGGATTTCAGAAACGCCAGTAAAGCCTACTCCCGTGATCGTAGCCGCCGTACCTTGGGAAATCGGAACCTTATCTTCGATGGCGATCCGCACCCGTACAAAATCGGGGTCTGGTCCCCACAATTTGATATCCTTGATCTGGCCTACCGGCACGCCCGAAAACGTAACGCCCGAACCTTTTGCCAATCCGTTCACCGATTGCTGGAAGAAGATGTCATATTCCTTCTTCGTGCCCTCGCCACTGCGCGACAGCCAGACAGTAAAGCCCGCCAAAATGGCGAGCAAAATCAGCGTGACCAGCCCTACAAGGATGTTATTGGATTTGGTTTCCATCGCCGGTCCTTATGGGGTGATAGGTGTTCGCTTGTCCACGTTGAAATTTTAGGACGTGGCATTGGGACGATGCCCCCTGCGCGCTGCCCGTCCGCGTGGGCCGGAGAAATATTCATGGATCCACGGATGTTGAAGCTCCAGCAATTTACCGATGCGGTCCACCGCGATCACCTGATGATCGGCAATGACCGCCACACGGTCACATATGGCGTAAAGCGAATCCAGATCATGGGTGATCAGAAACACTGTCAGCCCCAAAGTTTCCTGCAAGCTTTTGGTCAACTCATCAAACTTCGCAGCCCCAATGGGATCAAGCCCCGCCGTCGGCTCATCCAGAAACAGCAAATCCGGGTCCATGGCGAGTGCGCGAGCGAGCCCAGCTCGCTTTTTCATGCCACCCGATAATTCCGAAGGATATTTGTGCGCGGCCTCGGGCGGCAAACCGCTCAGGTCGATTTTGTAACGCGCGATCTCATCGAGCATCGCCTTGCTGAAATCGGGATAAAATTCGCGCAAGGGAACTTGCACATTTTCCGCAACGGTCAGTGTCGAAAACAATGCCCCCCCTTGAAACAATACGCCCCAACGCCTGCGGACATCGGTTGCCTCGTCCTCTTCTTTGCCCAGCATCGAGGTATCGAACACGGTGATTTCGCCTACCTCGGGGGTTTGCAGCCCGATGATCGAGCGCATCAAAACCGATTTCCCCGTGCCCGATCCGCCAACCACACCCAAAATCTCGCCATAGCGGACATCAAGATCGAGATTGTCGTGGACAAGCTGGTCGCCAAACCGGTTACGCAAGCCGCGTACGGAAATGATGCTATCGCTCATCAGTTCCAGCCGATCTCGGTGAAGAAGACGGCGAAAAACGCATCGAGCACGATCACCAGAAATATCGCCTGCACCACAGCGGCGGTGGTTTTCAGACCAACTTCTTCGGCATTGCCCTGCACACGCATCCCTTGAAAACAACCTGCCATGGCGATGATGGCTCCAAACACCGGGGCCTTCACCATCCCGACGTAGAAATCGGTCAGCGGGGTTACTTCGCGAATTCGCAGCACAAATGTCGCGGGAGGAATTTCCAATACGATCCAGCACAACAGCCCGCCGCCGATTACCGCGACGATGGACGCGTAAATACCCAGCAAGGGCATCATGATGACCGTTGCGATAATCCTGGGGATCACCAGCGCTTCGGCGGGGACAACACCGATTGTTCGCATCGCATCGATCTCTTCGGTGATTTTCATCGTGCCGATCTGGGCGGCAAAGGCAGAGCCGGATCGCCCAGCGACCATGATCGCGGTCATCAAGATACCCAATTCGCGAAACGTCAGCCGCCCGATCAAATTGACGGTAAATACCTCCGCCCCAAATTGTTTAAGCTGCACCGCGCCTTGTTGCGCGATCACGATCCCGATCAAAAAGCTCATCAGCCCGATAATGCCAAGTGCACGCACGCCCACCATATCGAAATGCTGGACAACGGCATGGCCGCGGAACCGGCGCGGGTGGAGGATCAGCTCGAACACCGCTTTCGCGCATTGTCCGATAAAGCCGATGAAGGCGAGCATCGTGGCAAAGGCTTCGACCACGCCGTCGCCAACTTCGCCCAGAAATTTGCCGATCAGCGTTGGTCGTGCCGCCAACACCGCTTCTTTGTCATCGACATTGCTGACCGCCTCAATCAGGCGGCGCGCGTCTTTATCGGCACCGATGATATCCGCGCCGGTATCTCGCGCAGTACGATAGATCAGCCAGGCGCCGACGGTGTCGATATGCTCAATTTGTGACAGATCGATTGTTTGGACGGGCGCAGTTAAATTCCGCAACCGTCGGTCAATGCTGCTGCCATCGGCGATGGAAAGCGAGCCGGTAAAGCGCAGCGCCGCTTTCCCGTCCGAACCGATTTCCTCGACAAAGTCGGCGCTTTCCATCATCGCCCCTGATTGGCGCAAACAGGCGGGGATAACAAGCCTATGGGATAGGCTTTGTGCAACTTTGCGTTTAGACGCAGTGGATGATGCCCGACGCCGCAATACAAAACATCGCCATCTATGATATGGACAAAACCGTGACGCGGCGGGCGACCTATAACGGTTTTCTGCTGCATATGGCGTGGCACAGGGCCCCTTGGCGACTGGTGCTCGCCCCCATCCTGTCTTTCGGATTGTTGCTCTATTTCACCAAAATCTGGGACCGGAGGCAGCTCAAGCAATTTTCGCAAAAGCTGCTGATTGGCGGGAAAGTACCCCGCACAGATTTTGCGGAATATCTGGAAAGCCATGCCGATCTGGTCCTTGGCAAAAACGTCTATGCCGAGGTTCGCCACCGGATCGCCGAAGAAAAGGCTGCGGACTATATCCATGTGATCGCCACCGCTTCTTACCGGCTCTATGTCGATGCCATTGCCGCGCGGCTGGGCTTTGACCATGTGATCGCCACCGAACTGGCGAGCGACGATAGCGGCCATGTGCTGGCGCGGATTGACGGGCATAATTGCTATGATGCAGCCAAGCTTGATCGGGTGAAGGAATGGATGGCGGAGCAGGGGCTAGACCGCGCCCTTTGCCATATCCGCGCCTATTCAGACCATATTTCCGACGAACCATTGCTGCGCTTTGCCGATGAGCCCTTTGCCACCAATCCGCATAAGCCTTTGGCCGATTTGGCGCAGGCGCGGGGTGGCCGATCCTCGATTGGCGTGATGGGGATTTTCAGACCTGAGCCAAAGCCTGCTCAAAATCGGCGATCAGATCATCGGCATCCTCTATCCCCACCGAAATCCGCACCAGATTGTCGGTGATCCCCAGTGCATCCTTGCGTTCTTGCGGTACGGATAAATGCGTCATCGCCGCCGGATGGCTGGCGAGTGTTTCCGTGCCGCCCAGGCTGACCGCGAGTTTTGCGATTTTCAGCGCATCGAGGAAGCGAAAGCTCTCCGCCTCACCGCCCTTGATGAACACCGAGAAGGTCGATCCTGCGCCCGAGCAATGGCGGTTGTAAATATCGCGCTGCCGAGGATCATCGATCATGCCGAGATAGCCTAGACCCTCCACCTTGGGATGGCTTTTCAGGAACGCACAAACTTTGGCGGCATTTTCGCCCGCGCGGCTCATCCGCAGTTCCAGCGTTTCGAGACTGCGAAGCAGCATCCATGCCGTGTTGGGATCGCAAATCGTACCGATGGTGTTTCGCATCGGGCGGATGATGTCGATCAAAGCTTGCGAGCCGCAAACCCCGCCCGCGACCAGATCGGAATGGCCACCGGCATATTTGGTGAGGCTATAAACGACCAGATCCGCTCCCTGTTTGATTGGCTGTTGCCAAAGCGGGCCGAGAAAAGTGTTATCAATAGCGATTGTGGGTTTTGCATCTCCGGTGAAGGCTGAATCGCGTGCAGCGCGGACAGCCTCGACATCGACCAAGGCGTTGGTCGGGTTGGCCGGGCTTTCCAGATAGACGAGCGCAACTTTACCGCCGGTTTCCGCTGCTTTGGCCTTGGCCTTATCCAAGATCGCGTCAATGTCCGCACGATCCGCTCCGGCGGGAAAATCGAAGAACGACACGCCAAAACGCGAAAGAATTCGTGCAATCAGCGTTTCGGTAGCGGCATAAAGCGGCCCCGAATGGACGATCACGTCATTCTGGCTGACGAGCGACAACAGCAACGTGGCAATCGCCGACATACCGCTGGAAAAGACCAGCGCATCGTCGGCTCCGTCCCACACGGAAAGCCGGTCTTCCAGTATCTCCTGATTGGGGCCGTTGAAGCGCGAATAGACAAGCCCCGCTGCCGGGCCTTTGCGCTTTCCGGTGATATGTTCAAAAAATGTTTTCCCCGCTGCTGCACTTTCAAAGGCAAAGGTGGAAGTGAGAAAGATCGGCGGCTTTAGCGCGCCTTCGGAAAGCTTTGGATCATAGCCATGCCCCATCATCAATGTGGACGGCTTTAACGCGTGGCCACCGACCTTTTCAATGCTGGCTTTCGGTTTGTGGCGGGGGGCGGCGGGCACATCGGTCATTCGGGAATCTCCTTGCTCCCGCCGCCATAACATAATTTGTTTCAATTGAAACTATATTGCGCGATCAGTCTTCAGTTATCAGGCTTGCGTGCCGTGTTTCGGGCAGCAGCATTGTTGCCACCCCGGCCATCGCAATCACGACCGCGACATAGATGTAGAACAGCCATTCAAAGCCCGCGCCTTTTAGCGCCAGCGCCACCATTTCCAGTGTCCCGGCAAAGATCGCATTGCCGATCGAATAGGGCAAGGCAACGCCCAACCCCCGGATATGCGCGGGGAACAGCTCTGCCTTCACCAACGCATTGTTCGCGCTATAGCCGCTTTGCAAAGTGAGCGGGATCATGATCAGTAAAGCTGCGACAACAGGCGATGTCGTTTGTTCGAGCAGCAGGAAAATCGGTATCGCGGCAACCGCTCCGCCAATGCCAAAAATCAGCAACATCGGCTTGCGTCCGAAACGATCAGCCAATGATCCGAAAATGGGCTGCATCGCGGTGAACCACAGGAGAGCGGCGGCGACGATATAGGTTGCGGTGGCCTTGTCGAAACCCACGGTGTTGAAAAGATACTTCTGCATATAGCTGGTATAGGCATAGGCGCTCAGGCCGCCGCCTGCTGACAGCATCGCTACCAATATGCTTTCGCGCCGATGATTGCGCCACAGCATCGTAGCGGTCGAAACCGGGCGATCGAGATCCTGATTTTCAAACGAGGGCGTCTCGGCAAGATTGCGGCGCAGCAGATAGACGGCAAGCGCCAGAATTGCGCCGATCACAAAGGGTATCCGCCATCCCCAAGCGGTCAGTTCGGCTTCGGTCAGAAATCCTTGCAGGATCACAGCAACGGCAATCGCGCAAAGCTGCCCGCCGATTAGCGTCATATATTGGAAGCTCGCCCAAAAGCCGCGATTTTCCTTGGGGGCCATTTCCGACAAGATAGGTGGCACTTGCCCCATATTCGCCGCCCAAGTGACAGCCCCTGTAGCATCCGCGCAAGCAACAAAACCGCTGGCCCAAACAATCCGGCTTGGGCATAGGTTGGCGCTATGGCGAGCAGCAATGAACCGCTGAACATTAGCGCGACCGATAGGCTTAGCCCCGCCTTACGCCCCTTGGAATCGGCGAACCGACCCATCAACCATGCCCCCAACGGACGCATCACAAATCCGGCGGCGAATATTGCTGCGGTACTTAAAAGCTGTGCGGTCGGATCGGCCTTGGGAAAAAAGACCGGCGCGAAATATATGGCAAAGGACGCATAGGCGAACCAATCATACCATTCGACGAGATTGCCCGCCGAACCGCCGATGATCGAAACCAGCCGCTTGCGCGGTATTGCCAGTCTTTGCACTTTTTCTCCCCATTCTGATATGCCCAGCGCAAACCGATCAGCGCAAGCCGATCAGCGAAATTTGCCGACCATAGCCTGCTTCGCCAAGATGGCAGCTGCGGCGATAGCTGTAAAAGCGGTCGCTTTGCGAATAGGTATCTTCGCCAAGGCAATGCACCTTGGTGATCCCGGCCGCAGCCAGACGCGCGGCTACATAACCTTCGATGTCAAACTGGTAATGGCCGGGCTTTCCATCGGCAAAAAAGCGCTCGTTGATAGCGGCTTCCTGCACAAAGCGGGCAAAGAAATTGCCGTCAACTTCATAGCTTTTCTGCGCGATACACGGGCCGACAGCACAGGCAATCCTGCTGCGTTCCGCCCCCAATTCGTCCATGGCGGCGATGGTGTTATCGGTAACGCCGCCAATCGCCCCTTTCCACCCCGCATGGGCCGCGCCGATTACGCCAGCCTCCGCATCGGCAAACAACACCGGCACACAATCGGCGGTCAATATACCCAACAGCAACCCCGGCTGCCGCGTCACCATGGCGTCGGCATGGGGGCGTTCATCAAGCGCGATGGGGCTTACTATCATGATGACATCAGGCGAATGGACCTGATGCACCGTGACCAACGCAGCGCCGGGAAGCACCGCCTCCGTCGCTCGTCTGCGATTTTCAAGGATCGCGGCGCGATCATCGTCCGATCCCAGCCCAACGTTCAATCCCGCATGGATTCCCGTTGATACACCGCCCCGTCTCCCCAGAAAGCCATGCGGAATATCGCCCAGCTTCGGGCTTGTTATTCGTTCGATTTCATTGACCGTCATCCCCCTTCCTTTGCAGCCCCCAACACAGTTGGCAACATGCTTGACGGCAACGGTGGTCAAGCGGAAAGGAGAGTGATGACGGGCAGGATGCTGATATTGGGAATGGGCTATACCGCCAGTCGCTTGGCCGATCATCTGCGATTGGCGGGTTGGCAGGTTACAGGAACCCGGCGCGAAGGTTCGGAAACAGCGCTTGCCTTTGATGACGAAAATGCGGTTCGTGCCGCGATAGCTGCCGCCACTCATATCCTGTCCAGCGTTCCGCCCCGCCCCGAAGACGGCGATCCCGTGCTCGATCTCTATGGTCAAGCCTTGGTTACATCATCGGCCCAATGGATCGGCTATCTCTCTTCCACCGGTGTCTATGGAGACACCGGCGGCGCGTGGGTCGATGAAAGTGCCGCCATTGGCTCGGGCCGTCGCAGCGGACGGGCAGTAGCCGATCTGGCATGGCAGGCTTTGCGCGATGATGTTCGCGTTTTTCGGCTCCCAGGCATTTATGGTCCCGAACGATCCGCGCTGGAACGCGTGGCGGCGGGCAAAGCGCACCGGATCGATTTGCCCGATCAGGTTTTCAGCCGCATCCATGTTGATGATATTGTTACTGCCGTCTGCGCGTCCTTCGATGCCCCTGCCGGCGTTTATAATATCGCCGACAACCTGCCTTGCTCGCAAAATGCCGTGATCGAACATGCCTGCGATCTGTTGGGGATCGAATGGCCGCAACTGCAAACGCTCGAAGAAGCGCAACTGTCCCCGATGGCGCGTGGCTTTTATGCGGAGAACCGCCGTGTTGCCAATGGGAAGGCAAAGCGGCTGCTTGGCTGGCAGCCGCTCTATCCCGATTATCGCGCCGGTTTGCTTGCCTGCATGGCTACCAGCAATCCAACGATAACCAAAATCGCGCCCGATACCGCCAGCACCGTCCAGCGATAGCCTTCGAACATCGTGGACAGCAGCATCGCGATCACCGGGATCAGCACGCTGGTATAGGCGGCCTTGCCGGGGCCAATTTTGCGAATCAGCCCAAAATACAACGGGAACGTGACCACCGAACCGATCAGGCCGAGATACGCTACGCCCGCCGCATATTCAGGGCGCGGATCAAATTGCGGGGCCCCGTAAACCACCGCCGCATAAAGCGCATTGGCCAAGGTTCCGAACAGCATTGACCAGGCAAGGATTGTCACCGTCGGGGTTTGGGAAATCACGGGTAATGCCTGCATGACATTGGAAATCGAGGCGCAAACCACCGCAAGCAGCGTCAAGCCGGCGCCCACCAATACCGCATCGGCACCCACGGGCGCGGCCCGATATTCCTGCACCAGCAGCAAGGCCACACCGATGCAGGCAATCGCGCTTCCGATCAGGAAGGCCCCGCCAATCGGGCGTTTCAGCCACCATTTGGCGATCAACGCATTGGGTACGATCAGCAAGGCAAACAGCACCGCAACGATGCCCGAGGTGATATGCCGCTCGGCGAGATAGACAAAGTTGAAGTTGAGCGCGAACTGGAGAAATCCCAGCGCCGCGATCCAGCGCAGCATGCTGCGATCGATTTTCAACGGCAGGCGCATGATCGTGGCCAGCACAAACATCCCAATAGCCCCGATCAGAAAGCGGTAGGCCACCGACCAACTGGGCGCGACAACCGCCACCTGATCGCGAATGACGAGCCATGTGGAACCCCAGATCAGCGAAACCAGCATGAAGGGCACAAACACGCCGAGCGTGAACAACCCAGGTTCCGAATGACGACTGGACGGTGTTTCGCTCACAATGCGGCAATCGCGGCGGCGAGGGGGGTGACATCGGCTGGCGTGTGATGCCAACTGGTAACGAGCCGGGCGGCTCCATCGCCCCAATCGTAGAAATCATAGCCAAGGCTGCGGAGTTTTGCCGCTTCCGATGCAGTCAGCCGCAGAAAAATTTCATTCGCCTCGACCGGATACAAAAGCCGGTTTTGTGCAGCAGAGGCAATGATCTGGGCGGCCGAATTCGCCGCCCGCGCATTTTCCAGCCATAGATCATCTTGCAAAAAGGCCAGCAATTGCGCCGCCAAAAACCGGCCCTTAGACAGCAAATGCCCCGCCCGTTTCCGCCGGTAACGCGCCGCCTCTGTTTGCGCCGGATCGAAATAGACCAAGGCCTCCGCATTCATCCCGCCATTTTTGGCAAAACCAAAGCTCAATATATCGACGCCGACGCGCCAAGTTACATCGGCAGGCGTGCAACCGAGCGTGGCAACCGCATTGGCAAAACGCGCCCCATCCATGTGCAGACCCAAATGACGTGATCGGCAAATGGCTCCAAGTGCTGCAACTTCGTCTGGCCGATAGACAAGTCCAAATTCGGTGGCATTGGTGATCGAAAGCGCGGCAGCCTGCACCTGATGCACATCGGGACGGATTTGCGACAGCAGCGCTTCGACCGCATCAGGCGTAACTTTTGCCCCCGGGCCATCGACGTGCATCAGCTTTGCGCCGCCAGTATAAAATCCGGGAGCGCCACATTCATCCACCTCGATATGCGCCTCGCGGTGGCAGATGATTCCTTGATGCGGCTGCGCCAAAGTGGCGAGCGCAAGGCAGTTGGCAGCGGTTCCCGTGGAAACCCAAAGCACCGCCACATCGCGCTCAAAAACCTTTGAGAATGCGGCGTCGAGCTTTTGGCTTAGTTCATCGCCATCATAAGCTGTGTCCACCGCATTTGCGGCGATGATTGCGTCCATCACTTTGGGATGAACAAGGGCGGCATTGTCGGAGAAAAAGCGCATAGCTTCGCCCAAGTCGAAAACTTTGCTATCGTCAAGGGCGGAAACTGGTGCTGCTGGGGAGGATTGAACTCCCGACCTCGTCATTACCAATGACGCGCTCTACCACTGAGCTACAGCAGCGCTGAAGTGGGCGGCGCTATGGGCAGGGCGGCGTTTAAAGTCAAGCGACTTGCTTGAACCCTTGCGCTTTGGCAAATGGCATGCGGTGAACAAGAAAACCGATACAGCACAATCCCAGCGCCTTGCCGAAGCATTGCGCGCCAATTTGCGGCGACGCAAAGTTGGCGGCCATCCGGATTTAAAATCCCAAGCCTAGTGCAACCGAACCGGAGGATTCCGACAGTGCGGACCATTTGGTTTCCTCGCCGGACAAAAAAAGACCCGCCTGAACAGCGGGTCTAGAGGTCAAGAACTCAAAGTCTTTCGACGGTGGAGCCCTTCGGGTCGCAAGGAAGGTCTAGGCGAGTCGCGTAAGCAATGCTTGGACGGAATCAACAAATCGGAGATTTATTTTGTAAAATCATGGGCTCAGGACACCGCTGTCAGCACTTGAAACAATAGGTGATTGCAAAGCTTGGCCGCTGGCTGGCATAGCCGCCGCATGATTTACAACGCACTCAGGCCGCTGCTTTTCCAAATCGATGCCGAATCGGCGCACGGGCTATCATTGGCCGCTCTGCGTATCCTTCCGGTGTCCAAAGCCGTCACGGAATCGCGCCTTGCAACCACCGTTGCGGGCCTGCGCTTTCCCAATCCTGTCGGCCTTGCCCCCGGCTATGATAAAAATGCGGAGATTTTTGCCCAGGCTTTCGGATTGGGATTTGGTTCCGTCGAAGTCGGCACCGTGACCCCAAAGCCACAATCGGGCAATCCGCGGCCCCGGCTGTTCCGGCTGGTGGAAGACAAAGCCGTGATCAATCGCATGGGGTTCAATAATGATGGTGCCGGGATTGTCGCTGATCGGCTGGCAAAGGCTCGGGGAAGGGCGCTTGGCGGACCCGTCGGTGTCAATATCGGCGCGAATAAAGACAGCGAAGATCGTATTGCTGATTATGTGCGGGGAATGGAACGGCTGGCGCCGCTTGCCGATTATGTGACCGTGAATATCAGCTCGCCCAATACGCCGGGCTTGCGGGCTTTGCAGGACAAAGCGGCGCTGGTTGAATTGCTGGTGCGGGTAAAGGCGGCGGCGCCTGAAGGAAAGCCGGTTTTCCTGAAAGTCGCCCCCGATCTGGAACCTGCGGATATCGACGATATTGTCGAAGCCGTGATCGCGAACAGGATCGACGCCCTGATTGTCAGCAACACCACCATTTCCAGGCCAGCCCTTGCCTCACGTCACGGCATCGAAAGCGGTGGGCTATCGGGAGCACCTTTGCGCGATTTGGCGCAGCAACGGTTGCGTGATTTTCGCAAAGCCAGTGGCGGCGTAGTTCCGCTTATTGGCGTTGGCGGCATTGCATCCGCTGAAGATGCCTATGCGCGGATCAGGGCCGGAGCGTCGCTGGTGCAGCTTTACAGTGCGCTGGTCTATGAAGGCCCGATGCTCGCGCGGCGGATCAATGCGGGGCTGGCGGCCCTCTTGGAACGCGATGGCTTTGCCAATGTCGCCGAAGCGGTGGGCGTCGATAGCCGCTGAGGCACTTGCTATGGCGTTTAGTCAGGCTAAAGATCGGCACATGAAGATTTTCACTATCATTCGCTTAGCATCTGGTCACCGTTTTTGCCGGAGCCTCGATCCATGCAGCACAGCCTTCCGCGATTGCCACCTCTGCCGATCCGCGCGCGACCGAGGCCGGGGCCGAGATATTGCGAAAGGGCGGTTCGGCGGCTCGATGCGGCGATGGCGATGATGCTGGCGTTGACCGTGGTCGAGCCGCAATCGAGCGGTATTGGCGGGGGTGGCTTCCTTGTCCATTTTGATGCGGCAAAGGATAAATTGAATACGGTCAACGGCCGCGAAACCGCGCCTGCAACAGCGCTGCCGACGCGCTTCATGGGCGCAGACGGAAAGCCGCTGCCGTTCCTTCAAGCCTTTCCCGGCGGCAAATCGGTGGGCGTTCCGGGCAACATCGCGCTCATGGCAATGGCGCATGGAAAATGGGGAAAAGTGAAATGGGCGGAATTGTTCAAACCCGCGATCCGGCTCGCCGAAAAGGGCTTTGTCGTCAATAAAACGATGGAATCGCGCCTGCAAATGGTCGAACGGCTGTGGCCGCAATTTGACAAGGCGCGCAGCATCTATTGGGTGAATGGAAAGCCAGCAACGGCAGGTATGCGCCTTCGCAATCCCGAATTGGCCAAAACACTCCGCACCCTCGCCAAGGCCGGGCCGGATGCCTTTTATAAAGGGGCAATCGCCAAAGATATCGTCGGCCAAGTTACGACAACGGCAAACAATGCGGGCGACATGACGCTGGCCGATCTCGCTGCTTATAAAGCCGTTGAACAGGATGCGGTGTGCGCGCCCTATCGGATATATGTGGTGTGCGGCATGGCTCCGCCCTCCTCCGGCGCGACCTCGGTTTTGCAAATATTGGGAACGTTGCAGCGTTTTGATATGGCCGCGCTTGGCAAAGACAATCCACAAAGCTGGCATTTGATCGGGCAAGCCATGCAATTGGCCTATGCCGACCGCGAGAAATATCTGGGCGACTCCGCTTTTGTTGCGGTTCCGGTAAAAGGCCTGATTGATCCGGCCTATTTGGCGACCCGCTCTGCTTTGATCGATCCAGCAAAGGCGCGCGCCGATTACCCTGCAGGCAATCCTCCAGGTGCGGAAAAGCGGACGGCGGCCATTTCGGGTGAAGTCGGCGGCACTACCCATTTTTCGGCTGTGGATCGCAAAGGCAATATCGCAAATATGACCTCGACCATCGAAGGTGTGTTCGGCAGCCAATTGATTGCGGGCGGATTTTTCCTGAACAACGAACTGACCGACTTTACCTTTACCCCTGAAAAAGATGGCGCGCCGGTGGCCAATCGGGTGGAGGGTGGAAAACGTCCCTTATCGTCAATGGCTCCGACCATCGTTTTTGACCAAGCGGGCAGGCCCGTGCTGGCGCTGGGTTCGGCGGGTGGCAAACGGATCATCATGCATGTCGCCAAAACGCTGATCGGCGTGATTGATTTTGGCTTGCCGCTCGATCAGGCGATTGCCCTGCCTAATATCTATTTTGGCGGTGGCGATTTGCTCGTCGAGCAAGGAACCAATGTTGCGGCGATGGCCGACGAGATGGCGGCAAAGGGGCAGAAAGTGCGGGCCAGCGATCTCGGATCGAAAGTCAATGGAGCACAGCTGGTCAACGGCGTCTGGATCGGCGCATCCGATCCGCGCAGTGAGGGAACCTCGGCCAGTGTCGATGCAAAGGGCCGGATCGTGATTAAACCCGCACAGATCGCCTCGGATGCTCCAACGGCTTCAGTTCATTGATGCGCCCGATTGCGCGACAGCATTTGTAACGCTAACTTCTGTACCAACGAGTCCAATAACGGCCGCCCAAGGAGAGTATTGCGTGTCCGAACAATTTGATGATTTTGGCGGCTTTCCCAATTTGGTCAGCATGTTTCTGGCGCGCGCCGCGTTGCGCGGGGACCGGCCCTTTCTGGGTTTTAAACAAGGCGGAGAATGGCGGACGATCAGCTGGGCCGAAACGGCGCGGCGCGTGGCGGGACTGGCGAAAAGCTTAAAGGCATTGGGCCTCGCCAAGGGTGACCGGGTGATGCTGGTGTCCGAAAACCGGCCCGAATGGTGCATCGCCGATCTGGGGATCATGGCGGCGGGGTGCATTACCGTTCCAACCTACACCACCAATACCGAGCGCGATCATCAGCATATATTGGATAACAGCCAATCCCGGGCGGTGATTGTTTCAACTGCGAAACTCGCACAAAATGTAATGCCAGCCGTGGTCCGTTCCTCCGAAGCCGAATTTATCATCGGCATGGAGCCGCTGAAAATTACGCAAAAAGGGCAGCAAAGCATCCATGATTGGGCCGATCTGGTGCAGGGAACCGATGCCGATGTACTTGCGCTTTCCGCAGATATGGCTGGCGTTGGCCGGGACGAAACGGCCTGTATCATCTATACCAGCGGCACGGGCGGTGCGCCACGCGGGGTGATGCTGCACCATGGCTCGATCCTGTGCAATGTCGAGGGGGCGGGCGAAATCTTGCGTGAAGATTTCGGATTTAGCGATGATCGTTTCCTGTCATTCTTGCCCCTGTCCCATGCCTATGAACATTCGGGCGGGCAATTTTTACCGATCGGTTGCGGCGCCGAAATCTATTATGCCGAAAGCCTTGAGAAGCTGGCGAGCAATATCGAGGAAACACAGCCGACAATCATGGTCGTCGTGCCGCGCCTGTTCGAGGTGTTGCGGGCACGGATGATCAAGACGGTTGAAAAACAAGGTAAGGTGCCGAGTTATCTCTTGGATCGCGCGTTGAACATTGGCGAGCGTGATTATGGCGGGAAGAAGCGGCTGCGCGACGCGCCGATGCGGCTGGTTTTGTCGCGGACATTAAAGCCCAAAATACGCGCGAAATTTGGCGGGCGGTTAAAGGCTATGGTGTCGGGCGGTGCGCCGCTCAATCCCGATATCGGCGTGTTTTTCCAGTCGCTTGGGATCACATTGCTGCAAGGCTATGGCCAAACCGAGTCGGGACCGGTGGTCAGCTGCAATCGACCTAAAGCCGGGATCAAGATGGACACCGTCGGTCCGCCGATGAAGAATGTCGAAATCCGCATTGCCGATGATGGCGAGATATTGGTGCGCGGCGAGCTGGTGATGACTGGCTATTGGCGCAACAAAGCGGAAACGGCGCGCACGATCAAGGATGGCTGGCTCTATACCGGGGACATTGGCCTGATCGACGAACGCGGACGCATTAGGATTACTGACCGGAAGAAAGACCTGATCGTCAATGACAAAGGCGATAATATCGCGCCGCAACGCGTCGAAGGCATTTTGACGCTTCAGCCGGAAATCCTGCAAGCGATGATTTCGGGCGACAAGCGGCCCTATGTCGTCGGTTTGATCGTGCCCGATCCTGAATGGGCGCTCGAATGGGCGCGCAATCAGGATATGCGCTATGATTTCAAAGAGCTACAGGGCAATCCGCAATTCCGCGCCGCCGTGCGCGAGGCCGTTGACCGCGTTAACAAGGATTTGTCCGTCGTTGAAAAGGTTCGCCAGTTTGAATTTGCCGATGAGCCCTTTGCCATCGACAATGGCGAGATGACACCGAGCCTGAAAATCCGGCGGCACGTGATCCGGGATCGCTATCAGGCGCGGATTGACGGGATGTATAAAGGGTAGGCGCGAATTTTTTCAGGGCACGATCAGCACTTTGCAATCGTGCGTGCGTTTGCGGAGCGCCTCAATACGGGTGGGGGTGTCGTGAGACAATATCTTCACCCGGTCTGGTTACTTCGCCTGCTGCATCGCTTTGATCTTCTCGAGCGCAGCTTTGCCCATTTCGCTGTTGTGCGGGCTGAAAGCCAATACTTCTATCAACTTTTTCGCTTCGTCGAACTTGCCCATACGTGCAAGGTCCATTGCGTAGTTGATCCTGTACTCGTTGACTTCGGGAGCCAGATTATAGGCCATCGCTAGTCCGTCGCTGGCAGTCTTAATGGGTGTTTTGCCTTGAGCGATAAAGCTCTCGTGCCAGATGGTGAGCGGAAGCGGATCGAAATTGGCTTTTGCATTGGCCTTGATGATGTGCTTTCGCGCCGCCCGCCAGGCAGCGGACTCCATGTCACCCTTTTCGCGCAGTTGCTCAATCATCAGCCGCGCTTTTAGGACGTTGGCGCGGACATGATCGGGGTCAGCGGCAAGCGCGCGGTCAGCCGCAGTCATCGCGGCCGCGGCGGTCGCATTTCGCGCAGCTTCGTCACGTGTAGCATCGCCCGGCAGCTTCGCAGGTTCCGCTTTATCCTTCGGAACATCCGGCTCGGGCTTGCTGAGTTGCAATTCAGCCATACCAAGTTGATACCACGCTTCGGCGCTGTCCGGATTTTGCGCAGCGAATTCGGCCAACGCATCACGGCTCTTGGCTTGATCCTTATTTACCCGCCGACGCAGGTCGAGCCCAACCAATTGCGAGGCAAGCGTATCAAGTCCGGAAATGCTGACGGTTCCTGATGAAGCTAATGGTCGAAGCGAGCGCTGCGCTTGAAAATTTTCATTGGAGAGATATACGTCGAGCGCCTTGTTAAGCGCCTTCAGATCGCCAAAATGTTTGGCCGCCGCTTCGCGTTGCGGCATTCCGCCGGTGATCGACTTGAGGAAGGCTGGCAATTTTCCTGACCAGGCTGGATCGGAACTCAGCATGTGCACCAGCAGCCATGACCTTCCATAATATACAGGAAAAGGCTTGCCTTCCTCAACGAACAACAATTTTTCGATAGGTGGGCTGTCACCATATATAAGCTCTAATGCCCGATGATTGGCGGGTTCGCCCATCGTCCAGTTGCCATCGCGCTTAAATGTAGCGGTTGAGACATATTCTGCGAAGCCCTCAATATACCAAGGTGGGTATGGCGCATTGAAGTAGTGAAACATGAAGTGATGGGCATATTCGTGAAAGAGCACCGTATCGGCGGTTAGATCATATCCGGATTGCACATTAGCGCGGTTGGAGACGGCGAACGACCCTTCGCGGTGGGCAATATAGACTCCTGCGACCATACCACGCTTGTCACCAATCAGATGCGCTACATCTCCCGCGTCATTGAGCAGATAAATTGTCAGCCGGTTAGGCCGCGGTTCCTCTGGTACACCGGTGTAAAGGCGAAGCAATGAATCAAATCGTTCAACGTTTTCGGAAAATCGTTCGAGTTTTTCGCGGTTTCCGGAACTGTAGATAATGAAATTATGGGTATCGGCGCGTAGCCATTTTGTTGCGGCAAACGACGGTTGGGCAATCAGCCCAACGAGTGCAGCAATAAAGCCAAATAGAAGTTTTGTGATTTTCATCGTGCACAAGCTATCTATTAAAAATCAGACAATCAAGCGTATAGAATAGTACGAGCTTTGAGAATTTTGAGACAGAAACTGAAGTTTTTGCCTCCCACTTCGCTCTACGGCGCGATTAGCACTTTGCAATCGTGCGAGCGTTTGCGGAGTGCTTCAAAGCGAGTCGGGGTGTCATCGAGTGAAATCGTGTCGGTCACCAGATTACGCGGTTCCGCTGCTCCGGCATTCAGGACATCGAGGGCGGACTCAAATTCGCTGCGGGTGAAGAAGGCAGACGTCACCAACCGCACCTCTTTTTGCAGCATGGCAAAGCTGTTGAAGCGGTCGGGCCGCGTGCACAATCCCAGCAGCAGGATCGTGCCGCGATTGGCAACTTGCTCCACGGCTTGCGCGATCAGGCCGGGCAGGCCCACACATTCAAATACCACATCCGCCTTGCCGCCAAGCACGCGTGCTGCACTGGCCACAGGATCGGCGGGATCAACAGAAAAGCCGGTCGCGCCCATCGCCAGCGCGCGGTCCCGTTGCCAATCGGCAATGTCCTGCACCACAATATCCGATGCGCCCTTGCGGCGGCACCAGAAGGCGACGGCGAGACCAATGGGACCGGCGCCAAGGATCAGCACCTTGTCGCCCGCCTTTAGCCCGGAAAGATTCACGCCGTGCAGTGCCACCGCCAGCGGCTCGACAATCGCGCCATCGGCCATGCTGGCACTTTCCGGCAGGCGCACGCATTGGTTGGGACGGGTGACGGCATATTCGGCATAGCCGCCGCCTTGCAGGCCAAAATGCGCGCACCATTGCACTTCGCCGTTGATACAATGCGCGCATGTACCACAGCTTTTGAGCGGACTGACGGCGACACGGTCTCCGATTTTCAGGCTTTCCGCGCCCTTACCCAAAGCGACCACTTCGCCCGCAAATTCATGGCCGATCACGTCGCCCGGCTGAATGCCATAGGCCGGGTCTTCGGTCATATGCAGATCCGATCCACAAATCCCGCAGCGCGCAACGCGGACGACGATTTCGCCGTCGCCGGGCGTGGGGTCGTCTAAGCGTGTCAATGGTGAGTGGCTGATGCAAGCCTTGGACGATGGCGGCTTTCATAGGCGTCGCTCCCGCGCAGGCGGGAGCCGTAGGCAGCATAGACCGTCGGCTTTGTGTAAACCTCCTGCGGCCCCCGCCTGCGCGGGGGAGACGGGACTGACCAATCACTTAAAATTCCCCAGCATCACTCCGCCATCGATCACCACATGCGCGCCGGTCATGTAACTGGAAGCATCGGAAGCGAGCAGCAGCGCGAGCGGCTTGATCTGATCCGTCTCGGCCATGCCGCCCAGTGGGATCGTCTTGTCGAACGCCAGCTTTGCCGCCGGATTTTTCTTCACCCAGCCATCGCCGATGTTGGTGATGAACGGCCCCGGTGCAATCGCGTTTACGCGGATGCCGAACTCTGCAAGCTCCAATGCGGCGTGGCGTACCAGGTGAAGCACGCCTGCTTTGGCGGGCATATAGGGGATGCCGACGATGGCTTCGTTCATCAGCCCGGCATTGGAAGCGGTGGCGATAATCGCGCCTTTATTGCCTCCCGCCTTCATGCAACGCACCGCCTCGCGGATGGTGTAAAACATGCCGTTCAGGTTGATATCGATCGAGCGCGTCCATGCATCGGGATCATAGACATCGATCTGCCCCGCCGGATTGCGCTTTCCTTCGGGTGACCAGAAACCGTTGCCCGCGTCCCAACCCGCATTGGCGAAGGCGATATCTAGCCCGCCAAAGGCCGCGACATGCGCGTCAAAGGCGGCGGCGACTTGGGCGAGATCGGATACGTCACAGGCAACCGCTTGCGCTTGCGCCCCTTCGCCCCGCAACCGCGCGGCTTCGCGTTCGGCTCCGGATATATCGATGTCAGCAAGCGTCACTTTCGCCCCAGCCTCCGCCATCGCCTCGGCATAGGCCAGGCCTATTCCCGAAGCGGCCCCGGTAACCAGAGCCGAGCGGCCCTTGATGTCGAATTGGTCGAGCGTTTTCATATATGTGGCTTCCCTCTCGATTGCAGCTTGCCTTGCGCGGCGATCCAGCGCAACAATTAGGATGTATTACATACAAAATTCCGTGGGAGGGGATTGCGGGGATGGCCGAGCCGATGAAAGTACCGCTAAAAGGGGCGGGCTATGCCTTGGCGCTGGTATCGCTGACGCAGGCAATGAGCCTGCTCGACCGGCAGATATTGGCGATTCTGGCTCCGGCGATCAAAACCGATTTGAAGATCGGCGATGGCGAAATGGGGCTGTTGTTCGGCACGGTGTTCGCCTTGTTTTATGCGTTGTTTTCGCTTCCGGTCGGGCGGCTGGCCGATGGCTGGTTCCGTACCAAATTGCTCGCGATCAGCTTGGTGGCGTGGTCGGCGGCAACGGCGCTTGGCGGCTTTGCCTCCAGCTTTTCGATGTTGCTATTGTCGCGGCTGGGCGTGGGCATAGGAGAGGCGGCGACGCAGCCTGCGGGAACTTCACTCGCCTTTGATTATTGGCCAAAGCACCGGCGCGGTTTCGTGATGTCGGTCATGGCATCGGCGATTGCGCTGGGGATTGGTGGTTCGCTGATCCTTGGCGGGCTTGCGGCGGATTGGTGGAACGGGCTTTATCCCGACGAAGCGCGCCCATTGGGATTGCGCGGCTGGCAATTTGCCTTGTTGGTGGCGGCATCGCCGGGGTTCCTGCTGGCGGCTCTGATGTGGATGCTGCCCGAGCCAAAGCGCGGATTGATCGACGGCATCGAAACCCCCGATGATCCGCATCCCTTTCGCGCCAGCTTTCAAGTATTGGCATCGGTAACGCCGGTTTCCAATTGGTGGAGCCTTGCCCGGTTAAAGGCGGACGGCGCAGTGTGGCGGAACAATCTGGCATGGTTGGCGGGCATAGTCGTCGCGATGTGGGCGTTGATAGCGTTTGCGTCGAACGCTGCGCCCAGACCGCCGCTCGAATTGGCGGGGCTATCGATCAACCCGCATCTGTTGCAATGGAGCGTGATTGGCTTCGGCCTGTTCGTGCTCGTCAATCTGGTGCAGAATTTGCGGCTGACCGATCCAGAGGCCCACCGCGTGGTCACGCGTTCGCCGACGCTGATTATGGGGATGGCGGTGGGGTCGTTCCAGTCGGTGATCAATTACGGAATGATGGCGTTCAACCCGACCTTCCTGATCCAGACCTATGATCTGCCGATGCGCGATGCCGCGTGGCAATTCGGGCTGGTCGCGGCGGGCATGGGCTTTATCGGGCCGTTGATCTGGGGGCCATTGTCAGACAAGCTCAACCTGCGTTTTCCAGGAGCTGGCCGCGCATGGATTGCCTTTGCCGCAATGGTGATTTCGCCGGTCATGTCTTTCTGGGTCTATCATGCGCCGAGTGCGGGCGATTTCTATATGCGCTTCATCGCCTATAGCCTGATCCTCACCGGCTGGCTGCCACCGCTTTATGCGATTATTTATGATCAGGTGTTGCCGCGGATGCGCGGGGTGACGACGAGTATTTATCTGCTATCGATGACGATCATCGGCCTTGGTTGCGGCCCTTATATCGTTGGCATGTTGTCGGACACGACCGGCGATCTGCGTGGATCAATGCTGGCGATCAATGCAGTGGCGATCCCGATTGGGATATTGCTTGTGATCATTGCGGGGCGTGCACAACGTGACGAGGATGCGTTGATGGCGCGGGCGAAAGGTACTTAATTAGGGACAGTATATAATTAATTTGCCAAACAGCTGCTGTCATAACAGTTAGCGGAATTAATTATATACTGTCCCTAATTATGTGTAGCGACCGCATTCGCGCCGCCGGATCGTGCATAGCACCGGCGATGATGATCTCGTCAACGCCTGTCAATTCTTGAAACCAGTGCAGCTTTTCTCGCACATCGTCCGCCGTGCCGATCACGCTATATTGCATCACGTGATCGAGCGCGGCGAGGGCGTGCGGGGCGAGGGTTTCGCGGTAGCCCTCAACGGGCAGCGGCAATTTCCCGGGCTTGCCAAAACGCAGTGCTGCAAAGGCTTGCAGCATCGAGGTGGACAGGAACGCCGCTTCTTCACGGCTGTCGGCGGCAAAAACATTCATCGCCGCCATCGCATAAGGTTTGGGAACGCGGGCGAGGGGCGGAAATCGCGGCGGTAGATTTCGAGCGCTGGCAACAACTGATCGGGCGCAAAATGTGAGGCAAAAGCATAGGGCATCCCCAGCGCCGCTGCCAATTGCGCGCCAAATAGGCTCGATCCCAATATCCACATTTCAGGATTGGCCCCGCGACCCGGCGTTACCTCCAGCCCGGTTTCGGGTTCGCCGGTGAAGTGCGCGCGCAGCTCGACCACATCCTGCGGAAACTGATCTGCTGCGCGCATCAGATCGCGGCGCATTGCCTGTGCCACCCGCATGTCGGCTCCGGGAGCACGACCGAGCCCCAAATCGATCCGTCCCGGGAACAGCGCATCGAGTGTGCCGAACTGCTCGGCAATGGTCAGCGGTGAATGATTGGGCAGCATGATACCGCCGGATCCCACGCGGATAGTTTTAGTGGCGGCGGCAATGTGGCCGATCACAACCGAAGTCGCCCCGCCTGCAATGCCGGGCATCAGGTGGTGTTCGGCAACCCAGAAACGGTGATATCCCAATTGCTCGGCACATTGCGCCAGCGCCGCCGTTTCGGCCAAAGCATCTGATACGCTGCGCCCTTCGGCGACGGGCACGAGATCGAGGATGGAGAGCTTGAGATCGGTCATTGTCCGCTGAGCCCTATCATGAAGGCCAAGGGAGTGAAATTTCAAATTTACGATGGATTTGCCCAAGACGAAACCTGCATCTGTCCCGCACCGAAGCCGATGCGAAGATGTGTGGTTCATCGACCCTGAGGGGCATAATTTAAGCGTGACGCAGTTTTGAGGGAGGTAGGCAGCGTCACATTTCTAGCCCTGTGATAAACGCCAAGGCCGCTTGAAGTGGAACAAGCACATCATCTCCGACATGACCAAAAACCGGTCCGCATTTCCTTCGCGCTATTGTGTAGATTTTGTCTGTCATAATCTGCGAGGGCTTTTGCAATCCGGTCTGCGGGATTGCTCGGCACATCAACGCGAAATGGGTTGGGCGCGGATAGATTGCTCGTAATCATGGCAATGAGCACAGTGTCGGTGAAGGTACAATGTCCGTTTGGATTACAATTGCAGGACGCGGCTTCCCGAAAATACGCCATGGTAACGCAATTGGAAGCAAATCGCCCCAGCTGGTTCAGCTAAGCGGGGCAGTTTCGGCATGTCCTTGAGAACATCGGCCAGATTGGCCTCCATAAACGCATCCAATTCAGGATCCTTAGGCAAGCCGCGATATTCCTTTTCGGCCAGTGCCATTTGCGCCTTGAACTGAGGGCTCTTCACATCGGGCACCCACAGCCGCACTTCCTTCAGCCCTCGCGCTTTCTTATTGGCGCGGTAACGCTGAAACTTACTAAGCTTGCCGGGTGTCTGCGCGTTCATTTTTGCATGGTAGCGCGCAACCTCGGCAAAATCATGCTGCCAACCCGATCTCGTCCGCATCCGCCCAATTGCCATGCAGGCCAAACCGCATCCGGATGGGGATGTTGATCATTGCAATTGGCCCTTTCTCGATATCGAGCGCGTCAAACAGCAACAGGTCGCTGCGATGTTCCTCCAGACGGTTGCAGATTTGCACGATCCAGCCATCTCCTTCGGGTGCGGACTTGCTGCGCGGGATGAAACAGGGTTCCTGAAGCGAAGACACGGGGCCGCACCACCAATGCTGCTCGGTCTTGGTCTGGTGATCGATCAGGCACAGGCAGTTCATCAAAAGCCCGCCCGCACTTCCGCCGCGTAGTTCGACGGGGCGGCGCATGTCCATCTCCAGCATCCAGCCATAACGATAGGGCTGGCCCACAAAACGATCATCGATGCGGGGGAATTCGCCAGCGGTTTGGGTGAGCTGCACCTCGCTTTCAAAGGCATCGCTGTTGCTGGCCATATCGACCGTCCAGCGGGTGAGGTAGCTCATCGCCTCTTGCCCGTTAAAGGGCGCGCCGTGGACGTCGGGGAAGAAGGGGAACATGTTGTTCTTTGCCACCGGAATGTCGAAATGGACTTTGCTGCCCTCCTGAAACGCGTTCATCACATGGCTGTTGAAGCTGTTGCCGGTTTTGAACCAGCGGATGTCATCGCCGGTTGACCCGGCCTTGCGCGGCAGGACGCCAAGATAGACGGGCATCGTTGTGTCAAAGCCGAAATGCGGCAGGCCCTTTTCCAGCCGCTCCCAGCTCCGATGCTCGGCATCAGGTTGAACAACGCATAATCGTCGGTGATCCCGAAGTCGTGCATCATCGCATAATAGGGCGCGGTGAACGCAGATCTCGTGGACAAGATTCGCCGTCAGGGCGTGATCTTCGTAAAGCATGCAATCGGTGGTGCACAGCCCGGATGATGCATATCCGAATGCGATCATATTGCCGGTCTTGGGATCGATCTTGGGGTGCGCGGTGAAGGTCTGGCCGGTCATTTTTCCTTTAAACTTGGTGAAGCCGTCCGTCTCCATCGTTGCCGCATCCATAACGAGGGCGGGCGAGTCTTCCTTCAGCGCATAGAGCTTGCCGCCATGTACGAAGGCGTTGGTGTTTGCCGTCCCGCGATATTCGCCTTTCACGCTTTCATCGTCGGTCAGTGGATTTCGGTAAGCGCCGAACAGCGCCTTGCCCGCTTCATTCTCCAGCTTCCATTTGTCGGTCTTTGCCCAGCGCTGGCGGAAATCGCATTGGCCATCGTGGAAATGAAAGCGCGTGATCATGCCGTCGCCGTTAAAGCTGATGTCATCCTCCAACCGGGGCGGGAATTGGGGATCGGGCTGCACGCGGAAGAAGGCACCGTTCAATTCCGACGGGATACTGCCTTCGTGCACCAGATCGGCAATGTCCGCCTCGATCCGGCTGGGCGTGTTAAAGCCGGTGAAGCTCATCGTTTGCGGAAAATTGGCCATGGCAAATGCTCTCGACTTAGATTGTATGTGTCGCTAACAATCGCCCCGAGGGGACGCAATGACAAGAGCAAAAGAAATATTGGTGCCGACAACGCCCCATGTCGAGGGCGATGAGGATATTGGCGAAATCCGCGATATTGTGGGTTTCCACATCCGGCTGGCGCATGGTGCGGTCTATCGGCATTTTACCGAAACATTCGACGGACATTGATCTGACCCAGAAACAGGTGTCGGTGCTGTGGCTGGTCGATGATCATCCCGATATCGCGCAAACCGATCTGGCCGCGCGGATGCGGATGGACCGGGCGACGACGATGGCGATTGTCAATCGGCTGGAAGCGCGCGGCTATCTGGTACGGGGAAAATCCGAAACCGATGGGCGCAAACAGACGCTGAACCTGACCAATGCAGGGCGGGAGGCGCTCGTCGCTGCAAAGGAAGCAATCGGCCAGCATGAAGAATGGCTAAAATCGCGCTTTACCGACAAGGAAGTCGAAAGACTGATCGAATTGTTGACGCGGATCCACGAATAATATCGATACCCATGATTTTTTGGCGACGGGAGAGGCCAGCATGACACCCAGACAGATTATCGACACAGGACCCATGCATTGGCGGCAATGGCTGGTCGTGGTGTTGATGGTGATCCTCAACGCCCTCGATGGTTTTGACGTGCTGTCCAGCGCCTTTGCGGCACCCGGCATTACCAAGGAATGGGGCATTGAGCGCTCTGAATTGGGTATTGTGCTGTCGGCAGAGCTGGTCGGCATGGGCTTTGGTTCGATATTGCTGGGCGGCATGGCAGACCGGATGGGCCGGAAAATTGCGATGCTCACCTGTCTCGTCTTGATGGCGCTGGGGATGTATCTGGCGAGCACCGCGACATCGGTGAATCCGATGCTGGCCTATCGATTCATGACCGGCATTGGCATCGGCGGCATGCTCGCCGCGACCAATGCGGTCACTGCCGAAAGCAGCAATCTGAAATTTCGCCGCACGGCCATTGCCGCCTATGTCGCGGGCTACCCGCTGGGCGCGATTATCGGCGGCATTGCTGCATCGCAATGGCTGTTGCCCGATCATGGCTGGCGGGCGATTTTCCTGTTCGGCGCGGTTGTGACAGCGTTGCTGATCCCGATTATTGCCTTGCTGGTTCCGGAAACCGCTGCTTTTCAAGCAACAAAGCGCAATCTTGCCGGGACTAACCGCACGCTGAATGCATTCGGAAAACCCCCGATCGAAGCGCTGCCTGCTGAACTTCTGGGATCGGCAAAGCCCAGGCTTACCGACATATTGTCCAATCCCAAGCTGCGCCCGATCACCTTGCTGTTGTCCTTCGGCTATTTGTTTCACACCATCACATTCTATTATATTCTGAAATTCGCGGTGCAGATCGTGTCTGATTATCCGCCCGGTTATGCACCGGCAGAGGCCGCAACCGTGCTGACATGGGCCAATGTCGGCGGGTTTGCGGGCAGTCTGACATTCGGTTTCGTGATGGCGCGGCTGGGCATCCGGTGGCCAACAGCCTTCATGCTGTTGCTCGGCTCAGTGGCGGTTGCTGCCTTTGGTCTAGGGCGCGAAACATTGTCTGCGTGGCAATGGGCAACGATCATAACGGGCTTTTTCACAAATTCGGCAATAAGCGGGTTTTATGCGGCCTTCGCGCGCGGATTTCCCACCCATGCGCGGGGAACCGGCACAGGCTTTGCGCTTGGCATTGGCCGGTTTGGCGCAGCAGGAAGCCCCATCATTGCCGGCGCATTGTTCACTTGGTTGGGCAATGATGAACTGCTGGCTGTATCGTGCATCATGGCGATGGGATCGGTCGTGGCGCTGATCCTGTTCCTGTTCCTGCCCGAACAGGATGGCGACGAGATTTTGGCTGCGTCGGCGGGTGAGAAGCAGGTTTGATTCTAAACCATCGCCACCAAAGCAATACTGCCAGCGGCTAGCGACAGCGTGGCGTTGCCCTGATCCAGCAAGCATTGCGACGGCAGAATTTCCTGTCCGTCTACCATCATTGCGCCGTTTACCGGTATGATCCAGCGCTGTTTCGCGTCAGGTAGGCCTGCCCCGCCGTCATCGCCATTCAATAGCCAAAGCCGGAAATGCGGACCATTTACCAATTGCGTGCTGCCTGTTGTCGATCCGCTGCGAGCATCGGCATAAGGGGCGGCTATCGATACGGCTACGCCATCATCCAGATGCAATTCGCGCGCCACGCCTTTGTCCAAACGCCCATAATCGTATAGCCGGTATGTGATATCGGCATATTGCTGCACTTCGATCAGGGTGACCCCTGCGCCAATCGCATGGACCGTTCCCGCCGGAATATAATAATAGTCACCGGCCTTCACTGGCTTCCAGTCCATCAACGCCTCTATCTCGCCCGATAGCGAAGCGGCCCGCAATTCTTGCCGAGTGAGCGGACGCCTCGTGCCAATGCCGAGCACCGCACCCGGCTCAGCAGCAACGATATACCAACATTCTTCCTTGCCCGAAGGCAGGCCGCGTTCCTGCGCCTGCAAATCGGACGGATGCACCTGAATCGACAGTTTTTCCGAGGTAAACAGCCATTTGACTAGCAACGGCAAAGAGGCCCCATCGTCCCTTTCATACCAGATTTCGCCGGTCTTCCGATCAGCGCGCGCGCCAAAGGCGACGGGCAAATCATTGCGCCCCCATGGCTTTTCAACAAGATGCGTCGAAAGGATCATGCCGGTGGCTTTAACAGCAAGGCCTTTAACAAAGCCACCACAGATTCCCCTTTTGCAGCACGAAAAGAGCCGCTAGGGCGCATTCAAATAAAAATTCCTCCCCAGGCCCCACCTCCCATTTGGAGCCAAATATGTCAGATTATGTGAATCGCGCCGGATTGCAGGATTGCATCGGCGCTTGCCGATTTTGTCGAAGCATAGGGCACTGCCCGAAACCGGCATTTCTGCCGACGCATTGTGGAGCGGATTGGCCGGGCTGTTAGACCGATTTGTGCCAGTTAACCGCGCACTGCTCGCAAAGCGCGACGCGCTTCAGGCAAAACTGGACGATTGGCACAAAGCCAATCCCGGGCCGATTGCCGACATGGCTGCCTATCAAGCTTTCCTGCGCGAAATCGGCTATCTGGTTCCTGAACCAGCGCCTTTCACAATCGGCACCGCAAAATGTCGATGCCGAAATTGCGACGATGGCGGGGCCGCAGCTGGTGGTGCCATCGCTCAATGATCGCTTCGTCCTCAACGCCGCCAATGCGCGCTGGGGCAGCCTCTATGATGCGCTTTATGGCACAGATGCGCTCGATGCGCCGCCCGCCAAAGCTGGTGGCTATGATGCGGAGCGAGGAGCAGCGGTGATTGCGGCGGCAAAGGCCTTTCTGGACAGTGCCGTGCCGCTCGCGTCTGGAACGTGGGCGGAACTCGGCGATCCTTCAAACGGCATCGCAATCGCTGATCCTGCCCAATATGTCGGACAGACGGAAAAGGGACGGATATTCCGCAACAACGGCCTGCATATCGAAGTCATATTTGATACAAGCCACCCAATTGGCCGCAATGATCCATCGGGAATTGCCGACGTTATCTTGGAAGCGGCGCTGACCACGATCATCGACATGGAAGATTCGGTCGCGGCGGTGGATGCCGAAGACAAGGTCGCGGCCTATTCCAACTGGCTCGGGCTGATGCGGGGTGATTTGACCGCAAGCTTTGAAAAGGGCGGTCAAACGATGTCCCGTGCGCTGGATGCGGACAAGTCGGTCACCCTGCGCGACGGCACCGCAAAGACGCTCCATGGCCGCAGTGTCATGTTCGTCCGCAATGTCGGGCATTTGATGACCAATCCGGCAGTGTTGCTGCCCGATGGGACGGAGGCTCCAGAGGGCATTCTCGATGCGGTCTTTACCGCGCTGTGTGCAATGCATGATGGCAAGGGCGGACTTCGTAACAGCCGCACCGGCAGCATCTATATCGTTAAGCCCAAGCAGCACGGGCCCGAAGAATGTGCCTTCACCAACGATCTGTTTAACGCGGTTGAAGATGTGCTCGGTCTTGCCCGCCACACGATCAAGGTCGGCGTTATGGACGAGGAGCGCCGCACCAGCGCCAACCTTTCCGCCTGTATCCATGCGGTGAAGGACCGGATTGTTTTCATCAACACGGGCTTCCTTGATCGCACCGGAGACGAGATGCACACGGCGATGCAGGCCGGCCCGATGATCCGCAAGGCGGAGATGAAATCGAGTGACTGGATCACGGCCTATGAAGCGCGCAATGTCCAGATTGGCCTTGCCTGCGGGCTTTCCGGCAAAGCGCAAATCGGCAAAGGCATGTGGGCCGCACCCGACATGATGGCGGATATGATGGTGCAGAAAATCGGTCATCCCAAATCGGGCGCGAACACCGCATGGGTGCCTTCGCCCACCGCCGCGACGCTGCACGCGATGCATTATCATCAGGTGGATGTGTTTGCGGTGCAAAAGGAATTGGCGGGTAAGGAAACCCCGGGTCTTGACCGGCTCCTCACCATTCCCGCCGCACCGCGTGGTTTCAACTGGGCCGCCGATGATGTGGCGCAAGAACTGGAAAATAATGCCCAAGGGATATTGGGCTATGTCGTGCGCTGGATCGATCAAGGAATTGGCTGTTCCAAGGTTCCCGATATTCACGACATCGGCCTGATGGAAGACCGCGCCACTTTGCGGATATCCAGCCAGCATATTGCCAACTGGCTGCTCCACGGGGTGTGCACGCCTGCACAGGTCGACGCAGCCTTTGCCAAAATGGCAGCCAAGGTGGACGCGCAAAATGCAGGCGACCCGCTGTATGAAAAGCTGGAAGGCGGCAGCATCGCGTTGAAGGCTGCGCGCGCGCTGGTGTATGAAGGAACAGCCCAGCCTAATGGCTATACCGAACCCTTGCTGCATAGATTCAGGCTGGATAAGAAAATGCTCGCTTAAGGCGTAAACCGGAGAGAGAAATGGGTTATATTCTGTGGGGTGCGCCGCACTCGCTGTTTACCGGTAAGGTACGATCCTATCTCATCAAAAAGGGATTGCCCTATCGCGAGCGGTTTCCATCCGATCCTGAATTTGGCAGTCGTATCATGCCTGCGGTCGGGCATTTTGTGGTCCCCGTATTGGAAACCGAAGACGGCGCAATTGTGCAGGATAGTGGCGATATTATCGACTTTCTCGAAAAGCACCATATCGCACCGCCGCTAGAGCCACAAACGCCGGTGCAGTGCCTGATTTCCCGGATATTCGACGCATTTGGTTCTGAATATTTGTTGCCGCTGGCCATGCATTATCGCTGGTCCTATCGGGCTGAGCAGGAAGATTTTCTGCAGGCCGAATTCGGGCGGGCACTCGTGGCAGCATCGGGGCGTACCGAGCGGCGTGAGGCAGCGGCGCAGTCGATGGCATTTTTCAGCGGCTTCCTGCCTAATCTTGGCGTGTTTGCCCGAAGTCATTCCCGCGATTGGAATCGAGTTATCTCGATCTGATCGAGGCCTTGGATGAACATTTCCAGCATCACCCCTATTTACTCGGCGGCCGTCCATGCCGGGGCGATTTCGGCATGATGGCCCCTTTGTTCGCGCATCTTGGCCGTGATCCGGTCCCTGCGGCCTTGATGAAAGCAAAGGCGCCTAATCTGTTCCGCTGGACCGAACGCATGAATTCCGCACCGATCAGCGACGGCGAATTTTCCAATTATGGCGAAGAATATGCACCCAGCGACGGCGTGCCCCCTACGCTTGAACCCGTGCTCAAAATTATATTTGAAGATTGGACACCGGGGCTGCGCGCAGATGCCCAGTGTTTCAATGCATGGGTTTCGGACAAATCGTCAGGCGATATCGTATCGCATTACCGGTAAAGGGCAAGTCCATCCCAATGTTGGCCCGGTCGAATATCCATGGCGCGGCGTGACCATGAAACGAGGCAGTCAGCCGCATATGCTCTGGATGTTCGCGCACGTACAGCATCTGGCATCCGAGCTAGATGATGAATCGGCTGGTCGATTTACCGATTTGCTCGAACGCACTGGCGGCAGTGCGGCCATGGCAATCGCTCTTGCAAAAAATATGGAGCGAAAAGCCAATATATTGGTGCTGGTGTGATCCCAATCTATCGCTTGAAGGGCGTCGCATAAAGTTGCACTTTCCGTCAGTATTAGAGGGGTAAGATCATGCGCGAATTGACCATCCGGTCTGTCATTTTGGGCGGACTTATTACGATCCTGTTTACCGCGGCCAATGTCTATCTGGGGCTGAAGGCGGGGTTGACCTTTGCCACTTCGATTCCGGCGGCGGTGATTTCGATGGCGGTTTTGCGGATGTTGCCGGGAGGCACGATCCTTGAAAATAATATCGTGCAGACCATTGCGAGTGCGGCGGGAACGTTATCCGCAATCATCTTCGTGCTGCCGGGGTTGGTGATCCTTGGCTATTGGCAAGGCTTCCCGTTTCTGACGACCGCCGCTGTCTGTGCAACGGGCGGGATATTGGGGGTGATGTTTTCGGTGCCCCTGCGCCGCGCATTGGTGACCGGATCGGACCTGCCCTATCCCGAGGGCAAGGCCGCAGCCGAAGTGCTGATCGTGGGTTCGTCCGAAGGATCGGGATCAGAGGAGAATAAGAAGGGCCTAGCCCTCATGATCATGACTTCGCTCGCAGCGGCCGGAATGTCTTTGCTCGCCGCGATGAAGCTGGTGGCGGGCGAGATTGCCCATTTTTTTAAGGTGGGCGCGGGGGTTAGCGGATTCACCTCCTCGCTTGGCCTGGCGTTTATCGGCGTCGGCCATCTTGTCGGCCTATCGGTGGGGATAGCCATGGCTTTGGGTGTTGCAATCAGCTGGGTCTGGCTCGTCCCCTGGTTCAGCCAAGGCGTTGCAGGAGATGACCTTGCTGCCATTGCAACCGACATATTCCGCAACAAGGCGCGGATCATCGGCGCGGGCACAATGGGCGTCGCGGCCATCTGGACATTGCTGAAAATCATCCGCCCGATTGTGCAAGGATTGAAAGGAGCGATAGCGGCTTCTGCGACGCGCGCGAGCGGCGGCGAATTGGCGCTGACTGAACGTGATATTCCGATCAAACAAGTCGCCGCTGTCAGCGCGCTGATGCTGCTGCCTATCGCCTTTTTGCTGTGGCAGTTTTTAAGCGCAACGCCGCTTGCCGGTATGTCGACCGGCATTGTCGCGCTGACCGTCATCTATATCGCGGTTGTCGGCGTGGTGATCGCATCGGTCTGCGGCTATATGGCGGGGCTGATCGGGGCATCCAATTCGCCGGTTTCGGGCGTCGGCATCCTTGCCGTTGTCGGCGCGGCTTTGATGCTGCTGATCTTTTTCGGACGCGGCGAAACGCCTGAGCAGACCAATGCGTTGATCGCCTATTCGTTATTCGCCACCGCCATTGTGTTCAGCATCGCCACCATTTCGAACGACAATTTGCAGGATCTGAAAACCGGCCAGATTGTTGGCGCTACACCTTGGCGGCAACAGGTCGCGCTGGTGATCGGTGTGTTGTTCGGTAGCCTCGCAATCCCGCCGGTGCTCGATCTGCTCAACAACGCATTCGGCTTTGCCGGAGCGCCGGGGGCTGGGGCAAACGCGTTGGCAGCGCCGCAAGCCATGCTGATTTCGGCGCTGGGCAAGGGAGTGTTGGGCGGCGATCTTGAATGGCCACTTTTGGGGCTCGGCGCGCTGATCGGTGTTGCTGTGATCCTTGCCGACGAAATCCTTGGCAAAATGGGCAAAAGGCGATTGCCTCCGTTGGGTGTCGGCATGGGAATTTACCTGCCCATGGCGCTGACCTTCATGATCGTGGTCGGCACAGTCCTTGGCCATGTTTATGAAAAGTGGGCGGACAAGCAAGGCGATCCCGAAACCGCCAAGCGTTTGGGCGTGCTGGGAGCAACCGGCCTGATCGTCGGGGAAAGCCTGTTCGGTGTGCTCTATGCCGGGATCGTTGCCGGAAGCGGAAGCGATGCGCCGCTTGCGGTAGTGGGCGAAAATTTTGAACCCATTGCCAAATTCGGCGGCACATTGGTGTTCGTGCTGCTTGTTTGGTGGATTTACCAGCGGACCCGGCGCGTGGCGGCGGCCAACTAAACGAACCCCGCCACGGCGATAGCTCCTCACGGCAATTGCGCCGCTATCGTCAGTTGGATAGCGTGCAACCCCAATAGGAGAGGCATGGCATGAGCGGTTTTGACGAGACATTTGATTGGGTGGTGGTTGGCAGCGGTGCGGGCTCTATGGCCTCGGCATTGGTGATGCGGCGGGCGGGAAAATCGGTGCTCATCCTTGAAAAGACGCCCTTCATCGGCGGCACGACGGCAAAATCGGGCGGAGTAATCTGGGTTCCGAACAACCGCTTCATGCATGAAGCAGGGGTGAAGGACAGCGCAGAGGCCGGGATCACCTATCTTGATGCGGCTGCCGAGGATGTACCCGGCACTTCACACGAAAAGCGGCTGGCCTATGTCGAACAAATCTGCGCGGATGATCGATTTTCTGGTCGATCAGGGTGTGGCGCTGGAACGCGCGTCGGAATTTTGGCCGGATTATTATGACGATCTGCCCGGCGGCTGCAAAACCACGCGCTGTGTGACCGCCAAGGCGTTCAATACCAATGAACTGGGGCCGTGGCGCAAGAAGCTTCGTAAGGGCTTTATGGAAATGCCGGTGCGTCTGGAAGACGGCATGAAAACCGGCGTGGCGCGAAGCGATCCGTCGGTGGCTAAGTTGAAGAAAACGCATCATCTGGAGCGTGGTCAAATCCAAGCTGATGTTCAAACGCGAAGTCGCCGCCGGGATGGCCTTGCAAGGGCGGATGTTAAAGGCATCGCTTTCGGCGGGCGTTGACCTTCGCACCGATAGCCCTGTCACCGAACTGATCGTCGAAGGCGGCAAGGTGACCGGTGTTATCACGTCCCCAAAAGACGAAAAAACTCGCCGGATCGGTGCGCGGCTCGGCGTGCTGGTCAACGCAGGCGGCTATGCCCAAAATCAGGCGATGCGCGACAAATATATGCCCGGCACGCGCAGCGAATGGTCGCAAACGCCCGAAGGCGACACTGGCGACATGCATGGCGAAATGGAACGGATCGGCGGCGTGCTAGCGCAGATGGACCAGATGGTGGGCTATCAATCCACGCTCGCGCCGGGATGGGAGGGCATGTATGTAACGCCTCCGGGACAGAGCCTGACCGCCAAACCGCACGCAATTCTAGTCGATCAATCGGGTGCGCGCTATATGAACGAGGGCGGCAGTTACGAGCTTTATTGCCAGACGATGCTGGAGCGGAACAAGACCGTCCCCGCCATCCCCAGCTGGGCAATCATGGACCAACGCTATGTCGAGCTATATCAGGTGGCCAACACCTATATTGACAAAAAGCCACCGCAAGCGTGGCTCGATACGGGCTATCTGCATATGGCCGATACTGTTGAGGGCCTCGCTGCCAGTATCAAGGCAAACCCCGCGATACTGAAAGCCAGCATCGATCGCTGGAACGCATCGTGCGCGGCGGGCAGGGATGACGAATTTGGCCGCGGCAACCGCGCTTATGACCAGTTCTTGGGCGATCCATACCAGACACCGAACCCCGCGCTTGGTGAAATTGCCAAGGGGCCGTTTTATGCAGTTCCCGTCGTGCCGGGCGATGTCAGCACCTATGGTGGCGCTGTAACCGACCTCTATGGCCGCGTCACCAAAGCCGATGGCGCGGTGATCGAGGGGCTTTATGCTTGCGGAGTCTCAACCGCGAGCGTGATGGGCGGGGTCTATCCGGGCGCGGGATGCAGCATCGGCCCATCGCTGACCTTTGGCTATATCGCCGCAAAACATGCGGCTGGGGTGGGGAACCAGATGGGGTAAACACCCTGCCTTGGCGATGTTTTGGCCAGCACAGTTTTCCTTGCTTGAGGGCGAGCGCTGACTCACGCAAAGGGGCTTTATGACAAAGACCCTCACCCATCTCGAACGGTTAGAAGCCGAGGCGATCCACATCATGCGCGAAGTGGTGTCCGAATCGGAAAAGCCCGTAATGCTGTATTCGGTCGGCAAAGACAGCGCAGTGATGCTGCATTTGGCGCGCAAGGCATTTTATCCCTCGCCGCCGCCTTTTCCGCTGTTGCACGTTGATACCACCTGGAAGTTTCAGGACATGTATAAACTGCGGGACAAAATGGCGAAAGAAAGCGGCATGGAGCTGCTCGTCTATCACAACCAAGAGGCGATGGACCGGGGGATCAACCCGTTTGACCACGGCCCGCTGCACACCGATATGTGGAAGACCGAGGGGCTGAAGCAGGCGCTTGACCATTATGGCTTTGACGCTGCCTTTGGCGGCGCGCGGCGCGACGAGGAAAAGAGCCGCGCCAAAGAACGCATCTTTTCTTTCCGCACCGCGACCCACGGCTGGGACCCGAAGAACCAGCGGCCTGAACTGTGGAACCTGTATAATGCGCGCAAGGCCAAGGGCGAAAGCATCCGCATCTTCCCGATCTCGAACTGGACCGAGCTCGATATCTGGCAATATATCCACCTGAACGACATTGAGATTGTGCCGCTGTACTTGAGCGCCAAGCGCCCGACAGTGGTGCGCGATGGCATGTTGCTGATGGTCGACGATGATCGCTTTCCCTTGGCCGAGGGCGAAGTGCCCGTAGAGCGGAGCATCCGTTTCCGCACGCTTGGCTGCTATCCGCTTACGGGCGCAGTCGAGAGCGAGGCGAAGACCTTGCCCGAGGTTATTCAGGAAATGCTACTCACCACCACCAGCGAACGCCAAGGCCGCGCGATTGATAAGGACGCGGGCGATGGATCGATGGAGAAGAAAAAGCAGGAGGGGTATTTCTGATGCGCCCGACCGCCCTTAATTGGGGACAGTATATAATTAAACTGCTCCCTGTTCCTCATCCTGCACCGTCCGGTGAATTTAATTATATACTGTCCCCAATTAAGGGCGAAAGCCGATGACCGAAACCATCTACAAAACCGATGCCCTGATCGCCGAGGATATCGACGCCTATCTGGAAACGCACCAGCATAAATCGCTGCTCCGCTTCATCACCTGCGGTTCGGTGGATGACGGCAAATCGACGCTGATCGGGCGGCTGCTGTATGATTCAAAGATGATCTTTGAGGATCAGCTTGAAGCCTTGCACGCCGACAGCAAAAGGGTGGGCACCCAGGGCCAAGAGATTGATTTCGCCTTGCTCGTCGATGGCCTGACTGCGGAGCGCGAACAGGGCATCACCATCGATGTTGCCTACCGCTTCTTCGCCACCGAAAAGCGCAAATTCATTGTCGCCGATTGTCCGGGGCATGAGCAATATACCCGCAATATGGTCACAGGAGCCTCGACCGCTGACCTCGCCGTCATATTGATCGATGCGCGCAAGGGTGTGTTGGTGCAGACGCGGCGGCACAGCTATCTGGCGAAGCTTATCGGCATCAAGAACATCGTGCTTGCCGTCAACAAGATGGACCTGATCGATTATGATCGCGCAAAATATGATGCGATAGTCGCAGATTATACCGAGTTTGCCAAAAGCATCGGCATCGACCACTTTCGTGCCTCTACCGATTTCAGGCTTCAAAGGCGATAATATCACAGAGAATAGCGCGAACACGCCGTGGTACACTGGCTTGCCGCTTATCAAGCATCTCGAAACGGTCGAGCTGGATGTTACCACCGATCAGGCAAAGCCGCTCAGAATGCCGGTGCAATGGGTCAACCGGCCCAATCTCGATTTCCGTGGGTTTTCCGGGCTGATTTCAACCGGCAGCGTAAAGCCCGGCGATGCGATCCGCGTTTTGCCTTCGGGCAAGACTTCGACGGTGTCAAAGGTCGTCACGCTCGACGGCGATCTGGATGAAGCAGTAGCGGGCCAATCGGTCACCATCTGCTTTGAAGACGAGATTGATTGTTCACGAGGGAGTGTGATCGCAACCGCCGATGCCCCGCCAGAAGTGTCCAACCAGTTCGAGAGTACCATCGTCTGGATGGAGGACGAACCCCTGCATGTCGGGCCGGTCTTATTGGCTGAAACTTGGCACGCAGATGGTTTCGGCGACGGTTGCAGAACCGAAATATACCGTCAACGTCAACACCATGGAGCATATGGCGGCGAAGACGCTGGAGCTGAACGCCATTGGCGTGGCCGAGCTCGCCACCGACAAGCCGGTGGTGTTTGAACCCTATGCCGATAATCGCGCGCTGGGCGGCTTCATCCTGATCGACAAGATCACCAACCGCACGGTTGGCGCAGGGATGTTGCATTTCAGCCTGCGCCGCGCGCAGAATGTGCATTGGCAGGCAACCGACACGGGCCGCGAAGCCCATGCGGCGCTGAAAAACCAAAAGGCGAAAGTGCTGTGGTTCACGGGACTATCGGGTTCGGGCAAAAGCACCATCGCCAATGAGGTGGAAAAATCGCTGGCACTGATGAACCGGCACACCTTCCTGCTCGATGGCGATAATGTGCGGCATGGCCTCAACAAGGATCTGGGCTTTACCGAGGCCGACCGGATCGAAAATATCCGCCGCGTCGGCGAGGTTGCGAAACTGATGGCCGATGCCGGGCTGATCGTGCTCACCGCCTTCATCTCCCCCTTCCGCGCCGAACGCGACATGGTGCGCAAGATGCTGCCCGAAGGCGAGTTTATCGAGATTTTTGTCGATACGCCCTTGGAAGTGGCCGAGGCGCGCGATGTGAAGGGGCTGTATAAAAAGGCCCGTTCGGGGGCGCTCAAGAATTTCACCGGGATCGACAGCCCCTATGAAGCACCCGACACGCCTGAGATCACGGTCAACACGGTGGAGATGACCCCGGCAGAGGCTGCCGAATATATCATCCGCCAGATCATGCCGCTGAAATGATGATCGAGGAATCCGATATCCGCTTGGCGGAACGATTGGCCACGGGCGCTGGCGAAATCCTGCTCGCTTTGCAAAGGAACAGCGGTCTTGAGGGCAAGGAACTGGGCAAGGCAGGCGATCACCAAGCCAATGCTTGGCTGATGAAGGAGTTGCGGAGCTGCCGACCTGACGATGCGATCCTTTCGGAAGAAGAAACCGACAACGCAGAACGGCTGTCGGCAACGCGCGTGTGGATCATCGATCCCTTGGACGGCACCCGCGAATATGGCGAGAAGCGCACCGATTGGGCAGTGCATGTCGCCCTGTCGATCAACTTTGAAGCCAGTGTTGGCGCGGTCGCCTTGCCGGGACTGGGCCTGACGCTCACCTCGGGCAATCCCGCCGCTCTGCCGCCCGCGAACACTCCGCCCAAAATGCTGGTCAGCCGCACACGTCCCGCCAAAGAGGCTGTCGAAGTGGCCGAAGCCATTGGTGCCGAATTGCTCCCGATGGGGTCGGCAGGGGCGAAGGCGATGGCGGTGGTGCGCGGCGAGGCCGATATCTATCTCCACACCGGAGGGCAGTATCAATGGGACAATTGCGCGCCCGTTGCGGTCGCGCTGGCTTATGGCCTGCATTGCTCGCGCGTCGATGGTAGTCCGATTGTCTATAACGAGGCCGATACCAGCCTGCCCGATCTGCTGATTTGCCGACCGGAATTTGCCGAGCGGGCTTTGGCATTGGTTGCCGCGCGGTAAAACGAGCTACTTCGGTTCTTCCAAATCGGCGAAAAATTTCCGCCCCGGTCCGCCCCGAACCTCGACGCGCATTTCGCCGATGCCGTCCATGCGCGCGACCATGATGTCGCCGGGAACCACTGGCCCCACGCTGCCGGGAGGCGTGCCAGAAAAGATCACGTCGCCGGGGTGCAGGGTCATGATCGAGGAGCAATGCTCGATCAATTCGGCCACGCCCAAAACGAGATTGTCGAGGGTATCATGTTGCCGCATCTCGCCATTCACTTCGAGCGTGAAATCCAGTTTTGATGGATCGGGGATTTCGTCCGCCGTCACCAGCCAAGGTCCGATGACGCCATAGCTGTCAAAACTTTTGCCAAAGCTCGGGAATTCCTTGCCCTGCATCGTCATGTCCAGGCCGATTGCATAGCCCGCGACATGGAAAAGCGCATCGGCGGCGCTAATTTCCGTGCCGCCCTTGCCAATGATGATGGCAATTTCGGTTTCGTAAAAGGTCGTGCGCTCGGGCCAGCGCAAGGTGACACCGTCCGATGGCCCAGCCGCCGCGCTGGTCATTTTGAAAAGCAAACCCAACCGGCGCGGATGGCCACCGCGTGCCAGCACTTCCTTAAAATTGCCTGCGCCGCATAGGAACTTGCCGGGATTGGCTACAGGACATTTCAACAAAACGGCGTCGATCGGCACCGGCGTGGCGGTCTTTGCCAATTGTTCCATTTCCGGCCTTAGTTCGTCCAGGTGCGCGATGAACAGATCACCGGGCGGATAGGGCCAGCGCACGTCAGGAAGCCGGTCCGCAATGGCCGAGACGTCGCGGATATGGCCACCATCAACCAAACCGATTTTCACCGGCCCGTCGGCTTGCTCCTGATAGCGCGCAATCTTCACGCCAAGTCGAGATTGTACAATTCGGCGGCATTATCCTGCAAAACGCGCTTTTGCGTCGCGCGGTCATATTGGCCCAGTGTCGCCACCAACTTGTCCTGCACGCCGGGATAAAGCGAAGTCGGGTGCGGATAATCGGTTTCAAACATCACCCGATCAACGCCGACTTCTTCGAGCAGCTTTGTCGGTCCATGGTTTTCAAACCAATAGCTTACCCAGAAATGCTGTTTGAAATATTCGGTCGGGCGCATTTTCAGGCCGCGATTTTCAGTGGTACGGAATTCGGACAGTTGGTGCTCCAGCGCCTCCAGCCAGAAAGGAACCCAGCCCATCCCACTTTCAATCAGGCCGATTTTCAGTTTGGTGAAGCGATCCAATATCCCCGACACCATGAAGTTCGACATCGTTGCCGCACAGCCGATATGGTGGAGCAGCGCGCTGATCGGCAATTTCTGGTCAAAGCCCAGATTGTCCCACATCGCGCTTTCCGCATCCAGCGAGGCGTTGAGGTGGAAATTGAGCGGCGTGCCCGTTTCGTTGCAGATATCGAACACTTCCTCCCAAAAGGGCGAAATTTTGCCGTCGCGGCCAAGATAACCTTCGGACAGCCGCTCGGGCCGGTCGGGCAGGGTGATCCCCTTTATGCCCAGATCGATAATCCGTTTCAGTTCGGTGACCATCAGGTCTTTGTCCCAATAGGGCAGCGTCCCCATGCCATACAGCCTGCCGCCCGAAGTCTTCATCCGGTCCACGCAGGCATCGTTAAAAATCTGGGTGATCAGGATCGCCAGCGGTTCATCATTGAGTGCACATAAAGAACCTGCCTGCGTTACCCCGCCATTTTGGAAGCAAATTTGCGCCCAGACGCCCATCGCATCCATCGCCTCCAATCGCGATGCGACATCATAAGAGCCGGGATCGATCTGGTCGTAATTGGTAAAGGCAATCCGTCCCAACAGCTTGTTCTTGTCCTTGGCGATGACATTGCCGCCGATCGAGCCAAAATATTTGTCGCCAATATACCATTTGTCGAACTCGCCTTCGCGCCGGACATGCGGCATTTTGGCTTTCAGGGCAGCGGGGGCATTGGCCGTCCATAGATCATGCGGCTCGGTGAAATGCGTGTCGCAATCCACGATCTTGATCCCTTCAAACATCGGATCAACGCCGCGGGTATCCGCCTCGAAATCAATCTCGCGGATGAAACCGCCGGGGCCGCGTCCTTCATCGAGCCAGTAGCGGGCGGCATCGTCTGCGCGGGCTTTTACGGCGGTGTCGGTCATGAGATTTTCCTTTCGACATCAGGCGGCATTGCAACCGCGTGATAGCGCGTTCGAGTGTGTGCCGAACAGTATGTCGTGTGCCTATTTCAGGCGCAACAATTTGCTGGAATATCCGGGCAAGGTACCTGGAAAATCACCTTGGAATGGCTCAAAAATTGGCATTAAACTGTTGATAAAAATATATATATCGAATTCGACGATATGTTTGCATCGGTGCTGTGCTGTCATGCCTTCCGAGGTTTGACGCCAAGCCCGAAGCTATCCTGCCATAATTTCCGGCCAGGGTTGCGCTTCATCAAGGTGAAGCCCCAAAAGTCCGAATTCCACAGCCAGCGTCACCATATGTGTACGATTGCGTGCGCGCAGTTTCAGGCGCACATTTTCGATATGGCGTTCCACAGTGCGCGGCGCAATTTCTATTCTTTGAGCAACTTCTTTGGCCGAAAATCCATTCGAAACCAGAGATAAAACTTGTCGCTCACGCGCGGTCAGTAACGGCACACCGTTTGCCGGGTTTATTTGCAGCACAGTACCACTCCTCGCTGGCTTAATTCATTCCAACAAAATGCAACCGCTTTGCAACCCGAACCACTTTGGCTTCCGAACATTTAGAAACGCGAAACCAAAAAGCTCTTTATGGGAAAGTTCCTTGAACCATCCCCCTATTTTTAGCAGCGACTGGAACCATTCATCGGACCTATCGGTCGAATCGTGCCAGCCAACCTGCATATAACTTGTAACATAGGCCATTGGATAAACCCAAGTGACATTTTCCCTTAGGGAAAACCCCCACTGATTTGCCTTTCGGAATAAGTGCAGGGGTTCCTACCAATGGCGCTAAGCCTCTGGCGAAGCTTATGATCCTGATAGCCAAAAAAACATAAGAATCGGGCCGCGTCATTTTTCCATTGGGAGTTTAGAAATGTTGACGCTCATAGGCTCAACCGGCCACGACCGGAACAGCACAACTGTGCTCAAATTCCGAAAGGGAGAGCATATCTACTTACAGGGCGATCCTGCAACGGATTGGTTTGAGGTAATATCCGGCACGGTCCGCACTTGCTTCCTGTATCACGATGGGCATCGCCAGCTAACCGGATTTTATTATTGCGGTGATGTCTTCGGCGTTGACGAAGGGCATTATACGTCTTCGGCAGAAGCTGTTACAGCGGTTGCTCTTCGCCGTCATATCACTGTCACCGAAAAACAGGCAATCGTCGATGAAAAGCCGGTACGGGGCGCGTTGCAACGGGCGCTAAACAGCGCACAGGCCTGCATTTTCTTACTCGGCCGGCGCACCGCAGCCGAGCGGGTGGCAGCGTTTCTGATCGCCGCATCCCGCCGAACCGGTATCGACAAACCCATCCAATTGCCAATGTCTCGCAGTGATATCGCCGATCATCTGGGGCTTACCATCCATACGGTAAGCCGCACCCTTTCCGAGTTTGTCCGGCAAAATTTGATCTTACTGGAAGGGCCGCACTCGATTGTCATTCAGGATTTTGGCAGCCTCGAATGTCTGGCCAATGGCTTGTCGGAATTTGAAACAGCGCTCCCTCCGCGTCCACGATCCGGCGTTTCACCCAAATTGGAAATTGTTCCGCACATGGGGAGCTGAGCCATGACTTGCCATATCCATCAAAAGCATGTTCTCGGCACATTTGGAGCTCTTGCGAGTATTTCCTCCGTTGCCATATCTTCGGCGGCGACGGCTTCTGAATGTTCGGGTGAAAATGCCTGCTCGTCGAACGAAGCCGTGGCCGGATTTGATCTCAACCGGTATCAATCCTATCCCGAAGAAGCGGGAAGGTCTGACAGGCCGAAACGCGTTTCCGGCCCCGATGCCATGGCGGCGCAACTGGAGGCGATGGCCAGCGAACTGCGGGCGCAACGCGCGCTCATTGAAAAACAAAACGAAATCATCGCGCGTCAGCAATTGGCAATCGACGCATTGTTGGCAAGGAGCGGGGCCGATACTGGCGATCTCGCCCTGCTACGCGGGATGGGACAGGCGGTGGCGCCGGTGTCGCAAGAAACGACACAGATGATGCCGGATGCGCCTGTGGGCGAAGCGCCTCCACCGGAACCTACGGTGGAATCTAAAGTAGAGGCAGTTCCTGAAGGGCAAGGCGTGTTGACACCTGCGGGCCGCCTGACCATCGATTCCTCGTTCGAATATACAAGTTCGTCAACCAATCGGCTGGTGTTTCGCGGTATTGAACTGGTGCCTGGCATCCAGATCGGCTTGATCGAAGCCTCTGAAGCGGATCGCAATACAATCGTGACGACGCTGGCAGGGCGATATGGCTTGACCAACCGACTTGAGATCGAAGCCCGAATTCCGGGGTTGTACCGTTGGGACAAGATTGAAGTAGCACAACAGCGGGACGAGGGGATCGTTCGGACCATCGCGCTCAAGGAACGCGGTATTGGCGATATAGAATTTGCCCTGCGCTATCAGCTCAATCGGCCGCGCGGACAAAGGCCGATATTCGTTGCGAATCTCAGGGTGAAATCGGACACCGGCAAAAGCCCGTTCGAGGTTGCCTATGATGAATTTGGCGTAGCCACAGGACTGTCGACAGGATCGGGCTTTTGGGCGGTGCAGCCGGGAATAAATTTCCTGCTGCCATCCGATCCTGCGGTTATCTTCGGCAGTGTAGGCTATCTGTGGCATATCCCGCGAAACATAGATCGAGACATTGGCGGCGCGCGCATCGGGCGGGTTGATCCCGGCGATGCCATTAGCGCCAACCTGGGTTTTGGCTTTGCGCTCAATCCGCGCTTTTCCTTCTCGATGGGATATCGGCACAGCTATATTTTTCCCACCAAGACAGAAATTGGCGGCAATTTTGAACGATCCAATCGTGCCCAGGTTGGCTCTCTCACGTTCGGGATGTCTTACCGCCTTACCGAACGGCAATCGGTGAACTTCGGCTTTGAGTTTGGCGCCACGGCTGACGCTCCCGATGTTGCCGTTACGGTGCGCTTCCCGTTCAGTTTGAACTTGCGCTAAAGGGGCATTTGCGCCCCAAAACCTTCCTCCGAACAAGCGCCGGAGGAAGGTTTTTCGGAAGACCGGTGTGGGAGTGGTGGTACAACTGCGTTCGAACAGGGAGACTTATAGCCCGAACGCCCCGGTCACCGAGCGACTGATATCTTCGCCAAGATTTTGTCCCAATTGATCCGCCGCGATTGCGTCGGCGAAATGATGATATCCACCCAGATCGAGTGTCGCGACCACTTCCTGTGAAGCAGTGATGTTACTGGCCGTGTTGATGAGCACATTTTGCAGGGCGCCGTCGCCGCGATGGACCAATGCGGTTTGACCCTCGTTGGCCAAATAGACCTTGTCGTTGCCGACGTTCATCGTGATCGCGCCGTTGGCGAGCACATTATTCCGAAGGGCGTCCGCGTCTGCCAAGGTCAATGCGCCGGACACGATTTGGGTTTGGCTATGCCCGGTTTCAGACCACTGGATTGTCGTTTGCAAAGCCAGTTCGCCGTTGAGGAATGTCCGGATATCTGCTCCCAACTTTATATCGAGCCCGGAAAAGCGGAAACCACCGCGTTGTTGTTCGAGTTCGGCATCGCTTACCAACCTTGGTTGGTCGGCATGTGACTGATCCGTTTCGCTCATGCCATCAAAAATGTCGAAGCTATCATCGTCGGCAAAGGCCGGGCTGGATATGCCGCCTATCGCAATCGCGGCCGAGGCAAATGTTAGTTTGAGCATTACAAAATCCTCAATTCACGGTTCCGACGCGGACATCGAGCAGGATCGTTGGGCTGATCTGATAGTCGGGTGGTAAATGGGTGGTGAGATCACCTGCGGACACCGCCAGTGCATCATTGCCTTCTTCGAGCGGTGCTTGCGACCAAGGGCCCCAGTCATTGGAGAGATTATAATACCCGCGATTTCCGTCGGGCGTTTTGACGATTGCCAATACGATTCCGTTCCACATTTTTGCGAAATCTTCGGTTGAATATTGGGTGAGCCCCAGCACCGAATCGCCTGTCAGAACGCGTCCGTTGTTCATGCCTTTTACCACAACGAAATGCTTAAAGCCTTTGAGGTCGATGAGCACGATAACCGGTCGTTTCACCTTTGCCAGCTCATCCACGGTCAATTTGAATCCCTCGGCTTTATAGCCCAAGGTGGTGAGATGGTTTTTCATGTCGTACATGGAAAAGCCGACTTTGCGGATCAACGCCCTGTCGCCCGCAGCCCACATCGCCTTAAATGGACCCATTTCAGGAGTCGGACGCCCATAATGATGGGTGAGCAGAGTGGCGACTGCGGCGGATCCGCAACTGAAATCAAAACGCTGACGGACGACGCTGCGGAACGGGATATCCCACCATGTCATCACCTTGACACTGAAATCGCCGCCGCTTTCCCGTTGCAGCTGGACTTCGGCGCGCGCAGGCGCACACATCAGCGCCAATGCGCCAAAGGCGAAGCCGAGACGGGAAAGACAGGGGGTGATAAAGCGTTTCATGGGTGAATTCCCATTTTTCGGTTGAAGCTTATTGGCTGATGTTGCTTATTCGCCGATATTGATCGTCAGGTTCATACCCGATTGCAAACTGACCTGAGCGCCCGTGTTGATCACGATATTGCCCACGCCATTGAAGTTTGAAAGGGCACTGTCTGTCAGGTTGACACTGCCGGCAACAAAATCACCGTTCAGGACATTCCCTTGGGTAACGGCGGACAGCGTCTGGTTGGCAATGACGATTGCTTCGCCACCGCGTTGCCGGTTGAGCTCTTCATTGCTGACAATCGGCGATTTGCGTTTGACCATAGCGGCCAATTGAACGGCAATAGGAACCTCGACGGGAACAGCTATGGTTGCGACCGCTGCTTTTTCTTCCGGTTGAATGGGGTGTTCGACAACAGATTGCTCGGCATAGGATGTGGACCCGCAACCGAAGGCGGCAGCCAGTGCAATACTGGCCATTGGAATTTTCAAATTCATGGCACTCACTCCGGTTTTATTCATGATCCCGACGGGCCGGATTGCGGAGAAACGGGGGACGCCAACCCGCAATCCGGCGTATTGGGGATTTAAGAGCTTCGATTAGTCAGCGCCGCCGCTGCCACTTCCGCTCGAACTTGCACCGGAATTCACACCAAAATTAACCGTTCCTTGGGCTGCAATATTGGTCGCAGCTTGGGTATTGGCATTGATGCCGGTGTTCCACGCCTGATTGGCAATCCCGGCAAAGGCGGCAAATGCATTGTCATTCACCGAATTATCGCCGCTATTGTAGCCAACAGCCGTTGCACTTTCATCTTCGCCATCAAGATCGACGACTTCGTCCAGATGATGGTTGGTGTTTGAAGCAACCAGGCTTTGATGGGCGACAATTTTGGTATTGTCGTTGTGCTGCTTGGTCGATGTCGAGCTTGACGTCAGCGAAATAGGGCCGTTGTCCTGATAGAATTCATCCACCAAGTCGTTGAGGACCACCGTAGCTGAAAAGCCAGAACTGCTGTTACTATTAGCCGTATTGGCCTGGTTTTGATCGTTCGCAAATGCCGGTGCCGCAATGGCGAGGGCAAAGGCCGAAACGATAAGGGTCGCATTACGTTTCATTTCAAATCTCCTTGGGCACTATCGCCCAAACGGGTTTCACCAACCGGAAGGGGCAGTCCCATATTGACTGCTGTTTCCGGCAAACGGGATCAATCGGCTCCGCCACCACTGCCGGATGTTGCGCCTTCGCCCGAGTTCACGCCAAAATTGACTGTGCCTTGCGCGGCAATATTGGTGGCAGCTTGGGTATTGGCATTGATACCGGTGTTCCAGGCTTGGTTGAGGATGCCAGCATATGCGGCAAAGGCATTGTCGTTCACCGAATTGCTGCCGCTGTTATAGCCGACAGCCGTGGCACTTCCGTCTTCGCCGTCCAGATCAACAACTTCATCAAGTTCATAGTTGCTGTTGGTGGCCGAAAGTTCTTGCTTTGCGATAATGGTGGTGTTGCCATTATGCTGGCTGCTAAAGCTCTTGGTGATCGACAGGGAATCAGCCGCATTATCTTGCCAGTAATAATCGATCAGATCATTGGCAACGACGGTGATGCCGCCCATTGTACTGGTGTTGCCATTTGCTGTGTTGCCTTGATTTTGGTCATTGGCCATGGCTGCGCTTGACAGGCCAAGTCCGAGTACCAAAGCGGAAACGCTCAAGAGTTTTTTCGTATTCATCGCTTTTCTCCAACTGGTTTTGATATTCCGGAAGCGGCCCCTGTTTGCGGGCCCCGAGATATCGATCACACCGCGACATGCGGGCGATGTTGAAGTATCAGAATGGATGATTTCAGGTTTGCGATAACGCAATAACAGGCGGTTGGAATATACGTGCGGATTTTTACGCAGGCGATTCCTGTCGCAAACCAATTGCGTGCCGTGCCGACAATTCGCCAAAGCCGACGCGCAAAAATTCGGCACCCTCATGCCCGGCTTTCAGTGTATAAACCGTGTCGCGTGGAATATGGAGCGCGTCGCCCTGTGTCAAAGTGCGTTGCCCCATCAAGATCGTACCGCAAAGTATGTATAGAATTTCGTCTTCCGGGTGGCTGTGCGGTGGTTCGTGATGATCGGGATTATAGCGGGAGCGCTGCATATTGGGCATCGTTGGATTGCCGCCGGGCAACAGTCGCTTAAACAGAATACCGGTATCATCGTCGGCATATTTGCCCTGCCAATCGGGAGCGGCTTCCTCCCATGCGCTTTCATCGTCCCGGATGATGGTGATTTTGCCCATGGCTATACGGCGATATTATAGAGTTTCGCAGCGTTGGTGCTGAGTACCTTTGACCGCTCTTCATGGCTCAGCGCCGACAGTCGCTCTTCCAGATTGTCGATGGGGTACAGCGAAGTCGGGTGCGGAAAATCGGTTTCAAACAGACAATTGTCGATGCCCACGCGGCGCAACATGTCTGAAAGATCCTGTTTTTCAAACCAGAAGCAGGCATAGAAATTGCTTTTGAAATACTCGCTCGGTTTCTTGTCGAAATGCTTGGTTTCGGCAATTTCCTCGCGCTGGTAATCCAGCGCCTCCATCAGGAAGGGAACCCAGCCGATGCCGCTCTCGACGGATACGAATTTCAGCTTTTTGAAGCGGTCCAATATTCCCGAATAAATCAGGTTGGAAACGACCTTGCCGTTGTTGAAAAAGATCATTGCGCCCGAAATGCCAGACCGCAAATCGCGCGGTAAGGAAGGCCAGCCCTGTTGCCCCATCCAGTCTATCGCGGTTTCCGAAGCGCCAATGTGGAAATTGATCGGAATGTTACGGTCCTCACACACCTCCCACAGCGGGAACCAGTGATCGGTGCCCAGATCAGGGATCAGTTTTCCGTCTTCATCCTTGCTGGTATGCGGATCGCTGTTGATGTTGATTCCGCGCAGGCCCATCGCGGCACAGCGTTCGGTTTCCTTGACCGCCTCTTTCACGTCCCACCAGGGGAGCAGTGCCATGGGGAATAATCGCTGTCCGCTTTCCTCCTGCAGTTCGGCCATCGCGTCGTTGTAAATCTGCACGCAGGCCAGACGCAGACCGGGCTCGACGCGGGCCGAGGCTTGTCCGCCAAAACCCAGGATATTGGGATATACGATTTGCGCGTAGATGCCCGCATCGTCCATCACCTTTAGCCGTTCCTTCACGTCGAACGATCCGGGATGGACATCTTCGATTTGCAGGGCGAGAAACGTGTCCAGATCGCGAACCTTGCCACCCTGTTTCAAGACAGACGAATTGGGATGCGCGCCCGTCCCGATCGATTGGTTGCCGTCAATCACCCAGCAGCGCTGGCCGTTGAGCATCTTTACCTGCGGAACCTGATCGCGCCATTTGGCCGGGGTCCGGCTGGTCCACAGATCATGCGGTTCGGTAAGGTGTGTGTCGGCATCGATGACCTTGATTTTCGAGCGCGTTTCGCCGGCCGGTGTCGTGTCTGCTGATGCGGTCGCCATGATATCAAATCCCATTCAAATGATATTGAGTGTCGTTATCAAAATTACATGTCCGGTAACGGCTGTCGCTTGAATTCGTGCCGCGCCCCTTGGAAATCCGCCGGTGCGATTGCGAAGCCGCCGCCGATGCATTCTGCGGTGGTGGTGTGAAGTCCCCGTTCTTCAAAAGCGCGCTTTGCCCGAGACTCGTCCTCGACATCCCACACCAGCGCGTAAATACCACCTGTGGGCCGCGAAAGAAACGCCCCAAGCGGTCCTGTATCGCAATCGTCGGGTGCAAGGATCGCGACATCGGTTCCGCCAATCCGCACCAACGCCCGCCGCGCCGGTTGCGGGGTTTCAACCTGCTCGTCGGACAGCAATTCACCGTCGATAAGGCTGGTGAAAAAATGCAGCGCCGGTTCAATATCTTGCACCACGCAGGCGATATGATCGAGCCGCAGCAGCCCGCACGCCATGCCCGCACCCCAAGCCGGGTTCCAGTTGGGCCGGTCGGCGGGATCATTTGCCATCGGCCTTTCGCAAACTTCGAACAGGATGCCTCCGGTCGATTGGGGGCGGACAAAGAAGAAAACGGGATAGGGTGTCTCGATCAGTTCGCAGCCACCAGCCTTCAGCGCCGCCGCAGCCTCGGCGGCATCATCCACCTTGATCTCGAAACTGTGCCAACCCTCGCCATGTCTATCGAGCCAGCGGGCAAAGCCTTTGTCGGTCGTCGTCGCATCGCGCGGGGCCATTGGCTCGATCATATGATCGGCAGCATAGAGCAGCGCATGGTTGCGGTCGGTGGTCGGCTCATAGCCTTCGTTGAAAACGATGCCGCCAAAGACATCCTGATATTTCCGGCGACAGGCATCGATGTCGGCAACCGCATGAATGGTGTGGATGATCCGCCGTGCTTTGACAGGCGTCGCCATCGTCATCCCGGCTTTTTCGGCAGTGCAATTTCGGCCTTTGCGGTTGCCATGGTCGTACCCAGCTGATTGGCCATTTTGACAGAAACCTGCACCAGATTGCGGCCCTCTTCATCGACCATCTTATCGATGATCTCGCCGGTCATAATCGTGATGTCACCGGTGAAGGCGGGGCCGCGGTACGAGCAATTGCTGTGCACAACCTGCCCCCATTCACCCGCCCATCCGCTCAGATAATCGGTGATCCAGCTGCCCATCGATGCGCCGTAACCATAGCCGCGCGGCATCCCGATGGTGCGCGCCCATTTCGGGAACAGATGCCCGCGTGAGGGGCCGATATAGGCGCCATCGGTAAATTCGGGATTGACCAATTGCATCGCCGGATCATTTTCATAACCCGCCATCTCGCGGGTAAAGCCCATCGCCTCCAGATCGTTGATCCGCAGGTCCATCGTCCCCCAAGTGTTGACGATGAAGGCGCGCCATTCGGTGGTGAAGCTGGCGATGCTGTGCGGGCCAAAGACGCGTTCGGGCAGAATGTCGCCCACATTTGCATCGTCCCAATAGCGTTTGTCATGGCCCAATGCGTGGAGCATTTTGATCCACGAAAGCTTGCGTTCTTCGAGCGCCTCCAGCTCGTCCTTGGTCCATTCCGGGTCTTCGGCATTGGCCATATCGGTGCTGGCGGCTCCGGCTTCGGCCTTATAGCGGATCGTGGTTGAGCGCTGCTTGGCGATCGGTCGCCGTGCTGGTTGGTGTAATTATTGTCGCCGCGCTGGAAACAGGTGGGTCCGGCAAAACCGGTGTTTTTCACGGCATAGTCAAAGGGGATGCGCTCGTTGAATATGGTATCGCCGCCGTGAATGGGCGTGCCGTAGAACCACCATTCGTCGCCGCCGAACAGCAGATGCGATTCAGGAATTTTGCCGACGCAGGCGGGGACGGCACCATGGCCATCATCGGTCGCAATCGCAAAGCTTTGCGGGGCGACCAACTTGCCATAGCGGCTCGCACCCGAAAACGCCGGATCATAATGCAGCAGATTGGGATAATGCATCGCCTGCGCCCAACGGCGAATATCGGTGTTGCTCACCGGCTCGCGCAAGGGGGAACTGTCGCAGGGCTTGCCGAGATATTGGTCGATATCCGAACAGTCGAGCGTAGGCTCGGTCATACCGGCCGCTTCGGAAGCTCGATTTCGGCCTTGGCGGTGGCGAGCACCTGACCGAGCTGGTTTTCCATCCGGCAGGTGACCTGCACCATATGGCGGCCTTGCTCGTCAATCGTCTTGCCGGTGATCGTTCCCGTCTGGATCGTGATGTCGCCGGTCAGCGCGGGGCTGCGATAGCTGCAATTGCTGTGCGTCACCATGCCCCATTCGCCGGCCCAGCCCGCGAAATAATCGGTGATCCACGCCCCCATCGATGCGCCATAGCCATAGCCGCGCGGCATCCCGATAAAACGGGCCCAGCGCGGGAACAAATGCCCGCGCGACGGGCCGATATAAGCCCCATCGGTGTTTTCGGGGTTGTTCTTCTCCTCGGTCGGGTCTTGCTCTGGCCCCGCCATTGGCCCGGTAAAGCCAAGCTCTGCCATGTCGAGATCGGTGCGGCGGTGCATCGATCCCCATTGCGTGAAGGTGTAGCTGCGCCATTCGGTGGTGAAGCTGACGATGCTGTGCGGGCCGAACACGCGCACGGGCAATTCGCCGCTTTCCGCCACATCATCCCAGTAGCGCGGGCTGTGCCCCAGATCGTGGAGCATCTTGATCCACTCATATTTGCGCGCTTCAAGCGCCTCCAGATCGTCGTCGCTCCAAACCGGATCGTCATGGCCTTCGGTCGAGCCATGCTGCGCCGCTTCGCCTGCGGACTGATTATAGCGGATCGAGGTCGAACGCTGCTTGGCGACCAGATCGCCGTGCTGGTTGTAATAGAAATTGTCGCCGCGCTGGAAACATGTGGGGCCGAAAGACGATGTGTCCTTGATCGGTATAGTCAAACGGCACGCGTTCATTCCAGATGCGATCCCCGCCCTTCACAGGCACGCCGTAAAACCACCATTCATCGCCGCCAAACAGCATGTGCGAATTGGGGATCAGGCCGATGCAGCTGGGCGCCGAGCCATGGCCATCGTCCATCGTGACCGGAAAGCTTTGCGGCGCGATCAGCTCGCCAAAGCGGCTCTGCATGGCATAGGTGTGATCATAATGCAGCCGGTTGGGATAATGCATCGCCTGCACCCAGCGGCGGATATCGTTGTTCGCAAAAGGATCGACCATCCGCGCAGGCTGCATGGGTTTGCCGATGTAACGGTCAATATCGGAGCAATCGAGGGTGGAGCTGGTCATGAGCTGTGCTTTCCGCTGGCGTTAAATTTAGTGGTCCAAGCTGTCGAACGGCGCGCGGCAAAAGGCAATCGCTGACATCAGGATTATCGCAGGGGCGGTTGACAAAATTAACCTACTTGCCAAATTTCCAATTTCCCTCTAGAGACAGATGGGATGGAAAAACGCAAACCGCACTGTCCCTTGCCGGTGGTTCATGCGCTTCTCGAAAAGGGACAGGTCCGGGCAACAGGAACGGCGTTGGGCGGAGCGGCGGCCATGGGATTGTCGTTTGATGAAATGTTGGACGTCATTCGGGCGCTGACGATAAGCGATTTCTACAAAAGCATGACGACCCATTCCGATCATCGGGTGTGGCAAGATGTATATCAGCCATCGACGAAAGCCGGGGACGTTTATCTGAAACTGACAGTGATTGACGATCTTTTGATCGTTTCGTTTAAGGAGTTATGACCATGAAGTGCCCAAATTGCGGTGCGGCCGAACTGGTCCGGGACGTGCGCGATATGCCGTTCGTCTATAAGGGCGAATCCACAAATCTCGCGCAAATCGCTGGCGATTATTGCCCTGCATGTGGCGAAGGTGTTTTCGATCTTGAAACGTCGAGAGCGATCAGCATGGAAATGAAAGCATTTGCCAAGCAAGTGAATGCAACAATTGTTGACCCATCTTTTATCAGCAAAGTCCGCAAAAAGCTCGATCTTGACCAACGCGAGGCGGCGGAGATTTTTGGTGGCGGAGCGAACGCATTCTCCCGTTATGAAAATGGCAAAACCAAGCCACCGCTGGCGCTGGTCAAACTTTTCAAGCTATTGGATAGGCATCCGGATTTGCTGGCCGAGGTGAGGGCGGCATAACGCTTTCTTGTTCAGCCAACCACGCCTTCACCATCCCCTCCGCCGTTTCATACATATGCCGGGGCAACATTTCGTGCGTTTGAAAGTTCAGATGCGTGGCCGCTCCGCTCGATAGCCCGCGTTGCGCGGCTTCGATCACGGTCCGGTCTTCGACATGGACGTCGCGGGTGGACATCGCGGTGAATTCTCGGGTGAAGCGGCGGCTGGCGCTGTCGTCTGGTCCGCTCCAATAGAACCGGAATATCCCGCGCGTTTTATCGTGCGAAACGGGCAACATCGTGTGGCTGAAGAAATAGGCGGCTTGGCCCACCAGATGCAGATTGGGGAAGAGTTTGTAATCGACCTTCTGGCCCAGCGGCCCTGCCGCCGAAGCCAGCGCAAAGGCGCGTGTCATCGCCTCTTTCAACACCGCAGACAGCACCGGCGGCGTTGGGCTTTGCCACAATTTCTGGCTGCGGTGCGGCCCTAAAAAGCCGTAAGCCACCGGATAGGCGAACGGATTATCCTCGCCAATGGCCGCTGCTCCGGTATTGGGATGGATGAAGCGGAGGTGGTAATTCTCCTGAAAATTGTCGTAATTGGTTTTCCAATTGGCGTCGATTTCATAGCCATATTGTGTGATATGGGTGGCGCGGGCGACGGGCAGCGTTTCCAGTTCATCGGCAATCGCACCCAGAAATTCGCGCAACGTCTGTTTGGGCTGTGCGGCGAAATTGACAAAAATCAGCCCCGCACAGATTTCCACTTTCACCTGTTTCAGCGCGCAATCGGATTTATCGAGGTTGAAGCGTTCAAAATCGGGGGCGGCGAGCAGGCTGCCGTCGGTGCCAAAATTCCAGCTGTGATAGCGGCAGCGGAAGCTGGACGCCTTGCCTTCGGCTTCCTCCACCAATTGCGTGCCCCGATGCGTGCAGACATTGTGAAAGGCGCGGATCGTGCCGTCCTTGCCATGGACGATCAATAAAGAGGCATTGGCAAACTCCACCTCGCGGCGGATGAAGGTTCCTATCTCCGGAATTTCGCAGGCGTGGCCAATATGAATCCAACTGCGTTTGAAAATAGCCTCGCGTTCATATTCGAACCATTTGGGATCGATATAGGGCCGGGTGGACAACGGCCCGCTTCCCAACAATGCCTCCGCTTCTTCGGGAGGCATCATCGGGATAGCGCCCAAGATTGTCACTCCACAATCACGCGGATGCGGGCGAGGTTTTCGATCCGAGCATAGGGTGTGCCCATCGCATTTTTATGCTGCGTATGGCCTTTGAAGGTCACAAAATAGGTGCCGGGCTTTTCAAAGATATGCGATCCATAGGTCTTTGCTTCGATGCCATAAGGCGGCGGCACCGGAAGGCGGAGCGGGGACAGTCCGTCGCCTTCGCCAAAATCCCAAGCCACGCCCATCACGCGATAATCGTGCGGCGCGGCCTCGACTTTGCCGACAAATTTTACCGCTCACCGGCTTTGGCGCGCAACAATCCGCTGGTTCCGTCGTCTCCCGTCACGGTTACGACAGACTGCACGCCCTTCCGCTCGGCAGCGGACGCGGCAAGGATGACTTGTCCGCCGGCAATCCGGTAGCCGCTATTATCCGCCGGCTTCACATCCTTTTCCACCCAAGCGGAAACATCGCGCAAAGCCTGTTGCAGCACGGGCAGATAGCTCACCACCTGTGTCGGCGCGTCTTTGTTTTCATTATAGCCGTGGAGCGCATTTTCGGTGAACCAGACGCGGTATTTTTGGGGTGCGTCCTTGCCATAAGTGGCGTCGAATTTCTTGGCATACCAATCGGCATTCCATGGCCATGCCTCGCGATCAAGCCCCGATTCAACGACGATGATCTTGCCGTTAAACTTTCCGCTGGGCACGGCTCCTGCGGCCCCGCGCGTGAACAACGGGCCAAGCAGCATCGGGCGTTGCGGATAGATCGGCTTGCCGTCGCTCCCGCGAAATTGGTCATAGGTGTAATAGCTCGCATCCGGCACCTGATGGCGGTGGTATGTTTGCGCGGCGAGGAAATTGCTGTTGTCGACGCGCACCGCGTCACCCGGCTTGATCTTGGCAAGCGTCGCCAGATCGGCGACTACGCCCAATGTGACGACATTGCCGCCCAGCGCCAAAAGCGCGATCCGTTTGCCCTTGGCCTCGCCCGACAGCACATAAAGATCGCCGCCGATGAAATTCTTATCCGGCGGCGTATCCGCCAGTTCAAACGCCACGGGGCGAGATGCATTGCCATCGCTCACCAGTTTCTGCCACGCCAGATCCGCCGAACCGCGCCCCTGTTCGCGCGGTTGCCCGGGCAGGCGTTTGGGGTTTAGCCCGCGCGCTTCCATTTGATCCCAATCGAGCGACGCACCGATCTTTGTTTCAAATTGCAGCCGCGCTCCTGCCAAACTCTCTGGCTTGTCAAAGCCCAGATAGCCGGGCTTGGTCCAGAAATCGGTGAAATAGCTCGGGTCCGCCATCGCCATTCCCTGATAGATCGCGGTGAAGGCATGGACGCCCATCGTCTTATGTCCGAACCAGCTATTGGGCGGAAAGCCCATCAGCGTCACTTCGCGCAGTGCAGCCGCCTCTTCGGCGTTCAGGCCCTTATAAGGATCGCCGCTGCCGCCTGCATCCATGGCATCAACAATCTGCGGGAATTTGTCTTTCAATATCCGCATCGCGTGCATCCGGACCGAAAAATTATTGGGCGATGCCATGGGGGAACCGAGCACAAACGGCACGGCCCCATCCCAGACGCCGAGGGTATTTTCCATGCTGCCCATCGTGCGGTAACCGCCGCCGCTGCCGCCATAGATATAGCCGTAAATGCGTTTTGGCCCGTACATTTTCTGCGCGATCACCCGCGAATAGCGGGCGGCGGCTGCATTGGCACGGTAAGCGCCGATGGCGGGATCGGCCATGAAGGCAGGGCCAGCCGTAGCCCCTTTGCCGCCGCCATTGGTTTCGACGAAATAGGCCCCGGAGGCCGCCGCAAAGCCGATATTATCATCGCCCGCCTGCGCCGTCTGCGCCAGATTTTCGCTATCAGGAACCGGCGTTACATATTGGAAAAAGCGGCCCTGAAATTTCTTCTTGGGCGGCAAGTAAAAGGAAAAACGCATGTCGGTGTTTTTGAAGCCGCCATGGACATAGCGGTGCCGCACGGGCGCATCGCGCCATTCGTCGATATCGACATAGGGTTCGGCAAACATCGCATCGACCGCCGGATTGGCAGCATCGACATGCGCGGGCGTTGCTTTGGGCGCGGCGGCACGAATTGGCGCGGGCATCATAAGCAGCGCACAAATCAGGATATTCAATATTGCTTTCACCAAAGCCTCCTGCCTTAAGTCAAAATATTATCCAAATAGGAACATTTTGTCAAGCCTTTTTACCTAGCCTGCATGTCGCTCCAACAATTTTCGCCCCATTGCCCCGTCCCAATGATCGCCATCGCCGCACAACACCGCATTCAGCATCGCGCGCTTCAGGAACAAATGGCAATGATGTTCGGAGGTGAGGCCAATGCCGCCATGCAGCTGCACCGCTTCCTCGACGATGTCGGAAAAGGCGCGCGTGGCATGGGCCTTCATCGCGCCCATTTCGAGCGCGGTGGTATCGGGATTGTTCACGCGAGACCAGAACAGGGCCTCGGCGGCGGCAAGCTGAATCTTCATATCGGCAACGCGGTGTTTCAACGCCTGAAACATCGCGAGCGGGCGATCAAATTGTTTGCGGGTATTGAGGTAGTCGATGGTGCTGGCAAGGATCGCATTGGCCCCGCCCAAGCAATCGGCCGCGATGGCGGTATGGGCGGAGAGCGACAATTGATCGTGCAAGGCCTTGGCCTCATCGCCCTCGGCCAAAATGATATTGGGCGCAAAGCCATCAAGCACCACATCGAACAGACGGCGGCTTTCGTCCCACAGCGGGCGTTCCTTTATGCTCACACCAGCGGCATCGAGCGGGATCAGCACATAGCGCCCCGGCAAAGCAGCAACGACATGGCTCGCCATATCGGCATCGAACACGCCTGAGATAGTTCCGTTCAGCACGTCGCCGCCGTCCACCTTCGCGGGCAGCATATGCAGCGGTGCATAATCGCCGCCGCACAGCTCATCGATCAGATCCTGTTTGTCGGCCAAGCGATCCGACGCGGCAATGGCCTGTAATCCGAGCAATGCAGGGGCAAGCGGCGCAGACGAAAGCACGCGACCCAACTCGAAATGGATGCTCGCCGCCGCCGCACGGCCCAGCCCAAGCCCGCCTTGTTCTTCGGACAGCTCGATCATCAGCCAGCCCATTTCGGCGGCGAGGTTCCAGCTGGCATCACGCGCAGGAACAAGCTTGTCCGCCGGGAAAGCCTTTTGCGCGGAATCGCGAAGTTCGGAGAGTTCGATCATGGCGCGACCCACCCCTTTGGCTCGCGCGGCATTCCGAGCATCCGTTCGGCGATGATGTTGCGCTGCACTTCCTCGCTGCCGCCCGCGATGGTCCAGGCATAGCTGTTCATGAAATCGGCCATCCAGTTGCCGGTGTTGAGATCGCCGTACACAATGGGCTTTCGGTATTGCTCGTCCATCCCGCCCAGCCGCAGGCCCAGTCTCGAATACTCCCGAAGAGCGCGCGAATAGCTGTTCTTGACCAAACTCGCGTCGCCCACCGCCTCGATCCCGTTCATGCGGTTTTCAAGGAAGCGGTCGGCAATCGCGCAGGTCGCATCGACCTGTGTCGCCAGCCGCCCGAAATCGCGTTGGATGCCCGCGTCGTCCGCCTTGTCCCGTTCGCGGATCAGATCGGCAATACGGTATAAGTTGCCACGCATCCGGTATCCCAACTCCATCAACGTCAGCCCGCGTTCGGACGCCAAAGTCGCCTGCGCCACCGCCCAGCCTGCGCCTTCTTCGCCTACGCGTTCGGAAACCGGCACTTCGACATTGTCGAGGAAGATTTCGGCAAATTCCTCGTCACCCTGAATCTGGTGGATCGGACGCACGGTGACGCCCGGGGCCTTCATGTCCATCAACAAATATGTGATCCCTGCCTGCTTCGGCCCGTCGCTCGACGTCCGTACCAGCAACAGGCATTTGTCCGCATATTGCGCCATGGTGGACCAGACCTTCTGGCCATTGATGACGTAAACATCGCCTTTCCGTTCGCCCTTGCATTTGAGCGCAGCAAGATCGGACCCCGCTCCCGGCTCTGAAAAGCCCTGACACCATGTTTCGCCTTTGAGGATTCTAGGCAGATAGCGCGCCTTTTGCTCATCGCTGCCACATTCATGCAGCGTTGCGAAAGCGTGATAGGTGGAGACGAAAGACAGCAGCAGCCGGGGGGTATCGGCGCGCGCCAATTCTTCATAAATGATTTTCTGTTCGGCAAGGCTGCGCCCGCCGCCCGGCCATTCGGCGGGCCAATGCGGATTGGCAAAGCCGCCTTCGACCAGCTTTGCAAACCATGCGCGCTGTGACGCGGCAAATTCTTCATGCGTGGTATCCGCCGTGCGCCAATCCTTGGGCGCGTTGGCAGCGAGCCAGCCGCGCACTTCTTCACGGAAATTTTCATGTTCACGGAAATTTTCAGGCATTGCGGTCAAAATTTCGGCCTCTGTCGAGAATGATTTTTCACCCTGTCGAACGATGCAGCACGCTCCGCAACGCTGTATCGCCAATATCGTTAAGGCGATACGCCCCCGCCGCCATGGCGATGATGTTTTGTACCTTGCTATTCGGGTTGTCACTGAACACTGATGTTCATTAGGAACGAGAGTCTATCGGAATATAGGGAGCGATAATGCGCTGCAAGCCAACCACCACGCCACCGGTCGAAGCCATCGACATCCCGGCGTTGCGCGAAAAATACCGGATCGAAAAGGAAAAGCGGCTCCGCAAGGAGGGGCAGGCGCAATATGTGAAGCTGTCGGGCGGTACTGGCGCCGACTATGCGATCGGACCCCTATAAACCCGTTGCGCCGCGCGATCCCGTGAATGAAGACATTGATGCCCTTGTCCTGGGTGCCGGTTGGGGCGGGATCAAGGCCAGCTATTATCTCACCAAAGAAGGCGTCAGCAATTTCCGCAATATCGATACCGCAGGCGATTTTGGCGGGGTGTGGTATTGGAACCAATATCCCGGCGTGCAGTGCGACAATGATGCCTATTGCTATCTGCCGCTGCTCGAAGAAATGGGCTTTTTGCCGTCGAAGAAATTTTCCGACGGTTCGGAAATTCAGGCCTATGCCAAATCGATTGCCACCAAATTCGGCTTTGCCGACAAGGCACTGTTCCACACACAGGTAACCAGCCTGAAATGGGATGAAGCGATCCAGCGTTGGCAGGTGGGCACCAATCGCGGCGACAGCATCCGGGCGCGTTTTGTGATCGTCGCATCGGGCGTGCTCAACATGCCCAAGCTGCCTTCGGTCAAAGGCATTGAGAAATTCAAAGGCAAGATCTTCCACACCTCGCGCTGGGACTATGATTATACCGGCGGCGCTTACGGCAATCCCGTGCTCGACAAGCTTGGCTGACAAGCGCGTTGCCATCGTCGGCACCGGCGCAACCTCGATTCAGGCGGTGCCGCCTCTGGGCAAATATGCCAAGCAACTTTATGTTATCCAGCGCACGCCTTCGACGGTGGATGAACGCCCCAATCCGCCGACCGATGCCGATTGGGCGGCTTCGCTTGCAGCCCGGCTGGCAAAAGGAACGCATGGCCAATTTCCATCGCGGCGCACAGGAAGTTTATCAGCCCGGCGAACAGGATCTGATCTGCGACATCTGGACCGAGATAAACCGCAACCTTTCCACCGAACTGGCCGCGGCGGGCAAGGAAGTGTCGATGGAGGAATTCATGGCCAAGCGCGAGGAAATGGATTTCCGCGTGATGGAGCGGCTGCGTGCGCGGTGCGATGAGCTGGTCAACGATCCGGCAACGGCAGAGGCGTTGAAGCCTTATTATCACCATATGTGCAAACGCCCGCTATCGAGCGACGAATATTATCCGACCTTCAATCGCGACAATGTGACGCTGGTCGATGTTTCCGATGAGCAAGGGCTTCAGGAAATGACCGAAAAAGGCTTTATCGCCGGACGGCCAAGAATATGAAATTGACTGCATGATCTTTGCCAGCGGCTTTGAGGTGACATCGGACCTTGAGCGGCGCTGGAGCATCGGCACCTTTGAAGGCCGCGACGGCGTTTCGATCTATGATCATTGGCGCGAAGGCCCCAAAACGCTGCACGGCATCACCACGCACGGTTTCCCGAATATGGGCTTTATCGGCTATATTCAGGGCGGCATCAATTCGTCTGTCACCGAACATTTCGGGCGGCAAGGCGCACATATGGCGTGGATCATTGGCGAAGCGATGCGGCGCGGGGTGAAGGTGGTCGAGCCGTCGCAAGAGGCGCAGGATGCCTATGTGAAAACCTATGAAGAGATCAAACTCGACGTTTCCGAAATGCAGGCGCGCTGCCCGCCCGGCTATTTCAACAACGAAGGCGCAGCCAACAATAAATGGGCGCTGTTCCCCGGCTGGGGCTATGGCTGGGACCATTTTGAAGGGATGCTTGCCGAGTGGCGCGACAAAGGCGACCTTGAAGGCATGATGATGAAGGCTTGATGGGCGCGGGAATAGACATGAGCGAACAGCCCTATAAAACCGGCGATCCTTTGACGGCCAAGGATCTCGATGACGAAGTCGCGCGTCACCTATGGCACCGAGGCCTTTCTGTCGCGCTGACTATGCGAGCGCGAAAAGGACGCTGCTGTGGCCGCGAGTCTGGCAGATGGCGAGACGGCTGGAGGACTTCCCCGATGTTGGCGACTATTTCACCTATGACATTTGCGATGAATTCGGTGATCGTCGTGCGCGTCGCCGAGACGATGGCGCAGAGGCTTTCATGCATTCCACAATGTCTGCGCGCACCGGGGACGCCAGCTGGTTTCGGTGCCCGATGGCGTCACATTGGCGTACGCGGCAAGAAACGCAGCGATTTATCTGCGGCTTTCACGGCTGGACTTATGATCTGGACGGCAAGAACAGCTATATCCTCGACAACAGACGACTGGCACGGCGCGCTGAACCCCGGAATGACCTGTCTCTCGACTTCAGTGCGGTCGATATCTGGGGCGGGTTCATCTATATCAATCAGTGCGAGGAAGAGTGCGAAACGCTGGCCAGCTTCATGGGGACGCGGCGGCGCATCCTTGTCGCACTTCGAGTTTGATAAAATGCGCTATAAATGGCGGCAATGGTGCGATTTATCCGTCCAACTGGAAAACCGCGATCGAGGCGTTTCATGGAGCCCTATCACACCACCGCGACGCACCATCAATTGCTGGCCTATGCCGAATTTTATGCCTATTCGAAACAATATGGCCTGCATTCGGTTTCGGGTTTTGACCAGCGCAAGACCAGTTCAGAGACGACCAACGCAGGGAGGCGGCGTCGCCGGCGCGGGAAAGGGCGACGATCCGCGCGTTTCAACTTATGAACTGGCGCGCGAAAACTACACCACGATCAATTATGCTGCCTCCACCGACACGCTGATCGAATGCCGCGAGCGCGGTTGATGGACGAACTGCCCGAAGGCACGACCGTCGGCGAGAGTGATGGCGCACTGGATGAAATCGGCCAAGGCCGATGATGCCGCGCGCGGCGTGATCTGGCCCGAGATTCCGGCCGACAGTCATGGCCGAAGCAGGCCTCGCCTGGACGCTGTTCCCCAACCAGAATATCCTGCAAGGCGTGACCTTTGCTCTTGCCTACCGCGCCCGCCCTTATGGCGACGACCCGGACCAGTGCATTTTCGAAGCTTATGCGCTCGAACGCTTCCCCGAAGGCGAAGAGCCGCCAAGCGAATGGGTCTATGCCGAGCCGACCGGAGAGAAATGGGGATCTGGTGTTGGCGCAGGATTTCGCCAACATGAAATGGGTGCATAAGGGCATGAAATCGCGCGGCTTTCAAAGGCGCGCTGCCCAATCCGCATCAGGAACAAAAAATCATCAATGCTCACCGCAATCTTGCCGATTTCATGGGCAGCGGTCACCCGAGGAAATTGCTATGAGTTATGACGACCGCAGCCCCGTACGCAAATCGCAAGGAAGGCGGCACGCCGGTCTATAAACGCATGCTCGACCTGTTTGAGGCCGAAGGGATCAAGACCCTGTTCGGCATTCCCGACCCCAATTTCGTGCATCTGTGCCTGGAGGCCGAAGCGCGCGGCTGGACGGTGGTTTCGCCGCATCATGAGGCTGCTGCCGGATTTATGGCCGAGGCTGCATCGCGGATTACCGGCAAGCCCGCCGTCTGCTTTGGTACGCTTGGCCCGGGCATGGCCAACATGATGCCTGCGATCCAATGCTGCAAGGTTGAAAATTCAGCCCGGTCATCTTTCTTGGGCGGGCAACGCGCGCGCGTGACCGAACGCCGCGTGCGCCGGGGTCGCATCCAGTTTGTCCGGCAAGAACCGATGATCGAGAATAGCGTCAAATATTCGGCTTCGATCGAATATGCCGATCAGACCGACGAGATTATCCGCGAAGCGATCCGCATCGCGATGTCGGGAACGCCGGGGCCAAGCTATGTCGAATATCCCTGCCATGTCATCCTGGAAGAACTTGATGCGCCGCCAGTGCTGCCGCCGCACCGCTATCGCCTGACCAATCAAGGTGCCGATGGCGACCGGATTGCCGAGGCCGCACAGGCTGATCCTGAAGGCCAAAAACCCGATCCTGCTCGTCGGCCATGCCGTGCACACACCAAATCAGGTGAAGCGGTGAAGGAACTGGCGCTCAAGATGAATTGCCCGGTGATCCAGACCTCGGGCGGCACCAGCTATATCAAGGGCATCGAAGACCGCACGTTCCAATATGTGTTCTCCGATGCCTCCATCGATGCGGTCGAGGCATCCGATTGCGTGGTCGCGCTCGCCACCGAATTGGGCGAGCCGCGTCCACTTTGGTCGCTGGCGGCATTGGTATGCATGGCGAAGCGAACCGCAAATGGATTTATGTCCAGCAAGACCCGACTGCCATTGGCGTCAACCGGCCGATCGATGTGCCGCTGGTCGGCGATGTCCGCGCCGTTGTGCCGCAACTTACGCGTGCTCTGGGCGATGCGTTGCCGCCCGCAACGGGCCTCGCCAAATTCATGAGCGACGGGCAGGCCGAACTGGACGAACTGGCTGCCGAAACGCTTGAAACAGAGCGATGGCACGGGCAATGTGGCGATCCACACATCGCGCTTCATTGTGGAGGCGACCAAGGCTTTCCCCGAAGACGGGATCATGATCCGCGATGGCGGTGCTTCGGTGATCTTTGGCTGGACCTATAACCAGTGCAAGCCGCATGACGTGATCTGGAACCAGAATTACGGCCATATCGGCACGGGGCTTCCCTATGCAACGGGCGCTATGCTCGCCGATATCGCCGCCACCGGAAAGACCCGTCCGGGCATGTTGGTGACGTCTGATTCCAGCTTCCTGTTCCACATTGCCGAGCTGGAAGTCGCGGTGCGGCGCAATCTGCCTTTGGTTTGCGTTGTTGCGGTCGATTTCCAATGGGGGCTTGAAGTGGGCGTGTACAAGCGCACCTTTGGCCCCGGCACGGCGGAAACCGGCACGCATTGGAGCGACAAGGTGCGCTTGGACAAAATCGCCGAAGGGCTTGGCGCTTATGGCCAGATCGTGAAAACCGCCGACGAGATCGGCCCGGCCATCGCCCGCGCCTATGCCCATGGTGGCCCCGCCGTGATCCACGTTCCGATTGATCCCAAGGCCAATTCGGAAGAAATGCCAAAATATGAAAGTTCCGCACCTGGTATGCGGAAGGGACGCAGTAAGGATTATTTCGCGCAGAGACGCAGAGGAAGCAGAGTTCGCAGAGACTAATTTTTCTCCTTTTCTCTGCGCCCTCTGCTTCCTCTGTGTCTCTGCGCGAACCAGTCAAATCACCTGCGGTGAGAACTGCAAGATGTTGGGAGAGACAAGGCAATGCGTAACTACACCCAATTCTATATCGACGGAGCATGGGTCGATCCCGTTTCGCCCAGCCACCGCCGATGTCATCAACCCCGCGACCGAAGCCGTTTCGGGGACGATCTCGCTTGGGGTCCGCCGCCGATGTGGATATCGCCGTCGCCGCCGCGCGCCGCGCCTTTGCCAGCTGGTCGCAAACCTCGGTCAAAGAGCGGCTCGAACTGCTCCGCGCGATTCAGGCCGAATATGCAGCGCGGATGCAGGAAATGGGCGAGGCTGTTACCGAAGAAATGGGTGCGCCCTTGTCGCTGGGTTGCGGCTTTCATGCCGGGCTTGGTGCGGGACATTTGCAGACCGCGATCGAAGTACTTGAACACTTCAAGTTTGAAGAACAGCGCGGCAATACGACGATTTTGAAAGAACCCATTGGCGTTTGCGGCCTGATCACGCCGTGGAACTGGCCGATGAACCAGACCTGCGTAAAGATGTTCCCCGCGCTTGCCGTGGGCTGCACGATGGTGCTGAAACCGCCGCAACTTGCCCCCTATTCCGCGCAAATCCTCGCCGAAGTGATGCACAAGGCGGGGACGCCTGCGGGCGTGTTCAACATGATTCAGGGCAAGGGCACGCGTCGTTGGTACCGCGCTTTCCACACACCGCGACGTCGATATGATCAGCTTTACCGGTTCCGAAGGCGTGGGCGTGCAGATCAGCAAAGACGCCGCCGATACCGTGAAACGCGTTGGCCTCGAACTCGGCGGGAAGAGCGCTTGGGTGATCCTCGATGATGCCGATATGGCCGCGAATGTGACGGCGGCCACCGCTGGCATGATGGTCAATGCCGGGCAAACCTGTTCGGCAGGCTCGCGTTTGCTCGTGCCAGCTTCGCGCATGGCTGAGGCTGTCGAAGCCGCAAAGGCAGGCGCGGCCAGCGTCACCGTCGGCGATCCGCAATCCGATGTCGGCATGGGGCCGGTGGTCTCCAAAGCGCAGTGGAACATCATTCAGGATTATATCCAGAAAGGCTTGGACGAAGGCGCGGAATTGATCGCGGGCGGCCTTGGTCGCCCCGATGGGCTGGACAAGGGCTTTTATGTGAAGCCCACCGTCTTCGTCACCACCAACGATACGGTGATCGCGCGCGAGGAAATTTTTGGGCCGGTGCTTGTGATCATTGGCTATGACGATGTTGATCATGCGGTTTCGATTGCCAATGACAGCGTCTTTGGCCTCGGCGGCTATGTCAGCGGACAAGACAAAGACGCCGCCGTCGCCATCGCCCGCCGGATGCGGACCGGCGCGATCTGGATCAACGGTGGCTTCGATTTCCACGCGCCCTTTGGCGGCTATAAACACAGCGGCAACGGCCGCGAATGGGGCGAGCATGGCTTTGCCGAATATCTTGAGGTGAAGTCGATCATGGTCGGGGGGTAGGTCGTGAGTTTACTTACAATTTCGGCTGTCGCTATGGGCTTCACTGCTGTGGCACATTCAATTGTGGGCGAAAAACGCTTGATCGGTCCGCTATTGGCGCGCGACATCGATATCTTATCTGGCTACCGATCAAATCTGGTCCGCTTTGCCTGGCATTTTACGAGCTTGCTAATGATCGTAACTGCATTTCTGGTGGGTGGCCGGGTACGCCGGTTCCGCTCATTCAAATAACCGGCGCGATGTGGCTTGTCGCGGGAGTGCTCGACGCCATTTTGACGCGAGGAAAACATATTGGTTGGCCGTTGCCTTCGGCGGCGGGCCTTTTCGCCTTATTCGGTGCATAACACCACGATAGGAGATTTGCCATGACCGCCACACTAAACCGCTATTCCGGCCCCGCCGCCAGCGCTTTCCGAAGGCTGGCTCGTCACCCGCCTGACCCCGCCCAGCCGTCTGCACGGCGCAAACGGCCTTGCCATTGGCCCCGACGGGCGGCTGCATGTGGCGCAGGTTCCGGGCAGCTGCATCAGCGCGATCGATGTCGATACCGGGATCATCGAAGCGATCAGCCCGATGGGTGGCGATATTGTCGGCCCCGATGATCTGGCGTTTGACGAATATGGCAATATGTACGCCACCGAAATCACCGAAAACCGCGTCAGCATGATGACGCCGAACGGTAAGGTCACGGTGCTGCAAGGCGATATCCCCGTGGCCAATCCGATCACTTACCATCAGGGCCGGTTGATCGCGGGCGAATGCCGCATGGGTGCGCGGATTATGGAGATTGATCGAAACGGCGGTGCACCGCGCGTGATCCTTGATAACTTGCCGATGGTGAACGCGTTTCAGGTGGGGCCAGACGGGAAGCTCTATTTCCCTGCGCAAGGAGCGAATGAAATCTGGCGCGTCAGCCTAGACGGCGGCGAACCCGAAGTCGTGGCGAAAGATTTGGGCGTGCCCGATTCGGTGAAGTTCGATTTAAAGGGCCGCATCGTCACCACGCAGGTTGGCAGCGGACAGGTGCTCCGCATCGATATCCAGACCGGTGAACGCGAAGTGCTGGCTGATCTTGGCCCCGGCCTCGATAATGTCGCCTTCATCGGTGACCGGATTTTTGTTTCCAGCATCCCGGGCGAGATCACCGAAATATTGGCTCCGGGCAAAATCCGCGAGGTCGTGCCGCGCGCGCTGCAATGGCCGCTTGGACTGGGCGTAGGCGAAGGTGGCGAGCTGTTCGTGGCCGACGGCGCGTTCGGCTACACCATCCCGCCCGGCGGCAAAATGGCGTTTACCAGCTTCTTCTTCTCGCCCGGCAGCCCCGGCTATATGCGCGGGATCGCGCGCGGGAGCCAAGCTGGCGAATGGCTGGTGACAACAGGCCTCGGCAGCATCGCGCGTTTCCGCCCCGGTGAGGGGACAAGCGATTTTCTGGGGCACGGTTTTGACCAGCTGATGGGGATCGACGCCAATACACGCGGTGCGGTGGTCTTCGCCGAATATGGCACAGGCCGAGTGCACCTCGCCGAGGGTGACACCGTGCGCGAGATTGCCAATGGCCTGAACAAGCCGATGGGTGTCGCGGTTGACGGCGACACCGTCTATGTTGCCGAAAGCGGTGCGGGCAAGATTGTCAAATTGCAGCAGGGCAGTGCGGTTGAAACTGTGGCCGAAGGGCTCGGCTGTCCGCAAGGGCTTTGCCTGTCGGGCGGCAAGCTTTACGCCGTCGATACCGAAGCCAAAGCGCTCATCCAGATCGATCCAGCAAGCGGCGCGCAAACCACCATCGTCTCCAACTTGCCCGTCGGCGCACCTGCCGGTATCCGCCCCAAATTCCTCTCCAATGTCGGCGACATGGCAGGGCCGATGGTACCCTTCTCCGATGTAACGGCGGGGCCAGACGGCACGTTGTACGTCTCTGCCGATGCGGAGGGAAGTGTGATGATGGTCAGCCGCGGATGATTAGCATTGACTCCCAATCAAATTGTAAATACAATTTGCAATGATCATCGTTTGGGATGAGCCGAAGCGAATAGCCAATCTCGGCAAGCATGGCATTGATTTTGTCGACATCGGCGAGGCGTTTTTCGAGTCAGCGCGGATCATACCCGCAAGATTTGAGCGATTTTCTGCGATTGGCCAAATGAACGGTGTGATCGCAGTGATATTTGCAAGATTGGGTGAGGAAGGCGTTTCACTTATTTCAGCTCGCCCCGCCAGCCGCAGGGAAAGGAAAATGTTATCATGACAGGTAAAGGATATAGTCAGGCTGATTGGGATGAAGTTTCGGACAATCCAGAATTGACCGCTGAAGATTTCAAGAAGGCCGTTCCCTTTGCCGAGGCCTTTCCCGATCTGGCTGCGACGATCAAACGGCGCGGTCCGCAGCTTTCGCCTACCAAGGTGAGCACGACAATCCGGCTTTCGTCCGACGTGCTTGAGCGATTGCGGGCGACCGGCCCAGGTTGGCAATCGCGCGTTGATGTGGCGCTTCGGGAATGGCTGGCGCGTGCGGCCTAACCTATGAGCCAGATCACCACCCTCGATCGCCTGCTCGAAATCATCCCCGATCCCAGCGCAATGGCGGCGGCGAAAGTGCTGGATCATCTCGACGATCAGGCGCTCGAATTTATCGCGCGCAGCCCGTTTCTGGTGATGGCGACCGATAGCGAGGACGGGCTTGATCTTAGCCCCAAGGGCGATGATCCGGGCTTTGTCCATGTGCTCGATGAAAAGACGCTGCTTTATCCCGAACGCAACGGCAATCAGCTGAAAATGGGGCTCAAGAATATCCTAGGCAATGGCCGGATTGGGCTGATGTTTTTCCACCCCAACACCGGCGATGTCCTGCGCGTCGTTGGACGCGCCGAATTGCATGACGATGCGGAATTGTGCGAACGCCTCGCACATGGCGACAAGCCCGCTTTGCTCGTTATCAAAATCCATATCGAACGCGCCTTTTTTCATTGCCCGCGGGCGATATTGCGCTCCAAATTGTGGCAGCCCGAAAGCTGGGATGCGCCCAAACCGATCAAGATGGGCAAAATCTATGCCAAGGCACTCGCGCGGCCAGAGGTAGAGGCCTTTGTCGATGGCATCAGCGAACAGATGAACGACAAGCTCTATTAGGAACTCCGATGCTCAAACAAATCTGCTTCTTCCGCAAACGGCCGGACATGACGATGGATGAGTTCATGGACTATTATGAAAACCAACATTCGCAGCTGTCCAAGCGCATGGGCCGCGCGCCATCGCTCCCTAATGCCCAGCGTTATGTGCGGCGCTATCTGGTGCCGGAGAAAAACCCGGTGACGGGCACGGTCATCGATCCGGGCTTTGATTGCATCATGGAAATCTGGTGGAACAGCCGCGAGGATTTTGAAAATTCGCAAGCGCGTCATTTCCGATCCGGCGCGGTTGCCCGCGATTAAGGAAGACGAGGAGCATTTGTTTGCCTCACACAATAATCCGGTGTGCACCGTAATCGAAGTGGATTCGCCAATGGGGCCGAATGGCGAAGATACAAATGTGGTGTTGAGTCACGGCTGATCGATAAAATCTCCAAGCAATCCCGTTGTAATTGCATTGATTTTACTTGCCTTCACACGCACCGAGCCTAGCTTTCGCCTCGGGCTTCCATCGTGCCGAGTTGCGGTTTGGGAAGCGGGTCTGGCATTGGGGTTTTTTATTGGCCTTAAATGCTAAAATTACGGGAGAATATTCATGGCCGAAGATTGGCTGGTAGACGTTCGCAAATATGCCGCGAACGCGGATGAAAATGTGGTTCAGGCCATCGTGCGCTATTGCGGGATCGCGCTGCAAAGCCGCGATAGCCAATTGGTCGCGATGTCGGACAAGAAGGAAAGAGAGCTTGTTCGCGAGAATTTTCTGAAAAAGAAACTGGGGCTGACCGATGCCGATCTGGTGCTCGATGATGCCGTGATTGCGGTAGGCGAACAGATGAAGGCGGATCGCACCAAAAACCGTGTGACGGTTTATTATTTGCTCGCGCAGCAATTCGGTTTGCTGAATGTCTTTGGCGGAGCCGCAGGTGCTGCCGGAGCCGCTGCCGTTGCCAGCCTGATGGGCGGCGATGATGATGCGGATCAGGGCAGCTCTGCCGCGCCATTGGCCGCTGCAGGCCTTGCAGGGGCCGCTGCCGTGGGAATGTCGGCAAATGACGCGCCTGTGCCCGCACCCACACCAGTATTTGCCGCAAGCGCGCCTGAGCCCGCTCCGGAACCAGTCTATACGCAATCCAGCTATGATGATGGCGGTGACGCATCGGGCGGTGGCATTTGGGGCTGGCTGAAATGGCTGCTTCTGGCACTGCTTCTGCTCGCGCTGCTCTTCTGGCTGCTACGTGGATGCTCTAATCAGGAAGCGGCCCCTGTGGTCGACGATGCAAACGACCGAGGCGACGGCAGGCGAAACCGCCGATGCGGCAAAAGTTGATGACGCAGCGGCCACCGAAGCGGCTGCTCCCGCTGTACCCGTCGGCTCGGGTGTGGTTGCGGCAGAACGCGACGGCAAACCGATGCTGACGGTCTATTTCGACAGCGGCAAATCGGCGGTCAGCAATGATCTGGCGACGGCATCTGCCAAGGTGAAGGAATATATTGCCACCAATGCCAGCGCAAAGCTTGCCGTATCGGGCTTTAACGATCCCACCGGCAATGCCGAAATCAACGCCCGCCTTTCAAAAGAACGCGCACAGGGCGTGGCCAAGGCACTGGAAGCGGCGGGCATTCCCACCGCGGCTATCGAACTGGTAAAGCCAGCTGAAGCGACCGACGCCACGGTTGACAAAGAGCAAGCGCGCCGGGTGGAAGTGACCGTTAAATAACGAGCTCACGGCTTTGAAAAATTGTGGGGGCAGCGGACAAGGTTCGCTGCCCCCCGTTTTTTAACTTTCCTACATGCAGGCGAATCTCTAGCTTGGCGGTATGATAAAGCTCTGTATCTTTGCCCCTTCCGCCCTCAGCCGCATTAATTGTTCCGTGAACCAAAACGGGGGGGTGACGGGTCGTTACCTTCATTACCTTTGGAGTGCGGCATCATGAATTTTTCGCTGCCGCAATTCGATCTCGGACGATTCGTCCACGACACCTTGGCCGAGGATTTGGGGCCGTCCGGTCGTGACGTTACCTCCGAAAGCGTGATCCCAGCCGACATGCGCTTTTCAGGCGTGATGGACAGCCGCGATCCCATTGTGGTGGCAGGGCTTCCACTTGCCGTTGCCTTTTTCAGGCATCTCGATCCAGCGATGGAAATCGAAATGCTGGTGGAGGACGGGCAGGCTGTGTCTGCGGGAACCGATCTGCTGCGCCTGCGCGGCAATGCGCGGGCGATGCTGACGGCGGAGCGATCCGCGTTGAACACTGCACAGCATCTGTCGGGCATTGCCACGATGACGCGCAAATATGCAGACGCGATTGCGGGCACGGGCTGCACCTTGCTCGATACGCGAAAGACCATTCCTGGCCTTCGCGTCCTCGAAAAATATGCAACGCGAATGGGCGGCGCAACCAATCACCGGATGGGGCTTTGGGATGCGGCGATGATCAAGGATAATCATGTCGCCGTGGCGGGCGGCGTGGCCGAGGCGGTGCGACGCGCGAAAGACGCAGGCGTCGAACGGATCATCTTGGAGGTGGACCGGTTGAGCCAGATCGAGCCAGGGCTGGCAGCAGGCGCAACGCATCTGTTGCTCGACAATATGGATGTGGCAGAATTGACCGAGGCCGTAGCGTTGGTCGCGGGGCGGGTTCCCACCGAAGCATCGGGCGGGGTGACGCTGGAGACGATCCGCGCGAAGGCCGCAACGGGCGTGACCTACATCTCGGTCGGTCGGCTTACGCAAAGTGCACCTGCGGCGGACATTGGCCTCGATTTCGATGTGGTTTAAGCTATCGGCGTTGGCGCTTGTTTCGGCCATGCTGGCGGCATCGTCGACACAACAACCTGTGCAGGCACAAGCTTGGCAATGCATCGCCCCGGCCAATTTACCCCGGCCAGCGCCTGAAACGCCCCAGCCAAGCGAAGTACGGCGTACGCCCGTCGCCCGCTATATTCTTGCACTCAGCTGGAGCCGCGAACATTGTAAAGGGCGGGAAAAGGCCATTGGCCAAAACTTGCAATGCGGTGGCAAGATCGGCGAATTCGGCTTCATCGTGCACGGCCTTTGGCCCGAAGCATCGGGGCCGGGCTATCCGCAATGGTGCAGAAAGGCCGAGCCGCTTTCCAGGAAAGTGATCGCCGAAAATATCTGCATGACGCCTGATGTTCAACTTTTGCAGCATGAATGGGCGAAGCATGGCACCTGCATGGCGCGCAAACCCGAAACCTATTTTGGCGCAGCAAGACTGTTGTTCGCGGCCATGACATTTCCCGATATGGACCGGCTATCGCGGCAAGAGCAGAAGGAGGGAAAGCCGCTGACGGTAGCGGGTCTCACCGATGCCTTTGCCGCCAACAATGAAGGCTTGCCCGCCGATGCACTTGCGCGTGAAGACCAACCGCAAAGGCTGGCTTGAAGAAGTGCGGGTGTGCCTGGATAAAAAATTCAAACCAATGCGCTGCCCGACCTTCGTAAAGGGTGCGCCGCCGGGCAGCGAAGTGAAAATATGGCGGGGTCGCTAACCCTCGATCACCCGTGTACCCGGATGATGTTTGTCCAGATGCCGTTTGATGATCCGCAAATTCTTGCTGTTTGATCGCCACAGAAAGTCAAAGGCGTCACCGGCCAGCGGGATCGCGCCCAGCACGGTATCAATGCCGACATTGGCCGCCATCCGGATCAGTTGGAATTTGCTCATCCCCAGATTGCGCGCCTCCCACACCATATAGGCCCCCATTGCGGCGGTCACGATATCGCCCAACACCGGTATCAGCCCGATGATTGAATCAAGGCCCACCGGAATTTTCGTCCCCGGCACATGGAAGCTGCGTTCCAGCAAGAGCTCCAGCGCCTCGACCCGTTGCCGCACAGAATGGGGATCGCGGCCCATGCTTGGCAGGCTTTTGGCGATCTGTTCAAACTGGTCTTGCGAAACTGGCATATCTGCCTCCTTGTCAGTTCCTTATGTCGGATCGCGACCCAGATATTGCAAGGGATGGATGGCGCGCGGATTGGGGGCGAAGCCCAACAGTCCGTCGCGCGCAATCGACCAGCGCAGCGGATTGGCGATGGGGATGAAGTTGCGAAGCGCCTGCAATTCGCCTTCCGCCTGTGCCAACAGCTGCTTTCGCTGTTCATGATCGGCGGTCAACCGCGCCTCTGCGACCAGCCGGTCTGCATTAGAGCTGCACAGGCTGGCCATGGTACAGGACATCTGGTCCAGATACCAAGCGGGGCTGGAAATGTCGGCGACACGGTCAATAAAGCGGATGTCGGCAGGCTGGCTGGGGCCGGTTCGTTCGATCTCAAGGCCAATCGCTGCCATGTCGGCCCGCAGATAGGCGAACAGGATACGGGCACCCGGTCCTTTGGGCATTGCAATGCGTAAGGGGCGAACTTGGCCGTTGGCGGTCTCCCATCCCGATATCGTTTCACGCGCAGCCGCTTTGCGCGTCTGCAGGTTGCGTGATGCCCACTCCGGACGGGCGATCTCACCGCGATTTCGCAAAGTCTCGGGTGCCAAAGTCAGGCTTTCGCGCCAAGTGCCGACCTTGAATGCCGAAAGCAGACGCGGACGATCAATGGCCGAGGCAATGGCTTCGCGGTTGGCGGTATTGGACAAAAATGGACCGGCCTCGACGATCAACAATCCGAACAGCCCGGGCGTAGGATCAATGACCGGCGATACGCCCAAATTATCATTGGCGGTCAACAGGGGCACATGTTCAAAACGTCCATTCAAGACCAGATCGGATTTCCCTGTCGCAAAACGGGCTAACGCGTCCGATCCGCTATTCGCCCTCATCATCACCGTCTTTTCGTCAAAGCTGATCGAGCCGTCAACTTCCTCCAAACGGAGTCTCAGCGACATTGCTGGCCCGTTTCGCTTGGCTTGCATCGGGCCAGTGCCGATCCCTTTATGGACCAGCCCGAATTCGGGTTGCGCCAGCACCTCCAGCAAATTTGGCATAGGAGATTTCAGCCGGATTTCGATCACCTTTCCGGTCATCGCAATCACATCGTCAACATTGGATAATTCAGAAGCAAACCGGCTGTTCCTAAGCTCTGCAATCCGCAGGCGCAGCGCCGTTGCCACTTCGTCGGAAGCGACTTCGCGGCCATTATTCCATCGGGTTTTGTTGAGCCGGAAGATATAGCTCAGATCGTCATCAGTCACGATCCAGCGCGAGGCGAGCGCCGGGATGGCCCGTCCTTGCAAATCGAATGACACCAGCCCCTGTGCCGTCGTGTTTCGCAAATATTGCGATCCGGCAGATAATGGCGACTGGGCGACGCTAATCGGCTTTGGCGGGTCTTCGATGATGTCTACGCGCAGGCGACTGTTGTCGATGCCATTGCTACAGCCACCCAGAAGGGCGAGGCAAAATGCTGCCAGTAAGGTTCTGCGCTTCATCGCCGCACACCGAGGGTGCGGCTGGGATGCACATTGGCGGCATTGTCTTGCCAGCCAGTGACGGCAGGAGACACCAGTGCGCGCGAGGTATAGAAATAGAGAGGCAGGATCGGCGCGTCGTCGATCAGGATTTCTTCAGCTAAACGCATTTTTCTCAGGCGTTTATGCGGATCGGGTTCGGAAAGGGCAGAGTCCATCGCCGCTTCATAGCGCGGATCGTCGTAACCGGAATAGTTTTGAACGCCTGCAGTCGCCCGGTGGACGTTCAGAAAATTTTCGGGTGCAGGCAAATCGGCGATCCAGCCTGAGCGGCCAAGCGTGAAATCGGCACGTTTCAATCGGTCAAAATGCAGGCTTGCTTCGCTGTTTAGTAACGAGGCATCAACGCCGAGTGCGCGCCACATAGTGGCCATAGCAACGGCGGCTTTGCGGTGTTCGGATGAACTGTTGAAAGCAATTTCAAACTGCAATGGATTTTTGGGACCATAGCCTGCTTGCGCCAGCAACACTCTGGCGGCTTGTAACCTTTCGGTTCGCGGCCAATCCGCCCAATCCGGCTTATAGGCTTCGCCGTCGCGCAACGCGGCTGGCAATACGCCCCAAGCAGGCTCGTTCCCGGCATCCACCATTTTCTTCGCTAGCCAGTTCCGGTCAACCGCCATCGACAATGCTTTGCGGATGCGCTTGTCATCAAAAGGTGGTTTGCGGGTGTTGAAGGCAAAATAATAGGTGCCAAGATAGCCATAGTTCCGCGCCAATGCCGGGTATTTCTGCCGCAACCAGTGGTGACGACTGGTCGGGTAATCGGTGCCGATATCGGCATTGCCCGCGAGCACAGCCCGCATGGCCGAATTGAGATTCTCCATTGGCCGCCATATGATCCGGTGTGAAACCGCGACGTCTCCGTTCCAGCGTGGGTTTGCCTCCAAATCGATTTGCTGCGCCAGTTTCCAATCTTTCAGTCGGTACGCTCCACTCGTGACCAACGGGCGGTCCGCTGTCCATTTATCCCCGGCCTTGTCAATCCGGTGAAAGGGCAGGGCGGCCATCGCAGGATGGGCCAACAGGGACGGTAATTGCGGAAAGGGATTGTTGAGGCGCAGGATCACGGTGCGATTGTCAGGTGCGGAAATTTGCGCGATCACGTCAAATAGCGAGGCATGGGGCGATCCGGCTTTCTCGTCCCGGATACGGGCAATCGCGCGAACGAACAAACTCGCAGAAATCGGTGTGCCATCGGAAAACGTCAAATCGTTCCGCAATTGGAACGTCCAGTTAAGGCCGTCCGGCGAAATGCTCCAATTACTGGCCAGCCCCGGTTCTGCCTGCCCTTTGGCATCGAAGCGGGTGAGGCCTTCAAACAGATCGGAAAGGATCCGGATCGATGACAGATCGGATACCATCTGCGGGTCCAGACCGCGGGCATCATTGTCGGTCAGACGGATCAGCGCATCCTTGTCGCGCACTGCGCTGCCGTTGCCACCATTGTCCCCGCAACCGGCAAGCATGAAGAGCAGGATGATCAGGAAGTGCCGCATCGCCCCATGCTACCGGTGCAGTGGCCAAGAGGGAATCCCCAATAACACAAATATTTGAAATGGTGCGGACGGCGGGACTTGAACCCGCATACCCAAAGGATAGGAGATTTCTGATTGCGAACGGTTAGAGAAGGCGCAGCTAAGCACCGTCGCCCATTTCAAAGTCTTCGGGCAAACCCTGAAATGCGAAGGGATTGAGGAATTGCCGACGCCATAAAAAGGCACGCTCTGCCTCCCCGAGTTGCGCTTCGTCGCACACCGATGTCCATTGGTCCTTGATGCGCGCGACCTGTTGCGCGATTAAGTTGCGCGCGCGCGCATCATCAAGCAGAAAGACCGGCGCGGCTTCGAGGCATAGCGACAATTGGCTCATGCGGCGGTTGCCGAGGATAAGCATGGCTTGCGTCGCCTCTCCGCCGGTCCGGCCCTGCGGGCATAGATCATAGGCAGGAGTTAGCCGAAGCGATTTGCCATCCCAAAATGCGGCATGGTTGCGCGCATGGTCATCGGTATTGCCGCACAATATATTGAATATGATGCGCGCAAACAGTTCAGTAAGCGTTTCCAAAGGATCATCGAAGCGGTGGCGGATGATGGTCGCCAGTTCCTCATAGCTTGCGTAGCGCGCTTCCGTTTCATCAAGGTCCAACAGCGTCAATGCCGAGACCATGCCCCGCCGCAACCAGCTTTCGCCATCGGCGGCGCGGTCGAAACGCTCGATGAGCAATACATCTTTGCCGAGCGCATGGGTGAGTTTGACCGGTGCGACGGCAAGGCCGACGCGCTCTGCAAGACGCATGGCTACAAATTCGGCCTTTACGACATTGTAGAGGTCGTTCGTCGCCGAGAATTTAGCGATGTACTTCTTGTCGCCGTCGTCGATCAGCGCCTTGGGCCGTGCGCCGCCAAGCGACGAGCCATGCTGCAATGCCTCGTCGAGTTCGGGCGTAAGCTGCACGCCTTTTTCGACTCGTTCGGCGGACTCCATAAGTTCGGCAAGTGTGGCGTTCTTGCGCTGGCGCGGCAGATAGTCGGTCGGCGAGCGCTGGAAATCGAGCATACCGATGCGGTCGGAGCCGGATTCCAGCAAGTAGGTAAGTTCGTCCAGATCGGTTTGCGCGGCTTCGCCGCCTTTTAGGCCGGTCACGCGGTTGATGATGACGCGCCGCCCCCATGCGTCGGGCGAGCCGTCGCGGATGCTGCTGGGTAGCAGCATTTTGTTGTGAGTTTCGATGGCCCCGGGGCGCAGCGGTAATTCGGGGTCGTAAATGGCAATGGCGTCAGCGCGCGCCAGATAGCTTTGGCCGTAGTTGAAGGTCAGCCGCCCGTCGCGCGCGCGCGCCAAGCGTCCGGCGACAACGGGCTGCGTTGCGTCGGGCAGCCAAATCCAGACATAGGCCTCGTCGGTACGATTTTCAGAAGTCATCTTTCACCTCGACGCGCGGCTTATGGATGGCTTTGGGAAGCAGGCGGAGTTTGTCCTCCTGTTCGGCGAGAAGCGTGGTGAGGCGGCTTCGGTCGCTTTCAAAGAGCGGGACGCCAACGATGGTGGCGGCCTCGAATACCAGGCCGATGCCGCAGCGCGGGTCGCCTTGCTCGATACGGCGCATCATGTCGCGCGACACGCCCGCGCGCGTCGCCAATTCTTCGATGCCAAGTTTACGTTCGATCCGGTGGATGCGAATGAGCTGACCAAGCACAGCAACGGCTTCCCTGCCGTAGCGGGAATAGGAACGGGGAACGGATTTGCTGCGCTCGATAGCCACAAGGATGCCTTTCGTTATCCTTGCGATCCTATGCCTCAACATGAAGGCTCATGTCAAGATAATGGCTTACATATAAGTCATAAAGCTATTTATGGCTTATATTTAAGTCTTTGCAGATGGATATTGCAATGACGACACTCCGTCCGGAGTGCTTGTCGTCAACGGCTTTCTCGTTCGATACGGCCTTTGCAAAGTTAAGCCAACGCGGTTCCGCGCCCGGTAAGATTGTCTCCCACTCCCCGGTGTTATCGGGAATATCGAGGTCGCCAAGATCGACACCATTGGAAGGTGAGAAAGTAGTGGTGCGGACGGGGGGACTTGAACCCCCAAGGGCAATGCCCGACGGATTTTCTTACCCGCTACGGCTTTCGCCGCCGCCCGCCACCCTGATTGGGAGACGTGCGTTTGGAGTCTGGACTATCCCTTCACCGTGCCACGGCAAGCCGTGGGTTAGGTGCTGCCCGTCTAGTCTCTACACCTTCCGCAGTGCTTTCGCGCTACGGCTTGGCTCGGGATTGCCAGTTTAGAGGTTTCCCCGAATTTGAGCAGTTCTGCATCGCGGGTTTCCCCGCGAGCACTCAAGATTGGTCTAAGTCCGTTGCGTCTACCGATTTCGCCACGTCCGCATTTCCAACGCCGCCTATAGCGGGGCGATGATTTTTAGCCAAGCGAGATAATGGTCAGCCATCGCTGCGCGATGATGTTTTTTTCAATGGCTTGGGCCGTGCTTTGCGAACATTGACTGCCGCAGCGTCGATAGTGTTCTTCAAATGCCTTCCATAATATTTCTCGATCATCTCGACACTGGTTCGACAGTTCTTGGCGACCTGATAAATGTCCGCGCCTTCGAGCAAGCGGAGGCAGATATAGGTATGCCGCAGACTGTAACAGGAGCGGACATGGCCATCGCGGTCGAATTTCAGATTCTGCACGCCTAGGACAGTGTTCATCAACTCACGCGGGGTCTTGAGCATTGCCAGTAACGACTGTTTTCACGCCGATAGACGTGAAGCGCGCCGTCCATCAGCAGATGGCTTTCTGTCGGCATTGCGAGAACTCCAAAATGTGTAAGACATGTGTAAGTCTTTTTGGAAGTCTCGTCCTTGCTCAAACTATTGGTTTTATGCGGTTTTTTCCTACTTTTGTAAGGTAAAACGCAATTTTAAGTCTGTTGCGTCTACCGATTTCGCCACGTCCGCATCGCACAGCCGCATGGCACAGGCGCAAGCATTGCGCCATAGCACAATTGCAAAAATTGATCTGGGTGCGCCTAGCGGTTTAACCGCTCACGCACTTCCTTGCCCGGCTTGAAATAGGGTACGCGCTTTGCCGGAACGGCCACCGACGATCCGGTGCGCGGATTGCGGCCGGTGCGTGGATTACGTTCGCGGGTCGAAAACGCACCGAAACCGCGGATTTCAACGCGACCACCATCGGCAAGTCGCTGGATTATCTGGTTGAAAAACAGATCGACAATCCGTTCGACTTCATCCGGTGTAAGCCCGGGGTTTTCGCTTTCTAGTTTCTTGACCAATTCAGAGCGGATCATGGTTTCGCCTCCAAGGCTTGATTGTTATTTTCCCACCAACAAACGACCCAAAATCAGGATGGTGACAGAATTTTGTACGAGTTACAAATTGAATTTACTCTGTTGCCAAAGAGTTAAAAAAAGGGAGCGATCCGCACTGGATTGCCCCCTTTTTTCCAATTTCAAAGCAAAAATGCTTTTTGAAGTCTTATTTTTCGCGTTTTTTGAGCGCTTCGCCAAGGATGTCGCCCAGGCTGGCACCCGAATCGGACGAACCATATTGCTCCACCGCCTGCTTTTCTTCGGCCAGTTGCAGTGCCTTGATCGAGAAATTCGGCTTCTTGGAACGGTCAAAGCCGGCGACCATAACGTCGAATTTCTGTCCTACCTGGAAGCGATCAGGGCGTTGCTCGTCTCGGTCACGGCCAAGGTCGGCGCGCTTGATAAAGCCGGTTGCGCCATCGTCGCCTGCCTGCACTTCAAGGCCGCCATCGCGAACTTCAAGCACGGTGACGGTAACGGTACCGCCCTTCTTCAGGCCGCTAGCCGAAGCAGCACTGGTGCCGCCCGCAGCAGGAGCGCCCTTTTCAAGCTGCTTGATGCCAAGCGAGATACGTTCCTTTTCGGCGTCGATATCCAGAACGACGGCCTTGACCGTTTCGCCCTTGCGGTGAAGGTGAAGCGCTTCTTCGCCGGTGATGCCCCAAGCGATGTCGGACATGTGCACCATGCCATCAACGTCGCCATCGAGGCCGATGAACAAGCCGAATTCGGTAGCGTTCTTGACTTCGCCTTCAACCTGCGTGCCGATCGGGAACTTGTCGGCAAAGCTTTCCCAAGGATTGGATTGAGCTTGCTTGAGGCCGAGCGAAATGCGGCGTTTTTCCAGATCGACGTCGAGGACCAGAACTTCGACTTCTTGGCTGGTCGAAACGATCTTGCCCGGATGGACGTTTTTCTTGGTCCAGCTCATTTCGGAAACATGGACCAAACCTTCGATACCGGCTTCCAATTCGATAAAGGCGCCGTATTCGGTGATGTTGGTGACAGCACCCTTCAGGCGTGTACCGATTGGGTATTTCGCAACTGCGGCGTCCCAAGGATCGCTTTCCAGCTGCTTCATGCCAAGCGAAATGCGCTGCGTATCCTTGTTGATACGAACGATCTGCACCTTAACGGTGTCGCCAATGTTGATCATTTCCGAAGGATGGTTGATCCGCTTATAGCTGATGTCGGTGACGTGAAGCAGGCCATCGATGCCGCCCAGATCAACGAACGCACCATAATCGGTGATATTCTTGACGACGCCTTCGATTACCTGGCCTTCAGCCAGATTCTGGATCAGGCCGGTGCGCTGTTCGGCACGGGTTTCTTCCAGAATCGCGCGACGCGAAACAACGATGTTGCCACGGCGGCGGTCCATTTTCAGGATCACGAAAGGCTGGGCTATATCCATCAACGGGCCAACGTCGCGCACGGGGCGTACGTCAACCTGGCTGCCGGGCAGGAAGGCCACAGCACCGCCCAGGTCGACGGTGAAGCCACCCTTCACGCGGCCAAAGATCACGCCATCGACGCGGTTGCCAGCGGTGAATTCGGTTTCCAGCTTGTCCCATGCTTCTTCACGGCGGGCGCGATCACGCGAAAGCACTGCTTCGCCATTCAGATTTTCGACACGGTCCACATAGACTTCGACTTCGTCGCCGACATTTAATTCAGCTTTTTGGCCGGGCATCGCGAATTCGCGCAGCGCCACGCGGCCTTCGGACTTCAGTCCGACATCGATCATTGCATGATCATTTTCGATTGCGGTGACAGTGCCCTTTACAACGCGGCCTTCAAAGCCACCTTCTGCACCACCAAGTGATTCGTTCAACAGCGCTTCAAAATCCATGCGCGTCGGGTTTGGCGTACTTGCCATAGGTTAGAGTTCCTTAACTACCATTTTATCCGGCCAACCGGTTGAATCCGGTGGTCTTTGACCAGAGATACCCTGTTGGCCCCATGCCAAAAGGGTGTTCAAAAAACGGCAGAATAGTGGGAAAGTTCACACTCAAATCGACATCCGCGCACAGCAAAAACGAACATAGCAACAAAGCCCCTGACGGTGCGTTGCCCATTGCCCCAATTTGCGGTTTAATGCGGCCGGTCTGTTAGCTTGACCGGTTCTCTCTTCGTGTGTCCACCAGCTCAATCGCCTTCCGAACGGCTGCGCCTATAGTCAAATTGCCGGTATCAAGCAAGATCGCATCTTCGGCGGGTTTTAAAGGCGCTTCGGCACGGCCCGAATCGCGTTCATCGCGTTTGCGGATATCGGCAAGGATATTGGCGTAATCGACATCCAGCCCGCGCGACAGCATCTCTTCATAGCGGCGGTGGGCGCGGATTTCGGGGGAAGCGATGATGAACAGCTTCACATCGGCATGGGGCGCAATCACCGTGCCGATATCGCGTCCGTCGAGCACCGCGCCGCTGGGCTGATTGGCAAAATCGACCTGCCGTTTATTGAGGGCAGCGCGGACTGGCGGATGCACCGAAACCCGGCTGGCGAGGCCGCCCGTTTCTTCTTCGCGCAACGCCGGATCGTCGAGCAGGCTATCGGGAAAGTCGCACCCGTTGAGCGCATCCGCCGGATTGCCCGCATCGCCCCCGTTCAACGCCACCTGCCGCCCGACCGCGCGATAAAGCAGGCCGGTGTCCAGAAACGGCAGGCCATAATGCATGGCCAGCGCCTTGGAGATCGTGCCTTTGCCAGAGGCGGTAGGGCCATCGACGGCGATGATCATATCTTCCCCCTCTCCTGTGGGAGAGGGTTGTGCAGACTTGGCAGCTCGCTGCCTAGTCGGAGCTGGGTGAGGGGTTGTGCATTATCGATAGCATACAACCCCTCACCAACTCCGCCTAATCGCCAATGGCGATAAGGCTTCATATCCTCTCCCACTGGAGAGGGGCGGCGTCGCGCCATCGTGAAAGCCCTCGTCAAGCCTTCAACCTTATCAACATCGCTTCAAATGTCGGAAAGCTCGTCGCAATCGGCGACACATCGTCCACGGTTACTGGCGCGTAGCAATGCTGCCCCGCCACGGCAAAGCTCATCGCGATGCGGTGGTCCAGCGCGCTCGCCACGGTTGCGCCTCCCTCCAATGGTTCGCCGCCGCTGCCATCGATCACAAGCCCGTCTGCGAGTTCTTCCACCACCGCGCCAATCGCCTTCAATCCCGCCGCCATCAACGCCAGCCGGTCGCTTTCCTTGACGCGCAGTTCGTCGAGACCACTAGTGGTGGTCCGTCCCTGCGCCATGCTGGCGGCGACAAAGAACACCGGAAATTCATCGATCATACTGGGCGCGACATCGGGGGGGACTTCGATGCCGTTCAGCACCGAATGCCGCGCGGTGATGTCTGCCACCGGCTCGCCGCCGACAACGCGTTCGTTGGAATAGGTCAGGTCCGCCCCCATCGCCTCCAGCATTTTGAATATGCCGGTGCGCGTCGGGTTCATGCCGACATGGGTGACGGTGACTTCGCTGCCCGGGGTAATCAGCGCCGCTACAATCGGGAACGCGGCGGACGACGGATCGCCGGGGACTTCGATCTGTTGCGGTTTCAACTCGGCCTCGCCCATCAGGCGGATATGGCGGACGCCGTCTGCGTCCACCTCAACGGTTAGCTCGGCACCAAAGCCCACCAGCATCCGCTCGCTATGGTCGCGCGTCGGCACGGGCTCGATCACTTCGGTGATCCCCGGCGTGTTGAGCCCCGCCAGCAAGACCGCTGATTTCACTTGTGCGCTCGCCACGGGCAACCGGTAGCTTATCGGAACGGCAGGGCAAATACCGCGCACCATCAGCGGCAGGCGGCTCCCGGGACTGGCGTTAAACTCCGCCCCTGTCAGCGACAGCGGGTCGATCACGCGGCCCATCGGGCGTTTGGACAGGCTGGCGTCGCCAATGAAGGTAGCGGTAATCGCATGGGACGCAACCAATCCCATCAACAGCCGCGTCGAAGTGCCGCTATTGCCCATATCAAGCGCGGCCTCGGGCTGGAGCAGCCCGCCGACGCCGACGCCATAAACAGTCCAGATGCCATCGTCACTGCGGGCGATATCCGCTCCCATGGCCCGCATCGCAGCAGCGGTGGACAGCACATCCTCGCCCTCAAGTAGCCCGCTAATCCGGCTTTCGCCCACCGCAAGCGCCGACAACATCAACGAACGGTGGCTGATCGATTTGTCGCCGGGCACCCGCACGGTTCCGCGCAAAGGGCCTGCCGGGGCAAAGCTTCGGGGCTGAGGTGAGGTGTGGCTCATAAAGCGGGCCATGCAATCAGCGTTTGCCTGCTGTCAAAGAGAATTTTTTGACAGCCCGCCAACTCTGTGGCAAGGGCAGCGCCGATTTGATCGACATGCCATCTGGCACGTGTCGTTTTTCGGAAAAATTTGAAAGGATAAGAGGCCCACTATGGTGAAGGCTGAATGGGGAACGAAGCGCGGATGTCCGAAATGTGGCTCGCAATTCTATGATTTGGGCAAAGAAGATCCGGTTGAATGCATCGAATGTGGCAACCAGTGGACTCCTGAACCTGTGTTGAAATCGAAACAACCGCTTCCCTTTGAAGAGGTTGAGAAGAAGAAAGACGATGCCGATCTGGCCGATGACGATCTTGATATCGATGTCGATGCGGTTGACGGCGATGTTTCGCCCGACAATGACGTCGATCTGGGCGGCGACGAAGATCTGGGCGTTGCCGCAGGCGGCGACGACGGCGACGAACAATAAACCCACTTGCAAAGGTGCGCCCTTCAGGAGTAAGGGCGCGCCTCGCAAGTCGATATAGCCGCGATGTTCGCGGCAGGATGGGGCCTTAGCTCAGCTGGTAGAGCGCTACACTGGCAGTGTAGAGGTCAGGGGTTCGACTCCCCTAGGCTCCACCATTCACGCAACGCCAGCAGGTAAAGCGCTCCTCCGGGCACATTAGAGGTCAGGGGTTCGACTCTCCTAGGCTCCACCAATAAATCTAATCTAATCGCACGTTCCTAAACCGGCACTGCAATTTGTTTTCCGCCAAACACCGATTGCCAGTTTTCGATTTCGGACACCACAATATCGTCGATCGAATGGGCGATGTCGGCGATCTGGGCATAGCGCAAACTGCCTTCGGGAGATGCCTGCAAGATGTTGATCCGGCTTTCCACTTCGGACAGCTTTTCGGCGGTCACTTTGGAAATGGCGGCGAAGCGTTCGAAATCGCCGAAATAGCGAATACCGGCAAACGCGCCGCCGAGCGCAGGCAGGATGACCCCGAGAAACGTGAAGGTTTTGGAGAGGGAATCGGGCCAATTCGTCGGCACAAAGCCCATTTGGGCCACACCCAAAAGCACAAGATAACTCGCAACCGAGACGACCGCCAGTTTGAATAGCCGTTCGGACAGCTTGTCCAGATTATGGTGTACCTGTGTCAGGCGCCGCGCCTTTTGCTCATGATACAGCCGCTGTCCGGTGGCGTGGGCCTGAAGCAATTCTGCCAAGGCCGATTGCAGATAGGCTTGCGTAATCCGCAATCGGGGCAGGCCCAGTTCGCGCAGCACCTCGCGGGCATAATATTCGGGCCATTCGGTATCGGCTCCGCGCGGCCAGCGTCCGCTGGCGCGGGCAACGCCAAGCAGCAACAGGATAGGGGCGTGGCGGAAATACTCGGCAACCCGGCGCGTTTCAAACCAGCGGCCATGCCAGCGCCGCTTTCCGCCAATCGACGTGATCGCCAGAATTGCTGCCAGCAAAAGAAACTCGCCCGCAGCAAAGGGCCATTTCATATGCACCGAAACCAGCGGAAGATAGGCAACACCCACCATGATGGCGAGCGCCGAGAGCATGAAATTGGTCACCATACCGCCGCGATAGGCATCGGACAAAAAGGTCGATAAGCCATCGGCCCAGGCGAAGCGTTGCAGCACATCGGTTTCGATTGCATCGGCAAAGGCAGGGTCGCCGCCCGGCAATGCGCGGGCTGTGGCGAGCAATACCGCACCCGAACCGGTCGCTATCGCCTCGGGCTTTTCGTATGTTTGCACAAGGCGGGCAAGGCGGCCGCGCCAGCTTCCTGCACCAAAAAGTGCTTCTATGCGCCGATAGGCATGAAAGCGCCGCTGGCTATGCGGATGCCATTGTTCTGTGTGAAACTGGATGGCACTCTCATTCTGGTCAGCAGCCTTTGGGTTCAACATATTTTCGAATAAGGAACCGAGCGCTGCCGCATCCAACAGGGTTCGCGCCTCGCCGTGCATGAACAATTCTTCGCTCGATTGCAGCAGCGAAATCGCCAATGGGTTGCTCGCATCAATCCAGACGACGGGGGTTCCCAATTTGAGCGCTGACGATATCGTATGCCGTGTACCGCCCATCGCGCCCGGGGTAACGCCGTCCCAAATGGCAACGAGCATATCGGCCTGCTCGATCATGACCCGCCCGGCAGAGGCAACGCGTTCACCGACCAGCGTCGCAAAATGCGCCTGCGCCACCGCACTAGCAGGCCGTTCCAGCGCATCCAGAAAGCTTTGCGTCATCGCCGGATCTTGCTCGGCAAGTTCAAAGAGGTGCGCTTTGCTTGCGGCTTCCCGCCCTGCTTTGGCCATTTGCGCCGCAACGGCGTCCCCGCAATCCTTTCCTTCCAACAGCGCCATGGCGTCGGCTGCCGAATGGGGCTCGGCACTGATCGCGATATTGAGATTAAGGCCAAAGGGCAGCGGAGCGATCACATCCCAATTTCTGGGCAAGGCGTCGTACACGGCAAACATGTCTGCACCGTGCGCCAATAAGGAATAGAGCCGCGTTGTCCCGATGGCTTCGCCTTGCTTTTGCGTGACCCGGTCTGCGGCGTCGAAAACGGCAGATAGGGCCTTTTCTATGTCGATCCGGTTTGCAGAAAACGCCGGGTTCGATCCGCGATGTCCGGTGATGCCGATGGACAGCCGGGCAGGGGGCAGGGCGACATTTTCCGTCAAGCGGGCGAGTGATTTGGCCATGTCACTTATCGTAACGCCAAAGCGTGATCGCGGCAAGGCCCTGAAATCGCTACTCCCCTATAGTGCTTGCCGTGATGGCACAGAAAGCATAGCATATTGTTACAATTGTAAAACCACAGTTTCAGTTCACAGGGGTGTGTTTGTGGCAATGGCCGAAACGGGCGAACCGTTGCAATCTGCCGAAACCGTATTCCTCAGCTATTCGCACGAGGACCGGAAACGCGCGCTTCCGATCATACATATCCTTGAACAGGCAGGATTTGCCGTTTGGTGGGATGGTTTGCTGGAAGGCGGTGAACGCTTTTCGCACCGCACCGAAGCCGCTCTTGAAGGGGCGAAAGCGGTGGTCGTGCTTTGGTCAAAAGCCTCCACCGCATCGCATTGGGTGCATGATGAGGCAACGCGCGGGCGAGATCGCCGCTGCTTGGTCCCGATTTCGCTCGATGGCAGCGAAGCACCATTGGGCTTTCGCCAGTTTCAGGTGCTCGATGCCAAGCCCGCCAAAGTGAAAGCTGGGTCGGCGGAAATGCAGGCGTATGCTCCATGCAGTTGCCGTTTTGCATGATCAAGATACCGAAGATTTCGCACGCATAGCGAAGCCGCCCTCAATCGACCGCCGTACCGCGATTGTCGGGGGCGGGGTTGCCGCCCTGATCGGAACGGGATTGGTTGCGTGGCAAACCGGGCTGCTGGGCGGAAAGGGCGGCATCGCAAACCGGATCGCGGTTTTGCCCTTGGCCAATTTGAGCGGTGATCCGAAGCAAAATTATCTGTCCGACGGGCTGACCGCCGAAATCCGTTCGATGCTCGCGCAAAATGGCGCTTTGCAGGTTGTGGGGCAGGCTTCGTCAGAGGCCTTTGAGGAGAAAAAGCTGGACGCAACCGACATTGCCAAGAAATTGCGGGCGGCGTTTTTGATCGACGGCACGATGCGGATTGCCAATGACATGATCCGGATCACCATCGAAATGATCGACGGAAAGACGGGGATAAATCGCAGTCCGAAGATATTTGAAAAATCGATGGACGATCTGTTCCTGCTCCAACGCGAAATCGCAGGCGCGGTCAGCGCGGAATTGAGCAGCCGGATTGCATTATCCGATCCAACCAAAATACCGATTGGCGGCACGGCCAACGCCGTTGCCTTTGACCATTATTTGCGCGGGCGGGATTTGTATTTGCATGGCCGCGACGAGGCCGAAGAGCGAGCGGCCATCACGCATTTTGACGCCGCGATTGCGACCGATCCGAAATTTGCAGCCGCTCATGCCGGTCGTTCGCGTTCTCTAACGGCAGTCGCCAGCCAATTTGGCAGTGCGCGTGAAATCAAAATACACCATGAGGCCGCAGTGCAATCCGCGCACCGGGCTGTAGAACTTGCGCCCTTGTTTGCCGATGCCCAATCCACACTCGCATTCACCTTGTTTCAGGGTGGTCTGGACATACGTGGTGCGAAAAAGCCATTTGAACTTTCGCGTAAGCTTGGGGAAGGCGAGGCCCCGGTTATGGCACGTTTTGCGATTTATTGCGCCTCCACCGGTCGAAACCGAGAGGCGGCCTCCGCGATAGACGGGGCACTCATACTTGATCCGCTCAATGCATTGGTTCAACGCGTGGCGGGAACGGTGCATTATGCCGCAAGGCGGTTTGACGCCGCGATCAGCGCAACTCGTGAAGCCCTTTCGTTAAATCCCAATTTGGGGGATACCCATGCCCGGATTGGCATGGTGCAAATCGCGCAGAAAAAATATGCCGAGGCTCTCAAGAGCTTTGACAAAGAATCGCACAAATGGTCGAAACTTGCCGGGATTGCTATTGCCCAGCACCATCTGGGAAACAGCGTTGCCGCAAAAACAGCTATGGCCGGATTGACCAGCGACACCGAAGTCGTATCGCTTTACCAGCAAGGGCAAGTATTGGCGCAATGGGGCCAGTTGGAAGCGGCGGTGACGATGTTATTACGCGCTTACGAACAACGCGACGCTGGGATGACGGCTTTGTTTTTCGATCCGATGCTCGATCCCGTTCGCACCCAGCCCCGATTTATCGGGTTGCTAAAAACCATGGGTTATGCCTAATCTGTAATTCCTTGTAAATTAAAGGGGTGGAAATAATGCGTAAAATTGTAACCTTGAGTGCTGTATTTGCGGCAACACTGATTCTTTCGGCCTGCGGCGAAACAAAGCCTGCCGAGGAAGCTACAACCACAGAAGTTGTTGACGAAGCAGCCCCTGATGCGGAAGCGGCACCTGCTGCAGATGCAGCCGCGACGGGCGATGCTGCAAAGGCTGAAGCTGCTGCCGAGGGCGCCCCTGCTGAGGCCCCCGCTGCCGCTGGCACCGAACATACTGGTAGCGAAAAAGTCAAATCCGGCGAGTAATCAAAGTCGGGGCGGTGTTAGCGCACTGCCCCGCCTGTTTTCTGTGTAATCCACGGCAGATAATGCGCGATACGGGTATAGATGCCCGGTTCGCCATCGCCCGCACACCGCTTGCCTCCGACGCTGACAATGGCGACGAGGTGCTTTGATCCGGCATCGATCACCGGCCCTCCACTATCACCCTTGCATGTCTTGCGCGCCGGAGCTGCCGCGCAAATAACGCTGTCATCCACCCGCCCCAGCCCGAATTTGGCGCAGGAAGTGCGATCCATGATATTCAAGGAGACCTGCATCAATAAGGCACTTACCCGCAGTGTTCTATCGCTTTTCCGGCCCCATCCGAAGATGGTGACAGGCCGGGTTGGTGCGATGTCAGAGCCACGAAACAACGGGATGGCGTGCACTTGCCGATAGCTGGGGGCCGGAAAGCCCAGATCGTTTGAAATCTTGATCAGCGCAATGTCACCGCCTTGCATCGGGACGTACGGGTAATGCTGGATCACCTTGTCTATTTTATAGGTCCAGCCCGCGCCAGCCGCGACATTTTCTGCACCCAACCGTATCCGGTATCCCGCCTTTCGCATGTCATCATCGATGCAATGCGCCGCCGTTACCACCCAATTGGGCGCGATCAGCGCGCCGCCACAAAAATGTTGCAACAGCCAAAGCGGCGTTCCGGCTTTTATTCGCAGTTCCCATTTATCGACGATTTTGGGATAATAAATTTGTGCCTGCCACGGCGCAACGGCGTCATCCACGCCAACCCCTCCAAAGGAATAGCCATAGGATTGCCCCGACACATTTTCTTCAAACTGCTCCCATGGATCATCTCCGGTCACAGGATCGGCGCTGCCCGTAATTTGCTGCTCCATTGCTCGCTCTGAAACCAGCAGCATCCCTGGCGGCTCGCGATACCCGCGTGGTGCTTTTGTAAAATGCAGTGTTTTCAGATATGCGTCGCGGATGTCAGGCGATGCTTCTACCGGAGGATCATCGGGCGCCGGATCGCCTTCACCATTGCGCCTAATTCTCTTGCGGGCTTTAACTTTTCTCGGCGGTTCGGCCCATAAATCCTCGCCATCGCCTTCAACAAATAATTCGACGGGCGCGGGTTCTTGGGCGGTATTTCCCGTGCCGTCCTGCGCGCCTGTTGCCGCCGCCGATGACAGGATGAGCGCCGCTCCGGCCGGCCCAATTCTTTTGAACATTTGCGCCATCCTCCTGCTAAATTAACGCACCGCACCTCCGGTGACCGTTTTGATCCACGGCAAATAGGCCGCTATCCGCGTATAGACACCCGGCACACCATCATCGGCACAAGCCCGCCCGCCCGCACTCACAATCGCCACCAGTTCGCGCGAAGCGTTTACCAAAGGCCCGCCGCTGTCGTTGCTACAGGTTTTAACCCCTGGGGCTGCGGCACACACGACGCGCTTGTCGATCAACGCGACGCGAGCCTTGTCGCAGGTCGGGCGGTCGAGAATGTTCAGCGTCACCTGCAGCAGGATGGCATTGGAGGCGCGACCCTGTTGCTCGGTACGGCCCCAGCCAAAGGCTTTCACCGGCTCTTTGGGCGTGGCATCATTTCCGCGGAACAGTGCGATAGGCCGCACTTGCGAAGCTGGCGGTGCGGTTTGCTGTTGGTCATAGACAATATGGATCAACGCAATGTCTCCGCCCTTCAACGGCTTATAATCAGGATGCTGGACAACCCGGTCGATCCGGTAGCTCCAGCCGCCGGGCTGGTCGATCCGTTCCTGCCCCAATCGAACACGATAGCCTGCCTTTCGCATATCATCGTCGATACAATGCGCCGCCGTCGCGACCCAATTGGCGGCGACAAGCACACCGCCGCAAAAATGCTGAAGTACCCAAAGTTCGGTACCTGCGGCGACGCGCGCCTGCCATTGCCGGGCAATGTTGGGATAATAGATTTGCGCCTGCCAAGGGGCGACGGCATCGGCAACGCGTGTGCCACCGAACGAGCGACGGGCCATTTGGAGCGGCGCTGCTGGTTCAGATTGCTGATTGTTTGGAAGTGATCCGACCAGCGGCAATCCGGGCGGATCGCGAACGCCTTCGGTTTCCGGTTCTTCTTCAGGGGTGTCGTCGTCCGGTTCTTCGTCCAAGCCATAATCTTCGGCTTGAACATCATCGGGCCAAAGGTCATCCGGATCGTCGATGACATAATAGTCGCCTTCATAATCTTCGTCAGAATTTGGTTCTTCGGTCGGATCATCAGGCGATATTTGTGCGGAAACGGGCATCGCTGCAAAAGCGGTACTCAATAGGACGGCGGCAGCGGACGATTTGAGCATAGAAACACCCCAGCGGAAATCCGTTGTTACGCGACCTTACATATAATAGGCGCGCAAAGGCTGCCGGTGTCAAGCGGCTCTGTGTTTCTGGGAAAATCTGTAAAGCGTTGAAGGCTGCTGCTATTTCGGCTCGGGCAAAGCCCCGGCTTCGGCGTCCACTGCTTTGTCTGCTTCGTCCGCCAGCCGGGCTTCCCGCTCGGCCCGTTCCTTTTCAAACTGCAAGGCGCGTTGTTCGACGGCTTCGGCCTCGGCATCGATACCGGCCAGTCGCTTTTTCCGTTCAGCCGCGATCATCCGGCCAAAGGCGAGGCCCGGATCGGAATTTTTCTCGGCATAGGCAGCGTCGATCTCTTTCAGGCCACAACCGGTAAAGCCGCCAGAACCCGTGGGCGAACAGCTCATCGCACCGGCAGCCCCGATATGCTCATAGGCCAACACGCGCTTGCCCCATGCTTCGCGGCGCGGATTGTTGATATCGTCGCGCAAAACTTCGGGAATGCGATAGCGATCTGCCTCGGGCATCCGCGCGCAAACGTTGATGATGTCATCGGTGCTTGGGGTACATTCGTCTTCGCCATAGACGATCACGGTGTTGATCTTCTCGTCGCCGGGTTGCGGAGCGGCGGTATCGCTTTGGGCAAAACCGGCCTGTGCGGCAAACAGGGCAATCGCCGCGATAGGGAGGTGCGTGATTTTCATTATGTTCTCTCCGAAATTCCAGATGATATTGCGCCTGCCAAGCTGAACCTATTGTGAAACACGCTTGCTGTTAAATCCGTTTTGCAAGGGCAATCGCCGCGCGGCAGCCCAGCCGGATGGCAGCACTCATGAATGGATAGCCGGGCGCGCGCTCTGCGCCCTCGGCCAATGCGGTTTCGCGATGTTCCAGCTCCTCGGCGCGGAAATCGGCGATTTGGGCGGACAATTCGGGCTCGGCATCGCCTAATTGTTCCAATTGTTCGCGGTAATGCGCGTCGATTTCGGTTTCGACCGCAGCGGTACAGGCCATCGCGGCTTCGGGGCCAATGGCGGCGGTCACGGCTCCAAGGGCAAAACCTGCAACATGCCAAAACGGCTGGATCACCGTCGGGCGGATGCCGCGTTCGGCGATGATCCGGTCAAACGCGTCCAGATGGCGCTGCTCCTGATCGGCCATATGCGCGATGCTGCGCGCGGCGGGGTGGCGGTCTCCCATGATTGCAAGCTGCCCCGCATAAATGCGTTTCGCGCCATATTCGCCCGCTTGGTTGACGCGGATCATGCTGGCGATAGCGCGAGGGGACAGGGCGCGGCTCATGATGCCGCCTTAGGTTTCAGCAGCCACAATATGCCCAATCCGCCCGCGATGGAGATCAGGAAATTATAACCGGCGAGCGATATGCCGAACAGGCTCCAAGGGGCCACATCGCAACGAACAATCGGCGCGTTCATGATGCTTTTCAGCAGATCCTCGCCCGTTCCTTTGATGGTGCTTGTGCAGCTGGTAAGCCCTTCCCACCAGCCATATTCCACCCCTGCATGAAAGCCGCCGATAATGCCGCTGGCAATCAGGCAGAGCGCGGCCAGCGCAACCAGCGCGCTGCGCTTCACGACAAACAAGGCCAGACAGGCAAAGGCCAACGCGGCAAAATGCGGATAGCGTTGCCACCAGCACATTTCGCACGGGAAAAGCCCGCCCCAAATATTGCGAGGCATAGGCTCCGCCGAGCAGGGCTGCGGGAAGCAAAAAGGCCAGCCATCGGGCTTTATCGAAACGGCTCATGCGGAGTGGCCTAGCAAGCCAAATGGCCACACGCAATCAATGCGAGTCTTCAGGGTTTGCGAACCTTGGCTTTGCTCGCTGTTTCCGCCAACTTCATCGGGCGCGAGCCCAACCGTTCCAGCGTTTGCATGGCATAATGCAGTTGGAAATCTTCGATACCCTGTTTCTTCAGCTCTTCAGCGGTTTGGGCGAAACGCGGGTCGTCGATATTATCCTCTTCGACCGCCTTGTCCTCCACCGCCAGTTCGTTGACCAGATGGCGGCGCAGATCGGATTCGCGGGTCTTGATCCGCTTTTTGTAATCGGGATCGGAAATCTGGGGCACGGCAATGTCTGGCTTTACGCCACCTTCCTGCACCGAACGGCCCGAAGGCAGGTGATAGCGAGCGACCGTTAAGCGCAATCCTGAATCGCGCGACAGTGGCAACACATTTTGCACCGAGCCTTTGCCAAAGCTGCGTTCGCCCATGATCAATGCCCGGTGGTGATCCTGCAAAGCCCCTGCGACGATTTCGGATGCCGAAGCAGAACCTGCATCGACCAAAACGATGATCGGCTTTCCGCCAGCAACGTCGCCGGGAACGGCTTTTTCAGCGAACCAGCGCTGCACGACAACCTTGTCACGTCCGCGCTCTGAAACGATTTCACCCTTGTCGAGAAAAGCGTCCGAAACCTTTACCGCTTCGTCCAATATCCCGCCGGGGTTGGAGCGCAGATCGACGATATAGCCCGTGGGCTTTCCGCCAAGTTTCGTCTCGATGCCCTTGATCGCCGAGACAACATCGGTTCCTGTATCTTCGGAAAAGCCGGAAATGGTGATGATCCCGATCTTGTCTTTCACTTCCCATTTCACCGGTTTCAAATCGATGATCGCACGGGTAAGGGTCAGGTCAAACGGGGCATCGCGGCCGGGACGAAATACCGTCAGTTTGATCGACGTACCGGGCTGCCCGCGCATCCGGTTTACCGCTTCGTCGAGCGTACCGCCGACAATCAGTTCGCCATCAAGATGGGTGATATAGTCGCCCGATTTCATACCCGCCTTGTCGGCGGGCGTATCGGCGGTGGGGGCAATCACTTTGACCGCGCCTTCTTCTAGTGTCACCGAAAGGCCGAGACCGCCATATTCGCCGTCAATCTGCGTCTGCAGGCTTTGGAAGTCGCTTTTGTCCAGAAACGCGCTGTGCGGATCGAGCGTTTGCAGCATCCCCGCAATCGCGCCTTCCATCAGCTGTTTGTCATCCACCTTGTCCACATAAGCGGATTTTACCCGTTTATAGACAGCAATGAATTCATCCATATCGGCAAGCGGATCCTGCTTCGATTGGGCAAGGGCACTGCTGGCAGGAGCCGTCGCCAGCAGCGACGTGGCAAGGAGCGACAAAAGGAAAGGCGACTTCATGGCATACATCCCGAAAAAAAGTCCTGAGACTCGCTATAGTGCGGCGCTCAATATGGTGAAAGCATGTTTACCACGAAAGCGCGATATAGCGCATGAACAGATATCACCCGATCATGGCGGCAATATCCATCAGCCTGCCGTTTCGTCGCAATTCGATCATGATTTCCGGATTTTCGTTTCTCGCCGTTCCGATGAAATCGCCCTGCGAAACCGAATCGCCTTTTTCGACGCCCAGTTGTTCTACATAGGCCAGCAAAGTCGTCCATTCGCCGCCATGATCGATGATGATGATATTGCCATAGCTGCGATATCGTCCGGCATAGGTGATTTTGCCCGCCGCCGGAGCTAGCAGACGTGCCGAAGGGGCCACGCGCAACCGGATGCCGCGTTCGCGGTAGCCGGTGGTGGTGAGTTCGCCATATCCTGCCACCAACGAGCCTTGGGCTGGTGCTGAATAAGCTGATTTTCCCGAATTTTGTCGCTCTCGGCCAGTTGCCAAAATGGGGCCGTCATAATCGGCGAGCAGTGCCGCGTTCTGGCCAGATTCGCGGTTGGTGTCGATGTCCTCAACAAGCGAGCGGGCGCGCTCGCCTTCGCCAATGGCGCGTTCAAATTCGATTGCCGCTTCGCCGGAAAGGGTGCCGTCGCTGGAGGCTTCAAGGCTTGCCAGTGTCTCGCGGCGCTGGGCCAGCGATTTTCGTGCGTCGGTAAGTGCTTGCATCGCAAGCTGTTCCTGCGCCCGCAATTCGCGCTGTGCCGCCATTTGCCGCCGAAGTGCCGCCGTACGGCCTGCGATTATCGGTTCGATAGAGGCAATGGCCGCCCGTACATGGACATAATCCCGCCTGTCTCCAGGCCTTGCAAACAGCAACAAAGTCGGTTGACGGGTCATGCGCTGGAGCAGGGCGTTTAACCGAAGAAGGGGTTCGTGCGCTTCGCCTAGCTGCCCAGCCTGGGCCTTTTGCCGGTTGGCGATCAACGACATGCGGACACCGGCGGTGGCAATATGCGCGTTGGCGGCGTCGATTTCTGCTCCCAAAGCCGCACGTTGGGCAATCAGCCGGTCTGAAGCCTGTTCGGCGCTGCTGGCTTCCTGTCTTAAGATTTCCGCACGTTGCTGGGCAAACGCTGCCTGCCGTTTGGCCGCGCGCAATGCGGCGCCGTCTGTAGTGCCGGTGCTCTGTGCGAGCAGCCCGGCCGTCAGCAACAAGGCTGCTACTCCGCTGAAACAAATGGCGATACCATAGCGCATAGCGCTATCCTTCGCGATGATAGGGATGATTGGCAAGTATTGATGTGGCGCGGTACAATTGTTCGGCCAGCATTGCCCGCGCCATCAAGTGGGGCCATGTGGCGCGGCCAAAGGCGATCAGCCGGTCTGCGGTGGCGCGGTCTGCATCGTCAAATCCGTCGGCGGCACCCAGACAAAAGCGAACCTCGGAAACCCCGTCGTCGCGCCATTTGCCGAGAATGGCCGCCAATTCGGCGGAGGATAGCTGTTCACCCTTTTCATCGAGTAGCACGGTTTTGGCGCCGCGTTCCGCCGTGGGCAGGGCACCGCCTTTGTCGGGCAATTCGGTGGTTTTGCTGGGCCAACTGATCCGCTTTAAATAACGCTCTACCAAATCCGCTTCGGGCGACCGGCCAATTTTGCCGCGCGCAAGGATATGCAGCCGCATGTATAAGGCTCCGGTCCTAGCCCGTTTTAACCGTTCGCAACGTCTGGCGTATCGCCGAAAGACCACATGCGTTCGAGGTTGTAAAAGCTGCGAACCTCAGGGCGGAAGACATGGACAATAACGTCCTCGGCATCGATCAGCACCCAATCTGCACTGGGCAAGCCTTCGATGCGCGCAGTGCGCCCGCCTTGCTTGATCCGCTCGGCCAGTTTTTGGGCGATAGCCGCCACTTGTCGGCTCGAACGACCGCTCGCGACGATCATATGATCGGCGATGCTGCTTTTGCCTTCGAGCGGGATGGAGACAATGTCTTGTGCCTGATCGTCATCAAGCGATTGCAGGATCAGCCGGTGTAGCGCATCGGCATCAAGGCTTTTGGCCTTTTTCGGTCTCTTAGGGGTCACGGGCGAGCCGGACGAGACAGTGGCGAGATCGATCAAAATTGCTCCTTAACGCAAAATCTTGCGGGTGAGGCCGTCGCGGATGCTGCGGCCCTGATAGTGTTTATGCCAATGGGGATCGGCTTTACGGATGGCCGTTGCCGAACGCGGATCGGGACGAAAGCGCAGATAGACAAGCGCTGGCGTACTCCACAAAGTCCATTGCTTACGCTGGTCCGGACGCCGGACAAACCGCCTGAGCCAGGCCATTGCGGGTGCCGCAACAGCAGTTGCATCATAGCCCGGGCGCGCGATAACTGCAATCGGCATCAAGCGGGCGATGTCTCGCCAACGCCGCCACTGTGTGAAATTTGCAACATTATCAGCGCCCATGATCCAGATGAAGCGTCGTTTCGGATAGCGGCGGATCAGTTTTTGCAGCGTTTCGATGGTGTAACGCGTCCCCATTTCACGCTCGATGGCGGTTGCCCGAATCGGTGAACGCCGGGCCATTTTGCGGGCGGATGCTAGCCGGGCCGGAAGCGGGGCCATGCCCTTTTTGGGCTTTAGCGGATTGCCGGGAGAAACCAGCCACCACAATTCGTCAAGCCCCAGGGCGCGAATCGTAAACAGACTGATATCGCGGTGTCCGCCATGTGCGGGGTTAAAAGAACCGCCAAGAAGGCCGGTGGAGGTCAAATCACACCTTGCCAATCCGATGCCGCGTGAACCACTCGGCTTATCTCAACGGTGCCTTTGCGTGACTTATAAATCAGCAAAAATGGCGTTCCTTTTACGCGCCATTTCCGCCTGCCAGTCGACCCAATCATTTCACCGAGTTCCGGAAACTCCGTTAGCAGCAATGGAGCTTTTTCTATTCGCTCGACCAGAACTTCTACATCCCAAAGCATCTCGTCAAAGGCAATGCGATACAGGTCTTGCCGCGCAGGGCGGGACCAAATCAACTGGTTCATGCAGCGCGCTTTTTCTCGGCCATCGCTCGCAATTCAGCGATCAATTCCTCATGTGTTACATATTCGCCGCGTTCGATCGCGTCTTCACCTTCTTGGATAAACGCATCAAACTCGATTTGCTTTCGCACCGCTGTTTCAATCAGTTTAGCAGTGATCCAAGCTCGGCTGCGCTCGCGCGATTTCGCAAATTGGTCGATCATCGCCAGCACTTCATCGCTGACCCGGGCGGTTATGACGTTGCTCATGGCGGACATGTATCATTTGTATACAAATGATTCAAGGGCGAACCTGTCCGCTCCCCCGCACGATCCATTTATACGTGGTCAGTCCTTCCAAAGCTACGGGGCCACGCGCATGGAGCCGACCGGTGGCAATGCCGATTTCCGCGCCCAAACCGAATTCGCCGCCATCGGCAAATTGGGTGGAGGCATTGTGCATTACGATGGCGCTATCGACATCGGCCAAAAATTGTTGGGCGGCGTTCGCATCCTCGGTGATGATGCTTTCGGTATGCTGTGAACCATGGGTGGCAATATGGGCGACAGCTTCGTCAACGCCCGACACCATTTTGGCAGAAATCACCGGCTCCAGATATTCGGTGCCCCAATCATCGGCATCGGCAGCCACCGTACGTGCATCCAGTTCCATCAGCATATCATCGGCGCGCACCTCGCAGCCGGCATCAATCAATGCACCGATCAGCCGAGCGGGTTCGGGGAAGTCCTGATCAATCAGCAGGGTTTCGGCAGCGCCGCAAATGCCCGTCCGGCGCATCTTGGCGTTGACGACGATGCTTTCCGCCATGGCCGGATCGGCGGCACTGTGCACATAGACATGACAGATACCGTCCAAATGCGCGAGCACGGGGACACGGGCTTCATCCTGCACCCGCGCCACCAGCGATTTGCCACCGCGCGGGATCACCATGTCGATGGCCCCTTGTGCGCGCAGCATTGCGCCGACCGCAGCGCGGTCTTGCGAAGGCACAAACTGAACGGCATCGGTGGGCAGTCCCGCCTCGGATAGCCCGGCAACCATTGCCGCGTGGATAGCGCGATTGCTGTGCACCGCCTCGCTGCCTCCGCGCAGGATAACGGCATTGCCTGAACGCAAGCCAAGCGCCGCCGCATCAGCCGTCACATTGGGCCGGCTTTCATAAATGATTGCAAGTACCCCCACGGGCACGCGAACGCGCTCCATCACCAGCCCATTGGGGCGTTCAACCCGGTCGATCACCACGCCCACCGGATCGGCGAGCCGCGCGATATGTTCAACCGCGTCCGCGACGCCCGACAGTCTTGCAGAATCGAGTTTGAGACGATCCAGCATTGCCGATGAAAGGCCATTGGCGGCCGCTGCCTCCATATCGCGGGCATTGGCTTCAAGGATCGCGCTTTCCTGCGCGCGCAGCCGGGCCGCTGCCTTCAGCAGGGCGTTCGCCTTGTCCCGATCGTGGGCTCGGGCCAACTGCCGCGAAGCTTCGCGCGCCTTTTTTGCCATTTCGGCAATCAATGTTTCCATTTCCTGGCTCATTCCCATTCCCTAAGCGCGGCGTTCAAAAAACAAAAGAGCCTGAAATTATCAACGTACTGGATAGTTCACAAATCCACTCCGAATCGCCGCCCGTATATCCATATGTAAAATAACAATATTCACTTTTCATTGCGAAATTCTGCAATGCAACGACACCGGATGACGCATATTTTTTGACAAAGCTTTGCAATTCGTCGTGCAACTCGCCCGCCTCGCCCCGACTCTGCCCGTCGCGATTCGCAGCACTCTCAGATATCTGTTATCCGCGCCGCAATATAAAAAAAACGGGGTGTCGGGTCGTGTCGCTAAAGGCCAATTTGGCCGGTTTGAAAAACCGGTTGGCCGGCTGGTTTGTAGATCGTGAATTTTTCATGCGATCAAACGGACAAGTCCGGTTTATTCGAATATCTGCACAATTGCAGCGCCGTGTCGCAACAGGTGTCGCCTCCGTCGTGGGCGTGTGGCTTGTCATCACGCTCGGCATGATGGTCAATCAGTTCAGCGTGTCGATTGAGCGTATGGCTCTGGTCCGCAAACAAGCGAGCGTTGAAACCGCCGCTGAACGCGTTGCCAAATATCGCAATTCCATCGACGATGTCGCAAAGGATCTCGATAAGCGGCAGGATATGGTCGAAAGCCTGTATCGTACCCATTTCGGCTCCGAGCCGCCGAAGGCCGCAACCGGAGCGGATGCCTCAGATACCGCCGCCAAAATTGGCGCGGCAATTCCCGAAGCTGCCACGCTGGCGCAGATTGAATCGCGTCAAATCGCTTTTGCCGAAGGTTTGACCCGGATAGCGCAGGAGCGCTCACGCAAAGCGGAAACGGCGATCCGGCGTTTCGGACTTGATCCCAAAGCGTTGGCGGACGAAGCCAATAGCGGCTTGGGCGGTCCCTTCATTCCCTTTTTCGGTAAGAAATCGGCTGAAATCCGCGATCCGCGATTTACAAAATTGGCGGATGCCCTTGCAAAGATGACAGCGCTTGAACGCGCCGTTGCCGGTATTCCGACGAGTATGCCTGCGGCGGTTGCCGCGATGTCGAGCAGCTTTGGTTATCGCTCTGATCCGTTCACGGGCGGCGGCGCCATGCACAGCGGGCTTGATTTCAAAGGCCCGCACGGCACTCCGATTTTGGCCGCTGCTGCTGGCATGGTGACCTTTGCCGGTTGGCAGGGTGGTTATGGTAATTGCATCGAAATCACCCATGCTAATGGTTTGGTAACCCGCTACGCGCATTTATCGGGCTTTACAGTTCCGCTTGGCGCGGCGGTCAAACGTGGTGTACAAATTGCGCGGATGGGTACGACGGGACGGTCCACCGGAACCCATCTCCACTTTGAAGTGCGGGTCAATGGATCCGCGATAAACCCGATGAAATTCCTGGAGGCTAATCCTGATGTTCTCGAAATCCAAACCGTCGCCGGCAACAGCGCCGCTGCATTCTCCGCAGGCGCAAAATAGCGTGCGTGGTTCCGGGCACACATTTTCCATCATTGCCTCTGACGTTGAAATTGTTGGCAATTTGTCAGCCAAAGTGGATCTGCATATCGACGGCACCGTTCAGGGTGATGTTTCTTGCGGTTCGCTGGTTCAAGGTGAAAGCAGCAAGATCAGCGGCAAGGTCGTTGCGGAAACAGCACGGCTTTCGGGCAAGGTTGAAGGCTCGATCGAAGCGCGCGATTTGACCATCGAAGCCAGTGCGCGAATCACCGGCGACGTGATCTATGAAAACCTCACCATCGCGCCCGGCGGGCAGGTGGAAGGCAAATTCAAACATCGCAGTGCAAATGCGCCAAACATCCGGACAGCGACAATTGACATCGCCAAAAATGATCCGCTGATCTTGGGGGCTGACGCCAAGGTCGCCTAAACCAGCATTTCCCGCGCCGCCCCTTGGCCCAGGAAATTGGCCGGGCTGGCGCTTGCACCATAGGCCCCTGCACAAAAAATGGCGACCAGATCGCCAACATCGGCGCGCGGCAAATGGGCGCTGTCGGATAACCGGTCGAGCGGAGTGCACAGACAACCGACAATTGTGGACACTTCTTGCGGAGCCGCATCAAAGCGGCTGGCAATTGCCACCGGATAATTGCGGCGAATCACCGTTCCGAAATTGCCAGACGCCGCCAATTGGTGATGCAGCCCCCCGTCGGTAACGAGGAATGTCTCGCCGTGGCTGATTTTGCGATCAATGATCCGGCAGAGATAGACCCCCGCCTCGCCAACCAGAAAACGACCCAACTCTATGCAGAAATGCGTGGATTTCAGGCTATCGGGCAGCGCCGATAGTGCCTCTCCCAACGCGCCGCCAACGGCCTTTAGGTCAACCGCCGTGTCCCCCGGAAAATAGGGAATGCCAAATCCTCCGCCCAGATTGACATGCGGGGGTGATGCTCCCGCTGCCTCGGCCAACTCAGCCGCCAACGCCAAAGTCTGCGCCTGCATCGCGATGATCGCTTGCGGGTCCAGCGCCTGCGAACCTGCATAGATATGAAAGCCGCGCCAGTCAGCACCGGTGGCAATGATTTCTTTGACCAATGCGGGAACCCGCTCTGCATCAACGCCAAACGGCTTTGCCCCGCCGCCCATTTTCATGCCCGATCCTTTGAGATCGAACGAGGGGTTCACCCGCACGGCGAGCTTTGGCGTGATGCCCAGTCGCTCTCCAATCGCAAAGGCGCGCGTCGCCTCCCCCTCGGATTCGCAATTGAGCGTGACACCCGTGGATATCGCAAATTCCAGCTCGCTGTCCCGCTTGCCGGGCCCTGCAAAACTGATCCGGTCCGCCGCCACGCCAGCCGCCAATGCCAACTTCAGTTCACCGCCAGAGGCGACATCAAAGCCATCCACCCGACCGCTCATCCATCCGAGCAACGGAGCGAAGGGATTGGCTTTCATCGCATAATGGATCGAAAGCGCCGATGGCATTGCCTCCCGCAATTCAGCGATCCGGGCGGACAGAGCGTCGGTCGAATAGACAAATAAAGGCGTGTCGCCCGCCTCCGCCACCAACGCCGACGCGGTTTGCCCGCATATGGCAAGCTCGCCATTTTTCGCAGCGAAATAAGGAGGAATGGGGCCGGTCGGTTTTGCCTTGATTTCGTTCATGCCGTTACCATCCCCTTCAAGCCGTCCCTATCAAGCTTGCCATTGGCGTTTTTGGGGAAATCGTCCAGCCAGATGATTTCTGCAGGCTGCATGAAATTGGGAAGGGTTGCCTTGAAGTGCGCCTTCAATCCCTCGTCGTTGCCGCTGCCGCGCGCAAACAGCACAATCACCTCGCCCAGCCGCTCATCCTTGCGGCCCAGCGCGCAGGCCTCGGCCACCAATCCGCTTTCGATTGCCGCTTCCTCGACTTCGGTGGGCGATACGCGGTTGCCGCTGGTTTTGATCATCGCGTCGTCGCGGCCGACGAAATAGAGCAAGCCTTCTGCATCGCGCCACACGGTGTCGCCCGACCACACCGCCATTCCGCCATAGCGGGAAAATCCGGGTGCTGGCTTGAAACGGGCGGCGGTGCGTTCGGCATCCTGCCAGTATCCTTGGGCAACGAGGGGCCCGGCATGGACCAGTTCGCCATGCTCTTCCGGCTTCGCTTCGCTGCCGTCCTTGGCCACCACCATGATTTCGGCAAAGGGGATGCCGCGCCCCATGCTGGTTGGGTTGGCATCGATCAGCGCGGGATCAAGATAGGTCGAGCGGAAGGCTTCGGTAAGGCCGTACATGGCAAAGATGTTGGTCTTATCGCCAAAAATGCCGCGCAACGCCTTTACCAGCGATGGCGTCAGCGCGCCGCCGCTGTTGGTCAGGCGGCGCATCGCTTTGGTGGCCTCGGCGGGCCAATCCTGCTCGGCCAATTGCACCCATAAGGGGGGCACGGCGGCGAGCGTGGTGACGCCGTGACGCGCGCAGGCCTTGATCACATCGCGCGCGGTGAGATAATCGAGCGGGACCACACAGCCTCCCGCTTGCCAGGTCGAGAGCAGCTGGTTCTGGCCATAATCAAAGCTTAACGGCAGCACCGCGAGCGTTATGTCGTCGGGTTTCAGATTGAGATATTGCGCCACGCTGACCGCGCCCAATGCAAGGTTCGCATGGCTGAGCATCACGCCTTTGGGGAGGCCGGTGGAGCCGCTGGTGTAGAGAATAGCGGCGAGCAGTATTGGTATCGGTATCGGCGGGAAGGGGAGGGAGTGAGGGTCGCGTTTCGTCGTCGAGGAGGGGCAAGAGGCCTGTTTCGTCAAAAACACTATAGCCAATGCCGTCATGCTGAACGTGTTTCAGCATCCATTTCTCCGTCTCAACCGGCGGTTTTTGTGGCGGGATGGACCCTGAAACAAGTTCAGGGTGACGGTCAGGTTTATTCGTAGATTGCCCCCTTAACGTCTCGGCCCGAGCTGAACTCGTCACCAGCGCGACAGACCCGCTATCGGCCAAGATATGCCGCACCTGCGGCGCTTTCAGCAGCGGGTTTACCGGCACATGCACCAGCCCGGCGCGCACCGCAGCCAGCGGCATCAGGCAGGCGAGTTCGGTCTTGGGCAGCCAAGTCGCGATCCGATCCCCCGCACCAAACCCCTGTTCATGCAGAAAAAAAGCCAGCCGACCGATACGATCATTTAACGCCTGATAGCTAAAGCAGCGGTCCTTGAGGCGCAGCGCAATCGGCTTGCGGTGCGCCGCGCAAGGGCAGATGGTCCAAGGGAAAGGCTGGCAAATTGTCGGTCATTGGGCCATTTGGGGGTTAGAAGCTGTTGAAATCAAGGGGCGATCTTTGCCAGTGAAAGGTGAATATCACGATAATTTCCTGACCGCGCAAGCGGCAGCACGCGGCGCATTGGATCGCGAGGCGCAAGGCTGTCTGTTTGACCGGATGGATTGGATTGAAGGGCTGCATCGCCATGCATTTCGCGATAAGCAACCGCTATTGGTCCGCGCCTATGAAGACGATCAAGAATTATGGCTGCCGCTGATGCTGGCGGCGCGCGGCCATGGCGTTGCCTTGGCGAATTGGTATAATTTCAGCTGGAGGCCGGTGTTCCGGGGCTGTGCCGACGAAGTTGGCAAATTGACGTTGCTCCGAACGGCGGCCAAAACCGTGCAGGCGCAAGTTTCACGGCTCACTTTGGCGCCTATGCCGGATGAAGACCATGCAGCGCGCTTGATGGCCGCGGCATTTCGGCAAAGCGGCTGGGTGGTGTTTCGCGAGGCTTGCGACAGCAATCATATCCTTGAAGTCAAAGGCCGCAGTTTCGATTCCTATTGGGAAGCGCGCCCCAGCCGCTTGAAAAACACGGTAAAGCGCAAGGGCAAAGCCGGTGTCGTCTCGATCCGGATCGAACGCGAATTTAATCCCGAAAGCTGGCGCGATTACGAAAAAATCTACGCGCGCAGCTGGAAACCCGAAGAGGGCAATCCTGATTTCTTGCGGCAAGTGGCCGAACGCGAAAGTGTGGCGGGCGCACTCCGGCTTGGTCTTGCCTATATCGATGGAGAGCCGGTCGCCGCGCAATTTTGGACCGTTGAAAACGGCAGCGCGCTGATCCACAAGCTGGCGCATGATGAACGGCATATACAGGCATCACCGGGAACCTTGTTATCAGCTGCATTGTTCCAGCATGTGATCGATGTGGACCGGGTTGATATTGTCGATTTCGGTACCGGCAATGATGGCTATAAGGCGGAATGGATGGAGGCGGTTCGCCCGCGTTATCGGTTGGAACTGTTCTGGCCCAACCATCCGGCCAATTGGCCGCACATATTGATTCGAAAATTGCGCGCATGGCGCAAAAAGCAATCGGGGAGAGTGACATGACGGACAGGATCGAGGCTTCCATCAGGGGATTGCTGGTCGATGTGCTGGGTGTGGCTCCGATAAAGGTCGCCGCGATGGACGCGGACACGCCTCTATTTGGTGCCTTGCCCGAACTCGATTCGATGGCAGTCGCGGGCTTGCTCACCGAAATGGAAGACCGGCTCGATATTTTTATCGACGACGATGATGTCGATGGCGAATTGTTTGAAACATTTGGCAGCCTTGTCGCTTTTGTCCGGGCCAAGACGGCGGCGTGAGCGCGGGCGTATACCGTACATATGATTTCGCCGGGGCCAGCGAGCAAGCGCTGTGCTTTGGGTTAGGCCACGAACGCCGCGTCCTGATCGTGCCGCCGCTGTTCGATGAAATGAACCGCGTGCGCCGGATGCTGGTGCAGGCGATGCGGGCGCTGGACGCCTTGGGGGTCGGCAGCATTTTGCCTGATCTGCCGGGATGCAACGAAAGCCAAAGCGCGCTGGAGGTGCAAGACCTTGCCAGCTGGCGCAGCGCTGTTGTGGCCGCCGCCGAGCAATTGGGTGCAACGCATGTGGCGGCGTTGCGCGGTGGCGCGTTGATCGACGATGGCGCGGTGCATCTGCCGCATTGGCGGCTGGCCCCTGTGAAGGGGCACAGCTTGCTCAAAACAATGATCCGCACGCGCATTGCCGGAGCCAAAGAAGAGGGTGTGGCGCTTACCGAAGCGGGCTTGATGGCGGAAGCCTTGGCGGGGCCGGTTGCCTTTGCCGGCAATCTGCTGTCGCCCGCAATGATCGCACAATTGGTTGAAGCCACTCCCGCCGAGCTCACCCGCTGCACCGAACGGAAATTGGGCGAGGATTTCGAAGGCAGCACCTTATGGCTCCGCGCAGAGCCACAGGACGATCCCACCATGTCCGCCAATATCGCGCATGATCTCGATCAGTGGAGCCGCACATGCGCCGCATGATCGCGTTCGATTGCGAGGGCGATGGCCTAATCGCGACGCTTGACGAAGGCGAGAAATCGACGGGGCTTTTGATCGTCAGCGGCGGCAATGAAATCCGCAGCGGGGCCCATGCGGGCCAAGCCGCCATGGCCGCCCATTTTGCCGCGAAGGGCTATCCTGTCTTTCGTTATGACCGGCGCGGGATTGGCGAAAGCGAAGGCGAAAACGGCCATTTTGAATCGAGCGCGCCCGATATCGCCGCCGCCGTCTCCGCCTTTAGAAACCACGCGCCGCATATTGAGCGATTGGTGGCGTTCGGCAATTGTGATGCGGCGAGCGCGCTCGCGTTGTTTCATGCGGGTGTACCGATTGACCATCTGGTCCTTGCCAATCCGTGGGTGATTGAGGCGCAGGGCAGCGCCGAAGAAGCGCCCGCGCCTCCCTCTGCCGCCGCCATTCGTGCACGCTATTGGGCGCGGCTGAAAAATCCGCGCAGCCTGATTGATCTGTTGACCGGAAAGATCAATGTAAAGAAGCTTGTCGGCGGATTGGCGCGCGCTGCAAAAAGCGATGCGCCGAGTGGATTGGCGGCACGGATGGCGGCGGCGCTATCCGGCTCCGAATTGCCCATTTCGATCCTGATTGCCGAGCGCGACAGCACCGCGATGACATTTATGGCGGTTTGGAAAACAGACCTGTTTGCAGCCCTTCGTGGCAGAACAGAATTGGCCACGATAGCGTCGGCGTCGCACAGCTTTGCCGATCCGCAATCGCGCGAATGGCTTTATGATCGCATCGGTTTTGTGCTGTGCGGTGGCGTTTAGACACATCATCCGGGCGATTTGGCGTCGGAAAGCGACGTCAGTTTGCAACTGCCAATTGCAATGGTCGGCAATCGCTATGATGGTGCCTCGGATGGGGAAGCAACGCCTTCGTTGTATGATCAAGCCACTGGAGTACCAAAATGACACCCATCCAAACAACCGTTTCGTTTGACATGCGTGCCCCCGATTTCGGAACGCCCGCCTCGACACTTTACCAGCAGGCGCTCGAAATGGCGGCCTATGCGGACAAGATCGGCGTGGATCGTATCGGGCTGATGGAGCATCACGGTTCCGACGATGGCTATCTGCCAGCGCCATTCGTGCTGGGCGGCGGCGTGGCGGCGGTTACCAAAAATGTTTCGATCCTGCTCGGCGCGGTGATCCTGCCGTTGCATGATCCGGTAAAGATCGCCGAACAAATTGCCGTCCTCGATCTGATGTCGGGCGGGCGGTTGAACGTGATTTTCGGGGCTGGCTATGTCCGCTCCGAATTTGACATGTTTGGTAAATCGCTAAAAGATCGCGGCAAATTGCTCGACAGCGGCGTCGAGACCATCTTGCGCGCTTTGCGGGGGGAGCGGTTTGAAGCCGATGGTCGCCCCGTCCTCGTCCGCCCCCTGCCGGTGCAAAGGCCAGAGGACATCGTCTTTGTTGGCGGCGGCGTGGAGGCATCGGCGCGGCGCGCGGCGCGCTTTGGCTGCGGCTTTGGCCCGATGCGCGCAGATATCATTCCGCTCTATGTCGAGGAATGTGAAAAGCAGGGCCATAGCCCGCGTTATAGCAGCCCCAGCCCCGGGTTGCCCGGCGTGATCATGCTTTCCGAGGATCCCGAACGGACCTGGTCGATTCTTGGAGCCGCACGCGTTCCACGTCGTGTCCGAATATGCCAAATGGGCAGCGCAAGAACCGGGCAGCAATTCGCCTTTTAAGGGGCTGGATAGTCTGGATGCCCTGAAACGCTCTGGCATGTATGCGGTGTGGACGGTCGATGACCTCGTCGCCAATGCGGATAAGGTCGCCGATCACGGTACTTTCGGTTTCCAGCCACTGGTCGGCGGCTTCCCGCCCGAAGAAGGCTGGAAATCACTTCAACTTCTTGAAAAGGCGATACCGCGATTAAAGGCGCTGGCGCGGTAAAAGCTTGGTTTCAATCCAGCGGCTTCAGCGTTACCGCTAGCCCGTCTTTCGGCTTGGGAATTGGCCAGGCCTGCCATTGCGGCGCATAGCCATCGGCCACCTCGATCCGCACCTGCGTGAGCAAATGATGCATGAACAGCTTCACCTGCATCATCGCAAAATGCAGCCCCAAACACATATGCGCGCCGCCGCCAAAGGGAACGAAGGCATATTTATGCCGCGACTTGCTGTTTTCGGGGGTAAAGCGCAGCGGGTCGAACTTTTCGGGATCATCCCAATGCTCGGACATTTTGTGGACATAAGACGGGCTGATGCTCACCGGTGTTCCAGCAGGAATTTTGTAACCCATATATTCAAAGTCCCGAAGCGCCCGTCGCGGAACGGTGGGGACGGGCGGGATCAAGCGTAAGGCTTCTTTGAAGGCATATTCGGTGAGTTCGAATCGGTCGAGCTGATCCGCCGCAATTGCGCTTCCAACAGGGGCAATAGCCAGACATTCGGCGCGCAATTTTTCCTGCCATTCCGGATTTTGCGCCAGCAGCCAAACGAGCGAGGTCACCGACGAGGTGATCGTGTCATGCGCCGCCATCATCAGGAAATTCATATGGTCGATGATCGCATCATCATCCAACAGGCTGCCATCTTCGCGCGTTGCCCTGCAGAATTGGCTGAACATGTCCTGCCGGTTGGGATTGCGGCGGCGTTCGGCGATTTGTGGACGGAAATAATCGAACAGATAATTACGACCCGCCACGCCTCGGCCCATTTTGGTAAACGGCACCGGTACACGGACAACCCCAATCGAGGCCTGTACCATATCAACAAAGGCGGTATTTAGCTTGTCGGCCTCCGGCCCCAACGGCACACCAAGAAAGGAGCTTGCGGCCACATCCAGGGTCAGCTGTTTGATCGCCGGATAAAATTTCATTTCCCCGCGCCATTGGGGCAATTGATCGGCAAAGATGCGGTTCATATCCGCCACATAGCTTTGCATCGGTTCGGGCTTGAAAGCGATGCCGAGTGCGCGGCGGTCCATCCGGTGATGGTCAAAATCCATCAGCATCAATCCGCGCGGGAACAGCAGGTTCAGCACCGGCCCCCAGCCCTGTTCGGATGAAAACAGCTTGTCCCGGTCAAACAGCAACAGCTCGTTGGCTTCCGCCCCCACCATGACCACACTTGGGATGCCGAGGCTGTTGGTACGGAAAACCATGCCATGCTCGCGGATCATGCGCGCGCCATAGCCCGGCGGATCGCGAAGCAAACGAAGCGTGGTGCCGATGATCGGCAAGCCTTTTTCGCCCGGGATATGCGAGATATCGCTCAGTTTTGCACGGCTTGCCCAGTGCGGATTGGCGGCTTCGGTATGGGCATAGGCCATGCAAATATGCTCCGGAGTTGTTGGGCGGATGCTTACTGCCATTGATGTCAGTAAAGCGCAAGCATTGTGCCAAAGTGCTACAGGATTTTGCTTAACGCACTCTAACCATGCCGTTCACATGCAATTCAACTGCTAAAGAGCAATTTTGAAGTCACGACGGGCCGTGCATCTGATTCGACGAATGGAGATCGGATCGAGCGGCCAGAATAAGGGGTGAGGACATGATGAAAACCGGCAAAAAGCTTGCGTTGAAAATCGCGGCGCTATCTGCGGCAACCATGGGGCTATCGGGTTGCTATTATGACATGGGCTTGGGCTATTATGACAATGGCTATGCCAATTATGATTGCGATCCCTATAGCCCGTTCGATCGCTATTATGATTGCGACTATGGCTATGGCTTTTACAACATCGGCTATGGCGGTGGCTGGTATGATAGCTATTGGTATCCCGGCTACGGAACTTGGATTTTCGACAGCCATGGTCGCCGCTTTGGCATGGGCGATCATCATCGCCGCTATTGGGGCGGGCAACGGCACAATTGGTATCGCGACAATCGCGGACGTGGCGGCGAAGGCGGCCATCACCGGAATGGCTATACCCGTTCGGGCGGTGGCCATGATTCTATCGCTTGGCCTGAAGCCAATGGCGGACGAGTGCGCGATGGCGATAATGATAGACGCCGACGCCGGAATCGTGGCGAGCAACAGCAGGGTGCGGTATCGCCTCCGCCGGTTGTAACCAACGGCGAATCACGTTCGGGCCGTGGGCGCGGAGGCGGTGGCCATCGCGGACAACGTGGAAACTGGAATGTGGCTCCGCAGGTCAATGCGCCTGCCTCTGCTGAACCGACGGCTCAGCCCGCTCCGCGTTTTCAACCACGGCAGCAGCGCAGCGACAATGGTGGTGGCCAGAACCGGCAGGCTGCCCCGCCCAGTGTTCAGCAAGCTCCCGCCGCCGCTCCACGACCACAGCGGCAGCATATTGAGCGCTCGTCTGGTCCAAGAGGGCGTGGTCGACACGAAGCGCGGCCCGACTAGTTGGTCACATAGACTGCCACTCGCGTATATTCGGACAAAAAAAGGGCCGCAGCGAAAGCTGCGGCCCAATTTGCCCTTGCCTAGTGCGACCCGGCGGGGCTTTTTATTCGGTGATGATCAGAATTTAAAGCCGGCACGAACACCATAAGTGCGCGGATCGCAGAACGTTACGGTGTCAGAACCGCCGTTGCCAGCATTGTCGATGAGATATTTTCCAGATTTTGTCATAAGCCTGCACATACAACTTGATCTCCGGCCGCATTATAAGTCAGCATTTAAGCTCGTGTTGGTGTGCGATGGGGGAAGTACTGCAATAGGCGTAGTTTGCCAAATTGGGTGATCGAGTATTTGCCCGTCAAACGTGTACCGGCAGACAAAACCAGATTGGCGTCGCCCATCGGGATTGTCAGATTATAATTGGCGAACGCCGTGAATTTGGGTGAACGATCCAGTGTGCGACCCTTGAAGTCGATTGTGCCGGGCAAACAAGCATCCAGCGGGTTGGCTGTGCCAGTGCCGCCCGGGCAGAAATGATCATATTTGGCGTCGAGATAGTTGATCCCAAAATTGACCTGATGGTTATCAGCGGGCCGGATGTTTGTGGCGAATTCAACCCCAACACGCTCGATTCACCGGCATTGGTTGTCACCTGTGTCGGTGCACCATTGATGTTCAAAAGCGAACTGAGCTGCAAGTTCTTATAGTCATAATAGAACACGTTTGCATCAACACGTACACCGTCGAAAACGGGTCCGCGATAGCCCATTTCATAGGCCCCGGATGTTTTCCGGTTCATAATAAATGGCCTGCGGAAGCGTCGGTACACAGCTTTCGCCGCGTGACGTGACGCGCGTTGACCCACCGGTCGAGCAACCATCACCAAAGCCGCCCTGCTTGTAGCCTGTCTTCACACTACCATAAACAAGGCCACCGCCGATATCCGCATCGAATCCGATGCCCCATGTGACCTTTTTGCCGACAACCCGTGCATCATTCGCATAGGTGCTTCCGACCGATCACGATTGGTGAATTGTGATGTTCGTTGCCAGATATGTCTAGCACGGTATGGCCATAACGGAACTTAGATCATCGTGCGTATAACGAAGCCCGCCAGTCAGCGCGAAGCCTTCCGATATTCAAACTTGGCTTCACCAAAAACTCCACTTTGTTCTCGCTTGTCGTTTCCTGCGGGAAGCCATAAAGGACATTGGGTGCCAATAGATTAATTGCAGGAAAATCAGGAATCCAGAACCCGATTACCAATCCTCACGGAAGTAATAAACCCCGGCCTGTGCGGTGAACGGTCCATCGCCACCCAATGCAAAGCGCAATTCATGCGATTGTGCTTTATAGTCTCCGTTGAAGAAGCCTTCGTAAGAGCACTGATCGGTTGCTTGACGCAAGCATTCGCAAAGCCGACCGGAAGGAGGAAACCAGGCAAACTGGACGGGAGCAGTCCACGAATGTCCAACTGGGTATTCTCATTGGCTTCATATTCGCGATAGGAACCCAAATAGGTCGCCTTGACCGGGCCGAAATCGTAATTGATCTCACCGATCAAACCAAAGGTTCGGAGTTATCAACCAGATAAGGCCGCGTCGAGCCGTTTGCGCCGCCGCCGCCAGTGGCCGATGTGTCCACCGGAATTGTGAACAGATTGCGAGTCAGATCGAGCGCGGGTGCCGCACCGCGTGACTCCAGATAGCATTGCCGTTGAATCGCGTGTCGTTGCCGTGCATGCCGGTCTGCTGGAAGAAATTGCTGGTAGGAACGGCCACTGCGCGTGTTCCGCCCAGTGTGCCGTAGTTCCCCGAAGCAAGACGCTGCCACGATCACCGGTTCAACATATGCCGTAGCGCGTACGGCGAAATTCTTGTCCTTGAAGGGATCGAGTGAAACCTATCGGCTGCATTGCCGATCGATCAAATAGCTGTCACGCGGTCAAAATTTGCCGCCAGACGGAATGCAGATGTGTCGCCCAACGGCACGTTGACTAAGCCGTCACATTTATCGCTTAATAGCTGCCATAGCCAACGTCACGCCAGCGCCGAATTCACCAATTTTGGGTCGGTTGCTGATGATGTTGACAACGCCCGCCGTTGAGTTACGGCCAAATTTCATACCTTGCGGTCCACGCAATACTTCAACGCGGTTCAACGTCGAAAAAGCCGATTCGGCCTGCTTGCGGACGTGCAATATAGACGCCATCGAGCATGAAGGCCAGCAGAAGGATCGCCCTTTTCAGTGCCGTCGGTGCTGGTAACGCCGCGAATTGTGATCTGCAGGCCGTTGCTGCGCACGATCGAAAGGTTGGGAACGATACCTCAAGCTCGGTCGGGTTCGCGATGCCCTGTTCGACGCAAGCCTTCGCCTGTGATCGCGGACATCGGCAATTGGGGTTTTCGACAGCAATGTTTCGCTGCGTGTTGCGGTCACGATGATATCGCCGCTGTCGGCCGCATCTTCTTCGGCTGCATCCTGTGCCCATGCGGGCATTGCCGTCATGGCAAAAATGGAGGCCGAAATGGCCAGTATCGTACGCTTCATGGAAAACCCTCCCAGATTTGATGTCATTACGAACCGATTGCGTGCGTTCGCTACAACCCGCTTGACGAGAATTGACTGCGCTGTCAAGACTGCGCTGTCAATTGCACGGTCCCGATTTACGGAACATGCTAACAAACGACTGCAACTGGCGGGAAATTCAGGTAGGGAGCGGACCTGTTAAAAAGGGTAGGGTGGATTTGCCGCGCGTTACGATCAGCAATGTTGCAAAGGCCGCAGGGGTATCGATGAAGAGCGTTTCGCGGGTCATCAACCGCGAACCCAATGTTTCGGCAAAATTGCAGGAAAAGGTTGAAGGCGCGATTGCGGCGCTGGGCTATGTTCCCGATTTCGCGGCGCGATCGCTTGCTGGCGGGCGTTCGTTCACCATTGGCTTGCTGTTCCACGATTACGGCGAAGGCTTTATGCCGAGCTATTATCCCAAACTGCAAAGCGGGGCGTACCGGGCCTGCCGACAGCTCGGGATACCATCTTGCCGTGGAAACCTGCCTCTCGAAGATCCGCGATTATCCGGCATTGCTTGAGCGCATGCTTTCGACGATGCGGGTGGATGGATTTGTTTTGCCGCCGCCGCTTTGGCCGATCATTAAGCCACGATGGATATCCTTGAAAAGCGCGGCATCCCCTTTGCGCGGATCGCGCCATCAATCCAGCTTGATCGCGCGCCCTATGTCGCCATTGACGATGAGGCGGCGGCAGCAGAGATGGCCGATCATCTTTGGGGGCTGGGCCATCGCCGTATCGGCTTTGCATGCGGACATCCCGATCATCCGGCGGCGCATTTGCGGCGTAAGGGCTTTGCCGATGCACTGGCGGCAAAGGGCTGCGCCGACATTTGAACGAGGCGCCCGCGCAGTTCCAGTTTGGAACTCGGGATAGAGGCGGCAAAGGCGCTGATGCAATCGGCCAATCCGCCCACCGCCATTTTTGCAGCGAACGACAATTCGGCGGCGGGGGTGATGGCAGGGCTGGCGCAATTGGGGCTGAAAGTGCCGGGCGATGTTTCGGTTGCCGGATTTGATGATAGCTGGATCGCCAAATCGGTTTGGCCCTATCTGACGACGATCCACCAGCCGATTGCCGAAATGGCGCACCGTGCGGCTACGATGTTGATCGAACGTAACGGCGCAATGAAGACCAACCCGCCGGAATCATGCTCGACTATCATCTTGTCGTGCGCGGTTCGACGGCGGCACCAAAGGTCGGGCCATGAAGCGCTGCTCGCATCTTTGCTCGCACTTGCCTGGCCGCTCCCTGCTGTGGCCAATGAACGTGTGGTCGTGCTGACCGATATTGGCAATGAACCCGATGACCAGATGTCGCTGGTGCGGTTGCTGCTCTATAGCAATGAAATCGATATCGAAGCTTTGGTCGCGACCACATCGACATGGCAGAAGGAAAAGACCAGCCCCGAGATTATCCGCAAAGTGGTTGCCGCCTATGGGCAGGTGCAACCCAATTTGTTGCTCCATGCCAAGGGCTGGCCGACGGGCGCGGAACTCGAAGCGCGGATTTCTTCGGGGCAGTCCGGATATGGCATGGCAGCGACGGGTGCTGACAAGCTTTCCGACGGAGCGAAAGCTTTGATCGCAGCGGCGGACAAGGCGGACAGCCGCCCGCTTTGGGTGTCGCTTTGGGGCGGAGCGAACACGCTGGCGCAGGCGTTGATCCATGTGAAAGAGACGCGGTCCCCGCAAGCGCTGGACGCATTTGTTCAAAAACTGCGCGTCACTTCGATTTCTGATCAGGACGATGCAGGGCCTTGGATACGGCGGGAATTCCCGTTGCTGTTCTATATCGTCAAACCTTCCCCTCCAGATGGCGCGGAATATGCGAGCGCGACCTGGACCGGGATCAGCGGTGATCGCTTTTACCGCAACGGAGCGGGCGCGGATTTTACGACCGTCAGCAATGATTGGCTCGATACAAACATCCGTAGCAAAGGGCCCCTGGGCGCGGCCTATCCAAAATATATGTTCATCATGGAGGGCGATACACCCGCATTCCTGAGCCTGATACCCAACGGATTGAACGAACCGGAAAAGCCAAACTGGGGCGGCTGGGGCGGGCGATATCTGATGCGTCAACCCTATGGCGAAACCCGCTCGATCTGGACGCAAGGCGGCGATGCTTTCACGCGGGTAACGTCCTCTGATGAAGTGAATGGCGCGGTGTCTGACCAAGCAACTATCTGGCGCTGGCGCACCGCATTCCAGCATGATTTTGCCGCACGGATGGACTGGACGATCAAGCCGTTTAAGGGGGCAAATCATCCGCCGGTTGTGAAGGTCCACCAGACAATTCACATTACCAAAGACGGAATTGTGACGAGCAAATTCGATGCCAGCAGCTCCAGCGATCCTGATGGCAATAAGCTATCCTTCAAATGGTTCCATTACAAAGAAGCCGGGGCCGGATCGGGTGTGAACCTCGCCGATGTCTCGATCAAAAGCGAGGGGCCGCGCGCTACTGTTACGTCGATTGCGCCGTGCCGCAAAATGTGGATCGATGGCTTTGTCCCCTGCAAAGGTGCAGGCAGCGCCCATATCATAGTTGCGGTGACGGACAATGGAACGCCCGCCTTGACGCGCTATTTGCGGGTTAATCTACAGGTGCCGAACGCAAATTCACCCAAAGATGAACAGCGGGCGATTTTTTAGGATGGCTCGGCTGGAGTCATTCAGTCTGTCGCCAGACCAGCGCCAGCAGCGGCATCGTCACGGCAAATTGCAACGCCGTCCAGCCGCTTTCCAAAGCCAGAAATTGCGAGGCCGAATTCATCTGCGTCTTTGCCGCGACGGCGAGCACGGCATAGGACCATGCGAGCAATCCGAACACCACAAAGGCCTTTGCCGCACTCGATATCCAATTCGGGCGTTCGGTGGAAAACAGACGCGGATAGCTCCAAGAGAAAATCGCGCCCTGAACCAGCATGGTGGCAAAGCCCATCGGCAGGATCGGATCGGCGCGAAGCAGATCGAGTTTTGCGTAATTGTCTGCAAAAATTGTCAGATGCCATGCAAAGGCCAGCGGAAAACTTGGTACAACATAGGCGATCAGCCCCAGCCAGAATTTCTTGTCCATGATTTTCCCTCCCTCTCAACCAGCATTTAGGACGATGCAGATGTGCAATCAATTGTTTCGAGCGTGGTGCGCAGCAATCCTGATCTTGTTGGCAGGTCCGGCTTTAGCCCAAACCGTCAGCGAAGGCCGCATCCTTGCCGACAAGCCCGGCCCTGTCATCCCGCGCCAGATTTATGGCCAGTTTGCCGAGCATCTGGGGCGCAGCGTATATGAAGGCATTTGGGTGGGGCCGGATTCGCCGATACCCAATGTGCGCGGGATCCGCAGTGATGTGGTTCAGGCGCTCAAGGCGATCAAGGTGCCGGTTGTGCGCTGGCCGGGGGGCTGCTTTGCCGATGAATATAACTGGCGCGACGGCATTGGCCCTGCGGCCAAACGCCCTGTCCGCAAAAACAACTGGTGGGACGGCGTTGAAAGTAATGCGTTCGGCACGCACGAATTTTTCGACTTTGCCGAACAGATCGGGGCGGACGCCTATCTCTCGGTCAATGTGGCCTCGTCAAACCCGCGTGAAATGCGCGAATGGCTCGAATATCTGACATCAAAGGGGCAAGACGCCCTTGCACAGGAACGCCGCGCCAATGGCCGCGATGCGCCTTTCAAGCTTCCCTACGTGGGGATCGGTAACGAAAGCTGGGGCTGTGGCGGTGCGATGACGCCCGAATATTACGCGAATGAACTCAAACGCTTCGCCACCTTCTTTCACAAACCCGGTTTCCATTTTCATCAGAACCACGACAATACAGCCATCCGCGTCGCATCGGGCGCCAATAATTTCGATACCAATTGGACCGACGTCGTCACCAAAAATGCCAGACCGATGATGGATGCGATTTCGCTCCATTATTACACGCTGAATGCCGGCGTTTGGCCGCGCCGCAACGAATATCAAGCGACCGGATTTCCGGAAAGCCAATGGCTTTCGATATTGCATCAGGCGACGCGGATGGAGGATGTTTTAAAGGCACACGAGGCGGTGCTCGACAAGAACGACCCGGCCAAACGCATCGGGCTGTATGTCGATGAATGGGGCAGCTGGTATGGCCCGACGCCGGGAACCAATATCGCCCATCTCGAACAGCAGAATACGCTCCGCGATGCGATGATCGCGGCGGCAACGCTCAATATCTTCCACGCCCACGCAGACCGCGTCCGCATGGCCAATATCGCCCAAACCGTGAATGTGCTTCAGGCGATGCTGCTTACCGACGGCGCGAAAATGGCAAAGACGCCGAGCTATCATGTCTTTGCCATGTATCTGCCGTTTCAGGATGCGCACTCCTGCCCGTCGAAGTGAAAGCTCCGCTGCTGCAATCGGGCAAAGACAGCTTTCCGGCATTTAGCATCTCGGCGGCGCGGGCCAAAGACGGCAAAGTCTATATCGCCATCGCCAATATGGACCCGCAAAATACCCAGTCGATCCGGCTTGCGCTGGGTGGGCTAAAGGTGAAGGCGGCATCGGGCCAGATACTGACCCACGCAAAGATGGACGCGCATAATGTTCCCGGCGCGCCCGAAACGATTACGCCCGCGCCGTTTAAAGGCGCAAAAATCAGCAACGATATGCTCACGCTCACGATACCCGCCAAATCGGTGGTCGTGGTGCGGCTGGATTGAAACGACAAGGAAAAAACCCATGCGAATTTTGACGACCCTGCTTGCTGTCGCCCTGCCTTTTGGAGCCGCTCAGGCGCAAACCGTCCGCACCGAAAGTGGCCCTGTGCGCGGCAGCACTGCCGAGGGCGTTATTGCGTTCAAAGGCATTCCATTTGCCGCACCGCCGGTGGGCGATCTGCGCTGGCGTGCGCCGCAACCGGTGAAGCCGTGGAAAGCGGCGCGCGACGCAACGCAATTCGGCCATGATTGCGCGCAGAAGCCCTTTGATGGCGATGCAGCGCCCCTGGGCACGCCGCCTTCCGAAGATTGTCTGACGATCAACGTCTGGAAACCGGCGGGATCGGCCAAGAAAAAACTGCCCGTCATGTTCTGGATTTACGGTGGCGGTTTTGTGAATGGCGGTTCTTCGCCCGACGTTTATTCGGGCGTGCCGCTGGCCAAACAGGGCGTCATGGTGGTCAGCTTTAACTACCGGCTTGGCCGCTTCGGTTATTTCGCGCATCCGGCACTGTCCGCCGAGCGGCCATCTGAGGCTGGCAATTACGGCCATATGGATCAGGTTGCGGCGCTCAACTGGGTGAAACGCAACATTGCCCGTTTCGGCGGCGATCCAAAGGCGGTGACGATCATCGGCGAATCCGCAGGGGGCGGATCGGTGTTGTCGCTGATGAAAAATCCGGCAGCCAAAGGCCTGTTCGCGCGGGCTGTGGTGATGTCAGGCGGCGGACGCTCGCTGTTCCCACCCCGCCATATATCGCAGGATCGCCCGGGCCTGCTTTCGGGCCAGAATGTCGGCATCGCCTATGCCAGCAAACATGGCATTAGCGGCAATGGTGCAGACGCGGCCAAGGCGCTCCGCGCTCTGAGTACCGAACAGGTTATCGACGGCTTTAATCTGGCATCGCTGTTCAGCGGCGGCGGGGCCAATGCGCCGACCGGCCCGGTGATCGACAATATCACCCATTTTGATGGTGCGGTCGATTCCCAAGTGCCGGTGATGATCGGAGCAACCAGCGCCGATATCGGCTTTTTGCCCGCCAAGAATAAGGACGAAATTTTTGCGCGCTTTGGCGACAAGGCGGATCGTGCGCGGCAACTTTATGATGCGGATGGGGCTCTTCCGTTTCAAGCGCTGCTCTTTAAAGTTGGCGGCGACGCCACGATGGTAGAGCCTGCGCGTTACGCCTCGGGGCGCTTTGCAGCAGCAGGTCAAACCGTTTGGCATTACCGTTTTGGCTATGTTGCGGAAACGATGCGGAAGGAATGGGCGGGTGCTCCCCACGCCACCGATATCCCCTATTTCTTTAACACAGTGGCGGCAAAATATGGCGACAAGCTGACCCCAGCCGATGCCAAAGCCGCACAGCAGATGAGCGGCTATCTCGCCAATTTTGTGAAAACGGGAAATCCCAACGGCGGCGGATTGCCCACATGGAGCAAGTTTGATGCAAGCGCACCGGTGCTGGATTTCCGCTCGGATGGCGGTCCAGTGAGCGGCGCAGATCCGTTGAAGGAACGGCTCGATATGGTGGAGGCGTTGGTGGGGAAATGACCGCTATTGGTCACTCCTAAAAAGGCAAAACGCCGACATAATCGGAAAGCGATGCTGCTTCTGGAACCTTGATGCCCTTCCGCAAAAGAAAGACATGGCGGACGATCTCGGCCTGTTGCTCGATGCCATATTGCAGGAAGGATCGGCCGGGGATCAGCCGGTAGTCATAGCGGCAGAACGGGTGGCGGGCCAGAGGCAGGAAAATGCCCTGTTGGTGCTGCCATACATGCACCATTTCGTGGATGAACAATCCTTGCAATGTCGTCGTGCTGTCGCAGAAGTCTTCGCAGAATAGCTGGCTTTCTGGGTGGAACCATAAATGGCCATCGGGAGCCATGGTGATTTTGCGCGGCTGGAACCACCACCATTTGCGATTGTGAATTCGCACCCGATCATAGTCGATAGCGTCGTTGAAAATACTATGTGCAAGAGCGCGCTCCCGCTTCGTCAACGCGCGTCCGGAAGGGTGCGGGCCGAACATCGCGGATCAGTGACTGCCGTGCTCGCCTGTATCATCGGCGATTTTCTCGATGGGGGTTTCCACCAAAATCCGGTCCCCATTGGAAAAGACGAATTCCACGTCGATCCGCTGCAGCCGCCGTGCCGGCAAATTAATCCCCCACAGCATTACATGTTTGCCGCCGCGCCGGAATTCGATCTTGCTGCCTTTGGGAACTTTCAGCCGGTCAATCTTGTCCATCGACATCATGCCCGTTTTTGCGTCAACGCTGCTTTCGTGCATTTCAGTGCGGATTGACGAGCGCGAGGTGACGGCGATCAGATGGACGTCCGCAGGGCCACCATAAAGATTGAAATACATCGCGGACGGATTGCTATCAACGGGCGACAGCTTCACCACAGCTTCGTTCACCCGCAAAACCGGCTCGCGTCCGCAAGCTGAAAGCAACAGGGCAGGGGACAGGCAGGCCAAAAAGATTGAAGAACGGCGGGAGAATTGCATGGCGGTTAGTGTCCAAAAAAGGGGCAGTGGGGATTTCTATGCACATTTAGGCGCGCTCAAACCTTGTGCCAAGCAAAATGCCACCTATATCGCCTTCGAACTTGCCTTGCGGTGTCCGATGGGCTCGCAGGGGTTGGATTAACAGGGCTTTGATTTTCGGGGTTTTTTGAAAATGGCAAAAGTAATTGGTATCGATCTTGGCACCACCAACAGCTGCGTTGCTGTGATGGAAGGTGGCCAGCCCAAGGTAATTGAAAATGCAGAAGGCGCCCGCACGACGCCGTCGATTGTCGCTTTTGCAAAGGATGGCGAGCGCCTGATCGGGCAACCCGCCAAGCGGCAGGCCGTGACCAACCCGGACAATACGATCTATGCGGTAAAGCGCCTTATCGGACGTCGTTTTGATGATCCCATGACCAAGAAGGACATGAGTTTGGTTCCCTATGACATCGTCAAGGGCAAGACCGGCGACGCGTGGGTCAAGGCCGGCGGCGAAGATTATTCGCCATCGCAGATCAGCGCATTCACGCTGCAGAAAATGAAGGAAACAGCGGAGGCCTATCTGGGCGAAACCGTGACACAGGCAGTGATCACCGTTCCCGCCTATTTCAACGACGCACAGCGTCAGGCAACCAAAGACGCGGGCCAGATTGCCGGGCTTGAAGTACTCCGCATCATCAACGAACCGACGGCGGCAGCGCTGGCCTATGGCATGGACAAGGACGAGAACAAAACCATCGCGGTTTACGACCTTGGTGGCGGCACGTTCGATATCTCGATCCTAGAAGTGGGTGACGGCGTGTTCGAGGTGAAGTCCACCAATGGTGACACTTTCCTGGGTGGTGAAGATTTCGACAGCAAGATTGTTGAATTCCTTGCAGCCGATTTCAACAAGGCCGAAGGCATTGACCTGACCAAGGACAAGCTGGCTTTGCAACGTTTGAAGGAAGCCGCCGAAAAGGCGAAGATCGAACTCTCCTCGGCGCAAACGACCGAAGTCAATCTGCCCTTCATCACAGCGGACCAGAACGGTCCGAAGCACTTGGTGAAGAATATCAGCCGTTCGGACCTCGAAAAGCTGGTTGATGATCTGATCAAGCGCACGCTGGAGCCATGCAAAAAGGCACTATCGGATGCGGGCTTGAAAGCCGACGCAATTGACGAAGTTGTGATGGTCGGCGGGATGACCCGTATGCCTAAGGTGCGTGACGTGGTGAAAAGCTTCTTTGGCAAGGAACCGCATGTCGGCGTGAACCCCGATGAGGTCGTTGCAATGGGTGCGGCTATCCAGGCGGGCGTTTTGCAGGGCGATGTCAAAGACGTGCTGTTGCTCGACGTGACCCCGCTGTCGCTCGGCATTGAAACGCTGGGCGGCGTGTTCACGCGCATGATCGACCGGAACACGACGATCCCGACCAAGAAATCGCAAGTTTATTCAACGGCGGATGATAACCAGAATGCGGTGACGATCCGCGTTTTCCAGGGCGAGCGCGAAATGGCGGCTGATAACAAGCTGCTCGGCAATTTCGACCTTGTCGGCATTCCACCCGCACCGCGCGGCGTGCCGCAGATCGAAGTTACCTTCGATATCGACGCCAACGGCTTGGTCAGCGTGACCGCGAAAGACAAGGGTACTGGCAAGGAACAGCAAATCAAGATTCAGGCATCGGGTGGCTTATCCGACGCCGATATCGATCAAATGGTCCGCGATGCCGAGGCCTTTGCCGAGGAAGACAAGAAACGCCGTGAGGCAGCCGAAGCACGCAACAATGCCGAAAGCCTTGTCCACACGACGGAGAAGCAACTTGAAGAACATGGCGACAAAATTGATGCCGGTTTGAAGGGTGAAATCGAAGCGGCGGTTGCCGAAACGAAAACAGCCATCGAAGGCGGCGATCCCGAAGCGATGAAGGAAAAGGCCAATGCCTTGGCCCAGGTCGCGATGAAGATGGGGCAGGCGATCTACGAACAAGAACAGGCTTCGGGTGCATCTGCTGCTCCCTCGGATGAAGCTCCGTCAGACGATAATGTTGTTGATGCCGAATTCTCCGAAGTCGACGAAGACAAGAAAGACTGACATGCGTAGCCACCACACTGGTCCATTTCGGGGCCGGGGTGGCGGCAGGGCGGGGGATTGCCGGTCATGAGTCTCGATATCGATTATTATGAATTGCTCGAAGTGGAGCGCTCGGCGGATGAAAAGACGCTGAAGACATCCTATCGTCGGCTGGCGATGGAATGTCATCCCGACCGCAATCCCGGTTGCGAAAAATCAGAAGCCAAATTCAAGGCGATCAGCCAGGCCTATGATTGTCTGAAAGATCCGCAGAAACGCGCGGCCTATGATCGTTACGGCAAGGCCGCCTATGAAAATGGCGGCATGGGCAGCAACGGTGGCGCACAGGGTGGCGCGGGCTTCGGTGATTTCTCAGACATTTTTGAAAGCTTCTTTGGCGACGCCTTTGGTGGCGGGCGGCAGCGCGGGCCCGTGCGCGGCGCAGATTTACGCTATGATCTAGAGATTACGCTGGACAATGCCTTTCACGGCAGGGCCACCGAAATCGCCATCGATGTTGCGGCGCAATGCGGCGATTGTACCGGCACGGGTGCAACCCCCGGCACGAGCTCACGCCGCTGTAATCTTTGTGCAGGACATGGAAAGGTGCGCGCGCAGCAGGGCTTTTTTGTAGTCGAACGGACTTGCCCGACTTGTCATGGTCGCGGCGAAGTGATCGAAAGTCCATGCCGCAAATGTGGCGGCGACGGGCGTGTGGATGAACGACAAAAAATAGAAGTCAACATCCCCCCCGGGGTGGACGAAGGCACGCGTATTCGCGTTGCTGGCAAGGGTGAAGCGGGGCCCAATGGGGCTTTGTCGGGCGATCTCTATATCTTCATCCACGTGGCCCGGCACAAGGTTTTTGAGCGCGAAGGCACAACGCTGTTTTGCCGTGCACCGATCAGCTTCACCACAGCGGCGCTGGGCGGTGAAATCCGTATCCCGGGCCTTGATGGCGTTGAAAACGTCATTACGATTCCGGAAGGTATCCAATCAGGCAAACAACTGCGTCAACGCGGTGCAGGCATGCCGGTGTTGCAGGGCAGGGGACGGGGCGATCTGGTGATCCAGATCGATGTTGAGACGCCGTCAAAGCTTAGTGCCAAACAGAAAGAAATATTGCGCGAATTCCGCGAGACCGAAACCGGCGATGAATGTCCGCAATCGCGCGGTTTTTTTGACAAGGTCAAGGAGTTTTGGGAAGATTTGACTGATTAGGTCAAGCGCTTAATAGGAGCGTCCATATTGGGCGGCTCCGATTGTCCGGGAACCGAATGCCGCACGGCGTTCAACCAGCGGGCTGATTTCTTCCTGCAATGCGGCGAGCGATTTTTCAAATAGCGGTCGCAATTGGACTACTTTTTCCAGAAGCTCATGGGGATCTTGCCGGATTTCAACATAGTGACGGGCACCAAATTCGATTGTTTCGGCGAGTTCGCCCAGTTGTTCCGCGCCAAATTGCCAGCTTTCCCCCTTCAGCGTATGGGCCGGAATCACAATCCCTGCGGAATCGCCTTTGCGCATAGCCTCTTCGATTGCGGCAACCGCTTTGATTCCGTCCTCACGGAAATAGCCCAACACTCTTACAAAGGCGTCACCCAACGCAGTGCGCGTTTCGGTAAAAACCGGCCAGTTGATGATATTTTCGGCTTGGCCCGTCATTTCGTCACGCTCCTTGATCGCGAATATTATCGCAATTCCATGCAACGAAAACTAATATCAATAAGTAAATAGTTGGTTGACGCCATGGTCAACCCGTTACCAATTTGCGCCAAAATGAAGTTAAAAGATATGAAACCGTTAACTCAGTCCTTAGAACTCGCAAATGGATTGGCTGGAGCACGCAGATTGATACGGACGGGCACTGCACCGAAATCCAGGTCCCGGCGGATACCATTGAGCAAATAGCGACGATAGCTTTCGGGCAACTGATCGACCCGCGTTCCGAATATCACAAAGGTCGGTGGTCGGTTTCGCGCTTGCGTGATATAGCGCAATTTGATGCGTTTACCACCGGGAGCCGGCGGCGGATTGGCTTCGATAGCCGCTTCAAACCAACGGTTCAATATGCCGGTCGGCACGCGCCTGTTCCATGCTTCACGCGCACCAAAGGCCGCACTGATTAGCTGATCGAGACCCTTGCCTGTGGCCGCCGAAACCGCGATCATCGGCACGCCCTTCAATTGAGCCAGCCCTTCGTCCAGTGCACCGCGAATACCGTTAAACAAGCTAGAGGCATGTTGGGCGATATCCCATTTGTTGATCGCAATCACCAGCGCCCGGCCTTCTTGGATCACACCATCGGCGATTTTCAAATCCTGCACTTCCAATCCCTTGGTGGCATCGAGCAACAATACCACGACTTCGGCAAAATCGATGGCATGGCGCGCATCGGCGACCGACAGCTTTTCCAGCTTGTCCTGCACCTTGGCCCGTTTCCGCATCCCTGCGGTGTCGATCAATCGAACACGCCGCTCGGCAAACTCCGGGTCTTCAGGGGCGGGATCGTGCCACACCCAATCAACCGTGATGCTATCGCGCGTTATCCCGGCTTCTGGCCCCGTTACCAACCGTTCCTCGCCCAGATAGCGGTTGATAAGCGTTGATTTCCCCGCATTTGGCCGCCCGACAATGGCGAGTTTCAGCGGTGCGTCGGGGGCCTCGAAATCTTCTTTTTCCGGCTCCACAGCATCGATCAGCGGCATTAGTGCCGAAAACAAGTCGGCCAATCCGTCGCCATGTTCTGCGCTGATCGCGACACCTTCGCCAAAGCCCAACGCATAGGCCTCCAGGATGGTGTCGCTGGCCTTGTTTCCCTCGGCCTTGTTGATCATCAGGATTACAGGAATGGTGGTACTTCGCAGCCAGCGGGCGATTTCTTCGTCAATCGGGGTCACGCCTGCACGGCCATCGATCACGAACAACGCGGCATCGGCACCGACGACAGCGGCTTCGGTTTGTTGCCGCATCCGCCCGGGCAGGGTAGCGACATCGTCATCTTCATAGCCGGCGGTATCGACAATCTTGAAGGTTAGATCGAACAGCCGACCTTCGCCTTCGCGCCGGTCCCGCGTGACTCCAGGCTGATCGTCGACCAGCGCAATTTTCTTGCCAACCAGCCGGTTGAAAAGTGTCGATTTGCCGACATTAGGTCGTCCGATGATCGCGACTGTCGGCAGCATTGTGGAAGGCCTTTGAAACATTTTGAAAACCACCGTAGCCCTGAGCCTGTCGAAGGGCGCTTGACGGATAAGCGCGCTTCGACAGGCTCAGGGCTACGGTTTTCGATATACACGATATTCGCAGAGAGTCATCTGCTGTAGTTTAGCGGAAAGCGGTGATCCTGCCGCTGTCATCGAGGATGTACAGCGTGTTATTCGCCACAACGGGCGAAACCGAAACCGGACTTTTGACATTGGTGAACAGCGACGCGGCCCCTTCACCGGTTGAAACCGACCAGATTTCGCCGCGGCTGTTGGCAACGATCAGACGATTATTCACCAGCACCGGACCTCGCCAAGTGATCACACCTTTTTTATCTTCCTCGTCGCGATATTGCGGCAGCCGCGCCAGCCAACGGATGCGGCCCGTGGCTTTTTGAACGCACAAGACTTTGGCATCGCTCGTCAACACGAACACCCAGTCGCCTGAAATCACCGGAGTTGCGATACCGGCAATGTTGATTTCCCAGATCCGCTGACCCGAAACCAGTTCATAGGCGGCCATGCGGCCTCCTTGGCCCAGCGCATAAACGCGGCCTTCGTGGATCACCGGATCGGCGTCGATATCGGTCAAGGTGGAAACCGATGTGGACATGGCCGTGCGCGACAAGGTGTCAGCCCAGACATTGCGGCCATTTTCATAGCGATAGGCAGAAAGCTCACCGGTCGAGTAACCGGCAATGACTGTGCCCTGGCCTGCTGCTGGAGCGGCCACGCCGAATATCCCTGAAACGCCAACGGGGCCGGTTTCATCCCACTGGGTTTCACCATCGGCCATGTTCAGCGCAAAGATGCGGTTGTCCTGTGTCATCACATAGGCATTGCCATTGGAAAGCGTAGGGGCTCCGCGCATCGGACCTGCCGGACGTTTGGTCCAAGCGATCTTTCCGTCGCTTGCGCTCATCGCAGCGACATCACCAACGCCATTGGTTGCAAAAACCATGGCTCCGTCTGCACTCACTCCGCCGCCAAACCGGGCGGGCTTGCCGTCTTTGTCAACATCGAGAGCGGATTTCCAGATCACGCCGCCGCTGTTCGCGTCAAAGGCCGTAACCATGGCCACGGTATCGATCACAAAAAGCTTGCCGTCCTGGATCACTGGAGATGCCGCAAGCCGGGCACGGTTGCTGGCCCCTGCAATCTGGGCGGACCAAATCCGTTGCGGCGCATCGGCCAGCATCAGATGACCGGGCGATTTGGGCGCGTTTCCGCCCGGTTGTGACCAATTCTCGTTGGTTACAGGCGCTGGCAGGATCACCGCCAGACCGGCCAGATTGGGATCAGCCTTGGTATCGGCTTCGGTTCCCAAAATGTCGATCCGGCTGCCAATTGTGGGCGTATCTTTTTTCTTGCCACCGCCGCCAAAAACCGAGCAACCAGCAAGAAGGGAGGCCGCAACGGCCAGGGTGATATAATTAATGGGCTTCACTTGGCTTTATCCTCCGAAGCGGCAGATGTTTCAGCATCCGTTTTTGCCGCTTTATCCTTGTCTTCAAGCTGAACGGTATCGATACCCAGAGAGCCAGCCATTTGCTGCGCGCGGGCTTTCAACGATTGCGGCAGGGTTTCCTGCTTGGCAATCTGGGCGAAAATGGGGCCTGCGAGATTTTCTTTGCCCAATTTCATGTATGAAATGGCCGTCATCTCGCCTGCGCTGCCAAACCACGGCGTTCCCGGTTTGGCGAGGGGCTTCAGCCGATCAATAACCTTCTGTGGCGACAGGCTGTCAAATTCCGTTGCGGTCTGGCGGATCAAGGCCAGATCGCGGAATGGTTTGGGCAGGCTGCTGTCGGCGGCAACGCGCGCATAATCCTCGATGGCCTTTTTTGCGTTGCCGTCGCGCGCAGCGACATTGGCAATCACGATTTGTGCCATTGCCCTATAACCGGGCTGCTGCGCCTTGGCGATGATGCCCAATTCAGCCATCGCTGATTTGGTGTCTCCGCCGCCCAATTTTTCGACAGCTTCGACGAATTTTTCGCCGGTTGCGTCTGCCGCCGCCTGTGTCTGGTTTTGCCAGTAGATCCAGCCTGCAAAAGCTGCGAGGCCAAGCACAACCAGAATAAGCAACCAGCGGCCATATCTCGTCCAGAAATGCTGCAAGTCTCCGGCGCGGACGGCATCGTCCACTTCGCGCAAAAAGGCCTCGTCGGAACCGGCGCGTTTATCGGTAGGTGTCAAAGCCAAAATGGCCTCCATAGGAAATTGTCGAATAAGCCCTTAACCACGCAAAGCGCGCATTGCCAGCGGCTTTACAAATGGATGTTATTCGGGGCGGTATAGTTGATCGGGGCCGGGGAAGCTGCGTGCGCGGACATCTTCGGCATATTGCTTCACTGCATCTTCGACATGGCCCTGCATCGCGCCATAACGTTTGACGAATTTGGGTGTCCGATCAAACAGACCCAACATGTCTTCAGTCACCAACACCTGCCCGTCACATTGTGCCGATGCGCCTATGCCGATGGTGGGGCAATCGACCTTTTCGGTGATTTCGATGGCGATGGGTTCCATCACGCCCTCGATTACCATGGCGAAGGCCCCGGCTTTGGCGACTGCCACAGCGTCTTCGACGATGGTCTTGGCTTCGGCGGCGCTTTTGCCGCGCACACCATAGCCGCCCAATATGTTCACGGCCTGCGGTGTCAGTCCTACATGGCCCATCACAGGGATGCCGCGCGTAAGACAGAAATTCGATTGTCGGCGCAATCACCTTTCCGCCTTCCATCTTTACCCCCGCGGCGCCGGTTTCCTTCAGCAATTTGGCGGCATTGTTAAAGGCTTGTTCGGGCGATGCCTCGTAGGAACCAAAGGGCATGTCGACGATCACGGCAGCGTGATAGCTGCCACGGACGACGGCTGCGCCATGCAGTGCCATCATTTCCATGGTGACTGCCACAGTATGCGGAAGCCCGTATATCACCTGCCCCAGTGAATCGCCAACCAGCAACATATCGCAATGCGGATCCATTATCTGCGCCATGCGAACCGTGTAGGCCGTCAACATGACCAGCGGCTCACCGCCCTTGCGTTGGCGAATTCGCGGTACTGTCAGCCGCTTCATCGGCTGCGGCGTCGGATTGGCACGGCTGGTGGAAAAGGGCAGGGTAGGCTTTTTGGGCAACGTGGACATGGGGGACCTTACCAGAAAGTACGAACGGGATATTGGCGGATTTTTTCATCGGAAGCGACAAGTTCCAGATCGTGATGCAGCGCTTGCGCGATCAGCATCCGGTCAAACGGGTCGCGGTGAATCAGCGGGAGTGTTTCGGCGTAACGGTAAACACCATATTCCAGATCAAGCTTTTTATGCGGAAGTTTTGCTGCCAGTTCTTCAAAATCGGGCATCTTTAGACTTGGGTGTTTGCATCGCTTTTGACCATATTCCCAAGCTGATATTACCGAGACAAAGACTGTATCCTCCCCACCCAACAGCCGATCTCGCACCGGTTTGGATAAGCGTGGATTATCATCGTAAATCCATATCAAGACATTGGTGTCCAACAACAAAGACAAATCTAGTCGCCCAGACCAGCGCTAAAGCCATCAATTTCTTCGTCGGTATATTCGGGTTCGAGTAACAAATCGGCGACACTTGGGTCCATCTTGCCACGCCCGCTTCCAATATAGGCCTTCATTTTCGCGGCCCGTTCTGCTCGCTCGCGTTCTTTCAATTCGTCAATGGCTTCCTCAAGCGCGGTGATGCGCGCTACGGGTTTGCCCGCTTTCGACAGGATGACTTCCTCGCCGCGAAGCGATGCAGCGACCAATTCTGACAGCCGCGTTTTGGCTTCACCGATGTTGACGTGGATTCCCATGGCTTGGCCAAGCTACCTTGGCCAAGCCAGAATGGCAACGCAAATCGGGCTTGTCACCCGGCTTGCAACACCAGAGCGCCGTCACCTTCTTCAATCGTCACGGTGGCCCCATCGGGCACTTCGCCGCGCAGGATCAAATCGGCGAGCGGGTCTTGCAGATGGCGCTGGATCGCACGTTTCAGCGGCCTTGCCCCGTATACCGGGTCATAGCCGACACGGCCCAGCCATGCGCGTGCCTTTTCCGAAAGCGCCAGTATGATCTTGCGATCCTTCAGCAGCTTTTGCACGCGCGCCACCTGGATATCGACAATCGGTGCCATATGCTGCGCCGCCAGCCGGTGGAACAATATGATTTCGTCGAGCCGGTTGAGGAATTCCGGACGGAAATGCGCGCGGACGATTTCCATCACCGCAGGTTCGGCTTTCTCCACATCCTCGTCATCGCCAAGTGCCGCCAGATGCTGGCTGCCTAGGTTGGAGGTCAGAATGATGAGCGTATTCGAGAAATCGACAACGCGGCCTTGCCCGTCGGTCAGGCGTCCGTCGTCAAGCACTTGCAAAAGCACATTGAAGACGTCGCTATGGGCCTTTTCAACCTCGTCGAACAGCACAACCTGATAGGGGCGCCGACGCACGGCCTCGGTTAATGCCCCGCCCTCGTCATAACCGACATAGCCCGGAGGCGCACCGATCAGGCGCGAAACGCTGTGTTTTTCCATATATTCGGACATGTCGATGCGAACCATCGCATTGTCATCGTCAAACAGATATTGCGCCAGCGCCTTGGTCAGTTCGGTTTTGCCGACGCCGGTGGGGCCAAGGAACAGGAAGCTGCCCAAGGGGCGATTGGGATCCTGCAACCCTGCACGTGAACGGCGCACGGCTCTCGACACCGCTTCGACGGCATCCTTTTGCCCGATCACCCGCGCACCCAGCCATTCCTCCATTTTGAGCAACTTTTCGCGTTCGCCCTCCATCATCTTGTCGACGGGGATGCCGGTCCAGCGGCTGACCACGCTTGCGATGTCCTCGCTGGTCACCTCTTCGCGCAGCATCGCGTTTCCGGCGACGGCGACGGCATCTTCCAACTGCTTTTCAAGGGTGGGGATCGTGCCATATTGCAGCTCGCCGGCCTTGGCGAGGTCGCCAGCCCGCTGGGCTTGTTCCAGCTCGATCCGCGCATGATCCAGCGCTTCCTTGATTTTCGATTCGGCGGAAATTTTTTCCTTTTCGGCCATCCAGCGCGTGGTGAGTTCAGCCGATTGCTGTTCGAGATTGGCAAGCTCTGCTTCAAGAGCGGACAGCCGGTCTTTTGATGCCGTGTCGCTTTCTTTCTTCAGCGCCTCGCGCTCGATCTGCAACTGCATGATCCGGCGATCCAGATTTTCAATCTCCTCGGGCTTTGATTCCACCTCCATCCGCAGCCGTGATGCGGCCTCGTCCATCAGGTCGATGGCTTTATCGGGCAGAAATCGGTCCGAGATATAGCGATGCGAGAGTGTGGCGGCGGAAACCAGCGCACCATCGGTGATCCGCACGCCGTGGTGCAGCTCGTATTTCTCTTTCAGCCCGCGCAGGATGCTGATGGTATCCTCAACGTTGGCTCGCCGACAAATATCGGCTGGAACCGGCGTTGCAGGGCAGGGTCTTTCTCGACATGCTTTTGATATTCATCGAGCGTAGTTGCGCCGATGCAATGCAATTCGCCGCGGGCAAGCGCGGGCTTTAGCAAGTTTGAAGCATCCATTGCCCCTTCGCCCTTGCCCGCCCCTACCAGCGTGTGCATCTCATCAATGAACAGGATGATATCGCCCTCGGCCTGTTTCACCTCGTCGAGCACACCCTTCAACCGCTCTTCAAATTCGCCGCGATATTTTGCGCCTGCGATGAGGCTGCCCATGTCGAGCGACATGAGTTTGCGGTCTTTCAAACTATCGGGCACGTCGCCGTTGGCGATGCGGATAGCGAGGCCTTCGGCAATCGCGGTTTTGCCGACGCCTGCTTCGCCGATCAATACCGGATTATTCTTGGTGCGCCGCGCCAGTATCTGGATCGTGCGGCGGATTTCTTCATCACGGCCAATGACGGGATCGAGTTTCCCCTCGCGCGCTACTTCGGTCAGGTCACGGGCGAATTTCTTGAGTGCATCATAACGGTCTTCGGCGCTTTGCGTGTCTGCCGTGCGCCCTCCGCGCAGTTCGTTGATCGCGGCGTTCAGGCCTTCCGCTGTCACGCCTGCGGCGGCGAGCGCCTTGCCCGCAGTGGTGGTACCGGCCAATGTCAGCGCGAGCAACATGCGCTCTACCGTGACATAGCTGTCGCCCGCTTTCTGTGCGATCTGTTCGGCACTGTCGAGAACGCGCACTGCATCATTGTCGAGCCCCGGCGTCTGTTGCGCCCCGCCTCCGGTGACGGCGGCCACCTTTGCGAGCGCGGCATCGGTTTCGCGCAACGCCACCGCCGCATCGCCGCCTGCCGCCCTGATCAAACCAGACGCCATGCCCTGCTCATCCTCAAGCAGCGCCTTTAACAGATGCTCCGGTCCGATCCGCTGGTGATTCATGCGGATTGCCACGGTTTGTGCGCTTTGCAGGAAGCCTTTGGCGCGGTCAGTGAATTTTTCCAGATTCATGGCATTACCCTTGTTGATATGCTTCCCTCCGAACGATGTAGGAAGCCTTTGGCAAGATGTAATGTTGCATTTTTGTCACACAAGGGTTGCATCGAAATTTTTGAATTTTTACTTTTGGGCAACTCCATTGCCGTAATGCCAATTCGCGCGCCAAATGCTTGAATATCTCGGGACAACTGCCAAAAGCATGTCAAAATCTGCATTGCATTCCGCCGACGGATCGGCACCGCAAAGCGGCGGCGGCTTTTTTGGCAAATTGCGCTCTGCGCCAAAGGCGCAACCGGCGTCTGGAACGGCAAGCCTGAATGTTGAGGATGCGCTGCAACTGCTCAGAAATTATGAAGATTCCAAACGCGGTTGGTTCTGGTCGACCGATGCTTCCGGAAATTTGAGTTATATCTCTGACACAATTGGAGAAAAACTGGGAAAACCGACATCGGAACTGATCGGCACATCCTTTCTGGACCTGTTTCATCCGCCTCAGTCTGAGGAAGACCAGCAGCGATCACTCCGCTTTATCCTGACCAAGCAATCGAAATTTGATGATCTTGCCCTGCAAGCAAAGGCCGACAAGCAGGAAATTTGGTGGGCCGTTTCGGGCAGACCGTTTCAGGACAGCAACGGGAATTTCCAGGGCTATCGCGGCAGCGGATTGGACATCACCGAACAGCGCCGTTCGGCAAAAGACAATTCCCGGCTGGTCGCCTATGATTCGCTCACTGGATTGTTGAACCGGGCCCGGATGTCCAAATTGCTCGAAACCACATTATCGGCATTCCAAAATCAAAAGCGACCCTGTGCGATCATGCTGATCGATCTGGATCGTTTCAAACAGGTGAATGATACATTGGGCCACCCGGCGGGTGATGCCTTATTGAAACAGGTGGCCGAACGGCTGGTCAAGGTTGTCGGAGACCGCGAAAAGGTGTGCCGTCTGGGCGGCGACGAATTCCAGATATTGCTGCCCGACAATGATGATCGCGGTGCACTGGGCGATTTGGGCGGCGAGATTATCTATAGCCTGTCGCAGCCTTATTCGATTGATGGCAGCCGTTGTGTGATCGGTGCGTCTATCGGCATCGCGGTGAGCCCGTTTGATGGCGACAGCAGCGAGGATTTGATCCGCAACGCCGATTTGGCGCTATATGCTGCGAAAGGATCGGGGCGTGGCCGCTTCCGCTTCTATTCGGCGACTTGTTGCAGGTGGCCGAAGATCGGCGAGTCTTGGAAGAAGATTTGCGAGATGCCATTTCACGCGGCGAGATAAGCTTGGCCTACCAGCCCGTGGTCAATGCCAAAACTGACGTCGTCACCGGCTTTGAAGCTCTGATCCGTTGGACCCACCCGGAACGCGGCGCGATTTCGCCAGCGCTGTTCATTCCGATTGCCGAAGACGCCAATCTGATCCCGCTGCTGGGGGAATGGGCGCTTAACCGCGCGTGTACCGATGCATCGACCTGGCCGGCAAAATTGAAAGTGGCCGTAAATGTGTCGCCGGTGCAATTTGCCGATCCAAATCTCCCCGATATCGTTCGCAAAGCGCTGAACAGCTCGGGTTTGCCCGCAGCACAATTGGAACTGGAAATCACCGAAAGCGTTTTTCTGGAAGAATCCAGTGACACTTCGGCCATGTTTGCTGCGTTGAAAGCTATTGGTGTCCGGCTGGCGCTTGATGATTTCGGCACCGGATATTCTTCGCTCGGCTATCTGAAATCGGCGCCGTTTGACAAAATCAAGATCGACCAAAGCTTCGTGCGCGGCGTGACTGATCCGGGTTCGCGCAATGGAGCAATCATCTCTGCCATCGTTGCGCTGGCGGCGGCGCTCGATATGGAAACAACGGCCGAAGGCATAGAAACGCAAGATCAACTGGAATTGCTCCGGAAGCTCAATGTCAGCCATATTCAAGGTTATATCTACAGCAAACCGGTTCCCGACCAGATATTGCGCGAGAAATGCGGTGACGGCAATTGGCGGATCGAGCCATCGGGGCCGGCAAGACAGCGCAATGATCGCCTATCCCTGTATCGCCGGGTCAGCGTGATCCACGGCAATCACAGCTATGATGCGGTGGTGCGAAATCTTTCCGTCACCGGCGCTTTGATCGAAGGCTTGATCGATGTGCCGATGGGAACCCGCTTTGTCGTCGATTTTGGCGAAGGCCAGCTTGCCGTTGCAAGGGTTTGCCGGGCGATGGAGCAGCAACAGGGCATTGAATTTGAAGAACGAATGGTAAGCGACGGCAATGGCGGACTTGTGCACCAGCCGCCGGGTTTCGCCTTATATGGTTGCAGCAATGCATAAATCCGGCCCCGACGTGCCAGTCGGCTATTTTATTGATGTCGATGGTCAAATGAAGCCAAAGGGAGTTCCGTCTTTTGCTACGGTAAATGACTGGAAAGCTGCCTGAATCGGGACGAACCAAACGACAGGTTTGGCAGAAGTCCGGCAGCTTTATGGTTCATAACACTGCACGATCTACGGTGATCGTCACGCATCGTGCGTTGGTCGAAAAATGGAGCGCGATATTTTGCCTTCGCGAACCCGCCCGTTATGCAGCACATTGAATTTTGTTCTGTCGGGAGCCAGTCATGATCCGTAAAATTGCTTTTTCCTTGGCCGTGTCTGCCATTGCCCTTTCCTCTGGCGCGGTTGCCGCCGCACCGAAACCTGCGCCGGTTGCCAAACTCGTCGAGCAGGTGAAAATTCCTTATGAGAAAATCATGCTGGATAATGGCCTGACGGTGCTGGTGCATGAAGACCGCAAGGCCCCGGTGGTCGCGGTGTCGATCTGGTATGGCGTGGGATCAAAGCATGAACCAAAAGGGCAAACGGGCTTTGCCCACCTGTTTGAGCACATCATGTTCAATGGCAGCGAAAACGCGCCGGGCGATTATTTTCAATATACCAAGAAAATCGGTGCGACCGATCTGAACGGTACGACCTGGCTTGATCGCACCAATTATTTTCAGACCGTGCCGACCAGTGCACTCGAATCCGCGCTGTTTCTGGAAAGCGACCGGATGGGGCATTTGCTGGGCGGCTTGACCGAAGAGGCGGTGAAAAATCAGATCGGCGTGGTTTCCAACGAAAAGCGGCAGGGTGATAACCAGCCCTATGGCTTGACGCGCTATGTCCAGTCGGAGGCCTTGTTTCCCGTCGGCCACCCTTATCACCATAGCACGATCGGCAGTCTGGAAGACCTGTCGGCGGCCAAGCTTGAAGATTTCAAACAATGGTTCCGCGACTATTACGGGCCCAATAATTCGGTGCTGGTGTTGGCTGGTGATATCAATGCGGCACAGGCAAAGCCGCTCGTTCAAAAATGGTTTGGCGACATCAAACGCGGTCGCAATATCCCTCCGGTGAACGCACCGATTCCGACGCTCGAAAAAGCGAAAAAGATCGTGATGAAGGACAAGGTGCCGACAACGCGCATCTACCGGCATTGGATCGTTCCGGGCCTTGCAGATCCCGAATATACCGCGCTGCGGGCGGGGGCATCAGTGTTGGGCGGCCTTGCCAGTTCGCGGTTGGACAATGTGTTGGTGCGCGAAGAGCAGAGCGCGGTTGCCGTTTCGGCATTCGTCCTGCCCTTTGTCCATGCCAGCCTTTATTGGGTACAGGCCGATGTGAAGCCGGGCGGTGATGCCGATGCCTTGGCCAAACGGCTGGATGAATTAATGGCAGACTATATCGCCAAAGGGCCGACGGCTGACGAAGTGCAGCGCGTGGCCGCCAGCGAAGCCGCCGCGCGGATTGACGGGCTGGAGCAGGTCGGTGGCTTTGATGGCAAAGCGGTCGCCCTTGCCGAGGGGCAACTCTACACCGGCGACGCCGATTATTACAAAACAGAGCTTGAACGCCTCGCCACGTTGACCCCTGCGACGATCACAGCAGCCATGCAAAAATGGCTGACCCGGCCAGTGCTGGAAATCCGCGTGGTCCCCGGCGAGCGCGAAGCCTATACCGAGGTTTCGGGGGGAACGGGCGGATATAGCGGATCATTAAATGCCCCGGCCTTTTATCGACCGCCCGGTGAAGGCGATGCTGCCATTGCCAATGGGCAAGCTTTTGACGGAGACCGCAGCAAATTTCCCGAGGCAGGAGCAGCCCCCGACATCGATTTTCCGACAGTCGAAGAAGGCAGGCTGAAAAACGGCGTGAAAGTGTATTTCGCAAGGCGAACCGCCGTTCCCACCGTGCGCGTCGCGATGAGTTTTGATGCCGGTTTCGCTGCCGACAGCCCCGACAAACGTGGCCTTGCCAGCATGGTCGGCACGTTGATGATGGAGGGCACCGCCAAGCTCTCGTCGGCGCAATTGGCCGAGGCCGAGGAACGGCTGGGGGCCGACGTTAATGTTGCATCTTCGCAAGACCGCACCGTTGCGTCCTTGCGCGCGGTGAAGCCGAATTTGGGCGCTTCACTCGATTTGCTCGCCGATGTTGTCAAAAACCCGGCCTTTGCCGAAAAGGAAGTGGAGCGCATCCGTGTCCAGCAAATGACGCGTATCGCCGCTGAAAATAATCAACCACAAGGGATCGTCGCGCACAAATTGCCGCTTTTGCTTTATGGGGCAGGCCATCCCTATGGTGGCCCGGTGACCGGTAGTGGCAATGCCATCTCGGTTTCCGGAATTAGCCGAGCAGACGTTGTCGCTTTCCATGGCGGCTGGATCAATCCGGCAAAGGCGACGATCTTTGCCGTGGGCGACACCACGCTGAAAGACCTGACCAAAGAATTGAACAAACGGTTTGGCACATGGAAGTCCGCCAAAAACGCTTCATCGCACTCCAAGAATTTCGGCGCGATTACACCCGTTCCGCAAAACCGTATTGTCTTGATCGACCGGCCCAATTCCCCGCAGTCGATGATATCGGGCGGTGTGGTGCTGGATGCAAAGGGCAGTGATGATCTGGTCACATTGCGCGCGGCAAACGAAGTATTTGGCGGCGATTTTACCTCGCGGATCAATATGGATCTGCGCGAAACCAAGGGTTGGTCCTATGGCACGCGCTCGCAGGTTCCCGGCGTGGTTGGTGCCGTCTCGTTCATGGTGCAGGCGCCGGTGCAAACCAATCAGACCGGGCCGTCGGTGGCCGCGCTGATCGGCCATTTCAAGGATTTCCGCAGCGGTAAAGGCGTGACCAAAGATGAGCGCGATGCCACCGCGATCAGCAACGTGCTCGAATTGCCCGGCAATTATGAACAATCGGCTGCCGTTCTCGCGCAGATGCAGGCAGATAATCAATATGGCCGACCGTCCAATTATGTCGAATCACTGGCGGGCAGATATGGTGCGATGACAGCCGACGGTATGACAGCGGCTTTCAACGCCAAAGTCGATCCGGCAAAGCTCATCTGGCTCGTCGTCGGTGACGCCGCCAAGGTGAAACCGCAACTGGAAGCACTTGGATTGCCAGTTGAAATGGCCGCCGACGGTGCTAAAGCCGTTGCTGACAAGGGTGTAACTTGCCCGTCACAGAAAAGGAGCGAAAAAATGGCAGCAGTCGATGGCGATTGGGATGTAACGGTTAAAACCCCGATGGGTGACCAAAAGTCGGTGTTCACCGTCACCAGCGATGGCGGAGCATTTTCTGGCAAGATGGCTGGTGCCATGGGCTCGATGGATGTGCAGAACGGCGCCGTTGATGGCAATACTCTTACTTGGAAAATGGACATGACTGTTCCGATGCCAATGACATTGGAAGGCAGCGCCACCGTTGATGGCGACAATATCAGCGGCGAAGTAAAAGCGGGTGCTTTTGGTGCCATGGCGCTTTCGGGCTGCCGCAAAGCCTGAACTGGCTTTAACCGGATTTTTCAAGGCCGCTGTCCCTTTACGGGTCAGCGGCCTTGTTGTTTTGGGAAGGCGTGCCTATTGCTGGGGGATGATGATTCCCTGCAACGGTTTCGCCGTGTCATGAGCCAGCTCGCTTCACCTTCCCAATTGCGGATGTCGCTTTTGCGCTGGGCACTTTTCGTGGTGCCTGTTGTGATGTTTCTGGGCTGGTTATCCGGTTCGGTTTCCGGATCGGGCGAAAGCAACGCCTGGTATGCTGAATTGATCAAACCCGAGGCGCAACCGCCGGGCTGGGTGTTCGCAACGGTTTGGCCGATCTTGTATTTGATGACCGGAATAGCTCTGGCGATCATCCTCAACGCGCGGGGCGCTGCATTGCGGATGCTGGGCGTGGGGCTCTTCCTTTTGCAGTTTGTGCTCAACCTCGCCTGGTCGCCCGTTTTTTTCGGACGGCACGAGGTGACAACGGCGACCTATCTGATCGTGTTGATTCTGTTGTTGGCCATTGGAACAACTTTTGTGTTTGGCCGCGTCAGAGCAATGGCCGCGTGGCTGATGGTGCCCTATCTGGCTTGGCTCAGCTTTGCAGCGATATTGGCGTGGCAGATTGACGGGCTTAACCCCGATGCGGAATCGCTTTATATACCGGCTGCAACAGCCCCAATCGGAAACTGACCATGCAAAGCGAAAACCGACTGTTTGACGATCTATCCAAAGTGCTCACCGGAGTTGCCGGAACCGTGGCTGGTATGGGCCGCGAAGCACAAAGCGCGATGCGCGAACGGTCAAAAGAATGGGCCGCTGGCTTGGATTTCGTCAGTCGCGAAGAATTTGAAGCGGTGAAAACACTTGCCGCCAACGCCCGCGCCGAAGCCGACGCACTGGCCGTACGCGTCACCGCGCTGGAAGCGGCATTGGGCACAAAGGCGAAGGTAGCGCGAAAACCAGCGCCCAAAAAATAGGCGATTTTACGCTTATCCACATACCACCCACAGACTTGTGAATCGGCACGACTCAAGCCGCCTTGCGCGCGAGTCCGCCAACAGGCACATAGCGTCCAACCTGCAATGGGGTCGCATATGCGTAATCAGGACGAAGAGTTGGGCCGATATGAGCGGGACGAGACTGCCCCGCTGGAGATGCTCGCTGCCCTTTTCGATGCGCGCGGCTGGGACTATGAAATGGCCAGCGACGAGGAAATTGCCGCCGAATTCAAAGGCAGTTGGACCAGTTATCAGATAAGGGCGATCTGGCGCGAAGAGGATAATGCGCTGCAATTGCTGGTGATGCCTGATGTCTCGGTGCCATCGGACAAGCGCAATGACATTTATACGGCGCTAGGCTTGATAAACGAGCAATTGTGGCTCGGACATTTTGATCTGTGGTCGTCGAATGGCCTGCTGCTTTTCCGTCATGGAAGTTTGCTCCCACCCAATGGAATGCTGGGGGTCGATCAGGCACAAACGATCATCGATGTGGCTTTAGACGAATGTGAGCGCTTTTATCCGGTGTTTCAGTTCATAATCTGGGGAGGAAAGTCTCCTGAAGATGCGCTTTCGGCGGCCTTGATCGAAACCCACGGAGAGGCTTGAACAGCTTTAACGACGGTGAAAATGCGGCTAGTGTGCCAAAAGTAACGATTTCGACTGACTGACAGGGAATTTTGGCAAGCCGATACAATGGACATTTACCTTCCCATAGCCGGTATGTCGGTCAATGCTCTGGTCATCATCTTGCTGGGCGGTGCCGTGGGAATGCTGTCTGGAATGTTCGGGGTCGGCGGCGGGTTTTTGACCACACCATTGCTGATCTTTTACGGCATCCCCCCAACAGTGGCCGCAGCGTCGGCTTCGACGCAGGTAACCGGAGCGAGCGTTTCGGGGGTCTTTGCCCATCTCCGCCGTGATGGTGTCGATTTCCGGATGGGATCGGTGCTGGTCGCAGGTGGCTTGCTCGGAACTCTGTTTGGCGCCGCCCTGTTTGAAATTCTCGCGCAATGGGGACAGATCGATACCGTTATCAATATCCTCTATGTGCTGATGCTCGGCGGAATTGGCGGCTTGATGGCGCGCGAAAGCATTCAGGCGGTGATCGCAGACCGGAAGGGTGAAAGCGTGCCTCCGCAAAAAAGACGCCACCATCCCTTGGTGGCGAGCCTTCCGGGGCGCTGGAGATTTTACCGGTCGGGTCTTTATATTTCGCCACTCGCGCCACTGTTGCTGGGGTTTTTGACCGGAATTTTGACGATGCTCTTGGGTGTCGGCGGTGGCTTCATCATGGTTCCCGCGATGCTGTATCTTCTGGGGATGAGCGCCAATGTCGTAGTGGGAACATCCCTGTTCCAGATATTGTTCGTCACCATGTCATCGACATTCGTACACAGCATGACGACCAAGGCAGTCGATATTGTCTTGGTCATATTCCTGTTGATTGGCAGCGTAATTGGCGCGCAAATCGGCGCGCGGTTCGCGCAACGGATGAAGCCGGAATATCTGCGGTTGTTACTGGCGGCCATTGTTCTTCTCGTGGCCATGCGAATGGCGCTCGGGCTTGGTTGGCGGCCCGATGAAATCTATACGGTCCATGCGTTGTGAGCGTGGTCGCGCGTTCTATCCTGTTTGTTTGCCTGTTCCTTTCGGGCCACGCGGCCTTTGCTGCGGTCCCAAGGCTTGTTCCCGATGTCTCGCAACGGGCAGTGGATATCCAGTCTCGTTTCAACGGCGTCGAATTGCTGCTTTTTGGCGCTATCCTGTATCCGCGCGGCTTGGTTCCAGAAGAAAATGTGGACATCGCGGTCGTCCTGCGGGGCCAAACAAAACCCATCATTGTCCGTGAAAAGCAAAAGGTTGCTGGCATTTGGGTCAATGCTGCAAGTGTCGATTTCCGGTCTGCGCCAAGCTATTATGCGGTGGCAACATCGCGCCCGCTTGAAAAAATCATCGATGCGAAAACGGCCGCGATTTACGAACTCGGCCTGTCGCGATTGCAACTGTCGCCCACCGGAGAATTGACAAACAACGAAGTGCGGCGGTTTACCAAGGGGCTGGTCGATCTCAACAGCCGTGATGGTCTTTTCCTCGAAAAACCCGGGACGGTCGATATTACCGGACAGGTGCTGTATCGGGCAAGGCTGTATCTCCCGTCGAGTGTGCCCGAAGGCCGCTATGTCGCCGAAACATTGTTGATCCGGAACGGCAAGGTTGTGGCTGCAGATGATAGTGTGATCGTCAACGTCAGCAAAACCGGCTTTGAGCGATTTGTGACAATTTTAGCGGAAGACTATGCGTTGTTTTACGGTGCAATGGCCGTACTCATATCGCTTTTACTTGGTTGGCTGGCCGGAATTGCGTTCCGGAAACTCTGAACGACCTTGAGCCGGGGTATCCGGTTATCAATTATTTACTTTATTTCCCTATGCCGAAGCCTTCGGTTTTATAGGAAAATACCATGACAGATGCCATAGGCGGCCGCGGCGACAATCCCTTGCGTCCCGCAGATTTCAACGATGCCTATTCGGCGGCCAGCAACGGCATTGCGCCGGCTCCGCAACCCACTGTTCAACAAGCTGTCCAACAACCTGCCCCCGCTGCACCGCAAGCGGCATTGCGGCCAGCCCCTTCGACTTTGCATCTGGTAGGCAATGTTATTGAAATCGCCGGATCCAATTCGCAAGTCAGCCTCGATGCGACGATCCTTGGCCAATTGATGGATCATCATGATCCCAGCATCGCCATGGCGGGCCAAGTTGGCAGCCAGATCAAAATCCGCGTCGGCAATACATGGCTGCTCGCCAGCATCCGCAACCAAAAGCTGCACCCGCGCGATTCCTCAATCATTATCGCTTCGGTCGATTTTCTGGGTGAAGGCGATGAAGAGCGGCTGACCGGCAAAATCTATAATTTCCGCCGCGGTGTCACCCGCTATCCGGTTCCCGGTTCCGAAGTTTTTGCGGTTTCCAGCCCCGATATGAAGCAGGTTTATGCCGCCGACGGACGGGCCAATGTCGAAATTGGCACCGTGTTTCCGACCAAGGATATTCGCGGCTCGCTGTATATTGACGCCATGCTGGGTAAGCATTTCGCGCTGCTGGGATCGACCGGTACCGGTAAATCCACCAGCGCCGCCCTGATCCTGCACCGCATCTGCGACATGGCCCCCGAAGGCCATATCGTGATGATCGATCCGCACGGCGAATATTCGGCGGCCTTTAAAACCAATGGCGCACTGTTCGATGTGAACAACCTCGCCATGCCTTATTGGCTGATGAACTTTGAAGAACATTGCGAGGTGTTCGTCACCTCCAGCGGCGATGACCGGCAGATGGATTGCGATATCCTCGCCAAATGCATTTTGCAGGCAAAGGGGAAAAACCGCATCGCCGAAAGCATCGGCAAGCTGACGGTCGATGCCCCGATCCCCTATCTATTGTCTGACCTGACCAACATCATCCAGAATGAAATGGGCAAGCTTGACAAGGCATCGTCCTCCGCTCCGTTCTTGCGCCTCAAAGGCAAGATCGAGGAAATGAAGGCCGATCCGCGCTACAGCTTCATGTTTTCCGGCATGTTGGTGGGCGACACCATGGCGGATTTTCTGTCCAAGATTTTCCGCCTGCCCAGCAACGGCAAGCCGATTTCGATCATCGACGTGTCTGGCGTGCCATCGGATATTACCTCGACCGTGGTCGCGGTGCTTTCGCGCATGGTGTTTGACTATGCGATCTGGTCTCGCAACGAACCGCACCGCCCGATCCTGCTGGTTTGCGAAGAGGCCCACCGTTACATCCCGTCTGACCGTGTTTCGGGGCGCAGCGCCGTCCGCACGATCCTGGAGCGGATTGCCAAGGAAGGCCGTAAATATGGCGTCTCGCTCGGCCTGATTACACAGCGTCCCTCGGATTTGGCCGAAGGCGTGCTGTCACAGTGCGGCACGATCATCTCGATGCGCCTGAACAATGATCGTGACCAAGCCTATGTCCGCGCGGCGATGCCCGAAGGCGCGCGCGGCTTTCTCGATTCGATCCCCGCCCTTCGCAACCGCGAATGCATCATCTGCGGCGAGGGTGTGTCGATCCCGATCCGCGTTGCGCTCGATACACTTGGAAGAAGAGAAACGCCCGGCTTCGGAAGATCCGTTGTTCTCGGTGCTGTGGCAGGAAACCGGCGGCGAGGAGCAAATCCTGGAACGTGTTGTCCGGCGCTGGCGTTCGCAGGGGCGGTAGGGAAAAACGCGACCGTTAGCCTACCGCTTTTCAAACGGCGATAGCCCGCGCCCCAGCCGGTTGGCCCCCAAAGCCAGCCGGTCACCCGACCAATCGGCAACAAAAATCGTGTTCCGGTTCACGCCCGGCGCGATGCTTGCATCATTGCCGCTGATCGCGAGGCCGCCGCTGTTGTGCACTTTGCCCTCGGCGGCCACCGCGATGAAGGCGCTGTAATTTTCCTTGTCCGCGCCTTGCACAAAGACATTTTTGTCGATGATCCCGCTCGCCCCTGCGGGCAGATCGATCATATAATTGGTCGCTTTGCCACGGGTATCGTCAAAGGCATTGTTCTGGATGATCGCGCGGCCCGCGCGGCTTTTGACATAATGGCCGCCATTGCCGCGTTCAAATCGGCTGCGGGTAACCGTTAGCGAGCCATAGTCGCCGATATAGATGCTGTGCGCGCAGCTATAGCCGCCGTCGCAGCGACCAAGGCCAGAAAAGGTTGATTGGTCGATCACGATTTCGCCGCTCTGGTCAGCCGCCGTCAAAATGCCCTGCTCGCTGTTGCGGAAAATCGAGCGGGTGACGTTCAGATTGCCCTTTTCCAGCCGGATGCCTGCGCCATTTTTATCCTTCACCGCCATCCGTTGAAAGACGATGCCATCGACTGCGGCGGAGCGCCCGCGCAGCACCAACGCCGCCTTGTCTTCACAAATGCCGCCGTCGAAGATCACCTGACCGGGCACTTCGGCGCGAAAGGAGATGTGGCCAGCGGCTTGGACCGCACATTCGTTGTAAGTACCCGAGGCGATCATGATCGTGCCTTGCCGGTCGCCAATCGCGGCCACGGCCTGTGCCAGATTGCCAAAGCCTTGGCCGGTTTCCGCAACGGTAAAGGGCGCGCCGCCCTGTTGTGCCGAGGCCGAAGCTGCTGCCAAGGTAAGGGCGAGCGAGGAAGAAAGCAGGAGTTTGCGGATCATGGCTGGGTTTCCATTGGCTGAATAATGCGGGCTTTATAACGGTCATGCGAATATCAGGGCCAGCGGGTTAACCATCGCTGAAAAATCCTGTCCGTTTCGGGGACGGTTGGGTGGGGGCGGGTTAAGGGGGTGGGGCATTGGCCAGTCTGCAAAGTACACGAAGTACACGACACGTCCCCCACCTATATGGGCTTTTCAAGCAAAATGGTTGCGCGCGCGCCGGAGAAAATCCGGGGCGGGATGGATTGGAAAACGACAATGTCAAAGAGCAAGTCACGGGAATTGCAAATGAAATCCTACATTGCAAGGGGATTTTTTTGGCGATTGGCGATATGTGAAATCAACCAATCATGCCTCACGCAAGCATTTAATAGGTCCTGACCCTAGGCTAAAGAAGGTCCGCGACGACATCGCCCATGGGAACATTCGAGAACCGAACGAAGGCGACGTTGGAGCCACCGAACTTCTTGCTACAAAACTACATTCATTCCATAGGTTTTGAAGGCATAGCTCTTACTCTAATTCTTCATCGCCACAATTACCCCCCAAAAAAACTCACCCCGCAAATCCCAGCACTATCAGCATCGCTTCTTCGACCCGCTCCATATCTTCGGGCGTCACCACTCCTACCTTCCGGCCCAGCTTGCTTTTGGGTATGGCCATCATTTTTTCCACCATCAAATCACAGGGCTCTTGCAGACCGTTTTCTGCGCTTGGCGTGAAGCTTACGCGCGCCGATAAATCTGCGTTTGCGAATGATGTAAACGGGCATGTAATAATCGAACTCAGCGCCCCTGTGTAGATCGGATTGAATGATCAAGGCGGGCCTTGGTTTCCTTGCATAGCTTGGGCCGCCAGACTGGGTCCAGATTTCGCCACGCTTCACTTCTTGGGTTCTTCGACCCAATCATGGGGCGGCAGATTGTCCATCATCTCGTCGTACAGCGATTCGACATAGTCCATCGAGCCATCCTTGCGGTCGCGCCGGTTCATTTCTTGAACTTCCCGCGCAATTCGCGCCTGCACCTCCGGATTGTTCAAGTCTGGCACCCAGATTTGCTTTAGCCGAAGCCCCTTGGCGCGCTTTGCGGCGCGGTAGCGGGCGGTGCGTTGCGCGCCAGTCAGCTTTTCGTGAACGCCCATGGCTCGGTCTCCGTTACATGTGACATAGCAGAATTAAGGTTGAGGGGCAAATTCGTTACTTTTTCGTCGTCGCCCCGTGCTTGACACGGGGCTTGGCTGCCTCTTTTGCCACACCGAATTTAGAAAGCCCAACCCCGTGTCAAGCACGGGGCGACGATACAAAATTGTGTCTTTGTGATCGAAGCCAAAACTGGCCGCAATCACCATCACTCATTCAAATTCGGCCTTAAATATTGCCGCGCTTTATCCAGCTCCAGCCCGCGTCGCTGTGCATAATCCACCACCTGATCCTCGCCAATCCGCGCCACGCCGAAATATTCGGCTTGCGGGTGGCCGAAGTAGAAGCCGGAAACCGCCGCCGTGGGCAGCATCGCGAAGCTTTCGGTGAGGGTGATGCCGGTCTTGTGGGTGGCGTCCAGCAGCGAAAACAGCGTTGGTTTCAAACTGTGATCGGGGCAGGCGGGATAGCCGGGCGCGGGGCGGATGCCGCGATAATGTTCTTTGATCAGCGCTTCGTTGGTCAGCTGCTCGCCCGCCGCATAGCCCCAAAGCTCGGTCCGCACATGCAAATGCATGCGTTCGGCGAAAGCTTCGGCGAGACGGTCGGCAAGCGCCTTCAATAAGATATCCGAATAATCGTCGATATGCGCTTTGAACTCGGCGAGCTTGGTGCCGATGCCGTGGCCGGTGGTGACGGCAAAGCCGCCGATCCAGTCGCCATCGGGCGAAATGAAGTCGGCCAGACACATATTGGCCTTGCCCGCGCGCTTGGCGATTTGCTGGCGCAGGAAGGGCAGGCGGACATGCTCCTCGGTTTCCTCGATATAGACCACGACATCGTCGCCCTCTCGCCAGCACGGCCATAGCCCCGCCACGCCGCGCGCGCGCAGCCATTTTTCGGCGATGATCTTGTCGAGCATTTCGTTTGCGTCGGCGAACAGGCTGGTAGCACTTTCGCCCACCACTTCGTCGGTGAGGATTTGCGGATAGGTTCCCGCCAATTCCCATGCGCGGAAAAAGGGCGTCCAATCGATATAGGCCCGCAAGTCGTTCAAATCCCAATCGTCATAGACATGGACGCCGGGGTTGAGCGGCGGTTTGGGTTTCAGACTTTCGTCAATTTCAAAGCCATTGGCGCGGGCTTCTTCAAGCGTCGCCAGCGGTTTCGCGGTTTTGCCTGCGCGCGCCTCGCGGATATGTTCATATTCGTCGCGGGTGTCGTTCACAAATTTGGTGGCGAGTGTATCGCTGACGAGCGTGGAGGCCACGCCCACCGCGCGGCTGGCGTCGAGCACATGCACCGTGGGGCCGGAATAAGCCGGTTCGATGCGCAGGGCGGTGTGGGTTTTGGAGGTGGTCGCGCCGCCGATCAGCAGCGGTAATGTCATCCCCGCGCGTTCCATTTCCTCGGCAACGGTCACCATTTCGTCGAGTGAAGGCGTGATCAGGCCGGACAGCCCGATCATATCGACGTCATTCTCGACCGCCACTTTCAGGATTTCCTGCCACGGCACCATTACGCCAAGGTCGATGACTTCAAAGCCGTTGCACTGGAGGACCACGCCGACGATATTCTTGCCGATATCGTGGACGTCGCCCTTGACCGTGGCCATTACGACGCGGCCCTTGCCCTTTGAATTTTCGTCCTTCTCCGCCTCGATATAGGGGAAGAGATGGGCGACGGCTTTCTTCATGACGCGCGCGGATTTCACCACTTGCGGCAGGAACATCTTGCCCGATCCGAACAGATCGCCGACGACGTTCATCCCGTCCATCAACGGCCCTTCGATCACCTCGATGGGGCGACCGCCGCGTGCTTTGATTGCGAGCCGCGCTTCTTCGGTGTCCTCGACCACATGCATGTCGATGCCCTTGACCAACGCATGTTCGATCCGGCGTTCAACGCTCCAGCCGCGCCATTCGGCGGCGGCCTTTTCTTGGGCGGCGTCGGTGCCTTTATAGCGTTCGGCAAGCGCGATCAGCCGTTCGGTCGAATCCTCACGCCGGTTGAGGACGACATCCTCGCACGCCTCGCGCAATTCGGGGTCGATGGTGTCGTACACATCCAACTGCCCTGCATTGACGATGGCCATGTCGAGACCGGCGGGGATGGCGTGATAGAGGAACACGCGAATGCATCGCGCGGCGCACCGGCTCATTGCCGCGAAAACGAGAACGAGAGGTTGGATAGCCCGCCCGAATAATGCGCGTGCGGGCACAGGACGCGGAGTTCCTTCAATGCCTCGATAAAATCGACGCCGTAATTATTATGCTCCTCAATGCCCGTGGCGACGGCAAAGATATTGGGATCGAAAATGATGTCCTCGGGCGGAAAGCCGATGCCGATGAGCAGATCATAAGCGCGCTTGCAGATTTCAACCTTGCGCTCTTTGGTGTCGGCTTGGCCCGTGGTGTCGAACGCCATCACCACGACCGCAGCACCATAGGCCATGCACAGCCGGGCGTGATGCAAGAAAGCCTCTTCGCCTTCCTTCATCGAGATCGAATTGACCACGGGCTTGCCCGACACGCATTTCAGCCCCGCCTCGATCACGCTCCATTTGGACGAATCGACCATGATCGGCACGCGGGCGATATCGGGTTCGGCACCGATGCGTTTGATGAACTTCGTCATCGCCTCTTCGGCGTCGAGCAGGCCTTCATCCATATTGATGTCGATAATCTGCGCGCCGTTTTCGACTTGCTCGCGCGCGACCTCGACGGCGGCTTCATAGTCGCCTGCCAGGATCAGCTTTTTGAACTTGGCGCTGCCGGTGACGTTGGTGCGTTCGCCGATGTTGACGAAACGGGCGGTGTTGGGTGTTCTGTTCATGGTTTACTCTTAGCTCGTCGCCCTCGCGAAGGCGGGGGCCGTGGTAGGTTTATGCAAAGTCAGGTGGGGCAACCGGCAGAGGCCCCCGCCTGCGCGGGGGCGACGGAATTGAAATCAAGCCGCCATCGCAAACGGCTCCAGCCCGGCCAGCCGGGTATGCACCGCTGCCGTTGGAACAATCCTTGGCGCGCGGTCCGCAACCGCTTTGGCAATCGCGGCGATATGCGCGGGCGTGGTGCCGCAACATCCGCCAACGACATTGACCAGCCCATCGTCCAGCCATTGCTCGATCAGCTTTGCGGTCTGTTCGGGCAGCTCGTCATATTGGCCAAGCTCGTTGGGCAAGCCCGGCATTGGGATAAGCCATCACCAGCGCATCGGCGAATTTCGACATTTCCGACAAATAGGGCCGCAGCAGGTCTGCACCGAACGAACAATTAAGCCCGATGGTCAGCGGCTTCACATGGCGGATGGTGTTCCAGAAACCCTCGACGGTGTGACCAGACAGGTTGCGCCCCGCCATGTCGGTGATCGTCATGCTGATCATCAACGGCACATCGCGCCCGCAAGCATCCGCCGCCTCCTGCGCCGCCATCGCCGCGCATTTGGCGTTCAGCGTGTCAAAGATCGTCTCGATCAACAGGAAATCGACCCCGCCTTCGATCAGGGCATCGCATTGTTCGCGGTAATCGGCTTTGAGCGTTTCGAAATCGACCTCGCGAAAGCCGGGATCATTCACGTCGGGTGAGAGCGACAGCGTTTTGTTGGTGGGGCCGACCGAACCTGCGACAAAGCGCTGCACACCGTCATTGGCTTCGGCTCGATCGGTGCATTCCCGTGCCAGTTTGGCGGCAGAAACATTGAGTTCCTTCACCAGATGTTCGCAGCCATAATCGGCCATCGCCACGCGGGTGGAGGAAAAGGTGTTGGTCTCGATCATATCCGCGCCCGCCGCCAGATAGGCGTCGTGGATGCCGCCGATGATGTCGGGCCGGGTGATCGAGAGCAGATCATTATTGCCCTTTTGATCTTTCGCCAGATCAAGCGAGCCACGGTAATCAGCTTCACCCAATTTATGGTGCTGGATCGCGGTGCCATAGCCGCCGTCGAACACGAGGATTTGCGTTGCGGCGCGGGCGGTGAAAAGTTCGCGGGGGGTCATTGAATGTTCTCCGATGCAGGAACCGGGGACGCGGTATTCCGTGTCCCCTCGGCTGCCGTGTTGGGGGACACCGAATACGGTGTCCCCGGGCTATCACTTACAGGCCGTTTGCCGAGCAAATGGCATATCGCATAGCTCAGCTCTGCCCGGTTGAGGGTGTAGAAATGGAAATGCCGCACGCCGCCTGCATAAAGCTTGCGGCACATCTCGGCGGCGATGGTGGCGGCGACCAGCTGGCGCGCGGGAGGATGATCGTCCAGCCCTTCAAACAGATGCGCCATCCATGCGGGAACCGCCGTTCCCGTCATTGCCGACATCCGCTGGATCGCGGCAAAATTGGTGACGGGCATGATGCCGGGGACGATTTCCGGATCGATCCCCGCTTTGGCCACCGCATCGCGGAAACGGAAAAAGGTTTCGGGTTCAAAAAAGAACTGCGTGATTGCACGGCTGGCCCCTGCGTCCATTTTCCGTTTCAGGAAAGTCGATGTCGGATTTCTGCCGACAAGGCCTCGGGATGGGTTTCGGGATAGGCGCTGACCGAAATTTCAAACGGATGCAGCTTGCAGCAGTCCCTCAACCAGCTCGGCCGCACTGGCATAGCCTTGCGGGTGCGGCTCAAATTTTCCGCCAGTGGTCGGCGGATCGCCGCGCAGCGCGACGATATGGCGCACGCCTGCCTCCCAATAGGCATGGGCAACCTCGGCAATTTCTGCCTTGCTGGCCTCGACACAAGTAAGATGCGCCGCTGCCGGGATGCTGGTTTCCTTTGCAATCCGCGCCACGGTATTATGCGTGCGTTCACGCGTCGTGCCGCCTGCGCCATAGGTCACCGAAACAAAGCGAGGGGCGAGTGGCTCCAGTGTCACCACCGAATCCCAAAGCTGTTCTTCCATCTTCTCGGTTTTGGGCGGAAAGAATTCGAAGCTGATTTCGGCATCGCCCGGAATTCCGGCAAACAACGGCGCATCCAAGGCGCGGCGGGTTTCTTGCATCTGGTCTAGGGAGAGGATCATGGAACGACTTTCAGGTTAGGCCGGTTGTCGGCTCTTATATATTCGCCAAGCGGCAGCGCCCCGTCGGCGCGTTGGCCCAGCCAGATTTTAACTGCCAATTTCCCGCCTTCCAACGTTTGCTGCTTGGCCAGCGTCAGCCCCGCAGCGGCAAAAGCGCGTTTAATGCTGTCGTCGGAAAAGCCGAGGCGGGCATGGGCATGGACGCTGCGCAGCTCTTCGACATTATGCGCGTCGAAATCGACGATCATCAAATGCCCCTTTGGCGCAAGCACGCGGGCGGCTTCGGCAATGGCGCGTTCGGGATGCTGGGCATAATGCAGCACCTGATGGAACAGGACGGTGTCGAACTGTCCGTTGGTGAAGGGCAGCGCGTTAAAATCGCCCAGCTTGATCTCGGTTTTGGCCTGTAATGACGGAGCATCGGGAAGCCCGGCAATTTTGGCACGCGCCAGACGGAGCATCTCGGTGCTGTTATCCAAGGCGACATAATGATCGGTTTTGCGGGCGAATAATTCGATCATCCGCCCGGTGCCGGTTCCGATATCGAGCACCCGGCCCAATGGCCTGTGCGAAAGCAGGCTGACCATCGCCGTTTCGACCTCGGCTTCGGCGATATGCAGCGAGCGCAGCGAATCCCATTCGGCGGCATGATTATCAAAATAGCGCGCTGCCATCTCTGCGCGAGCCGAACGGACTTCCTCAAGCTTCAATATGTCGCGCTGTGCCGCACGCGAATCCCCGGTTCCGGGCAAGCGAAACAGCGGCTCTATAGAGGTGTGCGTCATCATTGGCCCGGGGCGAAGGAACACCCATGCTCCCTCGCGCCGCCGCTCTGCTATGCCGGCTTCGTCGAGGATGCGGATATGGCGCGAAACGCGCGGCTGGCTTTGCCCCAGAATCTGCACGACTTCGCTCACCGAAAGTTCCAATTGGCGGATCAACAACGTGATTCGCAACCGCGTCGGATCGGCCAAGGCACGCATTATGTTGAGTAACGGGGTCATTATGAAATCATATAAAGAAATCTTTATATGAAGTCAATTGGCGCAATTGTGACATTTTTGTGATTTATAGTTATCATAATGAACCCATGTGTGCCTCGCTTCGCCGATATCGTATAAAAAGCTGATTGCCATGAAATTACGAAGTCGTTAACAGGACGATCCGCAAGCCCAGCCAAACGTGGTGTTTGGCCGCTTGTCAGGTTGTTGACAAAGTTTTTAGGGGGTTTCCCACATGAAGAAAATTGCTGTATCTCTCGTTATCGCTTCTGCAATGGCTCTTGCTGCTTGCTCGGGCGCTCAAGAAGCTGGTGAAGAAGCTGCTGAAGCTGGTGCCGAAGCTGCTGAAGCTGGTGCTGAAGCTGCTGCTGAAGGCGCTGAAGCTGCCGCTGAAGGCGCTGAAGCTGCTAAGGGCGCAATGGGCGAAGCTGCTGACGCTGCTGCTGCCGGTGCTGACGCTGCCAAGGAAGGCGCTGCTGCTGCCGGTGCTGGCGCTGCCGCTGCTGGTGAAGCTGCTGCCGCCGCTGGCGACAAAGCCGCTGACGTTGTGAAGGCTGGCGTTGAAGCCGCTAAGGAAGAAGCCAAGAAGTAATTCTTGCTTCCCTTGCTTCACTGCAAAGGAATTAAAGGCTGTCCTGCGAAAGCAGGGCAGCCTTTTCCTTTGGAGCTGGCCGGGCAAGGATGTTAGAGAATTCCGATGCCTCTAACCCGTCTTAAATTATTTCTTCTAGGCTCGCTGGCTGTGGCGGCTTTTACAGTATCAGCCTGTGGCCCGAGTGCGACCGATCCCGGTCCCGGCGGGGTGAACGCAGGCGATGCCAAAGCGCTCGACGAGGCCGCGAAAAAGCTGGATGAACGTCAGACCGATCCCGGCAAAGCCAAATAGCTGGTCCGATTAGCCAGTCCGATCAGTGCCCTATTGATGCCAGATCGCAACCGAGCGCGAGATGCCCTGCATCATTTCCATCCGTTGCGGAACGCTCGCTGTTGTACTCGCCATCATCACCGCCACGGCATAGCGTGTGCCATCGGGCGCGGTCATGATGCCAACATCATTATAGCCTGTGGAGAAGGGATCGAGAATCTGTCCCGTCCCGGTCTTGTGGCCAAAACGCCATTGCGACGGAACGCCCGCGCGCAACCGGTTAGGCCCGCTGCTCACCCGTTCCATCAGCCCCAGCAACAATCGCGTGGATGCGGGTGATAGCAAATCGCCCTTTGCCAACCGGTCGAGCGCTTTGACGATCGCTTCGGGGGATGCGCCGTCGCTCGGGTCAGAAAGATAGCGGTCCATCGCCACTTTGCGCCGTTCAAAGGGCATTGCCGCCCGCGCCGTGTAAAAGGCGTTGCCCAGCGAATAGCTTTGCTGCCAGCTGAGCCCGGCCACCTCGCTTTGCATCAGCCGTTCGCCTGCGCCAAAGCGGATTTGGCCCAGCTTTTTGCCTGCCATATAGCGCCGCACCGCCTCGGGGCCGCCCGCTGTCCTCAGCAAGGCTGTCATTGGCGGTGCAATCGCTGGAAATGATCGATTGTTCGAGCAGTGACATCACCGATTTGCTGATTTCACCATTGGCGATTACCCGCGCCCGGATCGGCTGGTGAAACAGCGTGAGATCGCTTCTGGTGATCCGGACCAGCTGGTCGAGCTTCACCTGACCCCGATCAACCTGATCGAGGATCGTCATCGCCACCCATAATTTGGATACGCTTTGCTGCGGGAAACCATTCGCCCTGCCGTTTGCCGATCAGCCACTCGCCATCGATACGCTTTACGGCAATGCCTGTCCGCCCCGGAAAGGCACGCCAATATTCGTGAATTGCGGCCTCCATTTGCGGCGGAGCGTCTCTTTTGGCGTTTACCGGCTTTGGCATCGGGCGCACCGGCGGCGGGCGTTACCACCACAGGGCGGGGGGCCGGCCGTGGTGCGGGCTTTGGCGGAACGGTTCCCGCACAGGCCGACAACAGCATGGCCGCACCAATGCCGGTCGCATTTCCGAACGACAAGACTTTCAACTTTTGCATTTTGATTTCTGGGTCCCTTTGCAAACTGTGCGTTAGCGCGCACCCGTGCTTCTGAAAACCGGATGATAAAGCCTTTGCGATGAACGATTCCCAAATGGCGGCGAGACGATTTACATATGGCTTCAGAATATCGCTTGACGCAGGCGGCGCGGCGTAGTTGTCCTTTCGCGATTAAAACAACAGGCCGATTGGGAAAAATGATGGAAAATGAAAACGGTATTTTTCTGGGCGCAAGCGTTCCAGCGAAAGGCGCATCCGAAGGTCAATATCTCAACCTGAAACGCGCCAACCGCCACGGCCTGATTGCGGGCGCGACCGGCACGGGTAAAACCGTGACCTTGCAGGGCATGGTGGATAGTTTTTCGGCGATTGGCGTTCCGGTGTTTGTTTCGGACGTAAAGGGCGATCTGGCGGGACTTGCGATGGCGGGATCGCCGACATCGAAATTGCATGATATCTTTACCGCGCGCGCCGCGGAAATTGGCTATGAAGGCTATACCTATGCCGATAATCCGGCGGTATTCTGGGATCTTTATGGCGAACAAGGCCACCCGATCCGCACCACCGTTTCGGAAATGGGGCCGTTGCTGCTTTCGCGCATCCTCGACCTTAACGAAACGCAAGAAGGCGTGCTGAACATTGCTTTCCGCGTCGCCGATGACGAAGGGATGCTGCTGCTCAACCTTGCCGATTTGCAATCGATGCTGGTCTGGTGTGCGGAAAATGCCGATGTGATCGGCACCAAATATGGCAATGTCACCAAGGCTTCGGTCGGATCGATCCAGCGGCAATTGCTGACGCTCGATACGCAAGGGGGAGCGCGCTTTTTTGGCGAACCGGCGCTGGAAATCGGCGATTTCCTGAAGGTCGATGAAAAGGGCCGCGGTCATGTGAACATCCTGGCCGCTGACAAATTGATGGCCAGCCCAAAGCTTTATGCGACCTTCCTTCTTTGGCTGTTGTCCGAACTGTTCGAGGCGTTGCCCGAAGTGGGCGACCCCGATCAACCAAAGCTGGTTTTCTTCTTTGATGAAGCGCATCTGCTGTTCAACGAGGCACCCGATGCGTTGATGGACAAGGTGGAGCAGGTCGTCCGCCTGATCCGCTCCAAAGGCGTTGGTGTTTATTTCATCACGCAAAATCCCATCGACATACCCGAAACCGTGGCGGGGCAGTTGGGCAACCGGGTGCAACATGCACTGCGCGCCTTCACGCCGCGCGACCAGAAAGCGATCAGGGCGGCGGCGGAAACCTTTCGGATCAATCCCGATCTGGATGTGGCGCAGGCGATCACCGAGCTGAAAGTGGGCGAGGCGTTGGTCTCCACGCTGATGGCCGATGGTGCGCCTTCGGTGGTGCAGCGCACGTTGATAAAACCGCCGCGTTCGCGCGTTGGCCCGCTCGATGCCAAGGAGCGCGCGATCATCCAGTCGATTTCGCCCTTTGGCGGAAAATATGACGAAGAGGTGGACCGCGAATCGGCCTTTGAAGTGTTGCAGCAAAAGGCGGCCGATGCGGCGCAAGTGGCGCAACAAGTGGAAGACGAAGGCGAAGAAGCGGTTCGCAAGCAACCGCGCCAATCGGCAAGCCTTTGGGAAAAGGCGGGCAAGGCGGCAATGGGCGCGGCAGCGGCCTCTGCGGGCACAATGATTGCCCGAAAAATGACCGGGCGCAAATCGAGCGGCTCCATCGGTGCGTCCGCCGCAAGCGCAGTTGCAGGCTCTTTGGGCACGGCATTGGGAGGGGCCGCGCTTGGCCGTTTCGCCCGCGGTCTGCTCGGAAGCCTGCTGCGTTGATGCAGCGATCCGGGCTGGCGTACGCGTTTTTGCTCATTATCGGCGGTGCGGTTGCGCTGCCGGTGGCGGCATTTGAATATCCGGAAATTGCGGATGTCCGCGACAAGGCATGGGCTGCGACCGAGGCAAAAGACTATCTGACGGCGCTTCAGCATTATCGCGCACTGGCAATCCAAGGTGATCCGGCGGGACATTTCGGGCTGGCGATGAGCTATTTGCGCGGGCGCGGTGTAAAAGAGGATGATGCCATTGGCGCAAGCTGGATGCAGAAAGCTGCCGATCTGGACTATCCCGAAGCGCTTTCCGCCTATGGCTTGCTGTTTGAGCAGGGCGAAGGTGTGGTCAAGGATCAGGCGCGCGCCAATGAATTTTACCGCAAAGCCGCCGACAAGGGCAATTCCACCGGCGCCCTCTATATCGGTCTGAACCATCTTGAAGGGTTGGGCTTTGCGAAAAGCGCCGAAGCCGCAATTCCTTGGTTTTTAAAGGCTGCCGAGGCGGGGAACAGCGAAGCGATGGTCCAGCTCGGACTGCTCGCGCAGAATGGCAAGGGCATGGCCCCGGATCACACCGCTGCGCTCGGCTGGTTTTCACGCGCGGCGGCGGATGGCAATGCCGCGGCCTCCTTTGCGCTGGGGGCGGCGCATGAGTTCGCCAAAGGTGTCAGCGAAAATCCGGAACTGGCCTTTTTCTGGTATAAACGCGCAGCAGAGCTGGGCGATAGCGATGCCTATAACAACCTCGGCCAATCCTATCGCGATGGATATGGCGTTGAAAAAGATGCGGCAAAGGCCCTGCTTTGGCTACAGAAAGGCGCGGATGCGGACGATCCCTTTGCTCTTGCCAATCTGGGTAAAGTCTATCTGGCGGGCGACGGGGTGACGGCGGACCGGGCCAAAGGGCTGGCGTTCCTCGAACGTGCGGTTGCCAAAGATCATGTCTGGGCCAAGGTGGAGCTGGCGATTGCCCTTAATGCAGACAAACCATCCAATGCTGACGCGGCGCGGGCCGTTTCCCTGTTTGATAGCGCTGCACAGGCCGGCGATCCGCGCGCGATGCGTTTGCTGGCGTCGTGCTATGCCAATGGCCTAGGCATTGCCGTGGACGATGGGCTGGCAAAGAAATGGTATTTGGAGGCCGTGGTTGCGGGCGATCCCGATGCGAAAGCGGAGCTAGCCGCTTATGTCGCGCGCGCACAAGCGCCAAAACAATAAGGCGCGGCTGCACAATGAAGTACAGCCGCGCCGAGGTCCGCCGATTGCAGGTGGGTCGCTGTTGCAATAGGCTCGACGGACACCCTGTTGCGCGTAATTCCAAATCAAAATCACGAACATGGTGCAGTTACCTAATATGTCAAATAATGTAAATTTGAATAAACAACGGCAGTTAAATAAAGGATAATTCCCAAACGCTCGCTACCGCGGCATCACCGAAACAGGGTTTGACGTTTCCCCGTTTCTGATTGCATTGGCGATTTAATCGCGCAATTAAACGGTCGAGAGGAATCACTGATGACCGATATTTCAAGCAAAGCCTGATGGGCCATCCTGCCACCTACGCGCAGACCATGCCCGATAAGCCCGCGATCATCATGGCAGGGTCTGGCGAAACCACCAGCTATGCCATGCTGGATCGCCGCTCCAACCAAGCGGCGCATTTATACCGTTCGTTGGGCCTTGGCCACGGCGATACCATTGCCCTTTGCATGGATAACCGCGCCCTGTTTTTCGAACTGGCCTGGGGCGCGCAGCGGGCGGGGCTGGTCTATGTCGCGGTCAGCAGCCGACTGACCGCGAGTGAAATCGACTATATATTGACCGATAGCGGCGCGCAGGTGCTGTTCGCTTCGGACTATCTGGGCCCGGTGCTTGACGAACTGACCGCTCCCGTCGCCCGCTATCTGGCGGGTGCGCCGCGTGCCAACTGGCTGCCGGTGGAGGCCGCGCTGGACGCAATGCCCGACGCACCCGTCGCCGATGAACGCGCAGGCACCGATATGCTCTACAGTTCGGGCACAACCGGAAAGCCAAAGGGCGTGCGGCTGCCGATTCCGGAAATCGAGGATATCGCCGAAAACACGTCGTTAACCCGCAATCGCCGAAATGGCGTTCGGCTTTTCCGAAAGCAGCATCTATCTGTCGCCCGCACCGCTTTACCATGCGGCCCCCTTGCGCTGGTGCATGTCGGTGCACCGGCTGGGCGGCACGGTGGTGGTGATGGAGAAATTCGAACCCGAAGCGGCGCTGGCCTCCATCGAACGCTATGGCATTACCGACAGCCAATGGGTTCCCACCCATTTTGTGCGGATGTTGAAACTGCCAGAGGCGCAAAGGCTGTCCTATGATGTCAGCAGCCTGAAATGTGCGGTCCATGCCGCTGCTCCATGCCCTGTCCCGATCAAGGAAGCGATGATCAAATGGTGGGGGCCGGTGCTCAAAGAATATTATGCCGGAACCGAAGGCAATGGCTTCACCTTCATTTCCAGCGAGGATTGGTTGACGCATAAAGGCTCGGTCGGCCGCGCGCTCAATGCGGTTGTCCATATTTGTGACGAACAGGGTGCCGAATTGCCAGTTGGCGAAGAAGGCATTGTCTATTTTGAAAGCAGTGGCCAGTTCAGCTATCATAATGATCCGGTGAAAACCGCCGAGAGCAGGCATCCCGAACATGACAGTTGGTCGATGCTGGGCGATGTCGGGAAACTGGATCATGATGGCTTTCTTTATCTCACAGACCGCAAAAGCTTTATGATCATATCGGGCGGGGTGAATATCTATCCGCAAGAGATTGAAAATCTGCTGATCTCGCATCCCAAGATTGCCGATGCCGCCGTGATCGGCGCGCCCGACGATGATCTGGGCGAAAAAGTGGTGGCGGTGGTGCAGCCGCTTTCAATGGCGGATGCCGGAGAGGCGCTGGCGGACGAACTGCGCGCCTATTTGCAGGCCAGCCTGTCGCGGCGTGAAAATGCCAAGGCAGATTGATTTCCGCGAAGAACTGCCGCGCCATGCCACGGGCAAGCTGTATAAACGCCTGTTGCGCGATGAATATTGGGCCGGGCAAGGTAAACGCATCGCATGAGGAAAACAGGATGAGCGGACCCGTCGCCACGCCAGATATTGCCCGCATGGTAATTGATCCAAAGGCCTATGCGGCGTGGGATCCGTTGCTCGATCTGTTTGATCGCTTGCGCGCAGAAACGCCGGTGCTCAAGATCGACAGCCCGTATGGCGATCATGATCCCTTCTGGCTGGTCACCCGCTATGATGATGTGATGCGGATCAGCAAGGATAATGCGACCTTTTTGAATGCGCCGCGCCCGTCGGTTTTCACCAACAAAAAGGGTGAGGCGCTGGCGCGCCGGGTGACGGGTGGTTCGGCCAATATGGTGCAATCGCTGGTCGCGCTTGATGCCCCCAAACATCCCAAGCTGCGGCGGTTGACGCAGGACTGGTTCATGCCCAAAAATCTGAAATCGATCGAGGCCGATATCAGGGCGCTCGCCGTAAAGACCGTGGACCGGTTGGTTGCAGCGGGGCCGGAAGCCGATTTCGTACCGCTCGTCTCCGCGCCTTATCCGTTGCATGTGGTGATGCAGATATTGGGCGTGCCCGAGGAAGACGAACCGCGCATGTTATTCCTGACGCAGCAAATGTTTGGCGGGCAGGATGAGGACCTCAATAAATCGGGCATGGCCAATCTGACGCCCGACCAGATTACCCAAATTGTGCTTGGCGCAGTGCAGCAGTTCATGGATTATTTTGGGGAAATGGCGGCAAAGAAGCGGGCCAACCCGACCGGCGATGTTGCCACCATCCTCGCCAACGGCATGATCGACGGCGCGCCCATCGATCCGCTCGATCTGGCGGGCTATTACATCATCATTGCCGCCGCAGGGCATGATACCACCTCGGCCAGTACCGCCGGGGCAATGCTGGCTTTGGCCCGCGATCCGGAGCAGTTTGCGGCGGTAAAGGCGGATCCGAGCCTCGTCCCCGGCATCGTCGAAGAGGCGATCCGCTGGACCACGCCGGTGCAGCATTTCATGCGGATGGCGAATGAGGATGTCGATCTGGGCGGGGTGCAGATTGCCAAAGGCGATTGGCTGATGCTCAACTATGTCGCGGCAAACCACGATCCGGCGCATTTTGAAGAGCCGCGAAAATTCAATGCCCTGCGCGGCGCCAATCGCCATTTGGCCTTTGGCGCGGGTGCACACCAATGCCTGGGGCTGCATCTGGCGCGGCTGGAAATGCGGATATTGTTTGAAGAACTGCTGTCGCGGCTCGACACCATCGAACTGGCGGGTGAACCGAGACGGGCGAGTTCCACCTTTGTGGGCGGATTGAAGACGTTGCCGCTGCGGTTTGGGGTGGGTTGAGCAGGTGTGATATTTAGAGCATGATGACATTCGGTTGAATCACACCGTTAGTGCTGAGCTTGTCGAAGCACGTCTCGCGGTACTGCGAAACGCCGTTGGCCTCTGGCCGCCTTCGGCCCGACAGGCTCAGGGCTACGGTTTAACTTAATGTCATCATGCTCTAACGATTGCCATTCAAATTGAAATGGACCGTGTTCTGGTAATAGGATTTCATGGGTTGTCCTTGGGCATCGAGCGCCGGGCTTAACTTGGCCTTCCGCATGATCGCGCCGCACACAGCCTTATCGAATTCCGCAGGACGGGTGGTTTGCTGGATATGGCATCCGGTCGCTTTTCCGGCTTCATCGACATCCAGCCGGAACTCCACAATTGCGGGCTGGCCGGCGTTCAACATTTTGGTCGGATAGTCGTCAGTAGTCATCCAGCGTCCGGGGTTGCTGACAGGCGTTACATCGCGGGTCAGGGTTTTATGCTTCGCCGCATCCAAACCCCAGCTATTGACCAGATCGATGATGCAGGTATCCAATGCCGCCAGCGGCTTGTCCATCGAGCCCAATTCCAAGATTACGGGTTGGCGCAGCGGGCGACTGATTTTTACAAATTTCACCTGCTTTTCGCGTTCTGCACCCAAGGGTTCGATCTTGATTTGCTTGAATTCTTTCGGCTTTTTCTGGGCAGCTTTAATGGCCAAAAGCTCGCTTGGAGAAACCGGAGCAAGCCGCATTTCACCGGGCTGGACGAGTGATGGCAATTTGCCAAGCGTCCCTGTCATGAAATAGACGTCCTGTTCGGCTTCCGTAGGGCCAAATTGCACTTTGGCGTCGGTCGGGTTGTTCAGCTTGAATGGCCTACCTGCCAGCGTCAGCGAAAAGCTCTCGCGCGGTGCAAAACGGTTCATAATGATGAGCGACTTGTCTTCGCCTTCGCCAAATTCGCGCATCAGGCGGCAACCGTCTTTTTGATAATCCGAAATCCATTTGCTGCTGGGTTTCAGTCGCAGTGGCTCTTTGGGCGCGGCGATGGCCGAAATGGGCAAAGCTGCACAGACAAGGCCAAGCGCCAATTTATGAAACGAAGCAGTTTTCATCCGAATCTCTCCCGAAATCTGAATAAAAGATTTCAGAAAAATTCAGCGATTACAACTTCTTTCCGCCTAAACTCCGGTAAACGGCTTCGACAAACGCATCGGTTTTGATAAAACCATTGGGATCGACGCCAAAGCCATCGGCAGGGCGCATGGCCTTTACTTGGTTCAGCGACTTGCCCGCTTTGATCGCCTTTTCCACCTTGGATATGGTTTGTGCGATCATGTTGCGGTGGTTTTGCAAGTCGGCCTTGGTGGCAATGGCCCCGTGTCCAGGGATGATCTTGGTTTGGTCATTAGCCATAGCCAGCACCTTGTCCGCTGCCGCCAAAAATCCCCTTACGTCGCCGCCGCTGTCCCTATCGACATAGGGAAAGCTGATTTTCAGCATAAACAGATCGCCCATGTGGATCACGTTCGATTTGGTCCAGTGGATGATCAAATCGCCGTCTGTGTGGCCGGCAGGCATATGGATGATGCGAACCTCTTCGCCGTTGAGATGCAGCTTCAAACCATCGGCATAAGTAATGACGGGAAGGGCAATCGGCGGCGCTTTCGGAATGGTCCGCGCGCCGGATGTGCCTGCGCCGGAAACGGCCCCCGCAGCCAAGCGCACGCGGACATTATCGTGCGCCATGATGATGGCACCGGCCTTGCCCAAATTCTCGTTCCCGCCGCTATGGTCGCCATGCCAATGGGTGTTGACCAGAAATTTGACCGGAGTTGCGCCAAGCGCCGCCACCGCCTCTTGAATCTTCGGGGTAAGCGGCGCGAATTGATCGTCGATCAGGATCGTGCCGTCGGGGCCGTGCGAAACGCCAATATTGCCACCCATACCGAAAAGCACCGAAACCCCCGGCGCGAGCGTTTCGGCCTTGATTTCCACCTTGGAGAAATCGGCCTGCGCGGTAGCGGGGGCGGAAAGGGCAACGCTGGCGAAAGCCAGAGTAATAGTGGCAGATTTCATCATGATCCTCTCAATGTTTATGCAGCTTCCAACTTGATTTCGCCTGCTTGCTCCAGCAATTTCAGCATCACCGCGGCGCCGCATTGTTGCGAGCGGGCATTGTGGCTGAACTTGCCATCGGCCACAAATTTGCCGCGCTCATATTGGTTGGAAAAGCTCCACAGATAGGGCGTCGGCACGCCAATCCGGCGATAGCCAAGGCCGTTATAGGATTCCAGCCGATACAGCGTGCGTTCCAGGCTCCAATCCTTTTGCCCGGTAAAGCCCAATAATCGAAGCGCATCCTTTGCACTCGATTCCCAATCAGACGGCGGCAGCCACACCGAGGGGCGGCCTGCCGGAACCTGCCGCGTGCGCGTCGACAGCGGGTAATCGCCATTGTGAAAATGCGCGCGGAAATTGAAGCTCGCCTCTAGCCCATGGGTGACGGCGATGAAGTGCCACGGTACGCCCGTCGCCGCACCAACGCGTTCATAGCGAGCCCGCGCCTTTTGCGCCATCTGCACATGCCAATTGGCGCTGGCGGCATATTGCGGGCGGATTTCCAGCTTACGGTATTTGCGGGCATATTCATCCTGCAGGCTGGCATAATCGCGCGCGCGGCTGAGCGGCCTATCGGGTTCCTCCGTTGGCATAGGCGGTTCGGACGGGGCCGGTGGCGTTTCGGGGGGTGTTGGCGGCGCAATGGGCTCCTCGATCACGGGGATGTCCGGCGTATCGGGCAAAGGCGGCGTTTCGATGGGCGGATCAGGGATGTCCTGCGAAATAGAAGGCAGTGAAACCGAAGCACCGGCATTTGGCTGGATCATGAAATTGCGTTCGACCGTTGGCGGGGTTTCACTCCACTGCAATGCAGGCGACGAAAGCCGCAAAGCTTCGGGCAATTCATGCTGTGACTGGTGCAATTCGGCGAGCAATTCGCCCGCCTTATCGGCAAATGCGGGATCGATGTTTTCGCTGCGGTCAATCAATGCAACCAACCGGGGCAGGGCGAATTGATAGAGCAAATCCGAAATATTCGCGAGGGACTGCCCCTTGCCCAATGCCAAAGGCGATTGTGGCATATTCTTTCGATCCGCCTCGCGTTCCAGCTGAACCACGGCATCGGCGATCCGCAAATAGTTGAGCGGCTTGCGCGGCAGCACGTCCATGATTTCGCGGGGCAGTTTCAGCCCCAGAACCTTGCCGTCCTGCGCGACGGCTCTGCCGCCGAGAAACGCCGTCAAGGAAGCACCAGCGCCGAAGCGCAGGAAATCACGTTTGGCAAGTTGATCGGGACTCATGCCATTCTCCTCGCTGCGATGATATCATTTGTTGGGGTCATCCGTCAAATCCTGTTATGCAAAAACATGCATCCTGCCTTTCTTTGTGCAGGAAACGCAAGAAGCGTGCGGGCGCGTTAAGGCTCTGGTCATTTGGAAAAATTTACGCCAGTCTGACCGAAATTGTTACAGGGGGAGAGCGGCTATGCGTGCGATTTGGCTTTTGGGGCTGGGAGGCGCATTTGCAGCTCCGTTACTTGCCCAATCCGCAACCACCGTTGCCGTTCCCGGCGAAGCAACCGCGCAAGGCGACGTCGCCGTCACAATCTACCAAAACGGACAAAGCCTGGTGCAGGACACCCGGCGGATGCAAATGCCAGCGGGGCGCTCCAAACAGGAATTCCCCGATGTCTCGGCGATCATCCGCCCCGAAACGGTGACGCTCACCGGCCCCGGCATTGGCATTGTCGAACAGAATTTCGATTATGATCTGCTCACCCCGGCCAAGCTGATGGAAAAGGCCGTGGGGCAAACGGTAACCCTCATCCGCACCAATCCCGCGTCTGGCGCCGAACAGCGCGTGCAGGCAAAGGTGCTGGCGGCCAATGGCGGCGTGGTATTGCAGATCGGCAATACCATCGAAGTGCTGCGCGACGATGGCCTGCCGGTGCGGGTGATTTTCGATAAAGTCCCGCCCAATTTGCGCGCGCGGCCAACGTTATCGGTTACGCTCAAATCCAAAGGGGGCACGGTTCCCGCGACGCTGACCTATCTGACGCCGGGTCTTGGCTGGACGTCGGACTATGTCACGCTGTTTGACGATGCCAAGCAGACCATCGATGTACAGGGCTGGGTCACGCTGACCAACAACACCGGCACCGATTATAGCAATGCCGATGTGTTGCTGGTTGCAGGCGCGCCCAATGCAGGCGGCAACCGGCGCAATTTCCAGATGCCGTGGGATGGCAACACCGGCACGATTGACGAGGCGGGCACCGAAAGCAATGATCGCGAACGGCTGGGCGATTATTATCTCTATCCGCTCGCCGAACGCACGACGATTTCGAACGCGCAGCAAAAGCAGGTGAGCTTTCTGGACGTGAAAGCCGCGCCCGCGCGCCGCGCCTATGAATTCAACAATGGCTGGCTGGCGACCAATGAAGCGGCGAGCGCATCGTCGGTGCTGAAATTCTCCACCTCGCGCGGCGGCGGGCTGGGCGACCAGCTGCCGCAGGGCACGATGCGCGTGTATATGCGTGACAAGCGCGGCGATCCGCAATTCATCGGCGAAAGCGGGATCGAGGCAACGCCGATGGGCAGCCAGATGTCGATCCGCACCGGCGAAGCCTTTGACGTCAAGGTGAAAACCATCGTGGTCGAACGCACGCGGATCAACAACCGCCGCTGGAAAACCAAGATGCAATATGAATTCACCAATGCGCGGAATGACGCGATCACCGTGGACTTAGGCCAATCGGGGCTGTGGGGCGATGTGCGGATTACCGAGGAAAGCGTTGCCGGAAAACGCGTCTCTTCTGACCGGATGGAATGGAGCGTCCCCGTGTCTGCCAATGGCAAAGCGGTGCTGACGGCGACTTTTGATAGCCGGTATTGAGTTCTAAGCAATGGCCGTTAATAAAACCGTAGCCCTGAGCCTGTCGAAGGGCGCTCGGCAAGCCCTTCGACAGGCTCAGGGCTACGGTTTAATAGTGTTGGCTTTGTTGACCTCCCCCGCCACCGCACAAACCCTCATCACCTCCCCAGATCCAGAGGCCGTCTCGCTCACCGTCTATCGTGCCACCGGCCGGGGCGATAATCCCATCAGCAAGGATTGGCCGCAAGGCTATGCGTTGATCACCGAAACACGCACCGTGAAAATCCCGGCGGGCAAATCGCTGATCCGCTTTGAAGGCGTGGCCGAAGGAATGTTTCCCGAAAGTGCGATTGTCACCGGCCTTCCCAAAGGCGTGAAGGAGAAAAATCGCGATGCCCGGCTGTTGTCGCCCAGCGGCTTGGTTGATGCCTATCTGAAGCGCGCTGTCAGCATTACCCGCACCAGCAAAGCGACGGGCAAAACCACCACAAGCGAGGCGATGATCACGGCTGGCCCCAATGGCGGGGTGATCCTGCAAACCGGCGAAGGTTACGAGGCGCTGCACTGCACCGGCCTTCCTGAACGGATGCAATTTGGCGGGCTGCCGCAGGATTTATCGGCCAAGCCCACCTTGTCCGTCATCACTCAAAGCGATCAGGAAACGACCGCGAAACTCACACTCACCTATATGGCCGCTGGCTTTGACTGGCAGGCCAATTATGTAGCGCAGGTGCACGATCCCGAAGCAGGAGTGCCGCCGAGCCAAAAGGAAAAGGTCGATATCTTCGCCTGGTTGACGCTGGCCAATGGCGGCAACCAGAGCTTCGTCAACGCCAACACCATGGCGATTGCGGGCGAGCCCAACCGCGAACGGCGCGGGGCGCAAGCAAGGCCGACGGGCAGCGCGCTGATCCTCAAATGCTGGCCCGCACAGCGCACGCATCAGGTGCCGTATCGTCCGGGGCATGGCTATTATCCACCATCTCCGCCGCCGATGCCGATGTCTGCAATGAGCGACGGATATCTCGAAGAAGACGCATCCTCGATCATCGTCACCGCCCAAAAACGCGGGCGGAGTGAAGCCATGGCGATGGCTCCGGTTGCGGTCGTCGTCGCCGAACAGGAAGATCTGGGTGACCTGAAGCTGTATCGCATCCCCGAACCCGTCACCGTCAATGCCAAGGGGCAAAAACAAGTGGCGATGATTGTGAAACCGGGGGCCAGCTTTGAACGCTTCTACACCGGCAATGTCGAAAATTTCTATGACGATGGCCAAAGCCAGATGCTTTCGATCCTGCTGCGCGGCGAGAATAAGGAGGCCAAGGGTTTGGGCCTTCCGATGCCATCGGGGCAGATGATGGTGTTTGAAGACAGCAAATTCGGGCCGCTGCTCGCCGGACAAGCAACGCTCAAAGACCGCGCCAAGGGCGAAGAAGTGGAGCTGTTCATCGGCCAATCCAGCGACGTTCGCGTCGCCCGCACCCGCGTGGAACAGGCCAAAAAGCGCGAGCGCTATAAACTAGAAGTGACCAACGCGCGCAAAGAGCCGGTCAATATCGAGATCGAAATACCTTACCAGTTGATTGGCAAGCCAAGCAATGTCAGCAAGATCGACGGCGTGCCTACGTGGAAGGTCACTGTCCCTGCCAATGGCGAAGCGCTGCTTTATTATGAAATGAAGCTGGTGGTGGAGGATTAGGAAGCAGCTTTCGATTCTATCGGAAACAGCCAGCTTCCAACAACCCAGGCCAAAGCCGCACCCGCCATTTGCGCCGCAATAAAGCCCGTCACATCGGCTGGCGCAATGCCAGCAAAGCTGTTGCTCAGGCTGCGTGCAATGGTGATCGCCGGATTGGCAAAGCTGGTGGACGAGGTGAACCAATAGGCTGCGACTATATACAGCGCGACGCTGGCGGGAACCATGGGCGCGCGCGCCTTCAACGTGCCCAAAATTGTCAATAACAGTCCAAAAGTTCGCGATGAACTCACCCGACCATTGCCCCACGCCAGTTCGCGCTTTTTCCGAAAACTGCAAAACCGGCAAATCGAACATAAGATGGGCCGCCCAGACACCGGCAACGCCGCCAGCCACCTGCGCGAGCAGATAAAAAAGCACTGATCTGCTCGGCAATTCGCCGCGCAGCCGGAACACCAAACTCACCGCCGGATTGAAATGCGCCCCCGATATCGGGCCGAGCATGGTGATCAGCACAAACAGCATGGCTCCGGTGGCAAGCGTATTGCCCAGCAGCGCAACCGCCACATTGCCGCCCGCCAGCCGCTCCGCCATGATGCCGGAACCGACAACAGTCGCAAACAGAAAAAAGCTGCCAAGCGCTTCTGCGGCAATCGCACGTTTCATGCCTATACTTCCGGCAAAGCCTTGGGCCGGTGATGCTCATCCAGCGCAACAAAGGTGAATGTCCCCTCGGTTACCTTGATTTCTTCCTGTTCGGTTCCCCGCGTCGCGATCACCTCTATCGTGATGGCAACGGAGGTCCGCCCGCGGCGCGTGACTGCGGCATAGACCGAGATGATATCGCGCATGTGGATCGGCGCGATGAAATCCATTTTGTCGATGGAGACGGTGGCACACGGCCCTTTCGCCACACGCCGTGCCACGATGCCGCCCGCGATATCCATTTGGGCCAGCACCCAGCCGCCAAAAATATGGCCGTTGCTGTTGATGTCGGTGGGCATGGGAACCACGCGCAAAATGGGATCGCGTTCCGTACTCATGGCTCTTCCTCGAACGGATTTTCTACGGCTTCATCATGCCCCGAACCGCTGGAGAGAAACACCAGCCCCATGAGGGCTGACATCAGCATCATTGCAGCAATAATGGCCCCTGCGGTCGCGATAAAGAAATGGATGGAGACAAAGCCGTTGTTCCACCAGAATATCGTCAGCGCCACCACCGTTACAACGAGCGTAAAGGCAAACATCCATCGGATCAGCCGCCAATAGCGTTTCCATGCAAAAGCTGCATATTCGGGGTCGTCAAGACGCGAAGACTGTGTCACATTTTCACCAGCGCCGCATCTATGCTATGCTGCGCGAGCAGGCAAGTCATTGGGAGTCGCATATGACAATCGCATCGATTCTGCAGGGCCACACAGGGCCGGTTTTTACGATCACCGCGCAAGCAACCGTGCGCGAGGCAGCCGCAGAGCTTGCGGGAAAACGGATTGGCGCATTGCCCGTCGTCGAAGGAGAGCGGGTCGTCGGCATTTTTTCCGAACGCGATGTGATCTATGGGCTGGCCCGCGATGGCCATGCCTTTCTGGATCGCTCCGTGGGTGAAACGATGACGTCCGCCGTGATCAGCGTAACCGCCGATACCGCGATCATGGCCGCGCTTTCATTGATGACCAAACGCCGCATCCGCCATTTGCCCGTGACCGAGGGAGAGCGGCTGACCGGATTTGTCTCCATCGGCGATCTCGTCAAACACCGGATCGAAAAGATCGAGGCCGAGGCGAGCGCGATGCGCGAATATATCCAGATGGCCTAGGGGCAGTTGAATTTCCGGCTATGCTGGTCTGCAAATGTTGATTTTTCGAACTTCCGGTGCTCACGTACAGGAGTACGCTGCGCGCCGGGTTTCGAAAAATCAACATTTTCGACGAACCCTAGCCAGAAATTCAACCGCCCTTAAGTCTTTGGCGGCGTTGCTGTTGCCGTCGTGGCTGGAACGGGTGTTATTGTCGGCGCGGGCTTTGGCCCGTATTTCAGGTTCCAGTTTGCCAGATCGGTCTCATATTTCGCATAGGCATCGTAAAAGCGCAGGAATATCCCGTCGAAATCGCCAAGCCCGCCGATGGCATATTCGGGCAATGCCGTCAGCGGCAGGCCCAGCACTTCGGTTGATTTGTTAAGCGCGGCATCGCAGAATTCCTTCCTTACGGGCGGATGCGCGAAATAATTATACAGATCGGTCATCTTCGTATCGCGCACCCGCAGCGCGTTTTGCTTGGGAAAGCGCTTGCGATATTCATTGTCCACTGCCTTGTTGGCGACGCCCAACCGGGCTTTATGGATCACGATAAATTTATTGTAATTCTGTGCAATCACGTCCCAAACCGGCCCTTGGCAATTGAGCGCGGCGACGTTGATCGCGGCGCGGAAATGCCAGATTGTCTCGTCACGGCTCAGCCCGCGATTGGGGGTGATCCGCACGCCATCCACGCCGTAGGCAGGCAGTTTCGTCGAGGACGCTGCGCCCCCGGGAGGCCATGGCTTGGGCGGAATGGGCGGAGGCAACACAACAACCGGTTTTGGTGGCGGCGGTGCGGGCTTTGGAACGGGCGCACATGAGGCTATAATTGTGACAAGGAAAAGCAATGCCAGTTTGTGGCTGAACGCGCGCATCTATAATTCTCCGACCCAGATTATTATTATGGCGCTTCAACACCAAAAGCGTGAGAAAATAAAGTGTCGTTCGACGGATGGCATAAGAAAAAGGCCCGACTGGTGAAAGCCGGGCCTTTTCGATCAGAGACGAAGGAAACGCCCCTGTTTCAATATGGGATTAATCGTCGATCGCCCATGAAGCTCAACAGAAACTGGAACATGTTGATGAAATCCAGATAGAGATTGAGCGCGGCCATGATCGCGATCTTGCCCAGCGATTCATGTCCGGCAAAATGCAGATAATCGCTTTTGATCCGTTGCGTATCATAGGCGGTGAGGCCGGCGAAGATCAGCACACCGATGAAGCTGATCACAACCTGCATCGTGCCCGATTGCATGAAGATGTTGGCAATCGATGCCACCAACAGGCCAACGACACCCATGATCAAGAAGCTGCCCCAGCCGGTCAGATCCTTTTTCGTGGTATAGCCCCACAGGCTGAGCGACAGAAAGGCAACGGCGGTTACGATAAATGTCTGCCCCACCGACGCATCGGTCAGGAACAGCAGCCATTGCGACAGCGAAGCGCCCATGATCACCGCAAAGAGCCAGAACAGGCCCTGAAGCGCGGTTTGTGAAAGGCGGTTCATGCCAAAGTTCATCACCAATATGAAGGCCAGCGGCGCGAGCCGCACGACCCATCCGAGGGGCGACGAAAACAGTTCGGCGTTCATGCCGCTGCGGTCCATCAATATGGCGACGATACCGCTGAGCAGCACGCCAGAGCCCATATAATTATAAACCGTGAGCATGTGGGAACGAAGCCCCTGATCGACCGCAAGCGAGCCGACCGGCTTGCCATCTATGGTAACGCCCGCTTGGTTTACGCGCGGATCAGACCATTCAGCCATTTCAAATTCTCCTTTTCGAAAACGGCAACATAGCCGCCTCAACGCATAATATCGGATTATTTTGTTCCACTTTCAAGTAAAACCGGAACATCGTGCTTAATCAAGGAGGTGGGGGGGTGGGGTGTTGAAACGTGAGGCTTGTTAGGACCGGTGTCCGCGCCGTTGGAGCGGACGTTGTTTATTTTGGCGGGGTCGGCCCGCCCAGTTCAACCGAACCTTTCGACTTGGCCCTTGGTAATCGCTTCCAACATTTTTAGAGCTAACGGTATAGCGACAAAGGTTGCAACTGATGAAACTGCACTCATCGCAGTGCCCAAATAAAGTGTTTCTGGATTTTCAGCCTGTAACGCAATCCGACCCGATATATTGCCTGCGATTAAAGAGATTATCCATGCAGTCCACCAGTGATTGACTATTGGTGCCGACAAATCGAGCGCCGCTCCTCCACCTGAACGGGCGTTCCAGATTTTCCGCATCACCTCGAACGGCTTGAACAGGTGGGCAAAGGGAACGAAGTGCCATCCCACGGCCCAAGCTGGCGTATATTCAAAATCGGCCACATTCGCGTCAACAAGGTTTTTGGCCGCTCGATGCAACCACATGCACCACAATATGCTCGTCAAAACTAAAACGACCAACGTCGCTAGGCTCACTAAGACATAAAGTCCTTCCATTGCTGTAAACTCTGCTTCGGGTGCGGGGTTTAGTGCAAACAGGCCCGCCAGTTCGGCAAATTCAAACACGAAGACTAGGGCACCAACAACAAGGCTTGCCCACAAGGCGATACGCAAACGTCCAAAACGGAGTGTCAGTACATCTGCGCCTGAAATTTCAGTCATTTGATTGTCCCCTCACGCTGATTACTAGCGAGAGGCAGGGGGCATTAAAAGCAGATTTGGCGATTTACCCCGCCGCTTGCAACTTCGCCATCGCTGCCATCGATTGTTCTGCGCCCGATTGCGGCACGGTTTCGCCGGTACGGTCGCTGATCGCGGCGAAGTTGGCGGCGACGCCTTCGGGGGACAGGTCTTCCCCGCGCAGCACCATGCCCGGGGTCATCGTGATATGCGCGGTGTGGAAAAAGCCTGCGCCTGCACCCATGATCACGTTGGCGGGGGCGTCTTCGGACACCAGAAAGAGCGCGGCGGGCACCACATTTTCGGGTGCGAACATTTTAAAGGCTTCGGGCGGGAAGATGTCTTCGGTCATCCGCGTCGCGGCAATCGGCGCGAGGCTGTTGCATTTGACGTTATACTTCGCGCCTTCGAGATACAGCGTCTTGGTCAGCCCCGCGAGGCCCAGCTTGGCCGCGCCATAATTGGCTTGGCCGAAATTGCCGTACAGGCCGGTCGAGGACGCGGTCATCAGGATGCGGCCATAATTTTGTTCGCGCATCAAATCCCATACCGCCTTGGTGCAATTGGCCGAGCCCATCAGGTGAACCTTCACCACCAGCTCGAAATCGGCCATCGCCATTTTGGCAAAGCTTTTGTCGCGCAAAATACCGGCATTGTTGATCAGCACATGGACGCCGCCCCAGGCTTCCTTTGCCTTGGCGACCATTTCGACCATCTGGTCAAATTCGGTGACGCTGCCGCCGTTTGACATCGCTTCGCCCGCCTGCGGCCTTGATTTCTTCGACCACTTGCAAGGCGGCATCCGAATGGCCCGTGCCGTCGCGCGCGCCGCCCAGATCGTTGACCACGACCTTTGCCCCGCGCTTCGCCAGTTCGAGCGCATAGGCACGGCCCAAACCGCCGCCTGCGCCAGTCACGATGGCAACTCTGTCTTTGAAGCTGATGGTCATCGCGTGTCTCCTGAAAATGCGTGGTGGACTCGGTGAAGAGCCAATGTTGCGGCGGCGATTGGCATGGCAGCGTGCTTTACGCAAGCGTAAAGCTACACCCTGTTCCTATTGCTACCCACTGTCACAAAAACGCAACGATATTGACCCGTAACCGTCACCAAAGTGTCGCTTCGCTGTCATGCGCGGCTTCTAGTTCGGCCCCTGTCAAACGACGAATCGAAAACAGGGAATGAAGACCATGAAAATCAAAACCATCTTTCTATGCGGAAGCGCAATCATAGCGGCGAATGTCGCGCCGGCTTTTGCAGCGGAAGATATTGACGCTGCGGCACTGGAAATGGGCGATGCAGCAGACGCCGGAGAAGCCGAGCAAAACAGCGACGGCCTGACCGATATCGTCGTCACCGCGACCAAACGCGAAACGAACCTGCAAGACACGCCCATTGCGATGTCGGTGATGGGTGAGGAAGACATCAAAAAGCGCCATGTGCAAAGCCTGCTCGATCTGGGCGACGGTGCGATTCCGTCTTTGCGCGTTGCGACCTATGAATCACGCCAGACGGCGCTCACCATCGGTATTCGCGGGATCGTTCCCGGCGATGCCAACCAGCCCGCCCGCGAACAGGGCGTTGGCCTGTATATCGACGGCGTCTATCTTGGCCGCCAACACGGATTGAACGCGGCGCTGTTTGATATCGAACGCATCGAAGTGCTGAAGGGCCCGCAAGGCACGCTGTTTGGCCGCAATGCCGAAGGCGGTGCGGTGAGCATTATCAGCCGCGCGCCAACGGGCGAATTTGGCGGAAGCGTTGCCGCAGGACTGGGCAATTTTGATAGTTACAATGGCGCACTGCATTTGAACCTGCCCGAAGTTGCCGGTTTCTCGTTCAAACTCGATGGCGTGATCAGCCATCAAGGGCCGACGGTGAAAAATCCGTTGAGCGGGCAGACCGGATGGAACCAGTATCACCGTTATGGCGGGCGGATCGCCACGCGTTGGAAGCCATTTGACGGCTTTGTCGCCGATCTGTCTTTTGATATTTCCCGCGATGAAAACACGCCGTTTTACAGCCAGCTTATCAATTTCAATCCCAATGGCTATCCGGTGGCAACGGTCGCGCAGATTGCGGCCAATGCCAACACGCTTCCGGCCGGCTTCATCGCGCCGTTGCCTTCCATCGTTACCGTATCGGCGAACCGTGTTTCGGTGTCTGATCTCGGCTATCCGCAGCAAACCAGTGTGGGCAAGACCAAGGGCTTTACCGGCAATCTGCGTTGGGATGTGGCCGATTGGATGCAGTTACGCTCGACCACCGCATGGCGGACGGTTGATTCGGAACAATGGGACAATTCGGGCGGCGCGCACCGCAGCCCTTCGTTCCTGCCAAACGGGTCGTTCAGCCGCTACAGCCTCTCCTTCCTTGAACAGCGCCAGTTCAGCCAGGAATTGCAGGCTGTCGGTAGCTTCCCTGAAATCGACTATGTCTTTGGCCTTTATTATTTCAACGAAAAGGCGGGCGAAATCGCCGCGACTCCCAACACCAATACGTGGAACGCGACCGGAACCAACTATACGATCCGCGACGCGCAAACCTGGCAGCCCGCCAATCTTTCGATCTCGCGCGCCAGCGAAGCTTTCACCAAAAGCTATGCCGCGTTCGGCCAGTTCACCTGGACACCGGGCGGGATGGACAGCCTGCACCTGACGTTGGGCGGTCGCTATTCCAAGGATAAGAAGCGCGGCGATCTGTACCGGGTCAATAATGTCGCTTCGAGCTTTCCCTTTGCATTCTCTTATGGCCGCTTCGATCCGCTGGCGATCCTTGCGTGGGATGCAGCCGAAGGGGTCAATCTTTATGCCAAATACTCGACCGGATATCGTGCCGGTGGTGCCAGTTCGCGTTCGATCAATTTCGCCACCTTTGGCCCGGAAAGCGTGCAATCCTATGAAGCGGGGATCAAGACCGATCTGTTTGACCGCAAGGTCCGTCTGAATATCGCGGGCTATATGATGAACCGCAAAAACAGCCAGTTCGATTTCGATTTCTATCTGGTGCAAACCAACGGCCAAGTGCGGCACACGCTGGAAACGGTAAACGCCCCCAGCGCCACCAAAATCCGGGGGATCGAGGCTGATTTGACGGTTCGTCCGACCGACGAATTGTCGATGAACCTTTCTTATGCCTACACCTACTGGAAAGTTCCGCCGACGCCGAATCCGCTGGTAGTCGGCAATCCGTTGCAGCCGCTGTTCATCGTCTATACGCCCAAACACGCGCTTTCGGGGTCTGCGGATTATACGCTGCCGCTCAGCGCCAACAGCGACATGGCGTTGAAGCTGCATATCGATGCCAATTATTCGGGGCCGCAATATACCTTCGATAACGAACCGGTATTGGCAGACAAAAGCTTCATCGTGAATGCGCGGCTGGCGATTGCCGACATTGCAATGGGCGAAGGTGGCCAGACGCTCACCTTTTCCGCTTGGGCGCGCAATCTGTTAAACGAACAGCATATCTACCGCCGCTCCAATGCGAACCGCGTGCCGATTGATGGCAATTTCCGCACGGTGGTTGGCGATTATGCCAATTTCAACGCACCGCGCACCTTTGGCGTGGAGGCTACGGTCAAGTTTTGACGGGGGCTTTCATTTGGGCGTCATCACATGACTGTCACAAAGGTGTAACAAAGCTGTCATAGTGCGCCCGTCAACGGACGGGACGGCTCCTGCAAATTGCAGCGGGGTAACCTGTCGCAAGCTGCGGGAGCCTTTGCACCATGAATGTTATCAAATTAGCCTTGTTTTCCAGTGTTGCAGCGGTTGCTCTCGGCTCCGCTTCCCCTGCATTCGCGCAATCGGGCGATAGCGAGATCAATTCGCTCCGCTCCGAAGTTGCGGCATTGAAGGCACAATTGGCGGCGATATCGGCAAGGATGGATGCGGTTGCAGCAGCTCCTGCCTGCTCCGGTTGCCGCTCCCGCGCCCGAGAAAAAGGGCGGCCCTGAAATCAAGTTCAAAGGGTGCACCCGAAATTACCGCAGAGGGCGGCTGGAGCTTTAAGCCGCGCGGTCGGCTTCAGATGGATGTTGCCTCGGTCAATCCTTCGCGGCCCATCGTTACCAACAGCATCGGCACCGCGACCAAATTCCGCCGCGCTTATCTGGGTGTGGACGGCACGATCCCCGGCGGCTTTGGCTACCGCGTCGAGGCCGATTTTGCCAATAGCGGGGTGGAACTGACCGATGTCTATCTGACCTATAAAACGGGCGATGCGACCGTGACGCTGGGCCAACACAAACCCTTTGTCGGGCTTGAGGACATGTCGAGCGATCTCTTTACCAGCTTCATGGAACGCTCAAGCTATTACGGAGCGTTCGGCGCGGAACGGCGGGTTGGCCTGTCCGCCACTTATAATGCCAAGCAATTTCTGGTGCAGGGCGGCGTCTTTGCCGACAATGCGGCAGACCTCAACAATGACGGCAACAACAGCCGCAGCTTTGATGGTCGTGCGGTCTTCATGCCGAAACTGGGCAGCACGCAATTGCATCTGGGCGGCTCGGTGCATTCCCGCAAGTTCAACGATTTTGCCACCACCGCGCGCTATCGCGCCCGGCCCTTCACCCGCACGACCGACGTGCGCTTGGTCGATACCCGCGCCTTTTCCGCGACGGGTGAAAGCAGCTATGGCGTCGAAGCCTTTGCCAACAATGGCCGCTTCCATGCCACCGGCGAAGGCCATTGGCTGACGGCAAACCGCCCCGGCGCGCTCGCCGATCCCACCTTTTTTGGCGGCTATGCCGAAGCAGGTCTGTTCCTGACCGACGATACGCTTGGCTATAAGGGCGGCGTGATTGATCGCGTGAAGCCGAAAAATCCGTTCGGCAAAGGCGGGATGGGTGCGTTTCAGATTAATGCGCGCTATGACTATCTCGATCTGGTCGATGCCGGGATTGTTGGCGGAAAGCAGCAGATTTACGGCCTGTCGATGGTCTGGATCCCCACCGAATATGTCCGCTTCATTGCCAATTACGGCCATTTGAAACTCGAAGACGCCAATGTGCTGGCGGGCGGTGTGAATGATTATTCGGCAGACACAATCGGCGTGCGCGCGCAGATTGATTTCTAACTTCGGCTTGTGTGGGAAGTGGTAGGACAGTAACCTCACTCCAGAGCCTGTCGAAGGGCGTTTGACAGCCAGACGCCCATTCGGCGTGCCTTCAGAGCTGCCGATTCATAAAAACTGGCAATTTCACTTCTTTGGTATAACGAAGTCCTGACTCATTTTTCAGGAATCCCATTTTGCCCAAGCCCCTTAGCCGTGCCGAATCCCGCCGCAATGATGCCGACGAAACACGCAACAATATCCTTGATGTCGCCACCAGCGAATTTGCCGACAAGGGCCTGTCCGGCGCGCGGATCGACGAGATTGCCGAGAAGACCAATTCGTCGAAACGGATGATCTATTATTATTTCGGCGGCAAGGAAGAGCTGTATCGCGCGGTGCTTGAACGCTCCTATGCGCTGATCCGTGCACAGGAAGAAGATGCAAAGTTTGAGGATTTGCCCGCAGACGAGGCATTGCGCGCGATCATCGGGCATACCTTCGATTATCACGTCCAACATCCTGATTTTGTGCGACTTGTGATGAACGAAAACATTCATCACGGCGAACATATCGCCCATGTCGACGGCCTGAAAGAACGCAACCGCAGCGTGATCGCCGCGTTAAAGGCTATTGTGGACAAGGGCGTGGTGCAGGGTCTGTTCCGCGATGGCGTGGATGCGGTGGATCTGCACATGTCGATCAGCGCGCTGTGCTTTTACAATGTTCGAACCGTCACACCTTCAAGCATAATTTCGAGGTTGATTTCGATAGTCCCAAGGTGCGTGCGCGGCGGCGGGACCAGATCGCGCAGATCATTCTGGCCTGGCTTCGCAAATAGGGATCGCTACCTAAAAGCACCCCGTTGCCTGTCACGGTCGATTAATGTACGAACTCGTACGGTAATCAAGATTGGGAGATCGGGGATGCGGAAATTTTTGCTCGTTTTGTTGGCGCTGGCCGGACTTTCAGCCACCGTCCACGCCGCGCCACAGCGCGATTTTCCTGTTTCGGAAAAGCCCGCACTCACCGATGTCTATCCGGAGCGAATCGCCAAATGGGCGGGCGGGGTCACCAGCCATGCCGATGTCGTTTATTCGACGGTTCCCGGTTTTCGCCCTTTGGTCGTCGATATCTATATGCCGCCCAAAAAAGGCGGAGCGAAGCCGCTGGTGCTGTATATCCACGGCGGCGGCTGGGTTGCCGGGCATACCCGCCATTCGGGGGCGCTCTCGAACTTTCCGGCGGTGCTGGCCAAACTGGCGAGCGAAGGCTTTGTCGTTGCGAGCTTGGAATACCGCCTTTCGGGTGAAGCGCCGTTTCCGGCCCAACTGCAAGATAGCCGAGCGGCGATCCGTTTTCTAAAGGCGAACGCAGCGAAATACGGGATCGATCCCTCGCGGGTTGGCGTATGGGGTGGTTCGGCGGGCGGGCATTTGAGTGCCCTTACCGCCTATAGCTGCGGTGACGACTTCCTCGACGCTAATCCGCGAACCGATGTGGCGGGAAGTGAATGCGTGCAATCGCTCGTTTCATGGTACGGCGTTTTCGATTTTGCGCCGATGCTCGCGCGTTCCGCAAATCAAGCCAGCGCCAATAATCCGGAAAATATGCTGCTGCGCTGCAAGCCATCGGAATGCCCGGCAAGTCTCGTCTCGGCAGTCAGTCCGATAAGCTATATCGACGCGAAAGACCCGCCTTCGCTGCTGATCCACGGGGAGAAGGATGCCGTCGTCGATGTCTCGCCAATCTCGTGCTGCGGAGGCAAAGTTGAAGGCGGTCGGGGCGAGCGTTGAATCAATCTACATCCCCGGCGTTGATCATAGCTTCGTCGGCGCGACCTATGCCGAAACCAAGGCGGCCACGTTGAAAGCGACCAACGCGACCTTTGATTTCTTTCACAAAACATTGAAAGCCAACGCAAAGTGAGAGCACTTGCCGCTGCTCTGGCGCTGTTGCTGACGGCTCCTGCCGCAGCACAGACTGTGGCGGTCGAAAGCGGGGCACTGGAAGGCAAGACGCTGAGATCGGGGGTGAGGCTTGGCTGGGCGTGCCCTTTGCAGCGCCGCCTGTTCGAGAACTACGCTGGAAAGCGCCGCAGCCTGCCGCCAAATGGGACGGCACTTTCCACGCCGACCGCTCTGCGCCGATGTGCCTGCAATCGGGTCGCGGGCGGACGATGAACCATTATTTCGGCACCGAAGCGACCAGCGAGGATTGCCTCTACCTCAATATCTGGTCGCCTCCCCAGAGACACTGGCTTCCGGCGAAAAGCTGCCTGTGGTCGTCTGGATATACGGCGGCGGTTTCACCGTCGGTTCGGCCAGCATGGCCAATTATTCGGGCGAGGGATTGGCGGAAAAAGGCGTGGTGCGCGTCAATATCGCCTACCGCGTCGGGCCGATGGGCTTTCTCGCGCATCCTGAACTCACCAAGGAAGGCGGCGGCCATTCGGGCAATTACGGGCTGATGGATCAGGTCGCGGCGCTGCGAATGGATCAAACGCAATATCGCGGCCTTTGGCGGCGATCCCGATAATGTCACGATCATGGGGCAGTCGGCGGGATCGATGTCGGTTTCGCTGTTGCAGATCGATCAAAAGGCGAAGGGGCTTTTCCATAAGATCGTCGGGATGAGCGGTAGCCCGCATGGCGGGAATATGGGGCCAATGCCGCTGGCTCATGGGCGAAGAGGCCGGAATTGCCCTGCAGGAAAAGCTTGGCGCAGTTTCGATCGAGGCGATGCGCGACATCAGCGGCGACCGGATCCTTGCTGCATCGCCCGGTTACGCCCGGCAATGCCATTGTGATTGACGGCGCGCATATCATCGGCACAGCAGCGTTCACTTTTGGTATGCAGAAACAGAGCGACGTGCCGGTAATGCTTGGCTTCACCCGCGACGAACGCTTCGCCAATCTGGGGCCAGCGAAGACGGTGGCCGAATATGAGGCCGTCGTGCGCGCGGCCTTTGCCACCAACGCCGATGCCGTACTCAAAGCCTATCCGGCAAAGGACGAAGCCAGCGTCCAGCGCGCGCTCGTTGATCTGATGCGAGATATGTCAGTCGGGCGGCAAATGTATCTTTGGGCAGACGCCAACCAGCGTTGGGGCAAGGCGCCCGCCTTTGCCTATTTCTTCACGCGGCGGCAGCCTTATGTGCCGGGCATCACCTTTGCCGATCATGATCCGGCGACGGTCGGGGCCTATCACACCGGCGAGGTTCCTTATTTTCTGCGGACACTCGAAAGCCTGAACCTGTTTCGCCCAACGCGCGATTGGAGCGCGGAGGATCGGGCCTTGTCCGACAGCATGTCGGGCGCAATCGTGCAATTTGCCAAAACGGGCAATCCGGGCTGGGCGGCTTTCGATGCGAAAAAGCCAAAGCTGATGCGCTTTGATTTTGGCGGTTGCGATGATCGATTGGCCCAACGCCAAGGCGCTGCCTTTGCTGGCCGAGTGGACAAAACAGCCCACCGCCCCCGCCCGTTGCGGGGCGGATAAGAGATTAAAGGAGGAGGAATTCAAGTTAAACCGCAGCCCTGAGCCTGTCGAGCCGAAGGCGGCCAGAGGGCCAACGGCGTTTTGCGTGGCTGCGAGCCGTACTTCGACAAGCTTAGCACTAACGGTATGATTTAAAAGAATTTCTGGGAGGAACTGCACCATGGCTCAACCGGTAACAGCAAGCGCAAACGCCGCCGCGCATTGGACGCGGCAAGGGGTGATGATCGTCGCCTTGTGCTTTCTGATCAACATGGTCGACGGGATGGACGTCAACATCGTCACCTTCGTGCGCCAAGCCTTGCAGGATGACTGGAAAGTGCCCGATGCGACGATGGGCAGCGTGTTTAGCGCCGGGCTTCTCGGCATGGGTCTGGGCGCATTGCTGATCGCGCCGCTGGCAGACCGGTTCGGGCGGAAACGGATCATCATGGCGGCATTGGCATTGATGTCGGCGGGGATGATTGCTTGCGGTTATGTGTCGAGCCTTGGCGCGCTGGTGGTCAGCGCGGATGGTTGTTGGCCTTGGCATTGGCACGGTGCTCGCCGCGATGGCCGCGCTGGCTTCGGAATCGGCCCCAGCGCGCGACCAGAATATGGCGGTCGGGATTGTGCAGGCAGGTTTTCCGCTCGCCGCGGTGTTCACCGGCTTTGCCGTGGCTGCCCTGCTGAAAGTCTATCACTGGCAAAGCCTGTTGCTCTGGGCGGGCTGGCTGACGGTGCTGATGCTGCCCATTGCATGGTTTGTATTGCCCGAGCAGCGATGCCATTGCCGCAACTGACGAAGCCCCGCGTGTCCGCTTGGGAGAGTTGTTCCTTCCCGGATTGCGCCACCGGACCTTGTGGCTGTGGGCGGCGATTTTCTTCGGGCTGATGGTGCTCTATTTCATCCTCAGCTGGATCACCAAATTGTCGATCCAGGCCGGACTGTCCGAAACCAACAGCATCTATGCAGGCGCCATCTATAATTTCGGGGCTTTTGTGGGCACGATGACGATGAGCTGGCTCGCGGTGCGCGTTCCGCTGGGCAAATTGATTCCCGCGCTGCTGGTTTCGGCGGCGGTGACGATGATGATTTTCGCCACCGTGCCGCTCACTCTCTCGCTCGCCTTGGCGCTGGCGTTCATCATCGGGGTGACGTTGCAGGGCGGCTATAATGGCGTGTGGCCGCTCGCCGCCTCGGTCTATCCTTCGCGCTGCCGCGCGACGGGTATTGGCATTGCGATGGGCATTGGGCGCAGCGGCGCGGTTGTCGGGCCCGTGGATGGGCGGCATGTTGATTGCGGCTAAGGCCCCGCTTTGGGCGCTGTTCGCTGCCTATTGCGTGCCCTTGCTGATCTGTGCGCTGGCGGCTTTTGTGATCGGGCGGTTTAGGGCTGATGCGGCATAGAGGCCGTTCTGGAATCGACCGCAAATTGTTGCATCGCTGCAACAAGATTGAAAAATCATATGCAAATGGCAATTTTCTTGCGCGAAAAGGCGCGACTGCGCTTGACATGTACTAGATAGTACATCACCCGTACCAGTTAGTACACAATGCGGAGGCGAGTCGCACGCACTCCCCCGCGCCAACGGGAGGAATATCTGTCATGCGTAAAATAGGCCGTTTCGCCGTGCGGGCATCGATTGCCGCCATCGCGCTTTCATCGTCCACATTTGCTTTCGCGCAGGAAGCCGAAGATGCTGTCGAGGAAGAAGCTTCGGCCTCCGACGACAGGGACATCGTCGTCACCGGCTCGCTGATCCGCCGCGCCAACAACACCGCCGTCAGCCCGATTGTCACCGTTGGCGAAACCGCCATCGACGAAAGCGGCGCCGTCAACCTGAACGATGCGCTGAACCAGGTGCCAAGCTTCACCACATCGGGCAACGCCGCGACGGGTGGCCAGGGAACGGGCGGCCGCGCCACGATCAACCTTCACGGCCTCGGATCAAACCGCAACCTCGTGTTGCTCGACGGCAAGCGCCTTCCGGTTTCGGACATTTCGGGCAATGTTGACGTCAACATCATGCCGGAATCGATCATCGGCGGGATTGACGTGATCACCGGCGGTGCTTCGGCGGTTTATGGTTCGGACGCCATTTCGGGCGTTGTGAACTTCAAAACGGTGCGCGGCTTTGAAGGCTTCGCGCGCCGACGCCCAATATAATATCAGCGAACGCGGCGATGCGGCCAAGTTCAACGCATCGCTCGCCTTATGGTGCCAAATTTGCTGGCGGTCGCGGCAACATTCTCGCTGCGATCAGCTATGCCGATCAAGACCCGTTGCAGGGCAGCCGCCGCTCATTTTTCTCCAACAAAGTGCCGTCGGGCTTCATCGGCTTTGGTACCTTTGTTCCCAGTGCCAGCCAACGCGCCAAGCGCCGCTGCTGTCACCGCATTGTTCAACAGCTATGGCATCGCCGGCGCGCGCAACCCGCTTGGCTCAAACCTGGGCTTCAACAATGACGGCACCTTGTTCACGCAAACCGGCGCGCTCAACTATCGCGGACCTAATGGCAGCGATGGTTATGCCGTTGTCGGCGGCAACGTGCGCCAGCCCGTGGGGCAGCAGATCCAATTCTTGAACTCGCTCAAACGCAAAACCGGCTTTCGTCAAAGGCGAATTCGAATTTTCCGAAGCACTCACGGCCTATGGCCAGTTCCTCTATGTTGACCTGACGGTTTCGTCAGAAAGCGGCAGCAGCCTGACGCAATTTGCGACGCTGACGACGATTCCTGTGACCAATCCGTTTATCCCGAACGATCTGCGGACGATCCTTGCATCGCGCACGGTGAATCCGCTGGCTCCGTTCAACTGGAGCGCGCGTTATGTGGGCGTGCCAGACAAGATTTTCGACGAAAATTACAAGGTTCAGCAATATCTGCTCGGCTTCCAGGGCAATTTGTCGGACACATGGTCCTATGACGTTTTCGGTTCCTATGACAAATCGAAGCACACGCTGACCAACAGAAATGCCGTGCTCAAATCGCAGGTTCAGCGTTTGCTGAACGCCGCCGACGGCGGCCGGTCGCTGTGTGCCGGCGGTTTCAATCCGTTTGGCTCTGCCAATGCCCGTTCGCTTTCGCCGGAATGCCGTGCGTTCATCACGACCAATGCGGTGAACAAAGAAGATCTGACCCAGACGCAGTTCCAGGCACAGGTCAACGGCGAATTGTTTGATTTGGGAGCTGGCCCTGCCCAGTTGGCGTTGCTCGGCAGCTATCGCAAAAACACCTATGCCTTTGCGCCAGACATCAACTTCACGGCGGCGAGCGGCTTTGCCCCCGGCGGCAATGTGGAATCGGTGGTGAACACCTTGCCGCTTTCCAAAAAGGGCATTTCGGTGAAGGAAATCGCAGCTCAGATCGATATTCCGCTGATTTCCGACAAGCCGTTCTTCCAGGAACTGTCGATTGGCGCAGCTGGTCGCTATTCCGATTATTCCACGGTTGGAACGACCAAGACCTATCAGGCGGATGCCCGCTGGCGTCCGGTGAATGAACTGCTGTTCCGTGGTTCGTATCAGCGCGCGGTTCGTGCCCCCAATATCGGCGAACTCTTCTCGCCGCCGCAAGGGCAGCAGCTGGCGATCGGTACGCCTCCGGGCGCGCTTGGCGATCCGTGTGACATCCGCTCGTCTGCCCGTACCGGCGCGAATGGCGCGCAGGTTGCGGCTTTGTGTGTTGCCCAAGGCATCCCGCCGGCACGATCAGTTCGTACCAATTCCAGACCACGGCAACGGGCGCGATTGTTTCGGGCAATCTGAATCTGACCCCGGAAAAGGCCAACACCTATCAATATCGGCGGCGTCTTCAATGCCCCGGCAAATGACGGCATCCTTGGCGATTTCTCGCTTTCGGTCGATTATTACAACATCAAGATCAAGAACGTGATTTCGGGCGTTCCCGGCGCGACCGTGTTTTCCAAATGCTACAATCTGGATGGCAGCAACCCGACCTACAGCGCGACCAACGAATTTTGCAGCCTGATCAGCCGCGATGCAACTGGCCAGTTGATCAACGTTTCGACGCCGTTCCTGAATCTGGGTGCGCTCGAAACCGATGGTGTGGAAGTCCAGATGCATTGGGGCGTGCCCGCACGCTTCATCGCGGATAGCGGAAAGCTGTATATCGATTCCGCCATTGGCTATCTGAACAATTACAAGATCAAGCTGCTGCCGGGTGCGGCGTTCCTTGATTATACCGGGATCAGTTCGGGCAGTGCCGGCCCCGGCAGCGTTCCGCCGCGTGCCGCTCCGAAATGGAAAGCGCTCACCACCTTTGGCTATAAGTCAGACGTGCTTGGCTTTGGCCTGCGCTGGCGGCATCAGGGATCGCTCAAGGATTCGAGCTTCGTAACATCACCGAACAACGTGCAGGTTGGCGTGAAGCCCTATAATCTGTGGGATATGTTCGCCAATCTGAAGGTGAATGACCAAATCCAGTTCCGGGCCGGTGTGAACAACCTGCTCGACCGGGGCTTGCCGATTGTGGCCAGCAACCAGGTGCAAACCGATACTGCATTGTATGACGTTATCGGGCGCTCGTTCTTCATGGGCGTGAAGGTTGGCTTCTGATCCACGATCAGGAACTTAAAATGTCCAATAATCCTTCCATTTCAGGGGGAGAGGCCGGTGCGAGGGTCGTCCGCACCGGCCTTATTGGTTGCGATATCCTCGCCTCGCGCTCGCCCTGGCTGCACGAACGCGAAGGGGCGGCGCTAGGCCTTGATTTGCGCTACACGCTTTTCGATTTCTCCGCCCTCGGGCGGACCGGGGCCGATCTGGAGCGGCAATTGCAAGAGGCCGAAGCGGCAGGCTTTGCCGGGTTAAACATCACTTACCCGTTCAAGCAAACCGTGATCCAGTATCTCGATGATCTGTCCGATGCGGCGCGATTGGTCGGCGCGGTCAACACCGTGCATTTTACCGGCGGTAAACGGATTGGCTATAACACCGATGTCACAGGCTTTGCCGCAAGTATGAAGGCCGGGCTGGTCGATGCGGCGATGGGACGGGTGTTGCAGTTCGGTTGCGGTGGCGCTGGTTCGGCAACGGCCCACGCATTGCTGCAAAGCGGGGTCGGCACGTTGCTGTTGTCAGACGTGGATAGCGGCAAAGTCACGTCGCTTTTGCATCAGCTTGAAACCGCCTATGGTGAGGGCCGTGTCGCCTTTGCCAACAGCGCGTCCGAGGCGGCAGAAACCGCCGATGGCATTGTGAACGCAACGCCGATGGGCATGGCCAAAATGCCCGGGCTGCCTTTGCCCGCCGAAGCGATCAACGCCCGCCATTGGGTTGCAGATATCGTCTATTTCCCGCTCGAAACCGCCTTTTTGTGCGAAGCGCGACGCAAAGGGTGCCAGACGCTGGATGGCAGTGGCATGGCGATCAATCAAGCCGCAGAAGCCTTTGATATTTTTACCGGATTGGCCGCCAATCGCGCACGAATGCGAAAAAGCTTCTTTGAATTCTCCGAAAGTCGCCGCGCCTAGGCAAATTAAATTCGGATAATTCGCGTAAAAATCGCTGTCCTACATCCTATATGGTACATTATAATTCATCATTTTTCCGATAAGGAGATTGATGATGGGCAATATGTGGAATGAAATTCAGGATGGTGCGGGGATTTGCGGCGGGCGCGACCCGATAGAAACCGATACCGAAACAGGCGACGATATGGCGGCGGAAACGCGCAACGCCTATCACTGGACACCCGCCTGCCAGCGGTTGTTCCTGGAGGCGCTGGCCTGCACCGGTAGCATTATGAAATCGGCGAAAGAGGCCGGAAAATCGCCGCGTGCCGCTTATAATCTTCGCTTTCGCCGCGAAGGTGCGGCCTTTCGTCTGGGCTGGGATGCCGCTATATTGATCTCACGCGAGGTTGTATCTTCGACGCTGATGGATCGCGCGCTTCACGGCTATGAAGAAACCACCATGAAGCTGGACGACGGTGGCACGCTGCGCGGCAAATATGACAATAAGCTCAGCATGGGGCTGCTCTCGCGCCTCGACCGGATGGCTCAGGTACAGGCTGCCGAGCACAGCCGCGAGGCGCAGGTGCAATTGGTGGTGCAGGATTTTGAAGCCTTCCTCGATCTGATCGAAAAGGGTGGCAGCGGGGCGGCGGCGGCGCTGTTTTGTGCGGCACGCGATGCCGGTCAAGAGAACGAACCCGATATTGACGAAGAACAGGCGATTGAGCGTGAACTTTCCCAGATTACTGGGGATGCGGAGAATGTTCCCGATCTGCTCGATGAAGCGCCGGACGTCGCCGCCGCCCGCCTAAGCGTGTGGTATGATGACCATCAATGCGAATGGCGTACCAATTTTCCGCCACCGGAAAATGCGGAGTTTGACGAGCTCGATTTCCTCGACGATGGCGGCATGATATTCGGCGATCCGGACTATGAACGCCCACTCACCCCCGACGAAGCCGATGCCCACCGCACCGCGATCACCCGTCAACGTCAGCCTTGGCAAGATGCAGCAGCCATCGCCCGCGACCAGTGGTTCGGGTTCAAACAAGCGGCGTGAATTGGTGGGTAAATGGTTCCCCGGTAAGGATTCGAACCTCAATAGACGGAGTCAGAGTCCGTAGTCTTACCGTTAGACGACCGGGGAATATCGGGGCCGCCATTAGTCTGGCGCTGGGTCGCTGTCAATTGGCGTCGAGACGCTTTCGCCTGGGATTACGCCCCGTGCTTGATATCTTAACGCCTTGTCGCTATCTCTGCGCCTTCAAGTACCGGGCGGCATTTCCCGCAACCGGATAGAAAATAAGAGAATGTGTACGGCCATGGGCGACGTTATCGCACCATCGCCGCAGAGAGGTGGCAGGGGCAAGGCTTCCCGGAACAAGGGGCCAAACCGCCGGAAATCCGCCGAAGCGGCACCGTCAGGGGGCTTTTCGCCTGAACCGCAGCTTGTGCGTGAAGGGATCAATGCGGCCAAACCAAACGGCGAGTCTTTTCCGTTGCCGCGTCCGCGCTGGCTGGGCAAGACGGCCTATGCCGCGCTTGATCTGGGCACCAATAATTGCCGTTTGCTGATTGCCCGCGCGGCGCAGGATGGCTTTACTGTCGTTGATGCCTTTTCGCGCGTCGTCCGGCTGGGCGAAGGCCTCGCCACTAATGGACGGATGAGCGAGGAGGCGATGGACCGGGCTGTGCAGGCGCTGTCGATCTGCGCCGACAAATTGAAACGCCGCAATGTCGTGCTCGCCCGTTCGGTGGCGACCGAAGCTTGCCGACAGGCCGAAAATGGCGCGGAATTTATCGAACGCGTGCGGCGCGAGACGGGAATTGTGCTGAATATCATTACCGCCGAAGAGGAAGCGCGTTTGGCCGTGATGGGCTGTCACGCTTTGCTTGAACCGGGCGAAGGCCCCGCGCTGATTTTCGATATTGGTGGCGGCTCGACCGAACTGGTGCTGGTTTCCACCGACAAGGCAGTTCCCGAAATCCTCGATTGGCACAGCATTCCCTGGGGCGTGGTTTCGCTCACCGAAAGCGTTCCTGACGAGGGCACTGATCCGGCTTCGCTCGCACGCAGCTATGCGTTGATGATGAAAAAAGTGCATGAAAAGCTGTCGGAATTTGCCGCACGTTTGCCGGTGGGGCAGGGTGAGCACCGCTTGCTGGGCACGTCGGGCACGGTGACCACGCTTGCCAGTGTGCATCTGGGCCTCACCTCTTATGACCGGCGGCAGATCGATGGCTTGCATATGGAGACCGCGCCTATGCTGGCAATTTGCCGGCAATTGGCGGAATTGCCACCATCGGGCCGTGCCGAAATTCCGACCATCGGCACCGAACGCGCTGATCTGGTTGTCGCTGGTTGCGCGATCCTTGAGGCAATATTCGAAGTTTGGCCGGGCAAGCGTCTGGGGATTGCAGACCGGGGCATCCGCGAAGGGATATTGCGCGGATTAATGGCCAATGACGGAAAAAGGCGGCGGCGATGACGAAACCTATCTTTGGCGGCAACCAATCGGGCCGCAGCCTGAAAACCAAGGAGCGCGTGAAAACGGCGCGCAAACGCACGCCGCAATCGACGCGCTGGCTCGAACGGCAGTTGAACGATCCTTATGTGAAGCGCGCCCTTTCCGAAGGGTATCGCAGCCGTGCGGCCTATAAGCTGATCGAGCTCGACGAGAAATTCCATTTCTTGAAAGGCAAGAAAGCCGTGGTCGATCTGGGGCTGGCTCCGGGCGGCTGGGCACAAGTGGTGCGGAAGCGCCTGCCCAATGCGCCGGTCGCCGGAATCGATTTGTTGCCGGTCGATCCCATCGAGGGAGTAACCATTTTTGAAATGGACTTCATGGACGATGCCGCCCCCGACAAATTGATCGAAGCCTTGGGCAGTGCGCCCGATCTGATGTTGTCAGATATGGCAGCGAACACTGTGGGACATAAGCAAACCGATCATCTCCGCACCATGGGGTTGGTCGAAGCGGCCGTGCAATTCGCCGTCGACGTCCTTAAACCGGGCGGCGATTTTGTCGCCAAGGTTTTTGCAGGTGGCACCGATCCCGAAATGCTGAAAATCCTGAAAGCGAATTTCGCCACGGTCAAACATGCCAAGCCTCCTGCGAGCCGCAAGGGCTCGGTCGAATGGTATGTGGTGGCGCAGGGGCGCAAGGGATAGTGAGTCCATCTGGAAATTTTACCGTAGCCCTGAGCCTGTCGGGCCGAAGGCGGCCAGAGGCCAACGGCGCTTATCGGCAAAGCGTGCTTCGACAAGCTCAGCACTACGGTTAGTTTTGATATCTTTGTATCTCGCCTTAGCTTTTGGCTTCGCGTGCCCGCTTAACCGCTGCCTTCAACGCACCATAGCCTTGTGCTCCCTCGATAATCTGGCCGCCGATCACAAAGGTAGGTGTGCCGGTGAAGCCCACCTGTTGCATCATCGCCAGATTGGCGTCGATCTCGGCGGCGATTTCGGGAGCATCGGCATCGGCTTCGGCGCGGGCCATATCCAGCCCGGCGCTTTGCGCGGCGGCGCGGATCGATGCGTCATCGGCTGGCCCTGCCGCAAACATCGCGTCGTGGAATGCCTTGTGCTTGCCTTGCCGTGCTGCGGCCAGCGCCCAGCGCGCGGCATCGCGGCTGGAGGGGGACAGGATGGGTAGCTCACGGTAAACCACGCGCAGTTTTGGATCATCGCTCACCAACCGAGCGACATCCTCCACCGATTTGCGACAATAGCCGCAATTATAATCGGTGAATTCCACCAGCGTGACATCGCCATCGGCTGCGCCAGCCACGGCTCCGGGAAAAGGCTTTGTCAAATCGCCACCCGCCGTAGCCAGCCTGCTCGCGGTTTCGCGGCGCTGCAAATTTTGCATTGCCTCGGTAATGATCTCGGGATTGGCAATGATATAGTCTTTGACCAAAGCCTGTGTCGCCTGTTTCCAGAGGAAGGTGCCGCCGACGGCGAGCAGCAATATGGCGGTGATGGCAATGACCCACAGGGTCTTGTTGCCGGATTTTTGGGTGTCAGTCATAGCGGGGGATTAGACGGCAAGGTGGTTGATCGCTACCAAATTCTTGCGGCGATCAACGCTTCTTCTTCCGCATTTTTCCACCTGCGCCTCTGCCACCAGTTTCACATCCTGTGCGCGCAGCCAGTCTTTGCTGTTTTCAGTCAGTCCCGCCATCGCCATTGCGGCATTGGGCAACGCCAGTTGCGGCGCGCCTTCCATCAGATAGCGCTCGGCACTGGCAAGCGCGGCGCGCGGCTCATCACCCTTGGCCTGATAGACCACGCCCAATTGGTACCAAGCGAACGGATTTTCATTATCCTTGGAAACTGCGGCGCGAAGCACCCGTTCGGCTTCGTCCAGATTATCCTTGTCTTCGGTCGCGACCAAGGCATGGCCCAAAATTGCGGCGATCAATGGCTGGCTGCTCGACAGGTCGGTGGCACGGCGTAGCGATTGCAGCGCGTTTTTGGGATCGCCCGATTCGAGCATAATCTGCCCCTGCAATTCCAGAAAATAGGGATCATCGGGGTTTTTCGCGACCAAGGCATTGGCTTCGTCCAGCGCCTTTTGTGGATAGGCCGATTTATGCCAAGCATAGGCACGCGCATAGCGGGCGGGGATGCTCTGATCACTTTCGGGATAATCGCGCAGGGTAGATTTGGGTTCGGAAATATAGCCGGCAAGCTTAGCCTTTACCCGTTTGAAATCCTCTTCCCATTTCGCATTCAGCGGCGTGTTCCAAGCCGGATCAACCTTATAGGCATCTTCCAAAACGGTGATGCGTTCCCCCGACAGCGGATGGGTGCGATCATAGCTGTCTTCTTGCGGGATGCCGAGGCGGAACTCGTAATTTTGCAGCTTTTTGAAAAAGCCGATGGATCCTTTGCCGGTAATCCCGGCGGTGGACAGATATTGCGCGCCCGACGCATCGGCCACGCTTTCCTGTACCCGGCTGAACGCGAGAAATTTGCCCAGAGCTGCGCGTTGGCCCAATTGCAACAGCGCCATTCCGGCTTCGCCTGCACCTGCGGCAATGGCCCCGGCAGCAAGGATCAGGCTAGCGATGGAAATCCCGCTCGCGGCCTCCATCCCTTCGGAATAGCGCACGACATGGCCGCCAACGACATGGCCCAGTTCATGTGCGATCACGCCTTGCACTTCGTTGGCGGTGGTCGCGGTGTTGATCAGGCCCGAATGGATATAGACGGCCTGCCCGCCCGCGACAAAAGCGTTGATCGATTTGTCGTTGATCAGCACGATATCGACATTTTTGGGTTCAAGCCCGGCGGCGCGGATCAGCGGGGCCGAAATCTCGTCAAAAAACGCCTCGGTCTCGGCATCGCGGAGGATGGATTGTGCCGACGCCGGTTGGGCGAGCAGCGATACTGCTCCCAGCATGATTGCCAGTTTGGCTATACCGGATTTTTCGGGGCCGGATTTTTTCGAGGTTTGCAGATGCCATGGCGCGCAAATGGCCCTTGCTTGCTGAATGGGCAATGAAGCGCGGCGAAGCTTCCTCTCCATCTCGGGTGGACGAGGAAGCTTCGCGCATCGCCTTATTTATCCAAAGGTGCGCTGCCACCAGCCAGAACGGGCAGGGCCGGTATCTTCGCCAGACTGCTTCTCCGGCGGGTTCGGCCTCGGCGGCTTTTTTACGGCCACGGCCTTTTGTGGGCTTGGCTTCGGCTGCCGGTGCTTCCTCTGCTACGGCTTCGGCCGGAGTTTCCGCCGTGATAGCCACCTCTTCCTTGGCCGCAGCCTTGCCGCGACCGCGCTTTTTTGGCGCTTCTTCGACTAGTGCTTCCGGGGCAGGGGCTTCCGGAGCTTCGGGGGCTTCGACTTCGACAGCCTCAACCTTTGCCTTTGCGCGACCACGGCGCGGTTTTGGCGCAGGCGTTTCGGCTTCCTCGGCAACGACTGCGGGCGTTTCCACGGTTTCAGCCTCGGCCACGGCCTCGCCTTCATCCTTGCGCTTGCCGCGCCGCCCGCGAGACCGGCCTTTAGGTGCGGGAGCCTCTTCGGCCACTGCGTCCACAGTCGGAGTAGCATCGTCTCCGGCGTCATCGCCAGCGACTTCGCCTTCTGCCTGTTGCTCGCCTTCTTCGCGCTCACGGTTGCGTCCGCCGCGGCGTCCGCGCCTGCGGCGGCGGCGTTTGCCGTTGCGGTCTTCGCTTTCGGCCTCGCTTTCGCCTTCGGCGCGGCGAGCAGGACGTTCTACGACTTCGTCTTCTTCTGCCTCAAAAGCTTCTTCTTCGAAATCATCGTCATCGTCATCGTTATCGATGATCGGAGCAAGCATCACCTGCTGTTCAGGGCGCGGCCCCGAAGCCGTGACGGTCATCTTTGCGCCTTCGGTTTCGCTGTTCGGGACGATGGCCACACTGACGCCGTAGCGTTCTTCTATCTCGGCGAGCTCGGCACGCTTATTGTTGAGCACATAGATGGTCGCTTCCTGGCTGGCGACCAGCTGGATATAGCTGCCATGGCCGCGCGCGGCTTCTTCTTCGATCAAGCGTAGCGCCGAAAGTGCGGCAGATGATGCGGTGCGGACTAGACCCGTGCCCTCGCAATGCGGGCATTGCCGGGTCGATGCTTCGAGCACGCCGGTACGCAGCCGTTGTCGGCTCATTTCCATCAGGCCGAAGCTGGAGATACGGCCCACCTGGATGCGCGCGCGATCATGCTTCAGCGCATCCTTCATTGCCCGTTCCACTTTGCGGGCGTTGCTGTGGTGATCCATGTCGATGAAATCGATCACGACAAGGCCTGCCATATCGCGCAAACGCAACTGGCGAGCGATCTCGCGCGCCGCTTCCAAATTGGTGGATAGTGCGGTTTGTTCGATGCCATGTTCTTTGGTCGAACGGCCCGAGTTGATGTCGATCGACACAAGCGCTTCGGTCGGGTTGATGACAATATAGCCGCCCGATTTCAGCTGGACGATCGGCTGATACATTGCGTTCAGCTGATCCTCGACGCCGTAACGCTGAAACAGCGGAACGGGATCGGCATAATGCTGAAGCCGCTTTGCGTGGCTGGGCATTAACAGCTTCATGAAATCCTTGGCTGCCTTAAATCCTTCGGTGCCCTCGACCAATATGTCGCCAATATCCTTGTTATAGATATCGCGGATCGCGCGCTTGATCAGATCGCTGTCGGTGTGGATCAACATCGGTGCCGCACCCTTCAAGGTGCGTTCACGGATTTCGTCCCAAAGCCGCGCCAGATAATCAAAATCGCGCTTGATTTCGGGCTTGGTCCGGGCAAGGCCTGCCGTGCGGATGATGCAGCCCATGGTGGAGGGAAGGCTGAGATCGGAGATGATCGATTTCAACCGCGATCGATCCGACGAGCTCGAAATCTTGCGGCTGATCCCGCCACCGTGCGAGGTGTTGGGCATTAACACGCAATAGCGGCCGGCAAGGCTCAAATAGCTGGTCAGCGCCGCGCCCTTGTTGCCGCGTTCTTCCTTCACAACTTGTACCAACAACACCTGACGCCGGTGGATCACGTCCTGAATTTTGTAGCGGCGACGCAGGTTCATCCGCTTGGCGCGCGCCTCGTCACTGGCCTTGGGGGCATTGCCGCGCCCGCCGCCTTTACCGCGACGACGGCGATTGTTGCCGCGACGACCATCGCGCTGGCCCTCGTCTTCACCTTCGCCAGCTTCGGCGTCTTCATTGCCTTCGCCATGTGCGTCAAGGTCGGGCTCTTCGCTGTCGTTGATATCGCCTTCGGCCACATCGAAAGTATCGATATGCTCGTCGCTCTCGACTTCGATGAAATCTCCGTCTTCTTCGTCGCGGGCTTCGGAACGGATGATGCCACCAGCAGCGTCTTCCTCTGCCTCTTCCTGTTCGCGCAAGGCGGCTTCTTCAGCGGCGGCTTCCGCTTCTTCGGCGAGGAGCCGTTCGCGGTCTTCGCGCGGAATTTGATAATAATCGGGATGGATTTCGCTAAAGGCAAGGAACCCGTGGCGATTGCCGCCATAATCAACAAACGCCGCCTGAAGCGACGGTTCGACCCGGGTTACTTTTGCGAGATAGATATTGCCTTTGATCTGCTTGTGCTCTGCAAATTCGAAATCAAACTCCTCAATCTGTTTTCCAGTGACGACTGCGACCCGGGTTTCCTCCCGGTGCCGCGCGTCGATTAACATACGCGTGGTCATTATGAATACTCCGCGCGATCCCCCCTCCCTTGTCGAGTTCAGGGCAATCGCGATTATTTAAAGATGATGTGATGCCGCCAAGCCTTCCGCCGTTGCAACGGGCAACGGAACCGGAGGATATGGTCGGTAATTCGGAAAATGCGTCTGCTACATCGGTACCGCGGGCGCGGATCGCGCGTGCGTCATTTCCAGCCCAAGCACCGAAGCCTTGCGGACCGGTGAGAGGGGAAATGTCATACCACATGTAGCGTCAACCTGATATTCGCCGGTAGAAAATTACCGACACTTTGCGCGAGGAAAGACCAAGCTTTAGTCGCGGACCGATCTGCTAGCACTCTGCCATGGCGCGGGCAAGTGCTGCTGTGGAAAAAGAGGGCTTTGCAAGCCTGTCGGCCAATTTCATGCCTAATTACCAGTTAACCCTTTCTGGACACCACACCTTACCCGCTCATCCTTAATTGGGTCTTCATCATAGTTGTGGAGCATATGATGACGTTGAACAAAATTCGCTGGACGGGATCGGTTGAGCGCGGACATAAAGGGGCGATGCTGTTATCTGTCGCCATCCTTTCTGCGCTGTTCGGCATGGGGCCTGCCGAAGCCGGTGCCATTCGCGATGTTCAGGCAGATGCGGCTGGGATCACCGTGACGTTTGATGATGTTGTCAGCAAGGCATCGGTTTTCGCGTTGGCGGGGCCGGACCGCATCGCTCTTGATATCGAAGGTGCCCAAACGGGAAGCACTGCAGCGTCGATGGGTAGTTTTACCAATATCAGGCAGGGTCAGTTCGACGCCGAAACAGCCAGATTGGTGTTTGAACTTGGCGAACCCATGAAGGTTGTCGATGCAGCTTTTGCTGCGGATGGCCGCAGTTTGCGCCTTGCCATTGTCCCGGCGACGGAGGCGCGTTTTCCGCGTTTGAATTTTGAACCACCCCTAGGCTTTCGTTCCGATCCACCCAAAAAGCGCTATGAAGTCAGCGCGCCGATCAGCAAGGGCAATCAGCGCGGTTTGCCCAAAATCCACGGCCCTGCCGACGGTCGCTTGCCGTTGGTGGTGATCGATGCGGGCCATGGTGGCCATGATCCGGGCACGATCAGCAAGCAGAATGGAGCGCGCGAAAAGGATGTGACGCTGGCAATTGCTCGTTCGATCCGCGACGATCTGGTGCGGTCAGGCCGGGTCCGTGTGGCGTTGACCCGCGATACCGACAGTTTTCTGGTGCTACAGGATCGCTATGGCGTGGCGCGCAAGATGAAGGCGGATCTGTTCATCTCCATCCATGCCGACAGCGCCGAAAATGCCGAAGCGCGTGGCGGCAGCGTCTATACCTTGTCCGAAGTCGCTTCGGACCGCGAAGCCCAAAGATTGGCCGCGCGCGAGAATAAATCGGATATCATCAACGGCGTCAATCTGGGCGGGGCTGATGCCGAAGTATCCTCGATCCTGATCGACCTCACGCAACGCGAAACGATGAATGTTTCCGCCAATTTCGCAAAATTGCTGATGCGCGAAGCAAAGCCCAATCTGGTGATGCGGAATAACGCCCATAAATTTGCGTCCTTCATCGTGCTGAAAGCGCCCGATACCCCGTCTGTGTTGTTTGAAACCGGCTATCTGAGCAATGCTGACGATGCTGTCTTCCTTTCCTCGGCGGCGGGGCGGCAGAAAGTCGCGCGTTCGGTTGCCAGTGCAGTTCAGGCCCATTTCGCGCGGAAATTGGCTTCGAAATAGGCGCACATCATTTGACAGTGTCGCCCGCCGCCCCATAGGGGGGTGGCTATGAATAGCGAGACACCCAGCATTGGCGAATATGATTATGTGATCGCGGGCGGCGGTTCGGCCGGTTGCCTACTCGCCAACCGGCTCTCCGCCGATCCGCGCAATCGGGTGCTGCTGCTTGAGGCGGGCGGCAACGACAACTGGATATGGTTTCACATCCCTGTCGGCTATCTGTTCGCCATCGGCAATCCGCGCGCAGACTGGCTGTACGAAACCCAAGCCGAAGCGGGGCTGAATGGACGAAGCCTTGCCTATCCGCGCGGAAAGGTGATCGGAGGCTGTTCGGCGATCAACGCGATGATCTATATGCGCGGGCAGTCGGCTGATTATGATGGCTGGGCAGGGCTTGGTCTCAATGGCTGGGGCTGGGACGATGTGCTGCCCTATTTTCTGAAACACGAAGATCATTTTGCGCCCGACACAAAGTTTCACCGCAACGGCGGCGAATGGCGCGTGGAAAATCCGCGTATTCGCTGGGACATATTGGATGCGATCCGGGCAGCGGCGGGTGAGGCCGGTATTGATCGGATCGAGGATTTCAACACTGGCGACAATGCAGGCTGCGCCTATTTTCAGGTGAACCAGCGCGCCGGACGGCGAGTGAGCGCGGCGCGGGCATTTCTGAAACCGGTAAAAAGCCGTGCCAATTTGCGGATCGAAACCGGGGTCGAGGTGGAGCGGATTTTGTTCGAGGGAAAACGGGCGACGGGTGTTTCCTTCCGACGCGGCGAAGCCCGGTCCACGGCAACCGCGCGCGGCGAAGTGATCCTGGCCACCGGCGCTGTTGGCTCGCCCAAACTGCTGCAACTTTCGGGCATTGGCGATCCGGCATGGCTGGGCGATGCAGGCATTGGCGTTCGCCATGCACTTCCCGGTGTAGGCAGAAACCTTCAAGACCATTTGCAAATCCGCCCGATCTTTAAAGTGCAGGGCGTGCCGACGCTCAATACCCAATATGCCAATCTATTCCGCCGTGCGTGGATGGGGATGGAATATGCGCTGTTTCGGCGCGGGCCGATGACGATGGCACCATCGCAACTGGGGGCTTTTGCCAAATCGTCGCGGGACTATGCGACGCCCAATTTGCAGTTCCATTTCCAGCCGCTCTCGCTCGATAAATTTGGCGAAGGGATGCATGACTTTGCGGCATTTACCGCCAGCGTCTGCAATCTGCGCCCGTCCAGCCGGGGCGAAATCCGGATCGCCAGCACAGACCCATTGGCATCCCCCCGCATCGCGCCGCACTATCTTTCGACCGAAGATGACCGGCAAGTTGCGGTTGATTCGCTGCGACTGGTGCGGTCCATTGCGGCGCAAGCGGCACTGGCGCGGTTTTCTCCCGAAGAGTTTAAGCCCGGAAGCGCGCTCAAAAGCGATGCCGAATTATTGTCGGCGGCGGCAGAGCTGGGCACGACGATTTTTCACCCCGTGGGGACGGCGGCCATGGGCACGGCGTCAAATCCACTAGCTGTGCTCGACGAACGGTTGCGCGTGCGCGGGATTGATGGGCCTGCGCGTGATAGACGCCTCCGCCATGCCGTACATCACATCGGGCAACACCAATTCGCCGACGCTGATGATCGCGGAAAAGGGCGCGGAAATGGTGCTGGCGGATGCCCTAAATTAGGGACAGTATATAATTAATGGCACAAACCTCGTGCCAATCGCTGCTCACAGCTGCATTAATTATATACTGTCCCTAATTTAAGGCTGGAACTGCACTCCGGTCATCTCCTCCGAGATCGCCCACAACCTTTCCGCCAAGTCCGCATCGCGCACATGCGGCATTACGCCGAATTCATTATATTCCTCCGGCCCCTCGATCAGCCGGGCGATATCGCTGTCGTTGCAATAAACGCCGCCTTTGCCGTCCAGCAATGGAGACGTAGCAGCCCAGACTGTTGTCGCCGCCCCGGCTTCGGCATTTTTCCAGTCAAGGCCGCCGGAGCCGGCTGTAAATTCCGATTGTTCGGCGTCCAGCTTGTCCGACTTGCGCGAGGGGCTTAATGCGCTCAGTTCGTCTTGGCTTAGATAGCGTCCCAGATTGGTGGCGATTGCACCCGGATGCACGGCAAAGGCGCGCACGCCATGCGGTGCGGCGAGCCGATCAAGCTCCAGCGCAAACAACGCATTAGCCGATTTAGCCTGACCATAAGCGGTCCATTTCTCATAATCACGGTTCAGGAAATTGGGGTCTCCAACATCCAAGGCAAACCGTTTGTGCGCCGCGCTGGTCAACGCAATCACGCGCGCCTTGCCTGCCTTGGCGAGCAACGGCCACAGCCTTGCCGTAAGCTGGAAATGCCCCAGATGGTTAGTCGCAAATTGCGCTTCAAAGCCGCGCGCATCGCGCGACAAGGGGGCCGCCATGATTCCGGCGTTGTTGATCAATATGTCGAGTTTGTCGGTTAGCTTGGCGACAGCTTCGGCGCAGGTGTCGATTGACGCGGGATCGGCAAGATCAAGGGCGACGACGTCCACTTGCCCGCGGATATCGGCCAGCGTCACATCGGCCTCTTGCGGCCTGCGTCCCGCTACGATCACCCACGCACCGGCACTCACCAATGCTTTTACCGCTTCGGTACCAATCCCCGAATAGCCGCCGGTAACGAGCGCCGTCTTGCCGGTCAGGTCGATTCCGGAAATCACCTCCATCGCGGTCGAATGGTGGCCAAAGCCGCTGCCAAGTGGGATTTGCGGGGTGGCCATAATTAAAGTCCCAAAACCTGCGGCATGGTGTAGCGGCCGGTCGCTTGCCCCGAAAGCCACACCGCCGCCTTCACGGCGCCACGCGCAAAAATGGCCCGGTTTTCGGCGCGGTGGGACAGGGTGATGCTCTCTTCGTTGCCCGCAAACATCACGCTGTGATCGCCTGCAACCGTACCGCCGCGAAGCGACGCAAAACCGATAGCGCCAGCTTTGCGCGCGCCGGTGATCCCGTCTCGTCCGCGCTCACTGTTGCCCGCCAGATCAATCCGGCGGCCTGTAGCAGCGGCCTCGCCCAGCAGCACAGCCGTGCCCGATGGGGCATCGACCTTTTTATTATGATGCATCTCGACAATCTCGATGTCCCAATCCGGACCCAATCGTGACGCCGCATCGCGCACCAAGGCCGCGAGCATGGTAACGCCCAAAGAGGTGTTGCCTGTCTGCAAAACAGCAATGTCTTTGGCGGCATTATCGATCAGATAATGGTGGCGCTCTTCCAGCCCCGTCGTTCCGATCACCACGGGCTTGCCCGCCGCCACGCAGATATCGAGATTGGCCTCAAGCGCATGGGGCGAGGAGAAATCGACGAGCACATCGGATGCGGCAACCAATGCGGATAGATCATCGCCTTGATCCACGCCGCCCGCATGGGCGAGGCCCGCCTCTGCAATGGCCGCGACCAGAGCCTGTCCCATGCGCCCCCTGCTGCCGATGATGCCGATTTTTGTCATTACTTGCCCGTCCGGAAATTTGGTGCTTCATGGGCCAGATGACAGAAATTCGCAACATCGTAATCCTGACCGGCGCCGGCGTGAGCGCGGAAAGCGGGATTGATACCTTTCGTGGAGGCGGCGGGCTGTGGGAGCAACACCGCGTCGAGGATGTGGCGACGCCCGAAGCCTTTGCCCGCGATCCCGATCTGGTGCTGCGATTTTATGATATGCGGCGCGCCGCGATCCAGACCAAGCAGCCCAATGCAGCGCATCATGCGCTCGCGCGGCTTGATGCCGGGTGGCAGGGCGACCTGACCATTGTCACGCAAAATGTCGATGATCTGCACGAACGTGCCGGAGCCAGGCGCCTGATTCATATGCACGGCACACATCTTACTGCATGGTGCCTCGCCTGCGATCAGCGTCCTGAATGGCGTGGAACCCCTGATCCACCGGCCCGCCTGCCCCGAATGCGGCGTGGCCGGGCAGTTGCGTCCCGACATCGTCTGGTTTGGCGAAATGCCCTATGCGATGGACAGGATTTACCACGCGCTCCACCGGGCGGATTTGTTCGTGAGCATCGGTACATCGGGGGCGGTTTATCCGGCTGCGGGCTTTGTCCAAGAGGCGCGGGCGCAAGAAGTGAAGACGTTGGAGCTCAATCTGGAGCCATCACAAGGCAGCCATTGGTTTGATGAGGCCCGGCATGGGCCGGCGACGCGAATTGGTGCCGGAATGGGTGGAGGAGATGTTAGCCGACTGACGTCCCGCAACTCCCGCACTCCGGATCCTTTGGCAGTGTCAAAGTCCGCATCGCCGGTTTCAGCCCGTCGAAAATTGCAGCTTCCCCATAGCCGCCTCGCCAAAGCCGGTCAGCAGCCGGATTGCTTCCATCGCTGCAAAGCTGCCCATCAGGCCGCACATCGCCCCCAGCACGCCCTGCGTCGCGCAATCGTCGCAATCGTCGGGATCATGCGCGTCGCCGACGAAGCAGCGGTAGCAGGGCGCGTCGGTGCGCCAGCCGGTGAAGGTGCCGATCTGGCCGTGGAACTGGCCGATGGCGGCACTGACCAACGGGACGCGCGCGGAAAGGCACAAATCATTGACGATCAACCGGGTTTTGAAATTATCACTGCCGTCGATAACCAACATCGACGCCGTCCAAAAATGCTGCACCATGCTGCGCGGTAACACGCTCTTTTAGGGCATTAAACTTGACATCGGGATTGAGCCGTGAACCGCCTTTCGCGCAGCCTCCACCTTGGCCTCCCGATCTGCGCTTCGCTGTATAAAGCACCTGCCGTTGCAGGTTGGACAGGCTGACCACATCATCATCAACCACGCTGATCGTGCCAACGCCGGCCGCCGCCAGATACTGGATCGCCGGACAACCAATGCCGCCTGCACCGATCAGCAATACATGGCTGTCGAGCAACTTCGCCTGCCCGCCTCCGCCGATATCGCGCAGTACGATATGGCGGGCATAGCGGTCTAGCTGCGTGTCGGTTAGTGACATGGCGTTCCTACTATACCGTAGCGCTGAGCCTGGCGAAGGGCGTTTCACGGTTTGAGCGCTACAGCTGAAAGACGCCCTTCGACAAGCTCAGGGCTACGGTTATTTTCATACCCCGGTCGAACCAAAACCGCCGCTTCCTCGCGCGGTATCGTCCAAAGCATCAACCTCGATCATGGCCGCATGGGTAACAGGGGCCACCACAAGCTGCGCGATCCGGTCTCCACGCGCGATCCCAAAATCCTCGTCGCCCAGATTGGCGAGGATCACCTTCACTTCGCCGCGATAGTCGCTGTCGATGGTGCCGGGGGTATTCAGGCATGTGATGCCGTGCTTAAGCGCTAGACCTGAACGCGGGCGGACTTGGACCTCGTAGCCCAATGGTATGGCAAAGGCGAACCCGGTGGCCACGGCATGTCGCCGGCCTACACGCAGGGTGAGACCTTCGGCGGCACAGATATCCATCCCCGCAGCACCATCGGATGCATAATCGGGTAGGGGCAAACCTGCGCCATTGTTCAACCGTTTGACCTGAACCTCAACTCTTTGCGACGGCATCGGCCACCCTCTCCATCAATTTGCGCGCGATTACAGCTTTGGGGCTGTCTGGCCAGCTTTCGACACCGTCTTTGGTGACGATGTGAAAGGCATTGTTCGCACCGCCCATCACGTCACCCGAAACGTCATTCGCAACAATCCAGTCACAACCTTTTTTGGCAAGCTTTGCCTCGGCATGTTCGACAAGCTTTTCGGTTTCCGCTGCAAAGCCGATGAGCAGCTTTGGGCGCTGTTTATGCTGCGCTAACGTTGCCAAAATATCTGGATTCTCGGTTAATGATAGCGGGGGAACGGCTTTGCCCGCCTTTTTGATCTTCTGGCTTGGGCACGTCCGCCGCGCGCCAATCGGCGACCGCAGCAACCATGATCGCGACATCGACGGGCAGGTCTTTTTCGACCTCGGCAAGCATTTCGCGCGCGCTTTCGATGTCGATGCGGATCACGCCGGGCGGGGTCACCAGATGCACGGGGCCGGCGATCAGATACACCTCCGCACCCATCTCCGCCGCCGCCTGTGCAATGGCAAAGCCCTGCCGCCCGGACGAGCGGTTGGCGATGTAGCGCACCGGATCAATGGCTTCGTAAGTAGGGCCGGCGGTGATCAGCACACGTTTGCCATAAAGCGGGCGGTGGGCGGGCTCGGAGAAATCGGGCTGGGTAGAGAGTGCAACCGCGCCTTCATCTGCCGTTCGCGCTTCGACAGACTTAGGACCGACAGTAGTATTCGAAATAAGTTTGCCTATCTCACTCAACACCCGTTCCGGCTCGGGCAAACGCCCTGGACCAAATTCGCCGCATGCCATTTCGCCCTCATCGGGCTCCATCACGGCCATGCCATCTGCGCGAAGCCCCGCCACATTGCGCCGCGTCGCTGCATGTTGCCACATCCGCACATTCATTGCGGGTACGGCCAGCACTGGCTTATCGGTCGCGAGCAGGAGCGTCGTCGCCAGATCGTCGGCAATCCCGGCATGCATTTTCGCGAGCAAATCCGCCGTCGCCGGACAGACCACCACCAGATCGGCCTGCCGCGAAAGCTGGATATGCCCCATCTCGGCTTCGTCTTTCAGGTCGAACAGATCGGTATAAACCTTGTCCTCCGAAAGCGCGGCGAGCGTCATCGGCGTTACGAACTGCGCGCCCGATTTGGTGACAACGCAACGCACACTCATCCCCGCCTTGCGGATCAACCGCACCAGTTCACAAGCCTTATAAGCGGCAATGCCGCCGCCGACGATCAGGAGGATGCGATTTTGGGGCATCAAAACTGGCGATATTCAGCATAGGGGAGGCCGTGTTCCTCAACCCATTTGTTAGATGACTCGATGGCTTCTCGGTTTTCTTCACGCCATTTTTGACCGCGCTTTTGGTGCTCTTCGCGTTCGCTTGGAGTCATTGCGCGAAGCATTCTTTCTCGGTTTGCGAAACGGCCCATTATGGTTTAACCCCCAGTGTGACTACGATTCCGATCATCGCTCCCACAATAGCAACCAATGCATAGCCAATCCAGCCCCGCCGCTTTTCCCACATCAGCGGGATATCGGGCAGGGGGGGCGCGGGTGGTGCGCCGCCTTTTCTGGGCAGGCTTTCGTCAAGGCGTTTGATGAGGTCAGGGATCAGGCCAAGCGTTTTCATGCGGTCGCGCAAACCATCCGCGAGCGCCGCTTCCGGCCCCAATTCGGTCCGCATCCATTCCTTTACATAGGGGCCGGACGTGTCCCACATGTTGATGCCCGGATGAAGCTGGGTCGCAACGCCCTCCACCATCACCATCGTTTTTTGGAGCAGCAACAAATGCGGCTGCGTTTGCATGTCAAAATCGCGGGTGATCGCGAACAGCCCGTCGAGCATTTGGCCGACCGAAAGTTCGCTCACCGGCTTGCCGCGCATCGGCTCTCCCACTGCGCGCAGCGCAGTCGCGAATTCACCGACATCGTGATAGTCGGGCACATATTGCGCCTCGAAATGAATCTCGGCGACGCGTTGGTAATTGCCGGTGATCAGGCCGTAGAGAATTTCCGCGAGCCAGAACCGCGCCTGCCGGTTGATCCGCCCCATGATGCCGAAATCTATCGCGGCGATAGTGCCATCGGCCTTCACGAACAAATTGCCCTGATGCATGTCGGCGTGGAAAAAGCCCTCCGAGATGGCCTGCCGCAGAAAGGCGTTGACGAGGCGACCGGCAAGTTGTGGCAGATCGTGGCCTGCCGCCTTGAGTTCCTCGACCTTGGAAATCTTGATGCCGTCGATCCAGTCGAGCGTCAGCACTTTGCCCGATGTGCGATCCCAATCGATGGCGGGCACTTCATAATGATCGACCGCCTTCATCGCATCGCGCAATTCGCTAGCCGAAGCAGCCTCGCGGCGCAGATCGAGCTCGCGCAATGTCCAGCGTTTGAAATTGGCGATGGTCAGGCGGGGTCGCAACCGCGCGATTTCACCGCCCAGCGATTCGACATGGGCTGCGGCCCATTCATAGGTTTCGATGTCTTTCAGAAACGCCTTGTCGATCCCGGGGCGCTGCACCTTGACGGCAACCTGTTTGCCCTCGGTGGTCACCGCGCGGTGCACCTGTGCGATGGAGGCGGAGCCTACCGGTTCAGGATCGATCTCGCGGTAAAACTGCGAGACAGGTCCACCCAGACCAATCTCGATCTGCTCGACGATCTTGCCATAATCTTCGGGTGGCAACGCATCCTGCAACGACAACAAGTTGCGCGCCGCTTCCTCGCCGATCAGATCGGGCCGCGTGGCGAGCGTTTGCCCCAGCTTGATTGCGGCGGGGCCAATCGCGGTAAAGGCGGCGGCATAATCCGGCACTTTGGGCTGGATCGTCCCGAAACGCGCAATCCGGCACAGCCGCTTGACCGGCGGCGGGGTGTTGGGATCGCCTTCGATCCCTCGCAACGCGCCATGCTTTGCAAGGATGCGGCCCCATTTCAGGAGGCGGTAGATATGGGTGACGGGGCGGGTCATGCGGTGGGGCTCACGCCTTCCACCCGCTGTGGATCGCAACCAGCCCGCCCAATATCGGTTCAACTTTGGTCTGGGTAAAGCCTGCTTCGCCGATCATCGCCTTGAACCGCTCCATATCGGGAAAGCACCGGATCGATTCGGCAAGATAGCGATAGCTGTCTTCGTCGCCCGCAATCATCTTGCCCATTTTGGGGAGCAGATGGTGCGAATAGACATCATAGACTTTGGACAGCCCCGGCCATTCGACGGTGGAAAATTCCAGACAGAAAAACCGCCCGCCATAGCGCAGCACGCGGTGCGCCTCGCGCAAGGCCGCGGGGATATCGGTGACATTCCGTATTCCGAAGGCAATCGTATAGGCGTTGAAATGCTTGTCGGGAAAGCTGAGCGTTTCGGCATTCTGCTCGCTCCACACCATCGAATCGATGCCGCGGTCCACCGCGCGTTCCATGCCAACCGACAGCATGTCGGGGTTGATATCCGAAACCGTGATATTTGCGCCCGATTTTTCCATGCGAAAGGCAATGTCGCCAGTGCCACCCGCCATATCGAGAATGTCTTCGCCTTCGCGCGGCTTTACCCGCCGGACGAACTGATCCTTCCACAGCCGGTGCATCCCGCCCGACATCGCATCGTTCATGATATCATATTTGCGCGCAACGCTGGAAAAGACGCCGCCGACGCGTGCGGTCTTTTCTTCAGGGGATACCTGTTCATAGCCAAAGGAAACGGTTTTGCTCATGGGTTTGCGCCCTAGCCGATAGTTGCGCGCGCCGCAAAGGCTGTTAGGTGCAAATTACGATGCCCGAATTGCCCGAAGTCGAAACCACCATATCCGGATTGCGCGCCGTGCTTGATGGCGCAGATCAATCGCCCGTGCCGAAACACGTCGCGCCGATCTGCGCTGGCCGTTTCCGGTGGACTTGCGGCAGCGGCTAACGGGTGCGCGGGTGACGGGGCTTTCGCGCCGCGCCAAATATGGCCTGATCCACACAGACCGCGACGATACGCTGATTTTCCATCTGGGGATGTCGGGCCGCTGGCGCGTCGATCCGGCGGAGATAGAGAAGCACGATCATTTCATCTTGGAAACCGGCAGCGGGCAGGGTGGTGGCGCTGAACGATCATCGCCGTTTCGGCTCGGTTGATATCGTGCTGAGTGCGAAGCTTGAACAGCACCGCCATTTCCTGACGATGGGGCCGGAACCGCTTTCGGATGAATTTCACGCAGGTATTGTTGCAGGCAAAACTCAAAGGACGCAGCGCGCCGATCAAGGCGATGCTGCTCAACCAGAATATCGTGGCAGGGCTAGGCAATATCTATGTTTGCGAAGCGCTGCATATGGCGGGAATTTCGCCGGTTACGCCGTCGGCTAAAATTACCAAGCCGCGATTGGAAAAACTGGTGATTGCGATCAAGGCCGTCCTTGTCGCGGCGATCAAAGCCGGTGGCTCCACCCTGCGCGATTTTGCCGCGCCCGACGGCGAACTGGGCTATTTTGCCAAGGATTGGCTGGTCTATGGCCGCGAAGGCGAAGCTTGCCACTGCGGCGCAAACGTCCTTCGGCGGGTCGATTTGGGACGGTCAACTTTTTATTGCGCGAAATGTCAGCATTGAAGGGACAAATATGGCTGAAATGATTCACCCGCACGGCCAATTCGATAACCATGCCGCCGATTATTCGCATATCGAGGCCAAGCCGCTTGCGGCGGCCATGGGTGCGGAAATTGCGGGAGTGCAATGTACCTCAGTCTCCGACGCACAATTTGCCGAAATCGAACATGCGCTGTTCCGGCACAAGATGATCTTTTTCCGCAATCAGCGGATGGACCATGCCGACCAATCCGCCTTCAGCAGCCGTTTCGGCGCCTTTGCCGAAGATGCCTATACGCAAGGTGTTCCCGGCTTTCCCGAGGTGCAACCGCTGATCAAAGAAGCCGAAGAGCGCACCGGCCATGTTTTCGGATCAGGCTGGCACACCGATTCGCCCTTCCTGGCCGAGCCGCCCGCGATCAGCATCTTGCGATCAGTTCAGATCCCGCCCTTTGGCGGCGATACCATCTGGGCGAATAGCGCGCTTGCCCTTGCAACTCTGAGCGACACGATGAAGACGATGATCGAGCCGCTGCGCGTGCACTTTTCCATCGGGCAGGTGCTGCAATCGGCGCAGAGCTATGGCACACCATCGGACAGCCCAACGGGCAAGCTGGCCGCGACGCGTGATGGCCGGGCGCTACCTGCCGAGTTACAACGCAAGGTTTCAGGCAACAGCCATCCGCTGGTTAGAACCCATCCGCGGTCGGGCGAAAAGGCGCTCTACTGCGACGGTTCTTATGCCGTAGGGCTGGATGGGCTGTCGGCCCCCGAAGCATCCGCCATCCTGCAATTTCTGGTTGATCATATGACGCAGCCTGCGTTCACCTGCCGCCTGCGCTGGGAACCAGACATGTTCGTAATGTGGGACAACCGTCTTTGCATCCATCAGGCGTTTAACGATTATGATGGATATCGGCGTGAACTCTATCGCACGACTATATCGGGAGAAGTTCCGCAATGAGCGGTGAATTCGGGCGACTTTCGCGGTTGACGAATTTGTGAAGGCTGGGTAAGGGCGGCGCTTCATCGGGAAAGCACGTTATTTGGGCACCCGTAACTATCTGATTTTATTGAGGACACACATGGCCAATACGCCACAAGCCAAAAAGCGCATCCGTCGCAATGCACGTCGCACCGATATCAATCGTGATCGCGTTAGCCGCATCCGTACTTTCGTCAAGAAAGTGGAAGCCGCGCTCGACGCTGGCGATAAGGCTGCTGCAAGCGTGGCCTTGGCCGCTGTTCAGCCGGAATTGGCGCGCGGTGTTTCCAAAGGCGTGCTGCACAAAAATATGGCATCGCGCAAGTTCAGCCGCTTGACCAAAAGGGTCGTCGCGCTCGCCTGATTTGCCTAGGCCGCGACGTAAGTCGCGGTTAAAATCGCTAACAAAATATAGATATGCCCATGCGCGGCGCGCGTGGGCATTTTTTGTGATTTTCTGTGCTGTCATCAAACTGACCGAATCCCGCCGATTCGGACCAAGTTTTTTTGGCGGTCCGCCGAATAAAAGCGCAATTTCAGCGGCCTAAATCGACAGTCACGCAATCCCGCGGCTTTATTTGAGTCAATGGCAAATATTATTTTTATTTGCACAGCTGCCCCTTGATCGACTCAAAAACACAGGGTTAAGAAGCTGTTTCCAGCAGCGCGCGGCCATGGCCTCGGTTGCCTCACAGAAGCGGTTTTGTTGTTCCCATCCAGCCTGCATCAGCAGCGCGTGGAAGGGCCTCTTTTGCAAGGCACGATCGGGCACAAAATAGAGGCGTGCGTTGTTGGTTTTGGGGTGAAAGGGAAAACTGCGTGACGCTGAACGGCGATACCGCCCAAATGGGCGATGGGGGCATTTCGACATTCGATGGCGATTGGCAGATGGTTGCCTCGCGTTTGCGGCGCGATCTGGGTACGCAGATCTATGGCCAGTGGATTCGTTCGATCGCGCTTGGCGATTTCTGTGAGCTGACCGGCACGCTCGAATTGTTGACGCCGTCCGATTTCTCCGCAAGCTGGGTTTCCGATCATTATGCTGACCGGATGCGGCTGGCATGGAAAACGGTGAATCCGGAAATCCGCCAGCTGAAAATCCGCACAAGCCCCAATGCCGCCCGTGTCGAAATGTTGCAAGGCAATGGCGTGGCCGAACGCCCGGCTGTTACCCATATCAACGAAGCATTGCCGCTTCGATCACCGCTCGATCCGCGGATGACATTTGCCAATTTCGTCAGAGGCCAAACCAATGCTTTGGCGCTAAGCGCGGCAGAGCGCGTCGCCGCCTTTGATCGCCCGCTGTTCAATCCGCTCTATTTGCAAGCGCAAACCGGGCAGGGCAAAACCCATCTGATGCACGCCATTGGCCACGCCTATCAGCTGGTCAATCCCGACGCGCAGATCATCTATATGTCGGCGGAAAAATTCATGATGGAGTTCGTCTCCGCCATGCGCCGCAAGGAAGTGATGGAATTTAAGGCGCGGTTGCGCGCGGTTGACGTATCTGTTGATCGACGACATCCAGTTCATCATCGGCAAAGTTTCCACGCAGGAAGAATTCCTGCACACCATCGATGCGATCTATCGGCGCCAGCAAGCGGCTTGGTCGTTTCTGCCGACCGTGCGCCGCAAGCATTGGACGGTGTCGATCAACGTATCTTGTCGCGGCTGTCGATGGGATTGGTCGCCGATATTCAGCCCGCCGATCTGGAACTGCGCCGCGTCGATCCTGAACCAGCGTCTGGCGCAAATGCCCGATACGCAAAGTGGGTGAGGATGTGATCGAATTTCTGGCGCGCACGATCAGCCGCAATGTCCGCGAGCTTGAAGGCGGCCTGAACAAGCTGATCGCCTATTCGCAGCTGACCGGAAAACCGATCACGCGGACGCTGGCCGAAGAGCAGCTGAAGGATATCCTCAGCGCCTGCCGCCGCCGTATCACCATTGACGAAATCCAGCGCGCTGTGTGCGAATATTACCGCATCGACCGCAGCGAAATGTCGTCCAAACGCCGTGCCCGCGCCGTTGTGCGTCCGCGTCAGGTGGCGATGTATCTGGCAAAGGTGATGACCCCGCGCAGCTACCCCGAAATCGGCCGCAAATTTGGTGGACGCGATCACTCGACGGTGATCCATGCGGTGCGGCTGGTCGAAGATTTGCGGCGGATGGATAATGACATGGACAATGATGTCCGCGCGTTGCTTCGCCAGTTGGAGGCGTAAGAGCCTCTATCCAGACACCGCAACTTCGTTATATGCCAATGTAATAGGCTAATCGAAGGCGGGTCATGTCCAGATTTTGCATAATATGTGGTTCGCAGCTTGCGGCAAGCGCTCGGTTTTGCGGGGATTGCGGTGCTGCGGTTTCGGATGCCGTGCCGACGTCGGTTCCCGGTGAAACAACGACGAATCAAGTTGAGGTGACCGAGCCGCCGTTTGAGCCAGCAGCGGTAGTTGAAGAGCCGGTCGTCGAATATGCCGATGCGGCTCCGGTCGAAGCTCTGACTTATCCCATCGAAGAACCGATTTATGCGGAAGAAAATCCGAAAAGGGCCCCAATTGGCTGTTGATTGGCGGCGGCGTGGGAATTTTGCTGTTCCTGTTGCTCTATTACCTGATCTTCATCCGCGATGATATGCAAAGCAATCCGGCGCGTCCGGCTCCGGTGGCCAAGCAGGCAATTGAATCAGACCAGGCCGGGGCGATTGCATTTTTCGCTGTGGCCCAAGCCAATATCCGCGACAAGCCGACAACACAGGGTAGCACCATTACCGGCAAGCTGCCGCGCGGGGCTTCGGCACAGGGAACGCTTATCACAGGAGAGGATGGCACAAGCACTTGGCTGAAAATGGCCGACGATGCAGGCTTTGTCAGTGCGAATAACCTGTCCGAAACAAGCGCCGCCAGAAATTGCAAAGCTGTTGGGCGACAAAATTTGGACTGCGACAAGGCGCTCGATATTTACACGCAGCCCGACACCGCTGCGGTGATTTATGACAAAGTATCAGCGGGAACCACGCTCACGCTTTATGGCCTGACGGCCAATGACTTTATCGAGATCAAGCTTCGCAAAGGCGGCGTTGGGTATCTTGCCAATGGCGCAAAGTTGCTGGAGCAAGCACCAGTGCTGGGCAAACCGGTGGCGATCAGCTTTAATCCATCCACCTGCAATTTCGGTGGAGAGCTTGAAGCGGAATTTGCAAGGCTCGAACGGCAAGTCAAAGCGGCCTATGAGGCAGCAGAAAAACGGGATTTTCCAGACGAAGCAGCCCGCGAGCAGGGCGTTGATTGCCTTTGAAGGCAAATCCTATTTTCAAAAGCTGGAACGATCCTTTACCGGCCTGTCGATCACCGGCATCGGACAGCATCGCGAATCGCAATCGATCTATTTTGCCGATACGCCCGACAAAGTGATCGCGGCCTTTCGCGGGGTAGGGGCATCAGTCGGCCGTGACGGCAGCTTCCCTTCCGCCGAATTTGCGCCGGGATCGGCGCTGCGTCGGGGCAGGCGCGCAATCTGGGGAAAGCCGAGCTTAGCTGCGGGGTGTGAGCCACCTCCCGCATTGGGGAGGGAGCGGTTCACTTGGCCTTGGGTTCGGGCGCGACCGAAATCCGCACCGTCTCGCCGCTGTTTCCGGGGAAACCGGTAAACATCGCTCCACCAAATTGGGCACCAGATAAGGCAGTCGGTTTGATCGCGATTTGGCCTCGGCCTTGCCTTCAAACAGCCGTTCGCCCGTCGCCGATTTCTTCGATCTTCATATCGAGGCCGCTGGTGAAAACGGTATAATCCTGCACATCATAGCCGCCTAGCCAAAGCCGTGGCCACCATAGAGAAACGGATCATTCCAACCGTTGATATAGCGCAGGCCGCCGCGGCGACTGCGGACCAAATAGGGCCGCCCGTAAAAACCACCATAACGGCCATAGCCCCAGAAAGGATCGTAAAATGGGTCCTGCTGGACAACACGCCGTTCCTTGCCTTCATCCACCACATAGCCGAGCTTGACGGTCAGATCGGCCGCAGCGCCCTGTGCAGCGGGCGCATAGCCCAGCTTTTGCATTTCGGCAGAGACCAGCCCAGCATATTGCGAAAATTCGATGCCGCCATCATCAGCCGGTTCGGCCGCTTTGACTGTAAAGCTCTGCCCCTGCGGCGCGGGCAATTGCGTCTGAAAGCGCGAAACATCGGCGCGAAACGGCGCGGCTGTTGTGCAGCCAGCCAGAGCAACCAAGGCAACCGGTGCGAGCCATTTTGCTGCAATGCGAGTGCGGGTCATGTCCATGTCCTCCGTTGCGCCCACATTAGCGCAATTTCGGGTGAGACTAGTAAAAACCGGCTGAACTGTTGTTTAATAAGTGCTCAGCGCATGTTTCAGCCTTGTAAACACTCGTCAACGCAATAAGCCCAACGCGGCATAGGTCGCTTCCAAAGTCGGTGCGGCCAAGTTCGCGTGCTTTTTCCGCACCCTTTTGCAAAACCGCGTCGATGGCGGCGGTGTCGTCTTTCAACGCAACAAAACGGTCGCGGATCGGGCGCAGGGTTTCGACCAACAGTTCGGCCAACGCGGGCTTGAACGCGCCAAAGCCTTGGCCGGCAAATTGCGCGCAACACCGCATCGGCGGTGCTACCGGCAATCGCGGCATAAATGCCGACCAGATTTTGCGCCTCGGCCCGTCCTGCAAGCCCTGCCGTTTCGGAGGGCAACGGCTCGGCATCGGTTTTTGCCTTGCGGATTTTCTGCGCGATGGTGTCGGCATCGTCGGACAGGTTGATCCGGCTCATGTCGCTGGGATCGGATTTGGACATTTTGGCGCTGCCGTCGCGCAAGCTCATGATCCGCGCCGCTGCCTGCGGGATGATCGGATCGGGCAGGGTGAAGGTCTCACGCCAAAGTCGCTGTTAAATTTTTGCGCGATGTCGCGGGCCAGCTCCAGATGCTGTTTCTGGTCGTCGCCCACCGGCACATGCGTTGCCTGATACAGCAGCACATCGGCGGCTTGCAGCACGGGATAGGTGAACAGCGCGATCGAGGCGCCTTCGCGGTTTTTGCCCGATTTGTCCTTGAACTGCGTCATCCGGTTCAGCCAGCCCATGCGCGCGGTGCCGGTCAGCAGCCATTGCAGTTCGGCATGGGCGGGAACGCGCGCCTGATTGAACAGGATCGCCTTGTCGGTATCGATGCCGCAGGCGACGAGGGCGGCGGCCATTTCGCGCGTACCTGCGGTCAGCTCGGCGGGGATCATGCGGCAACGAAATCGCGTGCAGATCGGCGAGGAAATAGAGCTTCTCGCCCGGGATCATCCTGCATCGCGACCCAGTTTTTGATCGCGCCCAGATAATTGCCCAGGTGGAGATTGCCCGTGGGCTGGATGCCAGAGACGACGCGCATATTATTGCCTTTATGAACTCGCTTCGGTTTCGGAAACCGACTGCGGTGTTGCCTTTCGGCGGCGCAGCAGCGCGTTGATTTCCGTTTTGTCCACTGCGCCCACCAGCCAGCCGACAGCGCCATAAACGGCAATGCCCGCAAGCACGAGCAACAGCAACGACCAGATACGCTCGATCACGCTAGCCGGAAAAACGCTCGAACAACACATCCATCAACCACCACAAAACCGCCGACATCGCCGCGGTTGCCATCAACTGGCGCGCAATCCGCCCGCCCAATTGCACGCTGTAAAATGGAACCAGCCGCGTTTGTGCAGAATCGCATAGAGCAACAGGCAATTGAGCGTCGCCGAAATCGCGGTCGCACCCGCCAGCCCGACAATGCCACAGCCCAGACCCCAGATGAACCAGATGTTCAGCGCAATGTTGACGATCAAGGAGGCAAGCGCGGTATAAACCGGCGTCTTGGTATCCGATCGCGCGAAAAAGCCCGGGTTCAAGATTTTGACGATCACATAGGCAGGAAGGCCCGCGACCAGCGCCATGGTGATCTGCGCCATGATCGACGCCGTCCTCGGGCTTAAACTTTCCGCCGACGAAAAACGCATTGACGAATGCGGGCGCGCAAATGGCAAGCGCGGCGGCGGCGGGCAGAGTGAGCAACGTCGCCATTTCAAAGGCATTGCTTTGCAGACGCTGCGCCTCTTTCGCATCGTCCGATTGGATATGGCGCGACAGCATCGGCAGGATCGCGGTGCCCAGCGCAATGCCGACAATCCCCAGCGGCATCTGGTTCAACCGGTCCGCCATTTTGAGCAAAGTCAGCGACCCTTGCGGCAGCGATGTGGCAAAGAAGGTGTCGACGAATTGGCTGATCTGGTAAATCCCCGCACCAAAGGTTGCAGGCAGGATGACCCAGCCGAGCCGCTTCACCTCTGGCGTCAATTTTGGGCAGCCGCAGCTGCATTTTCAGCCCCGCGCGGCGCACCGCCCACCACAGATAGATCATCTGGACAAAGCCCGAAAGCGACACGGCGGCGCTCAGGACATAGACAACTCTGGTGTCATCGCCCGCTGTCGCCGCGCCAATAATAGCCGCCGATAATGCCGCTGATCAGCGTGATATTGAACAGGATCGGCGCAATCGCTCCCGGGTGCAAAGCGCGAGCGGGCGTTGAGCAATCCGGTCAGCATCGCGACGATGCTGATGAAAAACAGATAGGGGAAAGTTACCCGGCTGAGGAAAACCGACAGTTCAAATTTCCCCGGAACGCTCTGATACTCCGACTGCCAGGCCGTAGACGATCAACGGCATCGCGATCATCGCCAACGCCGAAAAGGCCAGCAATACCCATATGAACACCGACATCACATCGTCGGCAAATTTTGCCGCCTCCGCTTCGCCGTCCTCGCCCGATAATTTGCGCGAGTACATCGGGACAAATGCGACCGAAAAAGCCCCTTCGGCAAACAAGCGCCGGAATGTGTTGGGCAGGGTAAAGGCCAGTTGATAGGCATCCGCCGCCAGCCCTGCACCCAGCACGCGCGCCAATATCATGTCGCGGGCAAAGCCGAAAATCCGGCTGATGATCGTGAAGCCCGCGATCGTCGATGTGTGCTTGATGAGCGCGCTCATCGCTTCTGCTCCCCGAACCGGGATCAAGCCTTCCCTGCCGGTTGCTCGGTCGCGGCGGTTGTCTGGCTTGCGCCAATTGCTGCACATAAAGCGCATTGAAATCAATCGGCTCCAACACCAGCGGCGGATAGCCTGCATCGCGGATCGCATCGGCAATCACGCGGCGGGCAAAGGGGAACATCAGGCGCGGTGCTTCGCCAAAGAGGAACTGGTGCGCCTGATCGTCGGGCACATTGCGGACGCCGAACAGCGTCGCATATTCCAGCTCGACGTTGAAATGCACGCCTTCGTCGCCTGCGGCTTTTATGCCGAGGGACAGCGTCACTTCATGCACTTCGTCGGTAACCGGATTGACCTGAATATTGACCTGACGTCGATCTGCGGCTGTTCTTCCCATCTGATAGCTTTGCGGCGCATTGGGATTTTCGACCGACAAGATCCTTGATATACTGGCTTAACATACCAACCGCAGGTGCGGTATCTTCGCCATTGGCTTTCAGGGTTTCCGAAACGATATTGCCATCTTCGTCGGCCATTTTCTGTCACTTTCCTCGGGGAGAATCGGAATTGGACAGCAAAGCCATCCACATGCGCCGCCGCGCGTAGCAGTCACCTGTGCAAAGGGCAAGAATTCAGCTTTCGCCTTTTTTGACAGTGGGCATTTGAAAAATGCGATAAACTACCTTATGTGGGGAGTCTGTGGAGCAATTGGTTCAACTGCCATTAACCCCTGCTTTGCTTGTTTGTGTCACATTGACGTGATTTTTCGGATTAGGGTTTGAAGTGGTGACTGTGGAAATCGTCCTGTTCGCCATGGTCGCGGCCTTCTTGGGGATGCGGCTCTATTCTGTGCTGGGACAGACGCACCGGCCATGAACAAGAGCCGCTGCCACGCCAACCGGTGGAAGAACGCAAGCCCATCATTCTGCCAGCCAACGGCAACCGAGCCTGCATCCTCGGCGGGCTTTCCCGAAAGCCGCTTGATCGAGATCGCGGCGGAAAGCGGGCTGCGTTCGATTGCCAATGCAGATCGTCAGTTCGATCCCTATCTTTTCGTCGAAGGCGCAAAATCGGCCTATGGCATGGTGCTGGCGGCCTATTGGGCGGGCGATAAGGAAAAGCTGCGTTTCCTGTGCGATGACGATGTTTACGATAGCTTCGTAGACGTGATCGATGCGCGCAATGCGCGCGGTGAGCGGCTGGAAAACCGGCTGGTCCGGATCGAGGAAGCACGGATTATCGACGCACGTTTCGATCATCCGGTGGCGCGTATCACCGTGCGTTTCGATGCTGATATTTCCGCGCTGGTGCGCGATGCCGAAGGAAATATCATCGGCGGCTCGATGAGCGATGCGGTGGAAACGCACGATATCTGGACATTCTTCCGCGATGTGAAAGGCGGCGATCGCAACTGGAAACTTGACGAAACCGATTCGGTCTGATTCACCACTGGAGCCATGAAACGCTCCACACTGCTCTGCACATTTTCCGCCCTGTTCACCGCCGCCTGTTCGGGCGGGGTGATTCCCAAAGGCAATCCGCGCAACGGCATCGACGCAGCCTGTAGCGAAAGCGGCCAAGCCGATCGCGTCCAACGCCGGTCGCTCCATTGCCCGCAGCAACCGCGCAAGGGGCGGGGCACAATGCCGCTTCGCTGGGTGTCGTCATGGGGCCGAAAATTGGCGAACTGAACATTGACGGCCGCGATGCCGATGCCGCGATGGCATCGTTCAGACCAAGCTGCCCGGGCCTTGTCCGCCGCGAAGACCTGTCTGGCCTGACGCAGAAAGAAGATTGGCAGGCCGGCATGCGATGCCGTGAAAACATGGACCGGCGACGGCGTGTCGTTTTTCGCAAGCTATCTGGATGCGGTTCAGGTGGGCGACGGCAAGGCCTTTGCCACCGGCTATTACGAGCCGGAAATCCGCGCCTCGCGCACCCAAAGCCCCGGTTATGAAACGCCGATTTACAAACGCCCGGCGGAACTGGTCGAAGTTGATCTCGGCACTTTTTCCAGCGACCTGAAAGGCCGCAAAATACGCGGCGTGGTTAAAAATGGCAGTCTGGTGCAATATATGGACCGGACCGCGATTGAAAATGGCGGGCTTGCCGGACGCGGGCTGGAAATCGGCTATGCCACCGATGCCGGTGGAGATTTTCTTCCTGCAAATTCAGGGTTCGGGTCGGTTGCGGATGCCCGACGGCACGATTGTCCGCATCGGCTATGACAGCCAGAACGGCCATCCTTATACCGGCATTGGTAAGCTGATGAAGGATCGCGCGCTTGTCACCGATGCGTCGATGCAGGGGATATCCAATTATCTGCACGCCAATCCCGAAGAGGGACGCAAGATCATGCAGGAGAATAAAAGCTTCGTCTTCTTCCGCGAAGAAACCGAGCGGGGGCCATTGGGGGCGATGGGCTATCAGGTGATCGCCGAATCGAGCGTGGCGGCGGATCCCAAATATATTCCACTGGGCGCTCCTGTCTGGCTGTCTATGGACCGGGCCGAACCCAATGGCATGTGGATCGCACAGGATACCGGCGGGGCCATCAGGGGCGCGAACCGCGTTGATACATTCTGGGGCGCTGGAGACCGTGCCGTGGGGATTGCAGGCGGCATGGCGGCGCGCGGCAGTGCATTATTGTTCCTGCCCAAATCCTCTGTCGCGCGTCTGATCGCCTCAACTACGCCCGCTCCCTGATGGTCCGGCGATTGGCCCCGGAAGAGAAGGCGCTGTGGGGCAAGGTGATGGCCACGGTGAAGCCTTTGCATGGGGGCAAAATCGCCGTCGTACCCGTGTCAATTGTGCCCGTCGCCCCCGCGCAGGCGGGGGCCGTAGGCAGCTTGGTGCAAACCTCCCGAGGCCCCCGCCTGCGCGGGGGTGACGACATTCTGAAACCTGACGTTCAAAACACACTCGACGCCACATGGGATCGCCGCATCCATAAAGGCTCTATCATTCCCGATATCAGCGTCGATCTGCACGGACAGGGTCTGGCGACCGCCCATGCCCGGTTGGATCGCACGCTCGAACAGGCCATCCACCAGAAACTGCGCGTGGTTCTGCTCGTCACCGGCCATGCGCGGACGCATGATCGGGCGAGCGGACAGGGCAGGGGCGCCATCGCTTCGGTGGTGCGCGATTGGCTCGCCGTGTCGCGCCACGCCGCCGCCATTTCCGCCGTCCGCCCCGCACACCCGCGCCATGGCGGAGCGGGCGCGCTTTATATTGTTCTGAAGCGGTAATTAGGTCGCAAACACTCCCTTCAACCAAGCATCAACCACGGGCGTCGCCGGATAATCCGTCTCGCCCAATTTGCGGTTGATATCGGCATGGCCTTTCAGTCCTTTGCCTTCAAAAGCGTTCAGCTGCACCTGCGTTCCGCTTTTCCGCAGCGCACCCGCCAGCGCCTCCGATTGCCGTTTCCCGTCTGCGCGATCAACATGCAGGATCAGGAAGGAAGGGGCGTTGCTGCCACCTGCATGGTAAGTGGGCGATAGTGCCTGTTGCCGCGCGGGATCGGTGCCGAACGCCTGCTTATAGGTATCGTGCATGATCTTTGGCCCGTCGTTCATTTGCGCGGGTACATCATAGCAAGCGCCATCAATCGGCATCACGCCGCGCAAGTCGGAAAAGCGCAAACCCGCCTTTTGCAGATATTGCGGGTCTGTTCCGACGAGCGCCGATAAATGCGCGCCCGCGCTGTGCCCCATCAGCACGATGCGGCTGGCGTCGATTCCCAAATCCGCAGACTTGCCGCGCAGATAGGCAATCGCGTTCGCCACATCGCCTGCCTGTTGCTCCACGGTGGCTCCGGGAACCAGCGGATAGTTGATCGTGGCAAAGGCATAGCCCGCCGCGCGGTAATGCTTGATCTTGGCCGCTCCTGTGGCGTTGCGTTTATCGCCGCGTTTCCAGCCGCCACCATGGACGAAGACGATCAATGGCGCGTTTCGCTCGCGCCCCTCGGCCTTGTAGAAATCCAGTTTCTGCAAAGGATCGCTGCCATAGCTATGTTCGATAGCGCCAAGCGCCCGCATCTCGGCATCCATCTTCGGCTGCGCCTTGCGTTCGGCCCCCGCCATTTTTTGGCGCACCCGCGATGCAACTTCGTCATAGCATTCGGATGAAAGCTGCTCGCTTCTTCGTTGCAGGCATTGCGCGCATCGCCCCGCGTTGCATTCCGCACAGCTTGACCACTTCCTGCCTGCACTCGCGCGAAAGCCGCTGCCGGTCTCGCGCCATCGCGCAGGTTGCTACCGTGGCCAATGCCGCCCCTGCCAAAATCCATTTCCGCATCTTTTGTCCCTCATATCGATTATTTTGGGTGGACGATCTGCATCCAGTTTCTTAACGCGGGCCACGGCGAATCCCTTCGCAGAAATTTGCTTCTGCGTAGAAAAAGGCCAACGAGGGCCAAAGTTTATAGCTTCCTCGATCCTTAGGGAAAATTCACATGGCGAATGTTACCGTAATCGGCGCGCAATGGGGCGACGAAGGCAAAGGCAAGATTGTCGACTGGCTGGCGATAAAGGCCGATGTTGTGGTCCGTTTTCAGGGCGGGCATAATGCCGGGCACACATTGGTGGTGGGCGATCAGACGTATAAGCTCAGCCTGCTGCCATCGGGAATCGTGCGCGGAACCTTGTCGGTGATCGGCAATGGCGTGGTTTTTGATCCTTGGCATTTCCGCGATGAAGTGGCGAAGCTGACGGGCCAAGGCGTCGATATCAATCCGCAGAATTTGCAAGTGGCGGAAAATGCGCCGCTGATCCTGCCGTTCCACCGCGATCTGGATGCTTTGCGCGAAAATGCGGCGGGTGCAGGCAAGATCGGCACCACCGGGCGCGGCATTGGCCCGGCCTATGAGGATAAGGTCGGGCGGCGGAGCATCCGCATTTGCGATCTGGCGCATCTCGACGATCTGGAGCCGCAGCTTGACCGGATCTGCGCGCACCATGATGCGCTGCGCGCCGGTTTTGGCCAGCCGCCGATAGACCGGCAGCGCTTGCTCGATGATCTGTGGGATATCGCCGCCTTCGTCCTGCCCTTTGCCAAGCCCGTCTGGGTCACGCTCAATCAGGCGAAAAAGCGCGGAGACCGTGTGCTGTTTGAAGGCGCGCAGGGCGTGCTGCTCGATGTCGATCACGGCACCTATCCGTTCGTCACCTCGTCAAACACCATCGCCGGAACAGCATCGGGCGGATCGGGGCTGGGGCCTTCGTCGGTCGGTTTTGTGCTGGGGATCGTGAAGGCCTACACCACGCGCGTGGGTGCGGGGCCGTTCCCCACCGAGCTGGAGGATGAAACCGGGCAGCGATTGGGCGAACGCGGGCATGAATTTGGCACCGTCACCGGGCGCAAGCGGCGCTGCGGCTGGTTCGATGCCGTGCTCGTGCGGCAATCGGCGGCGGTGAGCGGGATTACCGGCATTGCGCTCACCAAATTGGATGTGCTCGACGGTTTCGAGACGCTGAAAATCTGCACCGGCTATACCATCGGCGATCAGACCTATGATTATCTGCCGCCCCATGCGGCGGATCAGGCGCGGGCTGTGCCGATTTATGAAGAAATGCCGGGTTGGAGCGAAACCACCGCCGGCGCGCGCAGCTGGGCGCAATTGCCCGCGCAAGCGATCAAATATGTGCGCCGGATCGAGGAATTGATCGAGTGCCCGGTGGCGCTGGTTCAGCACCTCGCCCGAGCGCGAGGATACGATTTTGGTGCGCGATCCGTTTGCGGACTAGGAATTTGGGCACACTAACCCCTTGGGGGGCAAAAAGAGGGACGGTCGACGCGGAAGCGCTGGGCGGGCTTCCGGCCTTGCGGGGCAGGATTATGACGATGCGGACCCAAGGACTTTTTTCGCAACCGCCACCTTTTCAGGCGTTGTCCACTGCATGGGCGGAGAGAAAGGTTCTCGTAAACTCCCCCATGCGCCACGGCACCTGAAAGGCACCGCCACAAACAAAGCTGGTTTGCGCTGGTTTGAGCTTGATGCAACAGGCTCTATCTTGCCATGAAGCACACGCCCCTTTCGCGCCGACCGTTGCTGCGGATTTTGCCGCAGCGTCCCATCAGTTTGGCCCCGCATCCGGAAACGGAAGCCTTGCTGACGCGAATCAAATAACCAATATGGTTATATGTAGGACAGTGTTTTTTCCAAAAAATCTGCTATCTATCTGAAATTAACGATGATTAAAAATGAAATTTTCCGTTTTTAGACGTCGCAAAAACCTGTGTGAATTTCTGCGATCAAGGCGCTATGGTACTTATGATTATGTCAACCAGCCGCTTTTTCATTCTGGCTTTCGGCGCTATCGTGCTTGGCGCTCCGATTGCCATGGCGCTCCAATGGCGCGCCGAACCTCTTTCGCCTGTTGCTACAGCTTCCGTCCAGAAGGCGGATCGCATCCTTGTCGACAAAAGTGATCGGGTGATGATCCTATATCGCAAAGACAAAGAAATCGCGCGCTATGCCGATATCAAACTTGGCGATGCGCCCGTGGGGCATAAGCAGTTTGAGGGGGACGAGAAGACGCCTGAAGGCCGCTACACGATCAACGGCCGCAATCCGCAGAGCAGCTATCATCTTTCCTTGCGGATATCCTATCCCAATGCCGCCGATCGCGCCTTTGCCAAGGCCAAGGGCCGTTCGCCGGGGGGCGATATCTTCATTCACGGGCAGCCCAATGCCTCGCCGATTGATCGCTTGCCGCATGACTGGACCGATGGCTGCATCGCGCTTAGCAATGGGGAGATCAAGATGCTGTGGAAACAGGTGGCCGATGGCACGCCGATCACCATCCGGCCTTGACCTTTTTATCGGTCACGGTTAGGGGCAACCGCTTTCCGGGGGTTCCGATTCCCGGCCATCATCAATCTAATAGGATTTTCATCATGTCGCGCATCTGCGAACTGACCGGCAAGGGCCGCATGGTTGGCCACAATGTGAGCCACGCCAACAACAAAACCAAGCGCACGTTTCTGCCCAATTTGCAGAATGTGACGTTGCTGTCGGATGCGCTGGAGCAGGGCTTCAAATTCCGCGTTTCGACCTCGGGCCTGCGCTCGGTGGAACATGTTGGCGGGCTTGGATAACTGGCTGTTGAAAACATCGGACGAGAAATTGAGCCTCAACGCCCGCAAGGTGAAAAAGGCGATTGGAAAGAAGCAGACGGCGCTCGCCGCCTAACTGCTTCGACGCCTAAAGCGAATCAAAGCCGGGCGCGGGAATTTCCGCCTCCGGCTTTTTCTTTGTGGGCTGTTCAGGGCCGTCGAGCGCGAACTTCATCAGCAAAGTGCGCTGGAAGATATTGAAATTATTGTCGGAAATCATCCAGACAATGGTCCTGCCGCGCTCCTCGGTGAGCGCCAGCCCTTCCATATTATCGACCAATAATGGCGACGCAAGCGTCGCGATCACGCGGCCCTTGATGGCTTTGCCTTCGGTAATCGCATCGGGATCAAGCGTGGTCAGCTTGGCGGAAAAGCCGTCTGGAAAGCCGATATGGCGGTTTAATATGAGCAAGCGGCCATCGGGCAGTTGCACGGCATCGGTGGGCTTATATCCACCGGGAGGCCGATATCCGAAACGGAACGCCCGCGTGGTGACGTCCACCGGATCGCCGGAAAACTGGATCGCATCAAAGCTGCCGTCGGCGCGGTCCTCACCCTCTGAAAAAAGCAGAAAGCGGCCATCAGTGAGGCGGGCAAGAGCTTCTCCACCGCTATTGCCCTTCCATGCGCGAATGGCGGCGGGCCGGGCTACCCCGTCGATTCGGGCAAAGGATGGCAACAAGCGCCGGATTGCCGGATTGCCCTCGTAGCTGATCCACACCCGCCCGCTTTCCCGATCATAAGCCAGCGCCTCGCTGTCCCGGTCCCTGAAGCTTACATCGTCACCAAAGGCTCCGGGAAGCGGTGCGATAAAATTTCTGTCGGAGTTGGCTGAACCCGGGGCGCCAAAGCCGATCATTGTTCCGGCGTCGCTGACGGCAAGCAGCCGTCCATCGCGCAGGGCCGTTAAGGCGGAAAAGCCGCCGAAATCCATATTGTCGCTTTTCAATTCCCAAGCATCGAGAAATGTGAACTCGCCGACTTTTGCGGGAGCCTCTCCCTTTTGAACCAGCGGCAAGCGCGCAAATATAATGCGTTGTCCGGCTTTTCGGTAAATTTGCCGCGTCCCGCCAACCGTTAGAATAACCAACAAAAGCAACAACAAGATCGGGCCAAGGCGACGTATCATGGCAGCTTGATAGCAGCATCGCGGAAATAGCAAAGTCTGAACACCAGATAACAGTCACATTCAGCAAAGGCTCAAACGCGGGGGCGTAGCCAGTATCGCAAGTTAGCAATTTCAACAAACGGGTGGGATGCCGTGTCGGGCATCAACTCCTAAAAAGCAGGAAGTGGAGATTTAAAATGCAGAAGAAAATCCTGAGCATGGCAATTGCCCTTGCAACCGTTGCTGGCGGTTTGGCCGCAACTCCCGCAGCCGCGCGTCACGGCCATGACGGCTATTATGAACGTCGATGATCGCAGCTATTATGGTCGCAATCGTGGTCGCAGCTATGGCTGTGATCGCGGCACCGGCGGCACGATTATCGGCGGTGTAGTTGGCGGGCTTGCCGGACACGAAGTCGCCGGTCGCCGCAACCGCACCGAAGGCGCCATCATCGGCGTGGCCATTGGGGCGCTTGCCGGTCGTGCGATTGACAAATCCAGCGGTCGCCGCTGCCGCTAAATATAGAGGCAACTGGTTACGAATGTAACTTGTCTGGCTGACGGGCGAGCGGCTAAGGGAAGGTAATGAACCTTGCCGCCGCCCGCTCCGCCATCCGCCCGCTGCACCGGGCGCTCGAGCCCCAAATCCTAGCCCCTTTGGTGGTCGCTGCCCAAGTTGAACCCGGTCAGCGCGATGGGATATCGGCAAAGGCCCGCGCGCTACTGGGCCATTTGCGTGCCGCGCAGACCGACGGCTGGGTCAATCAATTTTTGCAGGAATATCAGCTGGGGAGCGCCGAAGGCACGGCCTTGCTCTCGCTCGCCGAAGCTTTCTTGCGCGTTCCCGATCCCGAAACCGCAGACCTTTTGATCGCCGACAAATTGGGCGACGCCAATTGGCGCGATCATAAGGGCCATTCCGCAAGCGTGCTCGTCAACGGGGCAACCTGGGGGCTGGTTCTGGGCAAGGCGCTGCTTGGAGATGGGCAGCACGAAAGCGGCGCCCTGCGAAAGCTGATTGCGCGCGCAGGCGAGCCCTTTGTCAGGCAGGCGGTGGGAGCGGCCATGCGGCTGATGGGGCAAGTTTTCGTGATGGGCCGCGACATCGATGAAGCGATGCAGCGTATGGAGGCACGCGAACATCGCGGCTTTACCGCGAGTTTTGACATGCTGGGGGAAGCGGCGCGCACCCAATCCGATGCTCTGCGCTATTTTGCCGCTTATCAGGGCGCTATTGCCGCTGTGGGCGGAAAGGCCGAACGAGGGCATAGCGTCTCGGTTAAACTCTCTGCGCTCCATCCGCGTTATGAAACGGCACAAGCGGCACGTTGCGTTCCCGAATTGACCGAATTGCTGGTCTCGCTGGCCCGCCAAGCGGCGGATGCCGGTGTGCAATTGACCGTTGATGCCGAAGAAGCGGCAAGGCTTGAAATGAGCCTTGATATTATCGAAGCCGTTGCGCGCGATCCGCAACTGAATGGCTGGGATGGTTTTGGCATGGCGGTGCAGGCCTATTCCAAACGCGCCCGTGCCGTGATCGGCTGGGCTGATGCGCTGGGGCAGGAAACCGGGCGGATCATGCAGGTGCGGCTCGTTAAAGGGGCCTATTGGGATAGCGAAATCAAATGGACGCAGGAACGCGGGCTTGCCGATTATCCGCTGTTCACACGCAAGGCGGCGACTGATGTCTCCTATCTCGCCTGCGCGCGCGATATGCTGGCGGCGGCGCATATCCGCCCTGCCTTTGCCACCCACAATGCACTGACCGTGGCAACGATTTTGGAATGGGCGGGCAGCAGCCGCGATTTTGAATTTCAGCGCTTGCACGGCATGGGGCAGGGGCTGTTCGAGGCGCTGGTGCAGGGCGAAGGCTATCACTGCCGCATCTATGCTCCGGTAGGCGGCCACCGCGATCTGCTTGCCTATCTGGTGCGGCGCTTGCTGGAAAATGGCGCGAATTCAAGTTTTGTGCATCAATTGTCTGATGCCGATGTGAGCGAGGAGGAACTGCTCGCCGATCCGGTGGAAAAGGTGATGGCGGTGGGCGGGACGTCGCACCCGGCAATCCGTTTGCCTGCCGATCTGTTCCAGCCGGAACGCGCGAACAGTGCGGGGCTGGATTTGGACGATGCGGTGGTGTTGGATGAAGTTTCCGGGGCTATTGTTCAACCATTGCCGCATTTAGGCTCAGATGGCGAACCTGATGTTGATGCGGCAATCACCAAAGCCAAAGCCGCCTTTCCGGCATGGTCAACCACGCCGGTTGAAATCCGCGCCGCCTGCCTTGATCGCCTTGCCGACCTGCTCGAAGAACATCGGCCACAGCTGATGGCCATTGCCGTGCACGAGGCGAAGAAAACTATCCCCGATGCCTTGTCCGAAGTGCGCGAGGCGGTTGATTTCTGTCGCTATTATGCGGCCCGCGCCCGGGTTGACCTTGAATGCATCGAACTGCCCGGGCCGACGGGCGAACGCAACACACTTCGGATGGACGCGCGCGGCGTGTGGGCGGCGATTGCGCCGTGGAATTTCCCGCTGGCGATATTTTTGGGGCAGGTGGCGGCTGCTTTGGTCGCGGGCAACACGGTCGTCGCAAAGCCTGCGCCACAGACACCGGATATCGCGCGCTACGCCGTGGCGCTCGCTTATCAGGCGGGAATTCCTCACGACGCCTTGCAATTGGTGACGGGCGGGGCAGAGGAGGGCGCAGCGCTCACTGGCGATCCCCGGATCAATGGTGTGGTGTTCACCGGATCGGTTGCCACCGCCAAGGCCATCGCCCGCAATCTGCTCACCGATGACAGCCGCCCACTTGTGCCTTTGATCGCGGAAACCGGCGGGATTAATGCGATGATCGTCGATTCCACTGCTCTTGCCGAACAGGTCGTGCGCGATGTGATCGTCTCGGGCTTTCAATCGGCGGGGCAGCGCTGTTCGGCGCTCAGGCTGTTGCTGCTTCAGGAGGAAATTGCGGACAGCACTATCGAGATGCTGAAAGGTGCGATGGATGTGTTGGTCATTGGCGATCCCGCCGATCCTGCGACCGATGTGGGGCCGGTGATCGACCAGGCAAGCCTATGACCGGTTGATCGCCTATCGAGACCGGATGGCGCGGCAGATCGTTCATAGCTGCATTGTTCCTGCAAACGGCCTGTTCGTGCCGCCAACCGTTGATCCGGCTCGACAGCATCGATGCGCTTGACGCCGAATGGTTTGGCCCCATCGTCCATGTTGTGACCTGGAAGGGCGGGGAACTGGAAGCGCTGATAGCGGCGATCAACGCCAAGGGATTTGGCCTGACAATGGGTCTGCACAGCCGGATCGCCCGCGTATCAGAACTGGTCGAACGGACCGCGCATGTCGGCAATCTCTACGTCAACCGATCGATGATCGGCGCGGTGGTCGGCAGCCAGCCCTTTGGCGGAGAGGGGCTTTCCGGCACCGGTCCAAAGGCGGGCGGGCCGCATTATCTGCCCCGTTTTTGCGTCGAGCGGACGGTGAGCGTGGATACCACCAGTTCAGGCGGCAATGCGTCGCTGCTCTCGCTGGAGGATTGAAAGGGGCCATGCACGACCCGGCATGGCCCCTCCCCCCGTTAAACCACAGGCGACCCAAAAGATCTGGCCTGCTAACGAAGCGCATCGGTTTCAGTGACGACTGGCAGACTTTGCGTCTTCAAATCCTTTTTCGAGTGCTTCGCCCATCTTTTCGAATTCGGGGATCATCGTGGCAAAGGCGGCGGCGAAACCGCTCATCATGCCCATCATCTGTTTGCTGCCCCGGGCAATGTCGTCGGGCAGGCGATCCGCATTGCGACCGGCAAGATCGGCAACCGTGGCATCTTCGCGGATGCGCTTGTTCCCCTTCATTGCGCCCGGTGCTGCTTTTTCAATGGCCGAAGCGAATTTGCCGACGGGCATATTCATCATCGTCTGCGTCATCCGGCCCAACATCGCGGCGACGCCATCCTGCATATGCGGATCGGCAAGCTTTTCGGCCAATTTTGTCATATCATCCTGTGCATCATTTTCGTCGTCTGAGGCAAAGGTCGCTGTCGGTGCGGGCAGGGGCAATTGCGAGGTGGCCGAAGTATCGCCTGTACCCTGAACGAACTGGATCGCGGGTGCTTGCGCTTCTGGCTCGGCACCAAAGGCGGGGGAGACGGCAACCAGCGCAACGGCGGCGAGGGCGAGGGCCGGGACGCGGAAATCGATGGATCGCATAGTCAAAACTTTCACCAACAAGCCCCGCAGAAATATCCCGCAGGCAGGCTATCGGGCCTGATGAAAGCGTAATACGCGCATCACGCTGATCCAAAGCTGAACGACGGCTTCAACTCGCCGCAAGCTTGGTAAAGAGATGTAACGTGGATTTTGCCGGTTGGTGTCTTTTCGCGAAACCCTAAACACCCATCCAGACCAGCGCGGCAACGCCTGCCACGATCCGGTACCACGCAAATGGCCCAAAGCCATAGCGCGTCACGACCGCGAGGAACGCCTTCACCACCGCCCATGCGACGAAGAACGAGACGACAAAGCCCACGCCGATCAACCCCATGTCATCGGCGCTGATCGCGTCGCGGTGCTTCACCAATTGATACACGGTCGCGCCCGTTAATGTGGGAACGGCGAGGAAAAAGCTGAATTCCGCGGCGGTTTTGCGGTCCACGCCAAAGCTCATCGCCCCCAATATCGTCGCGCCCAGAGCGTGAAACGCCGGGGATCATGGCGAGGCATTGCACCAGCCCGATCAAGGCGGAGGTTTTCAGCGACACCGCCGCAACCCCGCCCAATTCCTTGGGTTTGGCAAAGCGTTCGACCACCAAAATCGCCACGCCGCCGATGATCAAAGTCCACGCCACCAGCCGCGCATTGCCCAGCATCATCTCGATCGCATCACCAAAGGCGAGGCCCAAAATCACCGCCGGAAAAAACGCCACCAACAGGTTTCGCACAAAATACAGCGCGCCTTGTTCCAGCCCGAACAGCCCCTTTGCCACATCCCAGAATGTGCGCCAGTAGAGCAGCACGATGGCCAGAATCGCGCCGGGCTGGATCGCGATGTTGAAAATCTCCCACTCCGATTGCTTAAACCCCATCAGCTCTGTGGCGAGGATCAGGTGGCCGGTGGAGGAGACGGGCAGATATTCCGTGATCCCTTCGACAATGCCGAGGATGACGGCGGTCCAGAATTCGGTCACGCCGTTGCCTCTCCGGCAAAGCGGCCATGCTTGCGGTACAGGTTCAGCCAATCATGCGCCACGGCATCCAAGGGCGTCGCCGCGATCCCCAGCGCGGACAGCCCGTCCGTCCCCGTCACCACATTGTCGCGCGCCAGCATCTTCAGTTGATCGCCGCTAATCGGCCCGCCGGGGAGCATCGTCAGCAGCTTTGCGGCGAAATCGGGAACGGCCAAGAACGCCTTTTCGCGGCCCGTGCAGCGCGCGATCCATTGGTTGAGCTCCAGCATCGAAAGCACCTGCGGCCCGCCCAGCTCCAGCGTTTCGCCGCCCGTTCCGTGCAATGCGGCGACCACCGCCTTTGCCACGTCGCCCACAAACACCGGCTGAAACTTCGCCGCCGCTCCCGATCACTGGCACCACCGGTAACATCCGGATCAACGCGGCAAAGCGGTTGATAAACTGGTCTTCGCGGCCAAAGATGATCGAGGGGCGCAAGATGGTGGCCGATGGAAAGGCCGCGCGCACCGCCGCCTCGCCCGCCGCTTTCGACCGCCCGTAAACCGACGTCGCGCCCGCATCGGCCCCTATTGCGGAGATATGGACCAACCGCGAAACACCCGCCCCTCCATTGGCACGCGCCGCCGCCTTCGCCACATTCGCCGCACCCACATTTTGCACGGCATCGGGTTCATCAAAGCTGCCGACCAGATTGATCGCCATATCGGCCCCGGCCAAGGCATTGGCAACGCTCCCCGGCTTGGTGATATCGGCGGCACAGAGCGAAACCTGCCCCAGATTGCCCAGCGGCTTTACAAATTCAGCACCGCGCGGATGCCGCACGGCAACGCGAACCCGCGCCCCTGCGGCGCACAAAGCCTGCACCACATACCGCCCGACAAAGCCGCCGCCGCCAAAAACGGTGACCAATTTGGTGTTCAGATCGTTCATGAAAAATGCCTGTGGGGTAAGGGAGGTGGAGGACGTTTGCCCCGTCGCTTTGCACGATGGGGCAGGCGGATTCAAGAGGGGGAAAGGGCGCGTGGGGGAAAGGCAGGCGGGGGAAAGGCGCGCAAGGGCGATGGCGGCGGAACGGCGCGGGCACGCCATCACATCATGCGGCAGGCCATGTGTCGGAAAATCTGCCAAAGTACACGAAGTACACGACCCGTCACGGGGGCAGTCCCTTTTCAGGCAAGGCAAAACCCGATCCTTCAGCCCCATGATGGGGGCCAAAGGCGACGCGGAAACAGACGGTGAGAAAGAGCATCTGCGCGATCCGCCTGCGCACCCAGACGAATCGAACATAAGCGGAACATTACCGATAAAACCCTATATTGCAAGTGGTATTTCGGGCGGGAGGGGAGGGCGTTAAGCCGCCATCAGCAATTCAATCCGCTCCACCTCTTGAGCAAACTCAAATCGCAATTGATCACGTTCCTCTTCGGGCAGCCAGTTCGCCATTTGCGGGAAAACCACCTTGTGATATTTAAAAGTGCGTTCATCCCACGGACATTCGTCGGTTGCCGCCTTCGCCGCCTCTAAAACTTCCAACAATTCACGGCGCACTTCTTCACGATCGGGCTCATAAGTCTTGGGCGTTGCTTTATCGCCCAAATCTAAACCCAATTGGCCAGTATGATTTCCAAAAAGATCGACGACTTCTTCTGCCATTGCCTGCCTTTGCGGTTGCCCGTCATGCCTCCATGATGCATGTGCTAATTTAGCGGAGGGACAAAATGACGCAAGTCGAGCGCATCAAAAAAGCTGTGGGTGAATTTGGCGCGTCGGCCAAGGCAAAGCTATCGGGTAGCGGACAACAGCCAGAGGACCAGCTACGCAATCCTATTGAAGAGCTTTTCAAGGCGCTCGCCATTTTATGCGACCTTCCCGCAGGAGCGCTTGTTTTAAAGGGCGAAATGTCACTCGCCGAAATGCGAACCCGCCCAGACTTTGCCGTCGAAGTAAAAAATGCGCTGATAGGATTTATCGAAGTCAAGGCTCCCGGCAAAGGCGCTGACCCACGCAAATGGAAAACGGGTCACGATAAGGAGCAATGGGATAAGCTGAAGGCGCTGCCCAATCTGCTTTACACCGACGGCAATGCCTTTTCGCTGTGGCGCGACGGTGAATTGATTGGAAAACTTGTCCAACTCGATGGCGACATTGAAACCGCCGGAAACAAACTTTCCGCGCCATACACTTTTATCCGCTTATCGACGAATTCCTTAGTTGGGAGCCGATGCTCCAAAAGGGCCAAACGAACTCGCCAAAGTTTCCGCCCGCCTTTGCCGTTTTTTGCGTGACGAGGTGATCGAACAATTGGCGGTAAAAAACGCCAAGCTGACCGAGTTAAAAGAAGACTGGAAAGCGCTGCTCTTTCCCGATGCCGACGATGCCAAATTCGCCGATGGCTATGCACAGGCGGTTACTTTCGGCCTGCTGATGGCCAAATCCAAAGGGCTGTCGCTGACAGGCGGACTGGATGATGTGGCCAAAGAACTGGGCAAGGCCAATACGCTGATCGGCACGGCGCTGCGTCTGCTCACCGAGCAGACTTGATTTGGGGCCAGCGCTGGATACGCTCACCCGCGTGCTTGACGTTGTGTCGTGGGACAAGATTTCAAAGGGCGATCCAGAGGCTTGGCTCTATTTCTACGAAAATTTCCTTGAGGTGTACGACAATAAATTACGCAAACAGACGGGCAGTTATTACACCCCGCCCAAGTGGTGCAGGCGATGGTGCGGCTGTGTGACGAGGCGTTGAAATCGGAACGCTTTGGCATCGCTGACGGGCTGGCGGGAAAGGACGTTCATATCGTCGATCCCGCTGCTGGTTCGGGCACTTTTTTGCTGGGCCTGATTGCGAGCATCAAGGAAACCATTGCCGCGCGCGATGGCGAAGGCGCCGTTGCCGCCGCCATGGAGGAGGTTGCCGGGCGACTTGTCGGCTTCGAACTGCAATTTGGGGCCTTTGCCGTGGCGCAGTTGCGGTTGCTGGCGGAGATGCTTGAGATCGGGGCAAGCGCGACGCCGCAGATGTTTGTGACCGATACTTTGGGCGATCCTTTTGAGGCCATTGAGCGCGCACCGGGATTGGTCGCGAAATTTCAAAATCGAGGATTGAAGCCAGCAGGATTAACGAGAGCAGCCGGTAACGGTGGTGATCGGCAACCCGCCGTATAAGGAAAAGGCGAAGGGCAAAGGCAGTTGGGTCGAAAATGGCAGCGGCAACAAAGCCGCTCCGCTAACGATTGGCAGCCGCCAGCAATGGGAAGTCGGAGCGCACGCCAAACATTTGCGCAACCTCTATGTCTATTTCTGGCGCTGGGCGACGTGGAAGGTTTTTGAACAGGGCGCTGGGGGCCGGGACAATGAGCCGCCAGTCAAGAAAAGCTTTCGGGGATGGTCTGCTACATCACCGTTTCAGGTTTTTTGAACGGCCCCGGCTTTCAGAAAATGCGCGCCGATTTCGCCGTGATTGCGATGAAATTTGGGTGATCGATTGTTCACCCGAAGGATTTCAGCCGGAAGTTGCGACACGCATATTTCAAGGTGTGCAACATCCGGTTTGCATTGTGCTAGCTTTGCGATCATCACTAATGATCCTGACAAGCCTGCCGAGTTCGGTATCGCGCGCTGGCTAAAGGGCGGAGGGACGGGAAATTTGATGAACCTGAATCGCATCCCGCTTGCGATAGAAAAGGGTGGGGCGAGTGAGCCAAAGATTGGCGAGCGCCATTCCTGCCAGAACTTACGGGGGGTTGGGCTGACTATTGTACACATTGGACTCATATCGATCGGCGACGTCGGGCCTGGCACGATGCCTGGACGAACATGGGTTATCGCACCGGACGTTGAATACACTTGTCGGACCGATGGGCAAAGCTAACCGAAGACGATCCATTGATCGGCGATGAGCGCGGACTTCGGGCTTTGGAATTTGCTGCCAAATAATGAAGCGATGTTTCACCCTCAATTGACGCGGCGAAAGCCAGATCAGGCGAGCCACCACATGGAACAACTTGTCCATCGAGCAATTTGGAGTATCTAATCCTACCCGTAAACTACACAACTCGCAAATCGATAAAGATCCTCTCCCGCGAAACCGTGCGATACGGGTTTCGGTCTTTCGACCGTCAGTGGATTGTCCCCGATAATCGGCTTATTAATCGGCCTCGCCCGAAATCGTGGGCGCACAATGAAAGGCAAACAGTATTCTTACTGGCCTCGATGCGGATATCCGCATAGTGGCCCCGGCCATTGTCAGTAACGCTCTCATTCCCGACCTTCACCACTACAAAGGCCCCTTCGGCGGACGCGTCTTCCCGCTCTGGAAAGACGCCGACGCCACCGAGGCCAATATCTCCCCCGCCATTCTCGCCGAACTCACCAAAGCCTTTGGCACGCCGCCCGATCCGGTGGACGTTTTTGCCTATGTCGCGGGCCTGCTCGCGCACCCGGCCTATACCGCGCGCTTTGCCGCCGATCTCGTTCGCCCCGGCCTGCGCGTGCCGATTACGGCAGATGCCGCTCTCTTTGCCGAGGCCGCCGCTTGGGCCGCGAAGTGATCTGGCTCCACACTTTTGGAGAGCGCTTCAATGACGGCAAACCGGCAGGGCCGCCACGTATGACGCCGAACGGCCCGAACATCCCCAAGGAAGGCGCGATCTCTGCCAAGCCAGAGGATTTCCCCGACAGCCTGAATTATGATGCGACGGCAAAGCGGCTGAAAATCGGCACCGGCTTTATCGACAATGTGCCGCCCGCCGTCTGGGCCTATGAAGTGTCGGGCAAAAATGTGCTGCGCCATTGGTTTTCGTACCGCAAGAAAAACCGCGAACGCCCGCTGATTGGTGACAAGCGCCACCTTCACCGCTCTGCAACATCCAGCCCGACCATTGGCTGCCCGAATATACTTCCGAGTTGATCAATGTGATCAATGTCTTGGCGCTGTTGGTGGATTTGGAACCGAAACAGGCGGATGTGTTGACGCGGATTTGCGATGGGCCATTGATCGCGGCGAGTAAGGTTTCAATCTAGCCCACAATCCCCGCTCACATCCCCCGTTGACATCCCCCGCCTTTCCCTTAAAGGAGCGCGCCTACCCCGTGCCCAGATGGCGGAATTGGTAGACGCACCAGCTTCAGGTGCTGGCGCTGGTAACGGCGTGGAGGTTCGAGTCCTCTTCTGGGCACCATTTGTTTGGCCTCAAGCGCCGGGCGGTCGCATCCGCTCACGTTGCGGAGTTTGTCGCGATACCGCGACGGGGGCTTTCCTCGCATAAGCTCGGCCGGCCGGTCGGCCTTGCCTCACTTCGTTCGGAAATCAGGGTGTATCGTCTCCGCTTTATCTGTGTCGGCCTCCGCCGACGGGGGAGATTTCCGTCCGCTTCCCGCATCGCTTTCCTTAACGGTTTGGCAACGAACTGTCGCAAAGCGGCACAGTCTGCACGCGGGACCTTATTAACCACCTTTACGGCTCGCCAATATGGCTAACAAAGTCTTAACGTTCTTCCACAGGGAAAAAATTCCCGGGGGTTGGAAGGTTGAAACATGAACCGCAGGCTAGTGACTACCAGTGAAGGATCGGGCCATCCGTTCCGCCGTTTGATGCCCGCAGACGCTTTGCGCCTGTCGCCGGAAGAAATGCCGACACCGCTGAAATGGTGGCAGCAAGAAGACACGCATTTGTTTGTGATCAGCTTTGGCGCGTTCTTTACGGTGTTCTATACGTTTATCGCATAGGGCCGGAGCGTAAGGAGGCTGATCTAATCCGTCGCCTTATGCAGTGTTTGCGCGATCCATGCGGAAACTAGGCAGGCGAAGGCGACGTAAATCAGGGTCCCCTCTATCGTTGCTCCGATGCCGATCAGCGCACCGAGCGATAGCGACGCCACCACCATGAAGCCAGAGTTGACAATATTGTTGACGGCAATGGTACGGGCCGTTTCTGTTTTGGCGACGGTAACCGTCAAATAGGCATAAAGGGGCACCACGAACATCCCGCCGAATATGGCTATGCCCAACAGCGCCAGCATCACGAAATCAGCCAGGGGATAGGTGATGAACGTACGGAAGTCATAAAGCGGTCCGGTGGCCTGGCCCCAGCTTTCCACCGCATACCAAAGCATCAGCACGAATAGCCCCATCATGATCGCCGAAAACGGGGAATAACGGGCAGATACCGTGCCTTTTAACAACCGGTTTACCGCTATTGAGCCGATGGCGATTCCGATGGAAAAGATCGCCAGAAATGCCGTCGCCACGCTTTCGTCGGCGTGCAGGGAATTTTTCACCAGCGGCGGGAATTGGGCGGCCAAAAGCGCGCCAACCGACCAGAAAAAACTGATGCAGATGATCGCAAGGCGGATGCGTCGTTCGTGCATGACATCGCGGATCAAACGCCACGATGCGGTAAATATGTTGAGGTCGATTTTCAGGTCACGCGCCCCGTCTCCGGGCGGCGCGGGGGGAACCATATGTCCCGTAACTCTGCCAATTATGGCAACGCCAATGACAGCGGCGGCCATTGTCCATTCTGGAACCGAACCGTCGCGCACCAATTGCTGGCCCCAACCACCGCAAATCGTGCCAAGCAGGATCGCGATATAGGTGCCTGCCTCTACTAGCCCCGTGCCGCCCAATACGTCACTTTGATCCAAATGTTGCGGCAATATTGCATATTTGATGGGCCCAAGAATGTCGAATGGACACCCATGGCGAACAGCGCCGAAAGCATCAGGGGCACATTGTGCAGCATCAGTCCGGCAGCACCGAAAAACATGATGATGATTTCTGCGGATTTTACGATGCGGATCAATCCCGCCTTATCATGGCTGTCGGCCAACTGGCCCGAAATGGCCGAGAGCAAGAAAAAGGGCAGGATGAACAGGCCTTGTGCCATCGTGCTGAATTGTGCCTCGCGCGTGGGATCGTCGTAAATCGAATATATGACCAACATCACCATCGCGGTGCGAAACAGATTATCGTTAAACGCCCCCAGGAACTGGGTAACGAATAACGCAAAAAATACCGCTTTTTCAGCAAAGACGTGGTTGTTTGCATGGCTTTGCCCTTCCCCCCTCGGAGTGGCCATGCCCTAGCGGTCGAGGGGGCAATGGGCAAAGCGCATTTTTCTTTGCACTTGCGGCGACAAATTGCGCGGTGATTTTGTCGCAACACAGGCGTTAAGGCCTTCCAATGCTTAGCCTGCCCAATCTCCTGACATTGTCGCGCATCTTGGCGGTGCCGATCTGGTTTTCCTTTTATGGCCCAGCTTTGCGCCGGGCAGTCAGCAGCCGGCGGAACTCGATTATTGGCTGGCCTTTGGCTTTATTGCCTGATGGGGATCACCGATTATTTCGATGGCTATGTCGCGCGGGCGCAAGGAGCGTTTCGCAGCTGGGGATGTTTCCTCGATCCGATTGCCGACAAGATCATGATCGCGGCGGTGATCTGCTGTGGTCTTTACCCGCGATGTGGATGGCTGGCATGTCATCGCCGCGCTGATCATCTTGCTGCGCGAAATTATCGTTTCGGGATTGCGCGAATTTCTGGCCGGATTGCAGGTTTCGGTGCCGGTATCGCAACTGGCCAAATGGAAAACGGCGGCGCAACTGGTGGCCTTTGGCGGATTGATCCTGGCGGGGGCGTTGCCTGATGGGCGCTGTTTAAGGGAGCCGCTTTGGTGCTGCTGTGGGTCGCCGCGATCCTGACGCTGATCACCGGCTGGGATTATCTGCGTGTCGGCGTGAAGCATATGGATTGACCGATGCGGCTCGTCTATTTTGCCTCGGTGCGCGAGGCGCTGGGCCGTGACGCGGACGAATTTGTGTCCGTAGAGGGCGTGGATAGCATAGCGTATTTGCTCGATTATCTCTCGGAGCGCGAATACCGAATATGCCCGTGCCTTTGCCGATCGCGGCAAGCTGCGTTTCGCGCTTGATCAGAATATGGCCAAGATCGACGCGGATTTGGGCGATGCACAGGAACTGGCGATTTTCCCGCCAGTGACGGGCGGATGATTTCCATTCGCGTCCAGGGCGCGGACTTTGATGTCGCCGCCGAACTCGCGGCGCTGCAACGGGAAGGCGTGGGTGCGGTCGCCAGCTTCGCCGGGCTGGTTCGAGGGCGATGACGGGGTGACCGCCATTGAACTTGAACATTACCCGGCGATGACCGAAGCCGCTTTGCGTACATTGGCCGAAACGGCGACGGCGC
>CAVSZW010000005.1:0-194805 GCA_963732535.1 uncultured Alphaproteobacteria bacterium | reverse complement strand
CAGTCTGCGATGCAATATTGCTAAAAGCTGCCGTTCCGGCGAATTGATTGCTATGCGTAAGGGCGAGATATGTTAGTATAAAGTATGGATGATAAAGGGGCCGCGCCAAAAGCCGATGACCCGCGCTTTTGGTGCTTCGAGCGCAGAGAAGATGAACACGCTTTCGAGGCGTCCGTGATGGCGTTCCTAGGCCAGTTGCAGAAGCAATCACGCGAAACTTTTGTGAGTGAGCAAAATGTTCTGCGCATGAACCACGGCCGCAACTGGGTCCACTCCGCACGCGATCCCGAGCCAGACGTCGCGTTACATCAGATTTCCGCCGAGTGGACGATTCCATTCAAGGATATTGCTGACAATGATCTGAGTTTGATCGCACGCACAATACTGCCATTAAACGAAGAGATGGATCGGCAATTTGCGGTCAACATGTATGGAGTTATTGGTGCGGCAGCCGAAAAGGTTGGCAATGTCGTAGACGCGCGGGCTGCAGGAGGCTTCGCCATGTCGATGCTTGAGATGTTTAAGAAGATCGACCTTGGAGTTGATCGAGACGGTAATGTGACTATGCCGCAGATGCACGTCGGACCCGAAACGTTTGAACGCATCAGCAAGGAGATACAAAATGTGCCGCCGGAGATTGAAGCTGAAATCGAGCGGGTAAAGGCTGAGAAAGTTCAGGAGGCACTTCACCGAGAAGCCGATCGCCAATTAAAATTTCGCACTGCCGACCAATGAGCGGTCGAGCGCTTCTCGCGATTCGGTTGCGACACATACGACGAACTAAACCCACTCACTGGCGCTGAGTTTGACGCAACAGAAATTTTCGATTTGCTGGCCCAAACGGGTATCGGTGATTATGATGCCAGTCGCTCCCGTCTCCTGAAATCACCAACCCTACAAGAAGTACGTGATAATTTGACAGCGATGCTGTTTGACGAGGAATGCCTAGACACGCTCACATTCGCTTTTGCGGGCCATGGGGCAGTAAGTGGCGGCAGTTTCTACATGGCGATGCGGAATTCGCGGGTGCAGGCATTGTCAGCAACCGCATTTCCGCTTGCAGACCTGTTCCGAATGATAGCCGAGGCTAAACCACGCCAGACCTATCTTATCATAGACGCCTGCGAATTTGGTGGTTTGATTTCAGATCTCAACGTCATTCTAAAGTCTGAAGTGATGGGCGAGCTAGGAACGCCAGGTATGACGCTATTGGCAATGGCGGCATCGAACGAAGCTGCAGCCGAAATTGATGGAAACGGGGTTGGCACCAAGGTGCTGCTCGAATGCATACGAGGCGAAATTTTCCTGCAAGACAGCAACCCGGCTTTGGACCTCGTTGAGATCGGTCGGGCTGTTTCAGAGCGAGTTAGTGCCACGGGCGGTCAGACGCCGGTCGTGTGGGGACTGAACCTTTCTGGGCCAGCAGGATTTGCAAGAACCCGCACGCTGGAACTGGTAATGCGCCATTGCGTAGCGTGCTTGTCGGGTGGCCAGATGCGATGACGAGTGAGGCAATCCGTGCTGGTCTGCCCCACTTATGGGAGTTGTATGTCGGGATTTCCTCTCGCTGGGAGCCGCGAGCATTTCTTGATCGCCTTGCACCCTTGCTGGACGAACTCAAGGATGATCCGGACGTTCTAATCCATTTCGCCCGGAGCGTGACGGATGCATATGCCATGCGCGCTTTGGAGTCGCGCGACCATTTTCACGAAGTGCAGGTTCGTGCCACCTGTGCTGTCGCTCTGCTACCGTTCGCTGGCGAGGCAAAGGTCGCTCGCCTCCTAGCCGGCGCCTGCTTGGAGATCGCTGCGCTAGTTGACTGCGCTGTCGTCCAAGCAATAGCGGCAATTGATCAATACCAGTTCGCGCTGGTGACCGGTGGAATGGGAGACCTATATTATTTGCCGCTCCGCATATCCAAACTGCTTGGTTGGGCTGGCTTTGCGGTTCACACGCACCTCGCGATTGGCAACAACGAGATTGAACCTGCTCGCAAATGTCTTGCCGACCTTTTCGCGCGCATTTTTGAAACCTATTCGCTTTCGATTGTCGCCATTAGCGACGCTCAGGCTCCCTACATGATATCAGTGCTCACGGCTGCATCACGTGTTAGTCTCCGTGACGAGGCCGAACGCCTTCTAGGTTATCTATTCACGTCGTGCATTAACTCTGCAGGCCGCGTAGCGCGTTCTGACCTCGACCCCTCTAAGGTTTTGAGTTATCTCTTGGGTCGGGGAAATCCATCGGCGCTCCTAACTAACGAACTGGTCGCTCAGCCAACCGAGCTTGTCCTTGCATTGTTGCGTGGGTCGCGGCTCTTCGACCTAACGGCCGAATTCGACACCTCACTGAGCCAACTCGATCACTTAGCCCTGAACGCGTATTTGCCTGATGACTATCGAAACTTCGGTGCCGAACACGTCGCGGGCGGCACAAATGCGGTGTTCCATATTGGCCACGATGTTTGGAATGTTGCTGAAATCGAGGCTGCATGGCCAAACCATCCGTCGCCAAGTGACCCAGGAACGGCAATGACCGCGCTGCTGGCTAGTCTTCTTTTTCCAGACAGATCAGCTTGGTTTCTTTTGCCCCCGCCTTCATTGATAGAAGGGTAAATTGAGGGCAGCACCGCAACTCACGTCTTAACCGCAGCAGCGTTGACTACGGCAACTATCTCAATCCTCAATCCAAAACCCGCCAGTCAGCACCCCCCAACAAACCAGACGTTTAGCCAATGGCCATCCCCAGCCTTAACTAAACCTCTCTTAACCGCGGCATCAGTTCCACGAAATTGCATGGCCTGTGGCGGCTATCCAGTTGGTGGACCAAAATCTTGTCCCAGCCATCTTTAACCGCGCCGTTCGATCCGGGTAGCGCAAAAATATACGTACCGCGCGCCAGCACCGCGCAGGCGCGGCTTTGGATGGTGATGTGCCGATGCTGTCATAGCTCAGCATCCGGAACAGCTCGCCAAAACCGGGGATGTCTTTTGTTTTCACCTTGTCGAGCGCTTCGGGGGTGATGTCGCGGCCTGTAAGGCCGGTGCCGCCGGTGGTGATGATGCAATCAATTTGGTTGTCGTCGATCCAATTGTGCAGGCGCGATACCAGATGTTCGCTATCATCGCGCTCGATTGCGCGGGCGACCATCTTGTGTCCGGCTGCCGCAATTCGTTCGGCGAGCAAATCGCCGCTGGTGTCATCGGTGGCGGTGCGTGTGTCCGAAACCGTCAACAGCGCGATGTTGATCGGCCGAAAAGCACGGCTTTCATCGAGCGGCAATGCTGCCTCCATTTTTGCCACCCGCCCCGTTCAGGCGCACCATGGTGCTGCGGTTATTATCGGGGAATTTCGGCCATAGATATTGTGCCAATCCGCTCATGCTGCCGCCATTTTTGTTACCCTGAATTTCGTACATCCAGTAATTGCGAAGGATGGTGGAAACATAGCCGCGCGTTTCCCAATAGGGGATTGATTCAATGAACAGCAAAGGATCGCCGGCGTCGCGGATTTCGCTGTTCCAGCGGGCGACGGGATTGGGGCCGGCGTTATAGGCGGCGATCACTTTGGGCAGAAGCCCGCTGGTCGCATCCATATCGCGCAATTTTTCGAGATAGGACTGGCCATATTCGAGATTATAGGACGGTCGATCAAGATCGCTCGCGTTAAAATTCATGCCGCGATCGCGCGCCATATCTTTTGCCGTTCCCGGGCGAACCTGCATCAGGCCGCGAGCGCCAGCGGGGCTGATCACCGAGGTGCGGAACTGCGATTCCTGCAAAGTATGGGCAAAGGCGAGCGCCGGATCGACACGCCAGCCACCCAGCGGCGACCATGTGGGGGCGGGATAACGGACGCTGTTATCTAAATCGGCTCCAGAGGGGCCATAATGCCCCATCCAAAGCTGCGTCGCGGGCAGATTGAGTGCCCCCGCCAGTTTCGCAAGGGCGTTGTGATCACCGGCATCGCCAATGCGCGCCTGATGCTTGATGACTTGCTCGGCGCGGGTTCGATTGGCCGACGGCGGCGAGCGAAATCGCGATTTTGACGTTCTCATTGCCTTTCAGCGCTTCCCACGCTTTTTCGGGCTTCGGGTTCAGCCGCTTGGCAACCGGGGCCATCCCCAGCGCCTCGGCGGCAAGCATACCGTAGAATGTTTCATGCAACCGTGCGGCGTTTTGCAGACGGGGTTGTACTTGCTGTGGTTGGCGCGCGGCCATGGCGGTGCGCGCGCTCCAGAAAAGCCCCGCAGATTTCAAATCCCCGGCAGTGGCGTTGCGACCGACACGATCAAAGGCATCGAAAGCGGCCTTGAAATCGCCGCTGCGCCATTTGGAGAGGCCATAGGCCCAATCGGCCTGCACCGCCCAATCGCCGCTGCCCATGCGGGCGACACCCGCCACGCGGGCGGCATTGGCGTCGTCATTCTCGATATAATAGGACCATGCAACGCGATACCGCATTTCGGTGAGCGCTTCGGCAGATAAGGATGATGCGGCGGCTTCGACAATTGCTTCGGCAGCGGCGGGGGCATCGGCCTTGATATGCGATTGGATCTGGCTGCGGATATTTGCGCCGTCTTTGGCAATATCGGGCAGATCGCGGCGCGGAGCCTCTCCGCGGAACGAAAAGCGCTGAATTCCGGGGCGGCTGGCCAATCCTTCGGCGCCGCGTTTGGAAGCCAAGCTTTCCAACTGCTCGGCTTGCGGCAGATAGGGGGCATCGTCCAGCAAAGCTTTCAATTGTGCGGGTTCGGTGCGCGGGCTTCCGGCGGCCAGATAAAGCTCGGCGCGGGCCATAGAGGAAAGCGGGCCTTTGGGCGCGGCGTTGACCAGTTTTTCGGCTTCGCTCCATTGCTTGCGATCAATGGCGGAAAAGATCGCCGTCAAAGCTTCCTTTTCCTTGACCGAAGGCTGGTAAGGGAGCGATGCGCCGATATCCGAAGTGGATTTGAAACTGTCGCTCGTTCCCGCCAGTGCAGGTGCAAACGGCAATGTCGAACATATTGAAATTAAAAGAAATATCTTGCGAGGGGTCACGCACTGTCTTCCTGCATAAACATCTGCAAATCGGCCCAAGCTTTCGCCTTCAAAATCGGCTGCAAGAAAAGGGTTCGCGGATGATAGGTTGCCAATGCCGCCATATTGCCGCCCACATGGTTAATATATTGTAAAATGCCGCGCGCCGCCATGAAATCGGTGCCCAGCAAAAGCGTGGTTGTGCTGGTTCCCAAGAGCAATATCCGTTTAGGCGCGATCAGCCCGATCTGGTGGCGCATGAATTCGCCAAGCAATGCCTTATCGGTTTCGCGGAGCGATCCACTGGCTGGCCGGGTATAAGCGAGGGCGGCAAAGCAGCAATTGTCCGCCTCCATTCCCGCCGCACGCAGCATATTTTGCAGTAAAGGCAATGTGCCCATCTTGCCCGCCGCCAGTTCGCTTTCTTCGGGGTAATCGGAAATCACCAATGTTTCTGCCCCGATATTTCCAGCCGGAAGGGCGCGTGCTGTGCCATAGCCGTTTCCGGGCAGGCTCTGGTCGACCATCAATGCTGCTCTCAATTCATCGAATGTGCCGGGCCATTCGGTCTTGATACGTCGTGCAGGTGCGGACACGGTCTCGGCCGCCACAACTGGCTTTACGGTGCGACGCGCAGGTTCGGCAGTGGGCGGTGGGGAAGGCGCTTCGGCCAACCAATCGACCGGCGCATCCTCGACCCAATACTCAACGCCCGCCATTTTCCACCAGTCAATGAAGGACTGTGCGGCCAAGGCCGAATTTGTGGTCGAATGTGCGAGCATGCTTTCCTACAGTCACCGGTTGACGAGGGCGTCAATTGCTTGGCATGGCGAATCCTGCCAAATGCACCAATTACAGGACAGCCCGAAAAGGGGCAGGGAAGGACCGGAAAGATGAGCGAACGGGAGTTTATGCCTTATGATGTAGTGATCGTCGGTGGCGGTCCTGCAGGGTTGGCGAGCGCGATCCGGCTGAAACAGATCAATCCCGATATTTCGGTATGCATTCTCGAAAAAGGCTCCGAAATCGGCGCGCACATCCTGTCGGGTGCTGTGGTCGATCCCAAGGCATTGGATGAATTATTGCCCAGTTGGCGCGATGATGGTTGCCCGATGGCGGAAACTCCAGTCACCGATAACTGGCACTGGGTGCTCACCAAGAACAAGAAGTTCAGCATCCCGCATTGGCCGATGCCGCCGTTGATGAGCAATAAGGGCTGCTTTACCGGCAGCCTTGGCAATTTGTGCCGCTGGCTGGGTGGGCAGGCCGAAAATCTGGGCGTCGAGATATTCCCCGGCTTTGCCGCCGCCGAAATTCTGTACAATGCAGACGGATCGGTGAAGGGCGTCGCCACCGGCGATATGGGCGTGGCGCATGATGGCACCCATAAAGGCGATTACCAGCCGGGAATGGAGTTACACGCAAAATATACCTTGTTTGCAGAGGGTGCACGCGGACATCTCACAAAGCAATTGAAGTCTGGCTTTGATCTCGAACGCGATTGTCAGCCGCAGGTTTACGGCCTTGGCATCAAGGAATTGTGGGATATCGATCCGGACAAGCATGTGCCCGGTCGGGTGATCCACACCCAAGGCTGGCCGCTTTCGGAAAGCGGTTCTAACGGCGGTGGCTTCCTTTATCATCAGGGAAATAATCAAGTCGCTTTGGGTTATGTGACGTGGCTCAATTATTCGAACCCCTATGTTTCTCCGTTCGAGGAAATGCAGCGCTGGAAACAGCATCCGGCCATTCGCGCCATATTGGAGGGTGGAAAGCGCGTTTCTTATGGGGCACGCGCGATCAATGATGGTGGCTGGCAATCGATCCCGAAACTGGCCTTCCCCGGCGGTGCATTGATCGGCTGTTCTGCGGGCTTCCTGAATGTTCCCCGGATCAAGGGCAGCCACACCGCGATGAAATCGGGGATGCTGGCGGCGGAAAGCATATCGGCGGCTTTGGCTGCCGGGCGCGAGCATGACGAATTGGCGGATTACCAGCCTTCGGTAAACGACAGCTGGATCGCAAAGGAATTGAAACTGGTGCAAAATGTGTTGCCCGCGGTTGAAAAGCTGGGCGACGATCTGGGCGTGGGCCTTGGTGCCATAGATATGTGGATGCGGACGTTGAAGATCGGCCTGCCGATCACGATGAAGCATCATCCGGATAACGAGGCGATCCAGCGCAAAGACCTGTATCAACCGATCAACTATCCCAAGCCCGATGGCGTGATCAGTTTTGACCGGCTGACGTCAGTGTCTTTCTCCTTCACCAACCATGCCGAGGACCAGCCCTGCCATTTGCAGTTGAAAGACCCGGATGTTCCGATTTCGGTCAATCTTGAGCTCTACGACGCCCCCGAGCAACGCTATTGTCCGGCAGGGGTTTATGAAATTGTCGGTAAGGATGAAGGGACACCGCGTCTTCAGATAAATTCGCAAAACTGCGTGCATTGCAAGACCTGCGACATCAAGGATCCGACCCAGAATATCAACTGGGTCACGCCTGAAGGCGGGGGAGGCCCCAATTATCCCAATATGTAAGCGCCTGTTTGCCATATTGCTGTTTGCATCTGCACCGGTTGCGGCGCCAGTTTTTGCCGCAGATGGCCCGGTGGACGATTATTGGCAAGCGCAACGGCTCGAACTCGCCGGGCAATCGGGCGAGGCGCTGAAACGGTATGATCGGCTGATCGGAAAAGTGCCCACAAGCGGTGTGGCGGCGGACCGGTTGCTGGCGACCGCCTTGGCAACCGGCGATATGAAGGCAGCGCTCCGGGCCGTTCGCGCCCAGCAATTGGCCGATGTCGCCGATGCCGATAGCCCGTTGTTGCTGTTTGTCGACGCATGGCGGCGTAGCGATTGGAAGGGCGTCGATGCGGCGATTGCCGATCTGGAAGCGCGCAACAATTTCGCGTTCATGGCGCCTTTGCTGACGGCTTGGAAAAATGTGTTGGCAGGCAAGCAAAGCGGGATCACCACCGCCATGCTGCGCGCTGATCCGTTGCTCGGTTATTATACGATGGACCAGCTGATCTATCTCGATTTGGCGATCGGACAGTCGGAGAGTGCCAAAGAACGGCTGACGCGGATGAATGGTTTTTCCGAAGATTTCGGCAGGCACGTATCGTTGACGGCGGCAGGTCAATTGGCGGCAACCGGCGAGATCCAATTCGCCACGGCCCTACTTTCGCATATTGGCACGCAGGCCGATTTGACCAGTTTGAAACCCGCCCGGCTGAGTGTTCGTCAATTGGCGGATTTGGGGCTGTCGGCGCATTTCGCGCGATTGTCGGATCAACTGGAAACGCAAAATGCCGGGCCGCAAGCGCTTTATTTTGCCCGCCTTTCGCACTGGATCGCCCCGTCAAGCGATTATGCCAAAATGGCATTGGCCAAGCGGCTCGAAGTTTCGAAAAACTTGTCGGGCGCTGATATGCTATTTGGCTCGATCAGCCCGCAAAGCCTGCAATGGAGCTGGGCGATGCGCGAACAGGCGACAATGCTGAATGGGCGAGGCGATAAGGCCGGCGCGTTGGCGCTGATCCGCAAAGCGCGGGCAAAGGCGCCCGCTGCCGAAGACCTGTCGCTGCTCGAAGCGCAATTGCTCGACGATGCGGGGAAATATCCTGACGCGATTGCCGTGTACCAGACGATCATTGCCGCAGCGGACAATCGCGCGACATCCGCTGCGTCAGCGCGCAATGTACCGGATGATGCTGGCGCAGGCTCTGGAAAAAACCGGGGACTGGGCTTCGGCCCGAAGGCAATTGGAGGCGGCGCTTTCCATCGACGGCAATAATCCGCAGTTGCTGAACTATCTGGGCTATTCGATGCTCGAACGGCGCGAAGATATCAAACGCGGGTTTGAACATGTGTCGAAAGCGCATGGCCTTTCGCCCAATTCTCCGGAAATCACCGATTTGCTGGGCTGGGGGCATTTTTTAAGCGGTCAATTTGATCAGGCCGTGCCGCTTTTGGAAAAGGCCGTGGAAACCGCGATTGCCGATGTGACTATCAACGAACATCTTGGCGATGCTTATTGGAAAACGGGTCGCAAGATTGACGCGCGCTATGCTTGGAAGGCGGCGCTGCTCGTGGCGAAAAACGGAGCGGCCAACCGGATATCGTCGAAGATCGACATAGGCCTTACTGAAAGCAATGCTTCGCCTTAATGCCTGAATTACCTGAAACAGCCTTTGCCAAGATCAATCTGGCGTTGCACGTGCGGCGGCGGCGCGATGATGGCTATCATGAACTGGAGACGCTGTTCGCCTTTGTCGATCAGGGCGATGTCTTGCGTGTTGAGCCATCGGAACAGCTGGGTTTGCGCTGTGACGGGCCCTTTGGCGCGGAATTAACCGGGAACGACGACAATCTGGTTCTGAAAGCGGCACGCTTGCTTGCGCAAGCCAGCGGAACGAAAATGGGCGGGAACATCACTCTCACCAAAAACCTGCCTGTCGCGTCGGGAATTGGTGGCGGTTCGGCAGATGCGGCGGCGGTTGCCCGGTTGCTCAACCGGCATTGGAGATGCGGGCTGAACGCCGCGGAATTGGAGGAGTTGCTGGCCCCGCTAGGCGCAGATATTCCCGCCTGTGTCCGCAGTCAGACGGTGCGGGGCATGGGCACAGGTACGGCACTCCTTCCCGCCGAGGCCTCCGAATTGCAAGGATTGCCTGTCCTTCTGGTCAATCCCGGGCTTCCTTTGGTAACGGGGCCGGTGTTTGCCGCTTGGGACAGAATTGACCGGGGCGCGCTGGGCGAAAGCAATGCGCTAGAAATCGCACTTTCGGGCCGAAATGATCTGGAAGCCCCCGCAATATCGCTTTGCCCGCCTATTTCAGCCGTTTTGGAGGCCTTGCGCGCAACTAATCCGCTAGTGGCGCGCATGTCTGGATCGGGGGCTACCTGTTTTGCCCTGTTCAGCGACACCGAAAAGCGCGATGATGCCGCTATGCGGATTGCCAAACATCATTCCCAATGGTGGCAGCTCAGTGGAACGTTGCGATGAGCGAAGTTGCCACTGTCATCGGAACACCAAAGCGTGGCGGTATTTTGGTGGTGTGCGATCATGCGTCCAATGCCGTACCCGCAGGCATCGATCTAGGAATTGAGCCGACCGTATTTTCAAAGCACATCGCCTTCGATATCGGCGTGGCGGGAGTGGCAGGTTTCCTCGTCGAGCTATCAGATTGCGCTGCCTATCTTGCCAAATGGTCCCGGCTGTTGGTCGATTTGAACCGTTACCCGAATGACGATAGCGTTATTCCCAAGGCAAGCGATGGCAAGGTCATTCCGGGAAATCAGATCGATCCCGCCGAGCGTGATGAGCGGTTGGTGCGTTATTTCACTCCCTATCACGCCGAATTGGCGCAGCTGATTGCGAGAAACCGTCCGGCGCTAATCCTATCCTTGCACAGCTTCACGCCGCTGCTTGATAGTGACCCCTTGGCCGAAAGGCCGTGGGAAATCGGTATTTTATACAATAGACAAGAGACAGCGTCGCAACTTGCTATCGCCCGGTTGGAAGGCGAAGGCATCATCGTCGGCGATCAGCTTCCCTATTCGGGCAAACAGCTAAACGCGACGATGAACCGCCATGCCGAGGCCGAAGATATTCCCTATATTGGCGTTGAAATCCGGCAAGATTTGATTGCCGACGCTGCGGGACAGGAACATTTTGCTGCAATTCTGGCGGAAATGGCGCAATATGTTGTCGAAAGGCTTGCGTCCGAAGCGCTGTCGTGAATAGAGGCGCGCGTCTGCTTTCAAGGAAACTGTCATGCCCGTTTATCGCTCCCGCACTTCCACCCATGGCCGCAATATGGCGGGCGCTCGCGGATTATGGCGCGCCACGGGGATGAAAGACGGCGATTTCGGCAAGCCGATCATCGCCGTGGTCAACAGCTTCACCCAATTTGTGCCCGGGCATGTCCACCTGAAAGACCTGGGCCAAATGGTCGCGCGCGAGATTGAGGCGTGCGGCGGTGTTGCCAAGGAATTCAATACGATAGCGGTCGATGATGGCATCGCCATGGGGCATGACGGGATGCTTTATTCGCTCCCCAGCCGTGATCTGATCGCTGACAGCGTGGAATATATGGTCAACGCCCATTGCGCCGACGCGATGGTTTGTATTTCCAATTGCGACAAGATCACGCCGGGGATGCTGATGGCGGCGATGCGGATCAACATTCCGGTGGTGTTTGTCTCTGGCGGGCCGATGGAGGCCGGCAAGGTCGTCCTGAAGGGCAAAGAAGTCGCACTCGATCTGGTTGATGCGATGGTGGCCGCTGCCGATGAGAAATATAGTGACGAGGAAGTTGCTACCATCGAACGCTCGGCTTGCCCCACATGTGGCAGCTGCTCTGGCATGTTCACCGCCAATTCGATGAATTGCTTGACCGAAGCTTTGGGGCTTTCGCTTCCCGGCAATGGTTCGCAACTCGCCACCCATTCAGACCGCAAACAGTTGTTTCTGCGTGCGGGTGAACTCGCTGTTGAACTGTGCCGCCGCTATTATGAGCAAGACGACGAAAGCGTGCTGCCCCGCAACATCGCCAGCTTTGAGGCGTTTGAAAATGCGATGACGCTCGATATATCGATGGGGGGATCAACCAACACGGTACTCCATCTGCTCGCCGCCGCACATGAAGCGGGTTTGAATTTCACCATGGCCGATATCGACCGATTATCGCGCAATGTGCCGTGTCTTTCCAAAGTTGCCCCCGCAAAATCGGATGTGCATATGGAGGATGTCCACCGCGCAGGCGGGATCATGGCAATCCTGGGCCAATTGGACCGGGCAGGGCTGCTCCATACACATTTGCCGACTGTGCACAGCAAGACCTTGGGCGATGCGCTCAATATGTGGGACATCAGCCGCACCAACGATCCTGACGTGCAAACCTTCTTCAAAGCCGCGCCGGGCGGCGTGCCAACGCAAACCGCGTTTAGCCAGTCGCGCCGCTGGGAAGAACTCGATCTGGATCGGGAAAACGGCGTTATCCGCAGCGCGGAACATGCCTTTTCGCAGGATGGCGGGCTGGCTGTGCTCAATGGCAATATCGCACTTGAGGGCTGCATCGTCAAAACCGCCGGTGTCGACGAAAGCATCCTGAAATTTTCAGGTCCTGCCAAGGTTTATGAAAGCCAGGACGCCTCGGTGACGGCGATCCTTACCGGGCAGGTTGAGGCGGGAGACGTCGTTGTCATCCGTTATGAAGGGCCAAAGGGCGGGCCGGGGATGCAGGAAATGCTGTATCCAACCAGCTATCTGAAATCGAAAGGCATGGGCGCTGCCTGTGCCTTGCTGACCGATGGACGTTTTTCGGGCGGAACATCGGGGCTTTCGATTGGCCATGTTTCGCCAGAGGCGGCCGAGGGCGGCCTGATTGGGCTTGTCGAAAATGGCGACCGGATCGAGATCGATATCCCGAACCGTACCATACACCTTGCCGTTTCCGACGATGAACTGGCCCGCCGCCGCGCGGCGCAGGACGCCAAGGGCTGGAAACCTGCCAAGGAGCGCCCGCGCAAGGTCTCGACCGCGCTCAAGGCCTATGCGGCGATGACCACGAGTGCAGCGCGCGGGGCCGTGCGCGATATTTCCCAACTAGAGAAATAGGGTTCGTAAACTTTGCGGCCTGGCCCTGTCCGAATTTGGGGCGTGGTTTTTCGCGCTGCTGTTCAAGCCCGCATATTGCGCTATGGAACTTGGCATAATTTTCCAATCAGCGAGTAAACGATGTCAGCAGCCTTTTCAAAATATGCACTCATCTTGTCCGGCGCATTATTGTTGTCCTCTTGCGGCGGGGAAAAAACGACGCTGGCAGACGCCGAAAAGGCCGCGGATAACGAAGCCGCTGCTGATGGCAAAGTGGAATGTGCGCTTGCCGGGCGCACCGAATTCTCCCGCAGTTGCTTCACCGAACGTGTCACCGGCCCCGAAGGGCAATTGCTCGTCATCCGCAATCCTGACGGCGGCTTTCGCCGTTTCAAGATTTTGGGTGGCGGCAAAGGGCTGGAGCCCGCAGATGGCTTTGACGACAGCTTTCGGATAAAACTAATCGATGAGGACAGGATCGAGGTGGCATCGGGCGATGATCTCTACAGGCTGCCCGCTGCGATCAAGCCAAAAGCCGATGCGGCACCCGCGAAGGAATAGCATCGGTTGCTATTGTCGCGCCACTTGGGCAGGGCGCTCGGGTGAGTGACAATGATCTGATCTTGAGGGTGGCGGCGCGCGGTGATGGCGTTACTGCCGATGGCCGCCATATCCCGCTTGCGGCTCCGGGGGACAGGCTGAACCCCGATGGAGGTATCGTCCACGGGCCACATCATGCCGATCCGCCATGCGCGCATTTTCCGTTATGTGGCGGATGTCAGTTGCAGCATCTCGATGAAGCCTGCCTTGCTGATTTTGTGCGGGATCGGGTGTTGCACGCGCTTGCTTCGCAACAGGTTGAGACAGGCGAAGTGATGCCCACACATTTGTCTCCGCCGCGAACCAGAAGGCGGATTGCGGTGCGTTCGGCATGGGCAGGGCGGAATTTCCAGCTGGGGTTTAGTACCGAAAAAAGTCATAGAATTATAGACTTGCAAGGCTGTGACGTCATGGTGCCAGCGCTGTTTGCGTTAATGCAGCCGCTTCGCGCCTTCCTCGCCCCGCGCGTCGACGCAAAAGCGGAATGTGCAGGTGAAACTGGCGCAAACCGATCAGGGCGTTGATATGCTCATCGAAAATCTGGAGGTGAAAGGGCTTGAGGCGAATGAGGCGTTGTCCGCTTTCGCCCAAGCAAACGGCCTTGCCCGGCTGTCGCTTGACGATGGCTTTGGCCCCGCCGCCCATTGGGAGCCAGAACCGGTCACGGTGACGCTGGGAGGCGTGCCAGTGGCCTATCCGCCTTATGCCTTCCTGCAAGCGACAGCAGACGGCGAATTGGCTCTGGTAGAGGCTGTGAGGGCGGTTTTGGGCGATGCCAAGTTGGTGGCAGACTTGTTTGCCGGACTTGGCACTTTTGCCTTGTCAGTCGGCGAGGGACGCAAAGTCTATGCGGGCGAAGCCGACCGCGCCGCCACGCTTTCGCTTAAAAGTGCCGCAGGACAGGGCCAGCGCAGCATATTTGCTGAGCATCGCGATCTGTTTCGCAGGCCATTGAGCGCGCAGGAACTTAATCGCTTTGAAGCCGTTATCCTCGATCCGCCGCGCGCCGGTGCGCGTGAACAAGTGGGGCAGCTTGCCGCCTCGCACGTCCCCAAAATTGCCTATGTCAGCTGCAATCCCGGCAGTTTTGCGCGCGATGCCAAGCAGTTGATCGAGGGTGGCTACGTCTTGCAGCGGATCTGGCCGGTGGGCCAGTTCCGCTGGTCAACGCATGTTGAAATGGTGGGCGAATTCAGCCCGTCAATGAAACACCGCCATCGCCGCGTGGGTAATCAACATCATTAAAGCGAGGCTCGACAAAACGAAGAGCGTAAAACGCACCATGATCCGGTTCCAAAGTGCCTGCACGAGACTATGTGCAATGCGTAATCCCACATAGGCCCACGCAATCGTGGCGTTCATCCCGTCGCCCCAACCCGTCATAGCCAGCAATATGCACATTGCATAAAAAAGCGTAGGTGCTTCGTGCAGGTGATTGTAATTATGGGCGATCCATTGCGTTTTTCCGGGCAAAACCTTGTCCAGATCGCTGCCGATCCCGCCGACCATGGAATTGACGTCAAGCCCTTCGGCCTTGCTCATGGCGGGGATGCGGGTGGCGTACATCCACACCCACATCACCATCGTCCAGATCGCAAGAGCGACGACCGGTTTCAGAATTTCTGCATGTTCCATGTTTTAACCCCTTCAGATCGTTGCCAAAACAGCGTGGATAGCCAGCACGACAAGGCAGATTGTGGACAGCACAAAAATGCTGAAACGCACCATCACGACATTTATCGTTGCCTGATACAGTGAATGGATGATCCGCAATATGGTATAGCCCCAAGCGAAATTTACCAGCATCGGTGTCGCCGCCCCTGCTACCGCAAGGATTAAAACCGTCGCATAAAACAACGTCGGTTGCTCCATCAAATGCGCGTAATTATGAGATTTCCAATTTACATTGGCGGGCAAAATCGCCTCCAAATCCTGTCCGCGTCCGCCCGGAGGTCCGCCCTTTAATTCAACGCCAGACTTTGCCATCGCCGGAAAGCGCGTAACCGCCATCCACATCAACATGACCAATGACCACGCAACCAGCACTGCTGCTGGCGCCAAAATCGGATTTTCCATAAAAGACCCTTCCTCCTGTTATTCCCAAGAGGAAGGGTGCTTCAATCGGTTTACATTGTCAATTGCAACTTATTGCGCGGAACGCCGCCCGATCGCGATCACATTGCCCGCATCATTGGCGGCAATCTGTGTGTAGAGGCTTGCCATCGGCTCATCCTCGACGATGAAATCTTCCACTTCGCCAAAGCCGTTAAACTCGGTCCGCATCGCGCAACCATAAGCGCCCAGCATCCCGACTTCGATATAGTCACCCGCCTGAACATCGGCAGGCAACATGAACGGCCCCGCCATATAGTCCATATCGTCGCAGGTCGGCCCGTAAAAGGCGAACTCGGTCAATTCGCGCGCGTCGCTTTCGCGTTGCAGGGCCACCGGAAAGCGCCAGCCGACATGCGCTGCATCAAACAACGCGCCATAGCTGCCATCGTTGATGAACAGCTCGTTCCCGCGCCGTTTTTCTACCTTCACCAGCAGAGAGGCATATTCGGCGCAAAGCGCGCGGCCCGGCTCGCACCACAATTCGGACGAGTAGCTGACCGGCAGATCTTCAAACGTGCGGTGGATCACCTCGAAATAGGCTTCCAGCGGCGGAGGCTCCATGCCGGGATAGACGCTGGGAAAACCGCCACCGACATCGACGATATCGACGGTAACCGAAGCCTCGACAATCGCCGCGCGCACCTTCTCCATCGCCTCGGCATAGGCCTTTGGCGTCATCGCTTGGCTGCCGACATGGAAAGCGATGCCGAGGCAATCCGCCACCTGCCGCGTTGCCACCAACAGATCGGCAACCTTATCAGGCTCTGCACCAAATTTCGCCGCAAGGCTCAATTTGGCATGTTCGGAAGACACGCGAATCCGCACGCACAATTCCAGATCGGTCGCCAGCACACCGTCTTTCGCGGTGGCGCGCACGATCTTGTCTAGCTCTTCATGGCTATCGAGGCTGAACGTCTTCACATTGTGGTTGTGATAGGCCTGTGCAATCGCGCGTTCGGATTTCACCGGATGCATGAAGCACAGTTTCGCCTCTGGCAGGAATTTATGCACCAGCCGCACTTCGCCAAGCGAGGCGACGTCATAATGGGTAATGCCCGCATCCCACAGGATTTCGAGCAAAGCCGGCGACGGATTGGCCTTTACCGCATAGAGCGATTTGCCCGGAAACTTCTCAACAAAGAAGCGGGCGGCACGCGATGCTGCGTGGGGGCGAAGGAGCGTAATCGATTCGTCCGGGCTGAGCGCGCGGACTAGGGACGATGCATCAAGATAGCTGGACAACTCAAGGGACCCCCAAAAAAATAACGGAAAACAACAAGGCTGCCTTGCGGTTATTGGAAGTCCCCCTGGGGCAGCGGAGGGCGATATATGATTCGTTGGGGGGTTTGTAAAGAGGAAATGGGGGTGTACGGTAGATTGAAATCGGGTCGTGCCAAAGCTCATATATGAGAAGCCTTGATCATCTGCATTCTTTCCCCTCCACTGTAAGCAGGTCAATCGATGGAAACACGACGAATAACGCTGCCGCGCATCAGGACTCTTCGATAGACGCGATGATGATATATCTCTGAGCCATATATCCAATTTTACTCCGACGCCCAAAGCCAAGATATCTGATTGGATCGGCAAAATGGCAACGATTCGTCCGGCGCTCGCGATAGGTTTAGAAGCCGATGAAACGCTCAATCAGCTAAATCGTATATTGGCTATCCAGATTTCAGCAGTCAACAGATGACTAGAGGTCATATATTCAAGTCACATTAACGAGCCAACGGACCCCTGTTTTGGTGGGAACTGAATTATGTCATTTATGGCCGGGCGAATGAGTCACGCGCAACAATTCCTCGAATCCCGACCAGATTTCAGTTTTCAACGCGCCGTTAAACGATCTCAATCCGATCTGGATGTTGCAATTCTTTATTGCTACCGTTCAGAGATTGTGACGATTGGTCTAAGATTATACAAGCTTATGAAATGTTAAAAATCGCAGGCTCGAAAATCGCATTCAACACAGATATTTGGGATCTCGCATATTGAATGCACTTGGCAGACGGCAAATGCTATCGTCGATGCAACTGATCCAATCAAATATCCTCTTCTCACACGTCTATTGATGGAACTTGCTGATCTGTTGCTATCAAATATAGGCATTTGATCGCATTGCCGGTCGTAGCAACCTCAACCGATCCCGAAACTCTTCCCAGCCAAACTCCCGAACACAGCGCAGCGAATCGGTTTCGCTGTTCCACAGCCAGATTGACGGCAAAGGCACGCCGTTGAAGGTGTTGGTTTTGACCATTGAATAATGGGCTTGGTCGAGGAAAGCGAAGCGCAGGCCGGGCTTTGCAGGCTGGGGGAAGCCGTAGTCGCCAATGATGTCTCCCGCTAGGCAGGAAGGGCCGCCCAAGCGGACAAAATAACCGTCACCGTCGGGAAGTTCACCCAGCATGGCAGGGCGGTAGGGGGCTTCGATCACGTCGGGCATGTGGCAGGTGGCGCTGATGTCTGTGATGCCGACGGCCATGCCATTATCGAACACGTCGAGAATTTCGCCGATCAATATCCCTGCGTCGAGCGCGACTGCCTCGCCGGGTTCCAAATAGATGTCTAGTCCGGTTTCGGCGCGGATTTCGCGGATGAAGGCGATCAGCTCCTCGCGCTGGTAATCGGCGCGGGTGATATGGTGGCCACCGCCGAAGTTGAGCCATTTGAGCTGAGCGAAATAGGGGGCGATATGCGGTTTCAGCGCGGCCCATGTGCGTTTCAGCGGTACGAAATCCTGTTCGCACAGAGCTATGGAAGTGCAGGCCCGAGACGCCCTCCAGATGTTCGGGGCTAACTGGCTGACCGGAAAGCCCAGCCGCGAGTGCGGCGAACAGGGATCATATTTGGCGACTTCGCCTTCCGCATGTTCGGGGTTGATGCGGAGGCCCACATCTTTTTTGGCATCGGTGGTGTCGTTGAGGAACCCTGCAAATCGCTGGTGCTGTGCAGGGGAATTGAAAATAACATGATCGGAAATGCTGACAATCTCCGCCATGTCAGCCTCTTTATAGCCCGCGCAATAAGTGGCGATTTCGCCCCTATAATAATCCCGCGCCAACCGCGCTTCCCACAGGCCACTGGTGCACACGCCGTCAAGATATTCGCCTACGACGTCAGCAAGCGACCACATCGAAAAGGCCTTCAACGCCGAAAGTACCTTCGCGCCGGACCGCTCCTTCACATCGGCCAAGTATAGCCAAATTCCGCCGCACCGCCGCCTCATCCACAACAAAGGCGGGCGAGGGGACGCGGTTCAAGTCAAATCGGGCAAATGCCCCGGGATCGCCAGCTTTGGTTTCCATTCAGGTCGGCTCCCAGAACAGAAACAAATCCGCTTATCCCGAGCGAAGTCGAGGGACTTTGCCGAGCGAAGTCGAGGCCTTGGCGCCTCCAGTCCTCGGCTTCGCTCGTGACGGGTCCCTCGACTTCGCTCGGGATAAGCGGATTGGGGGGGTTTGCTCATCGATTAGAAACCCAACGGCCCATCCAATTCCTTCACCTGCCAAGGCAGGCCATGCTCGTTCAGCATCTCCATAAACGGATCAGGATCAAACTGTTCCATATTCCACACGCCAGCCCCGCTCCACTGCGCCCGTCACCACCATCGCCGCGCCAATCATGGCGGGGACGCCGGTGGTGTAGCTCACGGCTTGGTTGCCGGTTTCTGCGTAACATTCTTCATGGTCGCAGATGTTATAGATGTAGAGCGTCTTTTCGCGGCCGTCCTTGCCCAAACCGGTGGCGATGCAGCCGATGTTGGTTTTGCCTTTGGTCGTGGCCCCAAGCGAAGCGGGTTCTGGCAGCACGGCTTTCAGGAACTGCAACGGCACAATCTCCACGCCATTGTAAAGCACCGGATCAATCCGCGTCATGCCCACGGCCTGAAGCACATTCAGGTGCGTGATATAGGCATCGCCAAAGGTCATCCAGAAACGGATGCGCTTGATTTCGGGCAGATGGGTTTTCAGGCTTTCGATTTCCTCATGATACATCAAATACATGTTCTTTGGGCCGACCGCCTCGAAATCAAAGCTCTGCTTCACCGACATTGGCGGGGTTTCCACCCAGTCGCCATTCTCCCAATGGCGCGCGATCGCGGTGACTTCGCGGATGTTGATTTCGGGGTTAAAGTTGGTGGCAAAGGCCTGGCCATGATCGCCGCCATTGCAATCGAGGATGTCGAGCGTGTCGATGCGGTCGAAATGGTGTTTCTTGAGATAGGTTGTGAACACACTGGTCACGCCGGGGTCAAAGCCTGAACCCAGAAGCGCGGTCAGCCCTGCTTCCTTGAAGCGTTCCTGATAGGCCCATTGCCAGTGATATTCGAACTTCGCCTCGTCCTTTGGCTCATAATTGGCGGTGTCCATATAATGCACGCCAGCGGCGAGGCACGCGTCCATGATCGCAAGGTCTTGGTAGGGGAGCGCGAGGTTGACGACCAACGCCGGCTTGATGGTCTCAATCAGGCGGGTGAGCGCAGGGATTTCTTCGGCGTCGATTTCATATGTGTCGATGCTCACGCCAGTGCGTTCCTTGACCGAGGCGGCAATGGCATCGCATTTGCGCTTGGTGCGGCTTGCGAGGCTGATGTGCGTAAAAATATCCGCGTTCATCGCCATTTTGTGGACCGCAACCGATCCCACGCCGCCTGCGCCAATTACCAACACCCTGCTCATCTGCTACGCCCTTCAATCAAGATTCGTTATGGCGATGGCATATAGGGGAGTTTTATGGGCGAACAATATCTGCTGGACCCGGATCGTGCACCATGCCGCGAAGGCGTGTTGCGTGCGGCGGCGAAGGTCGCGGAAATCCTGCCTCTAACGCCTCTATTGCCGCTGGAGGTCGATGGCCGCACGATCTGGTGCAAAGCGGAGAATTTACAGCCCATCGGTGCCTTCAAGATACGCGGGGCGTGGCACCGGCTGTCGGATATGACGGCGGACGAACGTGCGCGCGGTGTGGTTGGCGTATCGAGCGGGAACCATGCCCAAGGGGTGGCGTGGGCGGCAAGCGGCTCGGGATCGACGCAACCATCGTCATGCCCTCCAACGCGCCCAAGACCAAAATTGCCGCCACACAGGCGCTGGGGGCAAAAATTGTGTTCTATGACCGGCTGACCCAAGACCGCGATGCTATCGCTGCGGAATTGGTGGCGCAAAGCGGCGGCACGTTGGTCCACGCCTTTGCCAATCCGTGGGTGATTGAGGGGCAGGGGAGCGCTGGGATCGAGATTATCGAGCAGTTAAGGGCGCGTGGGATCGACGGCCCTGACCACATCATCGCGTGCTGTGGCGGAGGCGGACTCGCGGCAGGGCTTTCGCTGGCCTGTCCCGATGCGCGGATTTCCATTGCGGAGCCCGAAGGGTGGGATGATGTTATTCGGTCTTTGGATGCAGGCAAAATCGTTCCGGTAATCGATCCGGCATATCCTACTCCCTGCGACGCTTTGCAGACGCCCAGCACCTTTCCCATCAATTTTGCCGTCTTGAACGGGCGGATTGACGGCACTGCGATAGTTACACCGGCAGAGGTGGGTGCAGCAATGCGGCTCGCCTTTGAAAAGCTGCATCTTGTGGTGGAGCCGGGCGGGGCCGCTGCATTGGCGGCAGTGTTGGCAGCGAAGATAGTGCCGCATGGAACGGCGGTGGTCACGCTTTCGGGCGGTAATGTTGACTGGGAAACATACGCGAGCATTATCCAAAACTGAGTTTCAAACAGAAACCATAGCCCTGAGCCTGTCGAAGGGCGCTTCTCGGTTTTGGCGCAATGCTGTGAGGCGTGCTTCGACAGGCTCAGCACTAACGGTTAGCAAGGAAAGGTGGCTTATTTTAAGCCGCCTCGGCCATCCTCAATTCCATCCGTCCCCAAATCTCGACCAAGGCATCAGTCAACGCACGCATCATCGCTTGCGTATGCTGCGGCCCCGGCGTGAAGCGCAGGCGTTCTGTGCCGCGCGGGACGGTGGGGTAGTTGATCGGCTGTACATAGGCACCATATTCGGCGAGCAAGGTGTCAGCGATCTTCTTGGCCTTCACCGGATCGCCGACCATCAACGGCACGATGTGGGTTTCGCTGACCATTACGGGCAGGCCCGCATCGGTGAACATCGCCTTTAGCATCGCGGCATTGGCCTGTTGCGCGTCGCGTTCCTCGCTGGAGGATTTGAGATGCTTCACCGAAGCCAGCACGCCCGCAACCAGCACCGGCGACAGGCTGGTCGTGAAGATAAAGCCCGGGGCATAGCTGCGGATCACATCGATGATCTTCTGATCGGTGGCGATATAGCCGCCCATCACGCCAAAGGCTTTGCCAAGCGTCCCTTCAATAATCGTCACCCGGTCTGCCACGCCATCACGTTCCGTAATCCCGCCGCCGCGCGCACCATACATGCCGACGGCATGGACTTCGTCGCAATAGGTGAGCGCATTATAGGTGTCCGCCAGATCGCAGATTGCAGAGATCGGCGCAACGTCACCGTCCATCGAATAGACGCTTTCAAAGGCGATCAGCTTGGGTGCTTCGGGATCGTCGGCTGCCAGCAGCTCTTCCAGATGCGCCATGTCATTATGCCGCCATACGCGCTTCTCACAGCCTGCATTGCGGATGCCCGCAATCATCGAGGCATGGTTCAACTCGTCTGAATAAATGATACAACCGGGCAGGATTTTGGCGAGTGTCGAGAGCGTCGCATCGTTCGAGACATAGCCGCTGGTGAACAGCAGCGCACCGTTCTTATCGTGCAGATCGGCGAGTTCCGTTTCCAGCTCGACATGGTAATGGGTGTTGCCGCCAATGTTCCGCGTACCGCCCGAACCCGCGCCCACATCATGCAGCGCCTCTTCCATCGCGCCGATAACCTTGGGATGCTGGCCCATGCACAGATAGTCATTCGAGCACCAAACGGTGATCTCTTTCGGCCCATTATGCCCCGCAAAGCAGCGCGCGTTGGGGAACTTCCCCTTGTTCCGCAGGATGTCGATGAACACGCGATAGCGGCCCTCGGTGTGGAGCCGGTCGATGGCCTTGTCGAAAACAGCATCGTAATTCATGGGACGGACATAGCCCTGTTGTGGCCCGGTGCGGGCGATTTCCCGCCCTTTAATCGTCCATTTTGCGGAAATCCAGCGCGAACGATTCGCAATAAGCGATCAGAGCGTTGCGATTTTGGTCAGGCCGTATTGGGTGAGTGCGGGACGGTAAGGGGTAAGTGCCGCTTCTTCGCCAGTCGTCACGAACAGGCCCGGTTCCGGATTGGACGGCCATGGTTGCCCTTCGGTCAAGGTTTTTATCCGTCGGGCGATGCCGTCCGAGCCATCGACAAATTGCAAATCGCGGGAAAGGCCGAGCGCCAATGCCGCCTCGCGCAACTCGGCTTCGACCAATGGGAAATGGGTGCAACCGAGAATGATCTGGTCGAGTAACATGCCCCCTGTTTGCTCGCTCAATCCGGCAATGGCTTCGGCAAAAATTTGTGTATCGGCCACTTCGCCACGCATTTTCGCTTCGGCGGCATGGACCAATGCCGGGGCGGCATGGCGCAACAAGCGTTTTGCCACCGACAAATTCGGCTTCGAGCCGATCCACATAGGGTTGGCGGATCGTGGCCGCGGTGCCGAGCAAGCCGATCACCCCCGTTTTGCTCGCCAGGGCCGCCGGTTTGATTGCCGGAACTGTTCCCACGACCGGCACATCCAATGCCGCCCGAACATGTGATAGCGCAATGGTGCAGGCGGTGTTGCAGGCGATGGTGACAAGCCGCGGGCGATAGCGCTCGACCAGTCGCCCCAGCAGAGCGGGCACGCGCGCCGCAATCTCCGCTTCGCTTTTTTCGCCATAGGGCAGCCCGGCATAATCGGCGGCATAGACGATTGGCGCGTTCGGCAAAGCGGCCCGCGCTTTGGCCAGCACGGAAAGCCCGCCCACGCCGGTATCGAGAAACAACAATGGCTGAGCGGGATCGATCATGCCGCGCTGATAATCGGAACGTAATCAATGCACAATCGCCATTGAGCCATTCGCATAATGGCGATATGGCCAGAACAAATCAGGAAAAGGATGCGGGCGATGGCGGGATGGGAGCCGGTTTGGGCGGCGTTGTTGGGATATGTGCTCGGGATCTATTCCATTCAGTATGATCGTGACCCGGCTTGGCGGGGCAGGCGATTTGCGCGCAATCGGTTCGGGCAATATCGGAGCGACCAATGTGCTGCGAACGGGACGCAAAGGATTGGCTGCGCTGGCGCTGCTCGCTTGATCTGGCGAAGGGAACGGCGGCGGTTTTGCTGGCACGGCATTTTCTGCCGGGCACCGAAATTGTCGCGGCGGCAGCAGCCTTTTTTGGGCATCTTTATCCGGTGTGGATCGGCTTTAAGGGGGGAAAGGGACTCGCGACCTATGCGGGCATTCTCTTCGGGCTTTTCTGGCCCTTGGGGCTGGGATATGGTTTGGCGTGGATCGGCCTCGTGCTGATTACACGCATTTCTTCGGTCGCCGGATTGGGCGCGGCGGCGGTTGCTCCGCTGCTGGCTTGGGGTGCGGGGCGGATGGAATATGTGCCGGTGCTGGTCGCGATCAGCCTTATCGCCTTTTTGAAGCATCGCGGAAATATTAGCCGGTTGTTCGCGGGAACCGAACCCAAAATCGGCCAGAAATAAGGCTGTGAGCGAAGCCTTTGCCAAATTGCGCCTGATCCGCTCGGATCGGATCGGTCCGGTCAGTTACCGGCAGTTGATCGCGCGTTTTGGCGGCGCGGCGGCGGCTTTGGCGGCTTTGCCCGATCTGGCGATGCGTGGCGGCGGATCATTTCGCGCGGCCTCCGAAAACGCGGTCGAAAAAGAATTGGCGCAGGTAAAGGCGTTGGGCGCTCGCCACGTGTTTCTGGACGATGCCGATTATCCGCCGTTGCTCGCCGAAATCGACAATGGTCCGGCGGCATTTATGGTTTTAGGCAATCTGGAGTTCGCCCATCGCCCGGTGGTGGCAATGGTGGGCGCGCGCAATGCATCGGCGGCGGCGTGTCGCTTCGCGCGGAGCATGGCGCATGATTTGGCTGACGCCGGGATCGTGGTGGTCTCTGGCTTGGCGCGGGGTATCGATACCGCCGCGCATCAGGGATCGCTTTCCACTGGAACCATCGGCGTGATCGCGGGCGGGATCGACATTGCCTATCCACCTGAAAACGCCGATTTGCAAAAGGCGGTCGCCGAAAGAGGCCTTTTGATCGCCGAAATGCCTCCCGGCATAGAGCCGCGCGCCCGCCATTTCCCGCATCGCAACCGCATCATCGCGGGATTGGCGTTGGCCACGGTGGTGGTCGAGGCTGTGCCGAAATCGGGATCGCTGATCACCGCAAGATTGGCGGGGGAATATGGCCGCGAAGTAATGGCTGTCCCCGGCTCGCCGCTCGATCCCCGGGCACGGGGGTGCAACCAGTTGATCCGTGAAGGCGCGACGCTGGTGCAGGATGCGGGCGAGATTGCCGAATTGGTCCACCCGATGGATGTGCGGATGCCCGTTCGCACCACCGCCCATGTTCAGGCGCACACCGAAATCTCCGAAGCAGGCGATCCCGAACGGCGGGCTGTCGGTGAATTGCTGGGGATGAGCTTTGTCGCGGTAGACGAGATTGTGCGCCAATCCGGATTGTCGTCGCCGCTCGTCCAGTCCGTACTGCTCGAATATGAACTGGCCGGAAAACTGGAACGCGGGGCAGGAGCAAAGGTGCGCCTGACAGCATAGAAAAAAGCCCCTTGACGAACCCTCCCAAACTCCACCAGCCTATACGCGTACGCGAGAGATCAGGAAAATAGATAGAAAATCATGCAGTTAGTCGTTGTAGAATCACCCGCCAAAGCCAAGACAATCGAGAAATATCTGGGCCCCGGTTTCACCGTATTGGCTTCCTATGGCCATATCCGCGATCTGCCGGCCAAGGATGGATCGGTCGATCCCGAAAACGGCTTTGCCATGCTGTGGGATAATTATCCCGACAAAGCGAAACAGCTGAAGGCCATTTCCGATGTGGCGAAAAAAGCCGACAAGCTGATATTGGCGACCGACCCTGATCGTGAAGGCGAGGCGATCAGCTGGCATGTGCAGGAAGTACTCGCCAATAAAAAGGCACTGCCAAAACTGGTTGAGCGCGTGACTTTTAACGCGATTACCAAAGCGGCAGTGACGGCGGCAATGGCGGCTCCGCGCGAACTCGATACCGATCTGATCGACGCCTATCGTGCCCGTCGCGCGCTCGATTATCTGGTAGGCTTCACGCTGTCGCCGGTGTTGTGGCGCAAATTGCCGGGGGCGAAATCTGCCGGAAGGGTGCAATCGGTGGCGCTACGGCTGATCGTCGAGCGCGAGCGCGAAATAGAGGCGTTTCGCGCGCAGGAATATTGGTCTGTAACCGCCAAGTTTGAACATAAAGGGCAGGGCTTTGATGCCCGGTTGATCCGGTATAAGGGCGAAAAGCTCGACAAGCTGTCGATCGGCAATGAAGGCGATGCAGCGGCGGCAAAGGCAGCCGTCGAGGCCGGGCATTTCACCGTTGATTCGGTGGAAACCAAGCCGGTAACGCGCAATCCGCAACCCCCGTTTACGACGTCCACCCTGCAACAGGAAGCCGCGCGCAAGCTGGGCTTTTCGGCGAGCCACACGATGCGGGTCGCGCAGAATCTGTACGAAGACGGTGCGATCACCTATATGCGTACCGACGGTGTGCAAATGGATCACAGCGCTATTTCGGCGGCGCGCAAGGCGATATCGGATCGCTATGATGCGGGCTATGTTCCGGAAAAGCCGCGTCAATATCAAGCCAAAGCCAAAAATGCACAAGAAGCGCATGAGGCAATCCGCCCGACTGATTTCGGCAAGGACAAGGCCGGGTCGGGCGATCATGCTAAGCTGTATGACTTGATCTACAAACGCGCACTCGCAAGCCAGATGGCGTCAGCGCGGATGGAGCGGACCACGATCGATCTTGCGGATGGCACGGGCCAGAACATTCTTCGCGCTACCGGGCAAGTGGTGAAATTCCCTGGTTTTCTCGCGCTGTACGAAGAAGGGCTGGACGACAAGGACGACGAAAACGGTGCCTTGTTGCCCGCGATGGACAAGGGCGATGCACCAGCGAAAAAAGCGGTCGAAATGGCGCAACATTTCACCCAGCCGCCGCCGCGCTTTTCCGAAGCAAGCCTTGTCAAAAGGCTCGAAGAATTGGGGATTGGCAGGCCGTCAACCTATGCCTCGACCATTCAGGTTCTGAAAGATCGTTCCTATGTACGGATTGAAAAAAACCGTTTCTTTGCAGAGGAATCAGGAAGACTTCTAACAGCATTTCTTGAGCGCTTTTTTGAACGCTATGTGGCTTATGATTTCACTGCTGGTCTTGAAGATCAGCTTGATGAAATCAGCGACGGTTCGGCGCAGTGGCAGAAAGTGCTCGAAAATTTCTGGCGCGATTTTAAGCCCAAGACCGCCGAGGTGATGGAACAGAAACCGTCGGATATTACAGCGGAGCTCGACATATTCCTGGGTGACTATCTGTTTCCCGAACGCGAGGATGGAGCCGATCCGCGAAAATGCCCGAAATGCGAAGCCGGAAAACTGGCGCTGCGCGGCGGGCGCTTTGGCGCTTTTGTCGCTTGCTCCAATTATCCCGAGTGCAAATTCACGCGGAAATTCGCGCAACCTGGCGGCAATGACGGCATGACGTCAGATGGCCCCGAAATACTGGGTCAGCATCCAGAAACCGGCGAGGATGTGTCGCGCAAATCCGGGCGTTTTGGCCCTTATGTCGAAATGGGCGAAGGCAAGGAAGCGAAGCGGGCGTCGATCCCCAAGGACGTGCCTTCGGACGATTTCGGCCTTGATTGGGCGGTTAAGCTGCTTTCGTTGCCGCGTACCGTCGGCGCGCATCCCGAAAGCGGCGAGCCGGTGACAGCAAGCATCGGGCGCTACGGCCCCTATCTCGCGCATCAGGGCAAATATGCGCGGTTGCAATCGACCAATGATGTGTTTGAAACGGGCATGAATGCGGCGGTTGTGAAGTTGGCCGAAGCCGCCAACGGCGCAGGCCGCAACCGAAACGGGGCATCGCGTGAGCCGCTGAAAATACTTGGCGCACATCCGCGAACCGAGCTGGAAATCAAGCTGATGGATGGCCGCTATGGGGCCTATGTCACCGATGGTACGACCAATGCGACATTGCCCAAAACGGTTGCTCCCGATGAGCTGACACTTGGAGGAAGCCGCGCAATTGCTGGACGAGCGGGCGGCCAAGGGGCCTGCCAAAGGTAAGGCAAAGAAAAAGGCTCCAGCCAAAAAGGCTGCTCCGAAAAAAAAGGCGGCGACGAAGAAATAGAGTGGCATTTTAAAACCGTAGCCCTGAGCTTGTCGAAGGGCGTTTCACAGTTGCACACGGCAGCTTAAACCGAGAAGCGCCCTTCGACAGGCTCAGGGCTACGGTTGTTTGGAAAGTGATAGCCAGCTCACTCCACCCAATCCAGCCCCATGTCGCGGTAAACGCTGCGGTCTTCGTCCCATTTGCTGTTGACCTTGACGTGCAGGTAAAGATGCACGCGCACACCCATCAGCTTCGCCAATTCGCCGCGCGCAGCTTCGCCGATCGACTTGATCCGTGCTCCGCCTTTACCAAGGATGATCGCGCGCTGCGTGGGGCGTCCGACCAATATCTGCTGGTGGATTTCCAGACTGCCGTCGTCGCGCTCGACATATTTTTCGGTTTCCACAGTGCTGGCGTAAGGCAGCTCTTCGTGCAGTTGCAGGTACAGCTGCTCGCGCGTGATCTCGGCGGCCATGATCCGGTCGGTGGCATCGGACACCTGATCTTCGGGAAAATGCCATTCGCCCTCGGGCATTTCGGCTGCCATCGCCGCTTTGAATTCGGGCAAGCCGTCGCCGGTTGCCGCACTCACATAGAATATCTGCTCAAAGCTACACGCCCCTGCCAATTTCTCGGTAAGCGACAGTAATTTATCCTTAGCAGCGATATCGACTTTGTTGAGAAACAGCCATTTGCGTTCAGGCCGATCCTTCAACCCTGCCAAAATCTTTTCAACTTTTGGCCCGGCCCCGGCACGGCCATCGACCACCAGCAAAACCAGATCGGCATCTTGTGCACCGTCCCAGGCGGCGGCCACCATCGCGCGATCGAGCCTGCGTTGCGGCGCGAAAATGCCGGGGGTGTCAACCAGGATGATCTGCGTTTCGCCCTCGATCGCAACACCCATCAGGCGAACCCGAGTCGTTTGTGCCTTGGGGCTGACGATGGCCACTTTCTGCCCCACCAGCGCATTCACCAGCGTTGATTTGCCTGCATTGGGCGCGCCGATGACGGCGACATGGCCACAACGACGGGTCATGGCAGCCGATCCAGCAGCGCCTTGGCGGCCGCGGTTTCGGCCAATTGGCGGCTGTTGGCTTCGGCAGATACGGGATCAAAGCCCTTCACTGTAACAGTCACTTCAAAACGCATCGCATGGGGAGGGCCTTCTTTTTTGGTAATTTCGTAAAGCGGTGTCTTTCGCCCATGGGCGGCGCACCATTCTTGCAGCTCTGATTTGGGATGTTTGGGGGCATCGACGACGGCCTCTAAACGGGGCTGCCAATAACGCACAACAAAAGCCTTTGCTTTGTCCGGCCCCAGATCAAGATAGATTGCGCCCACCAGTGCCTCGATCATGTCGCCCAGCACATAATCACTTTCTTTGGCACCATCATCGCGCGCCTGTTTGCCCAGAACCATGTGATCCTGAAGCCCAATTTCGCGGGCAACTTCAGCACATACCACGCCGGAAACCAAAGCGTTCAAACGATGCGACAGCCGACCTTCCGGCTCATCGGGAAAATGCGTGAATAATGCTTCGGCTATGGATAGCCCCAGCACCCGATCACCCAGAAATTCGAGGCGTTGATAATCCGGCTGACCCGTGCTGCCGTGGGTCAATGCCCGCTTTACCAGCTGCAAATCCTCCGGAACCTCGCCAACGATGCTTTCAAACCAGACGCTCAACTCGGACAAATCAAAAACCCCCGCCGATCCGGTCTGCCCGTGCCGCGCTGAACCAAGTCCAGGGCATCAGCCAACGGGCGCTGCCGTCGGTGGAGAACATCATCACTTGGGCACGGCCCACGATATTTTCTGCAGGTACAATGCCGATTGCGCGGCCGTCCGCTGGAAAGCGGCTGTCGGCGCTGCGATCCCGATTGTCGCCCATGAAGAAGACATGATTTTCGGGAATGACAAAGGCTTCGGTATCATCGCCGGGCTGGGCATCGGCGAGATCGAGTATCTCATAGCTACGCCCGCCCGGCAGGGTTTCGCGGAACCGGCGATAGCGGCATTGCTTGCCCCCATCCGGCGCGTCCTCTTCCAATTCGGGCTTCCAGCAAACATAGCGCGATCCTTCGAGATACGCCGCATCGCGCATCCCCTGTGTCACCGGCGTTACAAAATCGGGAAGACGCTCTTTTTTAACCGCTTTCCCGTTTATTTCGAGCACTCCGGCACGCATCTGGATAACATCCCCGGGCAAGCCAATCGCCCGTTTGATATAATCGACACCGTCGGTTTGCGGACCTTTAAAGACTACGACATCGCCGCGTTCGGGCAGGCTGCCCAAAATCCGGCCTTCAAACAAATTGGGGCTGAACGGGATGCTGTAGCGGGAAAAGCCATAGGGCCATTTGGAAACCAGCAAATAATCGCCGATCAGCAAACGGGGCTGCATCGATTCCGACGGGATATTGAACGGTGCAAATACCAGAGAACGAAACAATAAAACAATTGCCGCCAGCTTGATCAGGAAAAAGCCATATTCGCGCCATTCGGAAACGTTTTCCGGTTTGGCCCCCTGATTTTTTTCGGTCATGCCCAATTCCACTTTCAATTCCCTGATAATTTGCCCGAATGAAGTGCCCAAATGAATAGCGATGCGGCGCGCTGGCCTTCTAGCTACGGGACGCGCTATTGGCCAGTCAGAGATTCGCAATAGATATTCGAGGAATGATATGCCTGCATCGACGTGGAACATTTTGGCGCAAGCCACGGATAAGCCCTTGAAGTCTCTGTTTGCGGGCGATGCAAACCGTGTCGCGGCTATGACGATCAACGCCTGTGACATGCGCTTTGATTTTTCCAAAACACATCTGGGGGATGCCGAACTGGCGCTGTTCACCGAATTGGCGATGAAACAGCAGTTGGTTGAAAAACGCGAAGCACTGCTTACCGGCGAGATCGTCAATCCCACCGAAGGCCGTGCTGCCGAACATTGCGCCGAACGCGGCACGGGCAATGCCGATGCCGTTGCACAGGCCAGAGCCTTGCAAAACCGGATGCGCGGGTTGATCGATGTGATCGAAGCCGGAGCCTTTGGCGAAATCCGGCATATCTTGCACATCGGCATTGGCGGATCGGCTTTGGGGCCAAAGCTGGTGATGGATGCGCTGGGGCGCGGCGAGGCGCGCTTTAATGTGAAGGTCGTCTCCAACATCGACGGCGCGGCACTGACCGAGGCAATGGCGTCAATGGACCCGCAAACTACCTTGATTGCTGTTGCCTCCAAAACTTTCACCACAACCGAAACGCTGATGAATGCCGAAAGCGCGATGATATGGTTGCGCGAAGGCGGGGTGGAGGATCCCCATGGCCGCATCGTCGCGCTGACAGCCGCGCCTGAAAAGGCCATCGAATGGGGCGTTGATGAAAGCCGGATATTGCCATTTTCGGTGAGCGTTGGCGGGCGTTATTCGCTTTGGTGCTCAATCGGCTTTCCTTTTGCCGCTGGCCTTGGTTGGGCAGCATATGAGGAAATGCTGGAAGGAGCAGCCGCGATGGACCGGCATTTCCGCACCGCACCGATGCTGCAAAACGCCCCTGTCTTGGCGGCCTTTGCCGACCTTTATTACGCGCAGAAACGCGGCTGCCAAACGCGTGCCGTTTTTGCCTATGACGAACGGTTGCGGTTGCTCCCCGATTATCTCCAGCAATTGGAGATGGAATCGAACGGTAAATCGGCAACGGCAGAAGGCAAGGCACTAGGCCGAGCCAGCGCGCCGGTAACCTGGGGCGGTGTTGGCACCGACGCGCAACATGCGGTGTTTCAATTGCTGCATCAGGGAACCCATCTGATTCCGGTCGAATTCATCGCCAGCATCATGCCGGGGCACGATCTGGCCCCCGAGCACCATGAAACTTTGCTCGTCAATTGCTTCGCGCAAGGTGCCGCGTTGATGCAGGGCAAAGCGAGTGACGATCCCGCGCGGAATTATGTCGGGGACCGGCCATCGAGTACGATCCTGCTCGACGATGTGACCCCCACTATATTGGGCGCGCTGATCGCCTTTTACGAGCACCGCACCTTTGCCAACGCCGTTTTGCTGGGAATTAACCCGTTTGACCAATTCGGTGTCGAACTCGGCAAGGAAATCGCCAAGGGGATTGCGGACAACGGACCGGCGGGTTTTGACCCTTCGACTTCGGCATTGATTGCGGCGGCGGGGCTATAGCCTCCAGTAGGCAACAAGCGCGTCTTTCAGCGTGAACAACTTTTTCGATTGGCAATTGGTTGATTGCAACGCCATTTGCGGCCCAAAGGAAATTGCCAATGGATCATGATTTTGACCTCTTCGTTATCGGCGCCGGTTCAGGAGGCGTCCGCGCCGCGCGGATCGCTGCAAGCCATGGTGCGCGTGTTGCTGTGGCGGAGGAATATCGCGTGGGGGGAACCTGCGTGATCCGGGGCTGTGTGCCCAAGAAACTGCTCGTTTACGGATCGCATTTTGCCGAAGATCTGGCCGATGCCAAGCGCTTTGGCTGGAACACCGAAGGCGCGACATTTGATTGGACGGTTTTGCGCGACAATGTAGCGGAAGAAGTCGACCGGCTCGAAGGATTGTATGGCCAGACGTTTAGCAACAACAAGGTCGAGGTTTTCCGGCAACGGGCGACTGTAGCTGGACCCAATCGGGTCAAGCTTGCCGATGGCAGCGAAATCAGCGCCGCAAATATCCTGATCGCTACCGGCGCGTGGCCCGCCATTCCCGAAATTCCGGGGGCAGAATATGGCATCACTTCGAACGAGGTTTTCCATCTGGATAAATTGCCCAAACGCGCAGTGATTGCCGGGGCAGGCTATATCGCCAATGAATTTGCCGGGATTTTCAACGAACTGGGCGTCGAAGTGACGCTTGATCACGCGCGGCGACAAGATGCTCCGCAGCTATGATCAGGAGATTGTCGAAAAGCTCGTTGGGATCAGCCGTGAAAAGGGCATCGATATCCGCTTCAACTTTGCATGTCCCGCGATCCGCAAACAGGCCGATGGCTCTTTGCTAGTCGAAAGCGGCGACGGGCAGGATGTCGAGACCGACCTTGTGCTGTTTGCCATTGGCCGCGTGCCGAAGACTATGGACCTGGGCTTGGAAAATGCTGGAGTTGCGCTCGATAAGGACGGCGCGGTGATCGTCGATGAATATAACCGCACCAATGTGGCGGGCATTTTTGCGGTGGGCGATGTCACCAATCGTGTGCAGCTTACGCCGGTTGCGATCCGCGAAGGCCATGCTTTTGCCGACACTGTATTCGGCAATAATCCGCGCACAATCGATTATGCGACGATCCCAACCGCCGTCTTTGCCAATCCGCCGATCTCGGGTGTTGGGCTGACCGAGGAAGAGGCGCGAGCCGCGCTACCGGACGTCAAAATCTACAAAAGCGATTTCCGCGCGATGAAGAATGTTTTGGCGGGAAGAAACGAGCGCGCGCTGTATAAAATGATCGTCGATGGCGCGACCGACAAGGTGGTTGGCTTGCATCTGATTGGGCCAGACAGCGCCGAAATCCTCCAAGCGGCGGCGATTGCGGTGAAGGCGGGGCTAACCAAGGCGGCGTTTGACGATACCGTTGCACTGCATCCGTCAATGGCCGAAGAGTTGGTCTTGATGAAATAACAAGGGCGTATCGCCAGCCTTCCAAGCGGGATGGCGGACCATGATCGCCTCGAAAAGGCTGGACGTGGTAAGCTGCGATAGCCACGATCGCAGATTGTCCAGTCCGCAAGTGTCGAACCAACGCTGATCGGTTGCGGCAAATTGCCGGACAAACGGAAACAGGGCGATATCCGCAAGCGCTGGCTTTGCGCCTGATAGATAGACCTGCTGGGCCAGCCGTTCGTCTAGCCCGCCCAAGAAACACATCGCTTCGTCGCGGTAAGATGAGCCGTCTTCCAGCCCAAAACGATGCGGATATTTGTAACGATCCAGCGCCCGTTTGAACGGGCCGTCATTGGCCGCAATCAAGTCCGGATCATTCCCGGCAAGCCAATTGTCCGGATCATTTTGCGCCAAGGCCCAATGCATGATGTCCAGGCTTTCGTCGATCACGCGGCCATCGGATAATATCAGCACGGGTACGGTGGCTTTGGGTGACGCCTTCAGCATTTCGGCGGGTTTATCGCGTAAAATAATTTCGCGCAGTTCCACGGCAATGCCGCTTGCCCATAAAGCCATCCTCGCCCGCATCGCATAGGGGCAACGGCGAAAGCTATAGAGGACCGGCCGTTCAGTCATGGTCGCGCGGGGGTCGCACCAATATGCTGCTCGCCCCGCTGCTTGGCCAGTTTGATCTGCAACTGCCGCTCTGCGTAGCGAGATCTCGCGGCATCATCGCGTTCGTCGATACAGGCGGCGCAGGAAATTCCTTCGGCAAAGGCTGGATGGGCTTTGGCGGCGGCATCCAAGGGGCGGCGACATGCGCGGCATAGCTCCATCGTGCCGAGTTCCAGACCGTGTTTCACCGAAACCCGATCATCAAAGACGAAACATTCGCCCTGCCATTTGCTCTGTGCCTCCGGCACTTCCTCCAGATAGCGCAAAATCCCGCCTTCGAGATGATAGACCTCGTCTATCCCTTCAGCTTTTAGAAAGGCCGTCGATTTTTCACAGCGGATGCCGCCGGTGCAAAACATCGCGAATTTGGGCTTGTTGGTGGCGGCGCTGAGTTCTGCCCGATGCTCGCGAAACCAAGCCGGAAAATCCCGAAACGTTTTGGTCTTCGGGTCGATGGCCCCGGCAAAGCTGCCAATCGCAACCTCATAATCGTTGCGCGTATCGATCAGGATCGTGTCGGGATCGGCAAGCAATTCATTCCAATCCTGCGCGCCCACATAAGTGCCAACCTCCCGGCGCGGATCGATGCCGGCTAACGCCCATCGTCACAATCTCGCGCTTGTTACGCACTTTCAACCGGTAAAAGGGCATTTTATCAGCATGGGAGTATTTGACATCAAGCTCGGCAAAACCGGGCAGGGCGCGAATATGGCTGACGACGGCGTTTATGGCATCCTTGCCTCCCGCGATTGTGCCGTTAATCCCTTCGGAGGCGACCAATATCGTGCCTTTAATTCCGCCACCGTTGCAGACCGCAAGCAGTGCAGCGCAGCAAGCACCGACATCGGCGACCGGCGCAAAGCGGTAAAGGGCGGCAACACAGATTGGGGAAATATCGACCATCGCAGCGCTATAGCAGGTTATTCGGCCAGATCATCGTCCGCCACATATGTGCCGTCGGTGAATTGTCGAAACCCAGACCTTCCTCAGGCTGACGGAAATTGCGGCCGATGATGTCGGTGAAAATCTCCGGATCGGGGCTTTGCGTGTTTTCAAAGAAATAGATATCGTTCAGCGTCACCAGCCGCGCGGTCATATACCATCGGTGCGCGCGCGCTTCGGCTGCATCGCGGCGGATATATTCGGGCGGGACATAATCGGGACCAAAGAAACGCAAATAGCTCTCGGGATAGGCATAGCCCACGCTGTCATCGGCGAAATAGCGCAAAGGCTGATGATATTTCACCGCCCATGCAATCTCCTCATCGACATAAGGCGCGATCAATTGTGCGCCCCAATAGCCATGATCGGTGCGGATCAGCGCGCCATTGGCGATATCGTGGAGCAAACAGGCCAGCACCACCTTTTCCTCATGCCCATCATCAAGCGCGTGTTTGGCACTGGTCAGCAAATGGCGAAAGGTGATGTCACCGAAACGATGCCGGAAAAAATCAAGCAATGTCGGCTTTGCGGGCATCCGTGGCAGGGCAGGGTTATCGCCCATCATGAACACGGTTTCGGGATTAAGGCGGCGGAGCATGGCGGCTTCGTCCACCTCATCACCCGTGCCGATGCGGCCAACCGGCGCAGGCAGGATCATGCGGGTGCGGCCAGCTTGCGGCCAATCATCTTCGGGTAAGCACATGGGCGCGGACTTGCCTTAAAAGCATATGTGATGGCAACATGCATATCGTGGCTGCGACCAAATTCTTGTTGGACAATCGCAGACCCAAGCTGCTTTGGCAATCGGCATTAGTGCCGTTTTTGGGGGTTTCATGTCAGCCAATATCGCAGAACTCGAACTTCGCCGCGCCGCATCCAAAATGGGTGGCGGGCAAAAGCGGATCGACGCGCAACATGCCAAGGGTCGGCTGACCGCGCGCGAACGGCTCGATATTTTGCTCGACGAAGGCTCGTTTGAAGAACTCGACGCCTATGTCGAGCATAATTGCGTCGATTTCGGCATGGAGGAACAGAAAATCCCCGGCGACGGCGTGGTCACCGGCAGCGGCACGATCAATGGCCGTCTGGTCTATGTGTTCTCTCAGGATTTCACCGTCTTTGGCGGTTCGCTGTCCGAAGCGCATGCGATGAAAATCTGCAAGGTGATGGACAATGCGATGAAAGTCGGCGCGCCGGTCATCGGCCTGAACGACAGCGGCGGCGCGCGTATTCAGGAAGGTGTGGCGTCGCTTGGGCGGCTATGCCGAGGTGTTTCAGCGCAATGTGCTGGCCATCGGGCGTGGTGCCGCAGATTCAGCCTCATCATGGGGCCATGCGCGGGCGGCGCGGTTTATTCGCCCGCGATGACAGACTTCATCTTCATGGTGAAGGATAGCAGCTATATGTTTGTTACTGGGCCGGAAGTTGTCAAAACCGTGACCAACGAAGTGGTGACGCAAGACGAACTGGGCGGGGCGATCACGCACACCAGCAAATCGGGCGTTGCCGACAATGCGTTTGAAAATGACATTGAGGCACTGCTCGCGGCGCGCGATTTCTTTGATTATCTGCCCGAGAACAACCGCATGGGTGTGCCCGAACGGCCCACCGACGATCCGTGGGACCGGCAGGAGCCAAGCCTCGATACCATCATCCCGCCGAGCGCGAACCAGCCCTATGATATGCATGAGGTGATCCGCAAAACGGTGGATGAAGGTGATTTCTTTGAGGTGCAGCCGAGCCATGCGGGCAATATCCTGATCGGCTTTGGCCGGATTGAGGGGCGGACCATCGGCATTGTTGCCAATCAGCCGATGGTATTGGCGGGTGTGCTCGACATCAACTCATCGAAAAAAGCGGCGCGGTTTGTGCGGTTTTGCGATGCGTTTGAAATCCCGATCATCACCTTTGTCGATGTCCCCGGCTTCCTGCCCGGCACCGCGCAGGAACATAATGGCATCATCAAACACGGCGCGAAACTGCTGTTCGCCTATGCCGAGGCGACCGTGCCCAAAATCACCGTTATCACGCGCAAAGCCTATGGCGGGGCCTATGACGTCATGGCGTCAAAGCATCTGCGCGGCGATCTGAACTATGCCTGGCCCACCGCCGAAATCGCGGTGATGGGCGCGAAGGGCGCGGTCGAAATCATCTTCCGCAGCGACATTGGCGATCCGGAAAAGATTGCGGAGCGGACCAAGGAATATGAAGACCGCTTTGCCAACCCGTTCGTCGCGGCGAGCAAAGGCTTTATCGACGAGGTGATCTATCCGCATTCGACGCGGAAACGGATTGCCTTGGGGTTGCGGAAATTGCGGAACAAGGCGTTGGAAAACCCTTGGAAGAAGCATGATAATATACCGTTGTGAGGTAATGTAGCCATGACCAGAATTTAGTACCTCCAATATCGTTGCTTCAGATTATCGGCAGCGATTTGGACTGGAATGATTAGAAGTTGTCGAGATGATTGCCAAGGAACTGTTGCTTGTTGATCCGGCAATGACGCTGAAGCATAGACGGCAGTTGTCGATGCCCATCAGCCATTTCGATACTTTGCCGAAGGGATTTGCAGCATCTGACTTTGCAGTTCTCAAATCACGAGCTGGAGAGCTAAATCGGCTGATAGCGCTGAATAAACTCATGCAGGCTACCGGCTTACTTGGATGCTGATGCTCGCAATGCTGTGATCGTGCGCATTGTCCAGAACTGAGTATTCGCTCGCATAAAACCGAATGCGAGAGTTGAAGATATGAAACTAGGACGTCTCAACCATATCGGCGTCGCAACGCCCTCCATCGCGGACAGCATCGTCTTTTACCGCGATGTGATGGGCGCGACGAAAATCCATGCGCCGTTTGATATGCCCGATCAGGTGTTGAAAGTCTGCTTTGTCGATACGCCCGGCGAAAATGGCACGGCGGGAACGCAGATCGAGCTGATCGAGCCGTTGCCGGGCAACACCAGCATCACCGGCTTCCTCGCCAAGAACCCGCAGGTGGCCAGCATCATGTGTGCTATGAAGTGCCCGATATCCACGCCGCCAAGGCCGAGTTTGAGGCCATGGGCAAGCGCGTGCTGGGCGAGCCCCGCATTGGCGCGCATGGGACGCTGATATTCTTCCTCCATCCCAAGGATATGGGCGGGGTTTTGACTGAGATTATGGAGACGCCGAAGGAGGCGCATTGAATTAATTCCTCTCCTTTGGGAGAGGATACGAAGCCTTAGCCGACAGTGCTTAGGCGAAGTTGGTGAGGGGATGTGCTCTATCGTTGGCGCACAACCCTCACCCAGCTTCGACTAACGAGCAAGCTCGCAAGTCTGCACAACCCTCTCCCACTGGAGAGGGATAAGGGAGTAAGAAATGACATACCAAACCATCACCCTCGATATTAGCGAACAGATCGCCACGCTCACGCTCAACCGGCCAGACCGGATGAACGCCTGCGGCCTCGAAATGGCGGACGAGATCAACGATGCGATTTCCACGCTTGGAGGCGCGCGGGCGCTGGTGATTACGGGCGCGGGGCGTGGCTTTTGTGCGGGGGCGGATTTGCAGGCTTCGGGGGATCGCTCGATCACCGGCGGCGAGGGCAGCTATATCGCGCTGACCCGCCATTATAATCCGCTGATGATCGGCCTCGCGCGGCTCAACATGCCGATGATTACGGCGGTCAACGGCGCGGCAGCGGGCGTCGGCTGTTCGATTGCGCTGGCGGGCGATTTTGTGTTTGCGGGCAAGAGCGCCTATTTCTTGCAGGCCTTTGTCAATATCGGGCTTGTCCCCGATGGCGGGGCGAGCTGGATGCTGCCGCGCCTGATCGGCAAAGCGCGCGCGACCGAAATGATGATGCTGGGCGAGAAGATTTCGGCGGAAAAGGCCGAAGACTGGCAGATGATCTACAAATGCGTGGAGGATGAGGCATTGCAAGCCGAGGCCCGCGCGCTGGCGCTGCGCCTCGCAAACGGCCCGACGATATCCTATGCGACAATGCGGAAAAACATTTTGACCGCGCTGGAAAACTCCTACGCCGAACAATTATTGGCAGAGGCCGAGGGGCAGCGGATTGCGGGCGGTTCGGGTGATGCGAAGGAAGGGATTTTGGCGTTCCTTGAAAAGCGCAAAGCGACGTTTAAAGGGAAATAATCCTCTGCGACCTTTGGCGTGATCTCTGCGCCTCTGCGCGAAACGAAATCGGTTCAGGTTTCGCGCAGGGACGCAGAGGAAGCAGAGGCCGCAGAGAATTTTGATTTGGATTATGTCATGACGAATATAGAAGACTGGAAAAAAGCGGCGGACAAGGAAGTCAAAGGCCGTGACCTGACCTGGAACACGCCCGAAGGCATCGCCGTGAAACCGCTCTATACGGGGAAGACGCTGGTGATCCCGGCCTTCCCGGTTTTGCGCCGTTCACACGCGGTGTGCGGGCGTCGATGTATGCGGGCCGCCCTTGGACGATCCGGCAATATGCGGGCTTTTCGACCGCCGAGGAATCGAACGCCTTCTACCGCCGCAACCTCGCCGCCGGGCAAAAGGGCCTTTCAGTAGCCTTCGATCTGGCAACGCATCGCGGCTATGATAGCGACCATCCTCGCGTCGTCGGCGATGTCGGCAAGGCGGGCGTTGCCATCGACAGCGTTGAGGATATGAAAATCCTGTTCGACGGCATCCCGCTTGATAAGATGTCGGTTTCGATGACCATGAACGGCGCAGTGATCCCGATCCTCGCGTTCTTCATTGTGGCGGGTGAAGAGCAGGGCGTTCCACTCGCTGCGCTCGATGGCACGATCCAGAACGACATCCTCAAGGAGTTCATGGTCCGCAACACCTATATCTATCCGCCCGAACCATCGATGCGGATTGTTTCAGATATTATCGCATATACCAGCGCCAACATGCCGAAATTCAACAGCATTTCGATCTCCGGCTATCACATGCACGAGGCCGGGGCGACGGCGGTGCAGGAACTGGCCTTCACCATCGCTGATGGTAAGGAATATGTGCAGCGCGCGATGGAAAGCGGGCTGGATATTGATGCGTTTGCGGGGCGGTTGAGCTTCTTCTTCGGTATCGGCATGAATTTTTTCATGGAGGTGTCAAAGCTTCGCGCCGCACGGACGCTTTGGCATCGCGTAATGGACGGGCTGGGCGCGAAGGACGAACGCTCCAAAATGCTTCGCACGCATTGCCAGACTTCGGGTGTGTCGCTGCAAGAGCAAGACCCTTATAACAACGTCATCCGCACCACCGTGGAAGCAATGGCGGCGACTTTGGGCGGGACGCAAAGCCTGCACACCAATGCACTGGATGAAGCCATTGCGTTGCCGACCGAATTCTCAGCACGCATTGCGCGCAATACGCAGATCATTTTGACCGAAGAAACCGGCATTACCAAGGTGGTGGATCCTCTGGGCGGCGTCTTATTATGTCGAGGCCCTGACCGCCGAACTGGTCGATCAGGCCTGGAAGATTATTGGCGAAGTCGATGAACTCGGCGGCATGACCAAGGCGGTCGCATCGCGGCATGCCCAAACGCCTGATCGAAGAAGCCGCCGCTGCGCGGCAGGCGCGCGTGGATAAGGGTGAAGACGTCATCGTCGGCGTCAACAAATACCGGCTGGCACCGAAGACCATCTGGATACGCTGGAAGTCGATAATGACATGGTCCGGCAGGGCCAGATTGCCCGGCTCGCCAAGATGCGCGCCTCACGCGACGAAGCTGCATGTCAGGCTGCATTGGTCGCGCTGACCGATGGCGCAAAATCGGGTGGCAACGTTCTGGCCCTCGCGGTAGTTGCCGCCCGCGCGCGCGCTTCGCTCGGCGAGATATCCGACGCGATGGAGGCGGTGTTTGGCCGCTATGGCACCACGCCTACGCCCGTCACCGGCATCTATGGCAGCGCCTATGAATTCGACAAACGCTGGGCACAGGTCATTGAAGGCGTCCAAGCCGTCGAACGCCGCTTGGGCCGCAAACCCAAATTGCTCGTCGCCAAAATGGGGCAGGACGGGCATGATCGCGGGGCGAATGTGATCTCATCGGCCTTTGGTGATATGGGCTTTGATATTGTCTCCGGGCCGCTGTTTCAGACACCGGAGGAGACAGTGGTTCTCGCACTGGAAAGCGACGTCGATGTTGTCGGCGCATCGAGCCTTGCGGCGGGGCACAAGACCTTGATCCCAGAACTGATCAAGGGGCTTCGTGAGGCAGGCCGCAGCGACATCAAAGTCATCGCGGGCGGCGTCATCCCCCCGCAGGATTATGACTTCCTGCGCGATGCAGGCGTGCAGGGCATTTACGGGCCGGGATCAATGTGGTCGAATGCGCGGCGGATGTGCTGCGGCTGCTGGGCCACAATATGCCGCCGGTTGGGGAGTAGGAGATGCCAACGGTTATCGGATCAGTGCGTTCCGGCTGTATTTCTACAGCCACGAACCGAACGAGCCACCACATATCCATGTTGATCGCGATAGTGCGACTATCAAAATCTGGCTGGACGTGGTGGAAGTCGCGAAAAGCCAAGGGTTCAAGGCGCATGAGATTGGTGCTATTATAGCGATGGTGGATGAAAACAGGCTGGTGTTATTGGAGGCGTGGCATGAATATTTTGGCTAAAATAACCGATGAGCGCGTGCTTGATGTGCGCTGTGACGAACATAGCCTGATCGTTCGACCTGATGGACGGGCGGACAATATCCGCGCCGCTCGCCTGGTTTCCGCGATTGCTTCACGGTACGCCCGAACAGCGCGCCAAGTGGGAACCCTGTGGCGGCGGCTATGGCATTCACTGGCCGGAACTGGACGAGGATTTGAGCACCGAAGGCCTGTTGCGCGGCGCGCCAGCGGCGAAGGCGGCGTGATGGCCGGCACGAACAGCATCATTACCGGAGACAAGCTGCTGACCGCAGCCAATGCGGGCGACGACAAGGATGCGACGATGCTGGCGAAACTGGGGTTGGTGCCGATGGAGGCGGAGGAGCCGCTTCGGGCTTGTAAGGCGTTGGAGGCGGCGGAGTGATGTTCTTTTTGGCGATGGCGTTGGCTGCCACGGAACCGGCGCTTGATTGCTCCAATCAGGTGACACAGGTTGATATGAACCAATGCGCGCATATCGAATACAAGCGCGCCGATGCGGAGCTTAACCGAAAATGGAAATTGGCCTTGGCGGCTGCAAAAACAGCAGACCGAGAGATGGCTAGTCAAACGCGTAATCGCGGCAAAGGTTATGTTGAAAGCCTGATGGCAGCGCAACGTGCTTGGCTTGTATATCGCGACAACCACTGCGTGTTGAACAGCTATGGCGCGATTGGTGGTAGCATGGAGCCAATGCTCAACAGCTTTTGCCTCAGAACCCTGACGGAAACGCGTACCGAACAACTCAAAGTAATTGCACGCAGGCACATTAAATGTTCAAGAAAATAGCTGAACAGCAAACTTCAGGCGATAAGTTGCTGACCGCCGCCAATGCAGGCGACGACAAGGACGCGGCGATGCTGGCGAAGCTAGGGTTGAAGCGATGGAGGCGGAGGAGCCGCTTAGGGCTTGCAAGGCGTTGGAGGCGGCGGAGTGAGAATGTGTCGAAATCGCAATGTTGTGTGCACTGGCCTCATGTGAATTCAAATCCGACCGTTTGCTCTTCAAGTCCTAGGCGACGATAATTTGAGTGCGGCAAGAGCCAAATGATGCAAAAATATCAACCTGTTGGAAGCGCAGGTCGATAAATCAGAGCAACGGGTCCAAATTGCCTTGAAACGTAACTTTGAGGAGGCTGCTCACGCCGACAAGGACAGCGGTCGAGTTTGACGGTGCAAAGTCAGCTCAATCGATCCGAATATTCATGGCAACGCACTGAATGCATCCATGCGGCTTATGAATACGCCGACGCGCATTATTGCTCGAAAGCTATACTGCTCTGGGCGGGACGGCGTAGCACATTTCTACTTGCAGTGCTGATCAAGAATCCAGCACTTAAAGATTCGCATCCTTTCATCTTGAGAGCCAGGCTCAACGTTCCCGAGGAATAATATACATGTTCAAAAAAATCCTGATCGCAAACCGTGGCGAAATTGCTTGCCGGATCATCAAGACCGCGCGCCGGATGGGGATCGCGACCGTTGCGGTTTATTCCGATGCCGATGCGCGCGCGCCTTTTGTGCAGATGGCCGACGAGGCGGTGCATATCGGGCCTTCGCCTGCCGCGCAGTCTTATTTGCTGGCCGACAAGATCATCGCGGCGTGCAAGCAAACCGGCGCGGAGGCGGTGCATCCGGGCTATGGCTTCCTGTCCGAACGCACCAGCTTTGCCGAGGCGCTGGCGGCGGAGGGCATCGCCTTTATCGGCCCGCCGGTGAACGCGATTGCCGCGATGGGGGACAAGATCGAGTCCAAGAAACTGGCGATGGCGGCGGGGTCAATGTCGTCCCCGGCTTTGTCGGCGAGATTGACGATACCGAACATGCGGTGCGGATTTCGGCGGAAATCGGCTATCCGGTGATGATGAAGGCCAGCGCCGGCGGCGGCGGCAAGGGGATGCGGCTTGCCTATAATGAGGCCGATGTGCGCGAAGGCTTTGAGGCGACCAAGCGCGAGGGGCTGAATTCGTTCGGCGACGACCGCGTGTTTATCGAGAAATTCATCCTCAATCCGCGCCATATCGAAATCCAGATATTGGGCGATCAGCATGGCAATATCCTGTATCTGAACGAACGCGAATGTTCGATCCAGCGGCGGCATCAGAAGGTCGTCGAGGAAGCGCCGTCGCCCTTCGTCACGCCCAAGATGCGTAAGGCAATGGGCGAGCAATGCGTCGCCTTGTCGCGCGCGGTCGGCTATTATTCGGCCGGGACGGTTGAACTGATCGTGTCCGGCGCGGACCCGAGCGGCGAGAGTTTCTACTTCCTCGAAATGAACACGCGGTTGCAGGTCGAACATCCGGTGACCGAGTGCATCACCGGCATCGATCTGGTCGAACAGATGATCCGCGTTGCCGCTGGCGAAAAGCTTGCGATGACGCAGGACGACATCAAGATCGACGGTTGGGCCATCGAAAACCGCGTCTATGCCGAAGACCCCTATCGCGGGTTTTTGCCCTCCACCGGTCGCCTAACGCGCTACAAACCGCCGGTTGCGGGCTGGACCGAAGACGAAGACGCCAACGGCCGTCGCGGTGTCGATGGCATCCGCGTCGATGACGGCGTCTATGATGGCGGCGAAGTTTCGATGTTCTATGACCCGATGATCGCAAAGCTGATCACCTGGGGGGCAACCCGCGACGAAGCGGCGGACAAGCAAATCGCGGCGCTCGACCAGTTCGAGATCGAAGGCCTTGGCCACAATATCGATTTCGTCTCCGCCATCATGCAGCATCCGCGTTTCCGTTCGGGCGAACTCACCACGGGTTTTATCGCCGAGGAATATCCCGATGGCTTTACACGGCGCGCCGGCTTCCGCCGAACTACACCGCAATCTTGCGGCCATCGCGGGCTTCCTTGCCTGCGCCCATGCGGATCGTGCGCGGCAAGTGGACGGGCAATTGGGCGACATGCTCGATCCGCCCGCTTACTGGTTGGTCACGGTTGATAAAGCGCCCCATGCCGTCGCTATCTCCGCCGATGAATTGACCGTCGATGAAGTCGATGTCGATCTGGTGATGGAATATACGCCGGGCGACCGGCTGATCCATGCCGAAATCGATGGCAAGGCGCTGTCGGTGAAAGTCACCAAGACGCGTATGGGCTTTAAGCTGTCAACGCACGGCGCATCGCATAATGCGGTTTGCCTACCCGCGCACATTGCGCCGTTGGCGGTCCATATGATCGAGAAAATTCCGCCCGACCTTTCCAGATTTCTGATCTGTCCGATGCCGGGCCTGATCACCGCGATCCATGTCGAGGCGGGGGACAAAGTTGAGGCCGGACAACCGCTGGCCATTGTTGAAGCGATGAAGATGGAAAACATCCTGCGCGCCGAAAAATCGGGCGTCGTTAAAGCGGTGAATGCCATTCAGGGCGAGAGCTTGGCCGTCGATGCAATCATCCTGGAAATGGAGTGAATGGTTAATATCGCCAGCAAAATTTACATACTTGAAACGCATTCCATGTTAAAACACCACTAGGTCGTTTTCCGCCCCAGCTCAAAAGTGCGGGGATTTAGTGGAGTTATATAATGGCGCGTACAGGAACCGGCTATTTCGATAGCAAGGGGCAGTTTTTTAAATCTCCCGCAGAAGCAACGATTAGCGATCTTTCCGGACTGCTAGGGCGTGTCGGCGAAGGCGATAGTCTTGCGCCCGGCATCGCCCATATCATGCTCGAAAAGCGCGGCGGAGATTGAAAAGATTTTTGCCGAACATGATTCGATGCTGGCCGTAGAGGCCGCGCAGAACAACGCCGACGGCAAGGTTACGACTCTGCGTCCCGTGGATATGCAATCCAGCAAGTCATAATCCTTCCTGCTTGCTAAACTCCCTGCTTGAACCCCTCAAAACAGCGGTTATGAGGTCAACAGCATTAAACGGGGAGAGCGATTATGGCGGAAGTTGCAGTGGATGGCGAAATCAACGCCAAGCGTGACCGGCTCGTTATCGTCGCATCGTCGCTCGGCACCATTTTCGAATGGTATGATTTCTTCGTTTACGGCATTTTGGCGGCGTTGATCGGCAAGCTGTTTTTCCCGTCCGATAATCCTGCCGGCTGCAACCCTGCTTAGCCTTGCGGTGTTTGGTGCGGGCTTTGGTGTGCGGCCTTTGGGGGCAATCCTGTTTGGCTATCTTGGCGACAAGATCGGGCGGAAATATACCTTCCTCGTCACGATTTCGCTGATGGGCTTTGCCACTGCAGCGATCGGTTTCCTTCCAACATTTGCGAGCATCGGCGTCGCTGCCGCTGCGCTGCTCCTCACATTGCGTTGCCTGCAAGGTCTTGCCTTGGGCGGTGAATATGGCGGGGCGGCCATCTATGTTGCCGAACATGCGCCAAAGGGCAAACGCGGCCAATATACCAGCTGGATTCAGGCATCGGTCGCGGGCGGATTTCTGCTGGCCGTGCTGGTGGTTCTATCTTCGCGCCTTTCGATGAGCACCGAGGCGTTTGAAGCCTGGGGGTGGCGGATACCGTTCATCATCTCGATCTTGCTGCTCGCCGTTTCGTTGTACATCCGGCTGAAACTTTCGGAAAGCCCGGTGTTCAAGGCGATGAAGGAAGCGGGGACGACCTCCAAAAACCCCTTTGTCGACAGCATCAAATATCCCGGCAACGTGAAGCGTATCTTCATCGCGTTGTTCGGTGTCGCCGCCGGCTTGACGGTGATCTATTATAACTCGCAATTCTACACCCTCTATTTCCTCACCGGAACGGCACGCGTGCCCGAAACCGATGTGTTGATGTATATGGCCGGGGGAGCCGCAATCGCCGCGCCCTTCTATGTGATATTCGGTCGATTATCCGATACATTTGGTCGCAAGCGGATTTTGCTGATTGGTTATGCGTTGACGATGTTGCTGACATTCCCGCTGTTCAAGCTGATGGCCGATGCCGCCAATCCGGCGCTGGCGCGGGCGAGCGAAACGTCTCCGGTGCAACTGTCCATTCCTCAATGTGAATTCAATGTGCTTGCCCAAAAGCAAACCACCGAATGTGGGAAGGCCCTGAATTTCCTGTCTAAACGCGGGATCAGCCATAGCAAGGTTGAAGCATCTGGTGTTTCGCTGAAGGTCGGTGATGCGGTCGTTCAGGGATTTGATGAAGCCGCCTATGTCGCCGCGCTGGAAAAGGCCGGATATCCCGACAAATCCGATCCGGCAGAACGAAAGCCTTGGCTGATCGTGCTGTGTGTCGCTTTGCTCGTGATCCTTTCGGCGATGACCTATGGACAGGTCGCGGCGATATTGGTGGAGATGTTTCCGGCCAAAATCCGGTACACCTCGATGTCGATCCCCTATCATATTGGAACGGGCTATTTTGGCGGATTTCTGCCGCTGATCTCGCAATATATCGTAGCGAAGACGGGTGGGACATTTAACGGCCTTTGGTACACCATCGGCGTGGTGGCCATGGCCTTCATCGTTAGCCTGATCTGGCTTCCCGAAAACAGGGACGTGGAAATCGATTGACCCCCAAACCGCCTTTGAAGCTGCTTCTCGACGGAGAGGCGCTGATATCAAACTGGAAATGGCTTGCGGCGCAATCCGGAAATGCGGATTGCGGCGCAGCGGTTAAAGCCGATGCCTATGGGCTGGGAGCGAGAGAAGTCGTGGCCCGCCTTTCTGCCGCCGGTTGCAGAAATTTCTTTGTCGCGCATTGGGGCGAAGCGGCGGCGATTGCCGATCTGATACCCGCTGATCAGATTGCCGTCCTCAACGGACTGGATGGCGATGATCCGGCGGAGGTGCTGACAATTGGGGCCATTCCAGTGCTCAATACGCCCCGGCAAATCGCCCGCTGGAAGGCCATAGGGGGCGGGCGCTGCCATGTGATGCTCGATAGCGGGATCAACCGTTTGGGGATCGGGCCGGAGCAAATGGAAAAGGGGCTGTTTGACGGTCTCGACATCGATATCCTGCTCTCGCATCTCGCGTCTGCCGATGAAGATGTTCCGCAGAATGAAACGCAATTGCGGCTGTTTGCTGAAATGGGGCAGGGGATGAAGGCGCGAACGGCGCAGCATCGCCAACAGCGCCGGGATCATGCTGGGCGCGGATTATCATTTCGAACTGACACGGCCCGGATTGGCACTTTACGGCGGGATCGCCCGTGCCGAGCAAGTGGGGCATATTAAAACTGTGGTGAAACCGCAGGCTATTGTGTTGCAAGTGCGCGAACTTGGTGCAGGGGCGCCCGTGGGCTACAATGCCACGCACCGATGTGACCAATCAACCCGCGTGGCAACATTGGCAATCGGCTATGCCGATGGTTATTGGCGCGGTTTTTCAGGTAAAGGGATTGTTCGGTTCGGGGGGATTGAATTGCCCGTTATAGGCCGTGTTTCCATGGACTTGGTGACGGTGGATGCGAGTGCGGTCGCTCACCTGAATGAGGGGGATTGGGTAGAGGTTGATTATGACTTGCCCGAAGCTTCCCTCCTTTCGGGCATGTCGCAATATGAATTGCTGACAGGATTGGGAGCACGGTCTGAACGGTTGTGGCATTAGACGTCAATTTGGGGATTGGTGTCTAATAATGGTCTTGGCGGCAGATAGGTAAAGCGTTCGCGGCGGATCCACCGGGTTGCGATTGATTTTGTCCCGCTTTTCACGACACTGCCGCAATGCAATGAAAGCGGATCGGGCCGCCATCGGGCAAAGTGTTTGAGAATATTATCGCATCGCCTTTGCCGCCGGAAAATGAAAATCCGGTACGGATGAATTGGGTTTCGCCGCCTGAATAATTGTCGGAGAGGTAGACGATAACGGTCATGACCCGCTGATTTGGCTCGCCCGTCAATGCATCCAGATGGGGCCGATATTCATCCCCAATTTTATACTGCAACAGCTGGAGTGGTTCGCCCTGATCGAAAGCCGTTCCCGAAAGCTTGGCGATCCGGCGATTGACGGCGTTAATCACCAAATCTTCGGAATGAACGCCAAACATGACGCCCTGTGATTTTCGCACTGGATTTGGAATCAACTGCCCAGTTTGCGGATCGAAAACGACCGAGGGCGCCAAATTCGGCGTGCCAGCGGCGACAATATAATCACATTCCGCAGGTGTCAGAAATTGGCGGTGGATCGCGATATTGGGCGTGGTGCTACACTGCTCCAAAGCAAAGCTGTCGCTGGGATTACCGTCGGGCTCCAACGCCATTGCGTCAATCAAGGCAACCTGCGTTTTCGCAATAGGAAATACTGACGCCAATTTACGAAGCAGTTTGTGTGCCTGTTCCCAATCCGGCTGTCCGCCCGTTCCGCTTGCCGTGAAATAGGCGTGAAGCAATGCGGATTCCGCGTGGCCAATCTCGCCAGCGCGAGCAAATAATTTTCGCGCCAGTTTGAGATTGCGGGGAATGATGTTTCCCGCAACGCACCATTGGGCAAGTTCGTGCAGAGCTTCAAGATCATCCGCCTGCGCGCCCTGCGATAGCAAGTGTAGAGCGTCCGGTGCGCGTCCTGCATCAAGCAGGGAGTACGCAGCGGTGATGGTGTCCATGCCAGTCATCGATCAGACATTAGGTTGAACCGGACAAAAGAAAAGGGCCGGAATTGCTTCCGGCCCCCTTCGTTTCAAAATCGCGGCTTCTTAAAACTTGGCAACGACGCCAGTGTAGAAATATTGACCGCGGTTGTCGTAGATGCCCGAGCCGCCGCCAACACCTGACAGGCCGAACGGAGGCATGCGGTTGAAGACGTTATCGACACCAAAATAGATGTTGAAATCTTCGTTCACATCAAGTCCGAGGCGAAGATCCATATAGGCCGTCGCGGGATAGCGCTGGACCTGTGCATAGTCTGCGTTCTGCGGTGGCAGACCGTTGAGTGCGTTGAAATCTTCGTAAGTGTTCAGGTACTGCGAACTGATCCAGCGCAGCTGATATCCGAACGTCACATCCTTGTATTTCAGGCTAGCATTGAAGTTCACCTGATCCTTTGGATCGCCCAATTCGCCAAGGAGACGATTTACAAAGCCCGGATTCTGCGGGTTAGTGAATAAATCATTCTGCAGAACATGGGTCCATTGCGCGCTCAGATTATAGGTCCAGTCGCCATCGTTGTAACGATAGTCAATTTGGCTATCGATTCCGCGAACCTTCAGCTTGGCAAAGTTTGCCGAAGACTGAATTAGCGATCCTTCCAAAATCTGGAAAGGAATTTCACCAGCTGGCCCCGCCGCTGCGGTATTGCGCGTGAACAGCGGGCAGAACGGATTGTTCAAATCGGGCGAGTCGTAGCAAAGATTGGCAATTTGTTGCGCGGACACAGCCGAGATAACCTTATTGACGGTGATGTCATAATAGTCAGCCGAAAGCGAGAGACCCGGAATAAAGCTAGGCTGCAACAAAACGCCGCCAGTAAACGAATCCGACGTCTCTTCGGTCAGCGTCGGGTTGCCGCCACTGCTGATTTCGAGCGATGATGTGTAAACATAGTCATATGCCGCCGGACGTCCATCCGCTGTGCAGTTTGCGACGCGGGTGGCAGAGCCTGTTGCTAGGTTTCGGCTTGAGCAAGGATCGACAAAGCCCGGTGCGAAGTTTTGGCCCGCAGGTGAATAGACTTCAGACAGATTGGGAGCACGGACTGCGCGGGCATATGTGCCGCGCAAAGTGATGTCCGCAATCGGCTTCCAGGTCACTTCGCCACCGTAGGAATATGTCGTTCCAGTAGCACCCTTATAGTCCGAAATCCGCCCGTTGCCGCGCAAGGTGAGTTCTTCAAAGAACGGAACGTCCTTCAAAATGGGAATTTGGATTTCGCCAAAGGCTTCCTTCACGCTGAAAGCAGGTGAGGTGAAGCTGGGGATAGCATTATAGAAGGCATATCCTGCTTGGGTCAGATCGTCCAAATCGTAACGCAGTGTTTCCCGGCGATATTCCGCGCCGACCGAGAAGCCGACCGGGCCGCCCGGCAAGTTGATAAAGCCGCTGGTGTCTCCCGTGACGAACCCGCCGACGTTCAACTGGCTGATCTTGCCGGTTGCAACAGAATTGACGGTTACATAGTCGCGTGCTGCCTGGCTCACCGAACCCAGACCAAACGGATTGATCGGAACGCATGCCGCAATATCAGCAGCCAAGTTCGGATCGTCACCCGCGCTCAACGGGCTGCCGGTCAGGTACGAAATTGTCGTTGCCGGGTTCAGCGAAGAACGGCAGACGATATTTCCGTTAAGGTCACGCGTGGTATCAACACCCAGCAAATAGCGCTGGATATTGACGTTGCCGGCGATGATGTTCTTTTCTTTATGCTCGCCGTAGTTTGCGAACACTTCATAGTTCCAATCATCGTTGAAATCGCCGCGAACGCCAACCACACCGCGATAGGTTTCGCGGGTGATGTCTTCATCGCGGACGCCGAAATCTATCCAGTTACGACGAAGGCTGAAACGGAAAGTGCCTGCAGCAACTGCCGCCTGCTGGGCAGCCAAAGCCGCCGCAGAGAGCGCTGCGCCTGTGTTGGCGTTTACGGTCGTTCCAGAAAACTGTGCAGCAAGGAGAGCACGGGCCTGCGCCGACATGAACGGGTTATCCAATCGGATACGTTCGCGTCCGCCCGGATCGCCTAGCGTTCCGCCTTGCGAGAAGAACGGGCCGCTTTGCGAACCGAAGGCTTCGCTCCGAACATATTTTGCCTCGATAAACGGCACGAACGCGGGGCTGATCTCGTAATGGCTGATGAGATTTACCGAATAGCGCTGCAAATCTGGCGAAAGCGCAAGCAAATTGCCTTCGCGGCTATTGCTGCCATTCCCGCCGTTGAAATTGCCATTAGGGCCAATTCCGATACGCGTGCCGGTTTGGGCAAGAAGGTCACCGCCGGGCTGGAACTGAAACGAACAGGTAAAGGCACTGCCGCCCGCACGACCGCAAGGGGCCAGCGCCGGATTTTGGAACACAGCAACAGACCCGCCAAGGCCAATCGTCGCCGAACGGATGTCATTGTAAAACGCACGGTCGGGGCCGCCAGCTGCGCCGTTGAGCGAACCTGCAGGATCGGCTTCGACAACGATGAAGTTCTGGTTATTGCGAAGCGCCGGGCGCTTGGTCGCATAAAAATCGGAACTATGGGCATATTCCGCGCTGATCGCGATATTGCCTTGATCGTCCGAACCGAAATTCTGGCCGGCCGTGATCGAGACGAACTGGTTGCCCGCATCCTTATACTTCGACACGCCCGCTTGGCCGCGCGCTTGAATGCCCTCGAAATCATCCTTGAGGATGAAGTTGACGACCCCTGCGATAGCGTCTGAACCGTAAACGGCAGAGGCGCCACCGGTCACAACGTCGATCCGGTCAATCAGGTCGGACGGGATGGTGTTGGTATCTACCGATACGCCATTGTTAAGAACGTCGGAGCCGACATGGCGACGACCGTTTACCAGCACCAAAGTGCGCTGCGTGCCCAAACCGCGAAGATCGAGCAGGTTGAGACCGCGCGTTCCAAGGAAGCGGGTGCCGTTCTGTTGGCTAAAGGTACTCCGCAATTGCGGCAGTTCGTTGAGCAAATCGCCGACTGAAATATTGCCGGTTTCGAATACTTGCTGTCCCGTAATCACCGAGACCGGATTGGCCGAATCCAGATTGGGCTGACGGATACGTGAACCCGTAACAACAATGCTGCCATCGCTTTCTGCTTCTTCGGCAGCATCTTCTGCCGGTGCATCCTGCGCCATTGCTGGCATTGCGGCAAACATTGCCAAACCGATCACAGATCCAGTGACCATCAAACGCGACTTTTTCATGCAAAACTCCCCAGTTTTGGTGTTCATGTTCAGATATTCATACTCAATTGCGTTCGGGATATGCGCTTTTGCTGTTCACAAGCAAGCGGACCAAGCCTGCCCGTTAGGCTTTTCCGCAACCTGTTGCCATATGGCCACAGGCGAGATTCGGGAGATTATAGTTGCATTTGCAATTAATTTGTCTGCGACGTGCAGTGGCGAGTAATTTTCAGTGGTTTTTTGCCAAATACTGGAAATTATATTTTTTTCCCGTGATGTACAAAAAATCTGGAAATTGTGAACAATCCGACAATGAAGCGCGGCATTTGCCTTTAAAGTGCGTCATTTTCGAACGGAAACCCCCGAATCATGCCGACCGCAGAAACCACAACGTTCATTTTGTTGCGGTGCAGCGACCGCTGATGCTAAACAGTACCAATCGGATGTGATGGGGATTTTTGAGAGATGGCGCGCAAATCAGCTAATTTTGACGGGAGCGGACCTGTCATCATCAAAAAATATGCCAATCGCCGACTGTATAATACCCAGTCGTCCAAATATATTACGCTTGATTTCCTGGCCGAACTCATCCGCAAAAATGTTGATTTTCAAGTTGTTGATGCCAAATCCGGTGAAGATATCACGCACAGTGTACTGACCCAGATTATCATGGAAGAGGAAAACACTGGCGAGGGTATGTTACCAGTCAACTTTCTGCGCCAAATCATCGCGCTTTACGGCAACTCCATGCAGGGAAAGGTTCCGGCGTTTCTCGATGGGGCGATGGATAATTTCCGGAAAAGCCAGAAGCAATTTCAGACCGTGGTTGAAGATGCGCTGACGGCGGGGCCGTTTGGTGAATTGGCAAAGCAGAATTTGCAGATGATGCGGGCCGCGCGAGAAGCCTTTGTCCCGTCCTTTGGCGGTTCGCCCAAAGGTGCGGAGGCGACTAAAGGCGCCCCGTCCGATAAAGCGAGCGAGTTGGACGATCTGAAAAAGCAAATGGAAGCTTTGCAAGCCCGGATCGACAAATTATCGTCGCAATAATCCCGTTTAAATAGTACCGGCCATTCGGCATCTTTCTCACTCATTTTAATGGAATATCCAATATGCGACCCATGATGTCGGCTGCGCTTTTACCCGCTGTTTTCATTCTTGCAGGAGCGGCAACGCCATCAGCTAAACGGCCAGAACCCATAGCAGTGCCGCTAAATCCGGTTGTTGCGGCCGAACGCCAAGTTTGCAATCAAACCCGTCCGTCTGGCCTAGGTGTCCGTCAGTTGAAGGCGGGTGAGGGCGCAATGCCAGAGGCAACCGATTATGTTGCCGTGCGCTACATCGGCTATTTGCGATCCAACGGCGCGGTGTTTGACCAGAATGAAATGGGCGTATTTCCGCTCGATGGTGTTGTTCCGGGGTTTTCCGAAGGCATTTTGCAGATGAACCGGGGGGCGGTCTATCGGCTGTGTATCCCCGCGAAACTGGGCTATGCGGACAAGGACATGGGCGATATTCCGCCTAATTCGGATATTGGCTTTCAGGTCGAACTGCTCGATTTCAAAACTGCCGCCGAAGTGAAAGCAATGCAGGCCGCGCAAGAAGCCGGAGTGGGCGAACCCCAAGCTGCGGTAAAGCCATAACCGCGCTTGTCGCTTTGCAGAACTGCCGCTATCGCGCGCACTTATGAAACATGCACTATCCGTCACCCGCGAGCAGAACTTTGCTGCTTGGTATCAAGAGGTCATTTCCGAAGCCGATCTTGCCGAGGAGAGCGGCGTGCGCGGCTGTATGGTTATCCGCCCGTGGGGCTATGGTATCTGGGAACGTATCCAGAAATTGATGGATGCGGAGATCAAGAAAGCGGGCGTCGAGAATTGCTATTTCCCGCTATTTATCCCGCTGTCTTTCTTTGAAAAAGAGGCGGATCATGTTGACGGCTTTGCCAAAGAAATGGCGGTGGTTACGCATCATCGCTTGGTAAAGGGGCCGAAGGGCGGATTGATCCCCGATCCGGAATCGAAGCTTGAAGAACCACTGGTCGTTCGCCCGACTTCGGAAACCGTCATCGGTGCGGCCATGAGCCGCTGGGTGCAAAGCTGGCGCGATCTGCCGATGATGGTCAACCAATGGGCCAATGTCGTGCGCTGGGAAATGCGGACGCGGATGTTTTTGCGGACCAGCGAGTTTCTTTGGCAAGAAGGCCATACCGCGCATGCCGATAGGGCCGATGCCATGGCCGAAACGATGCGCGCGCTCGAAATGTACCGCGCCTTTGCCGAAGGGCCGCTGGCGATGCCGGTGGTCGCGGGCGAAAAGCCCGAGCATGAACGCTTCCCGGGTGCTGTTGCCACCTATTCGATCGAAGCGATGATGCAGGATGGCAAGGCCTTGCAGGCCGGAACCTCGCATTATCTCGGCACCGGCTTTGCCGAGGCCTCTGGAATTAAATATCAGGATAAGGATGGCGGACAGCAATTCGCCCACACCACCAGCTGGGGCGTGTCCACGCGGCTGATCGGCGGCGTGATCATGACGCATGGCGACGATGATGGCCTGCGCTGCCCCCCCGAAATTGCGCCATGGCAGGTGGTGATCGTGCCGATGTTGCGCGATGATGATGGCGATGCGGCGGTGCTCGATTATTGCAAGGCGCTGGCCAAGGATTTGGGCGGATTATCGGCCTTTGGCGAGCCGGTGCGCGTGTTGCTCGATACCAAAGCGGCGAAGGCATCGAACAAGCGCTGGGCCTGGGTGAAAAAGGGTGCGCCGTTGATTGTCGAGGTTGGCCCGCGTGATGTAGGCGAAGGCAAAGCCGCCGTGTTGCGTCGCGATAGGCTCTATAAGGATGATGGTAAGCTTGCCACCGCCTTTACCCCGCGTGATGAATTTGTGGCGGCGGCGGCGGCGATGCTGGAGGATATCCAGACCGGCTTCATATGCCGAAGCCAAAGCTCGACTGGATGCGAATATTGCCCGCGATGTCACTGATCTGGAATCGCATTTTAAAGGTGATGAGGAAAAATTCAAAGGCTGGGTCGAGGTCCAATGGGCAAGGCCAACCGGCGCTGCTTTGGAAAAGATTATCGAGCAATTGAAAGCGTTGAAACTTACGGTGCGGAATACGCCGATTGATGCTTCCTCTGTGGATGGCAAGTGCTTCTTTACGGGCGAACCGGCTGTTGAACGCATCCTGATCGGGCGGACATATTGAACCAAGTTTTGTTCACGCGGAGGCGCGGAGGCGCGGAGAATTGCATTGGCGCGTTAGCGCCATTCATCAAAAAAGCTCTCACGAAGACACGAAGTCACGAAGGTAAAATCGTGCCCATCTTTGTGCCTTCGTGTCTTCGTGAGATCCAAATTCCCGACGCTTCGCGTCGTGCAGATTTCTCCGCGCCTCCGCGCCTCCGCGTGAATCTCCTATGACATTTCGTCCGAAACCCTCGCCCGGCATGCCCACCCGCAAGCAAATCCTTGAATTTATCGAGAAATCCACCGAACCCGCTGGAAAGCGCGAGATTGCGCGGGCCTTTGGCTTGCGCGGGAATGAGAAAATTGCGCTGAAAGCGTTGCTGAAGGATATGACCGATGAGGGGCTGGTCGATCTCGCCCCCGGCCGCGCCTTTCACAAAATGGGCGGGGTGCCGAAGGTTACCGTGCTGAAGATCGTCGAGGTAGACGGCAGCCAGCCCATCGCCATACCCGAACGGTGGGAGGCGGAAGGCATTCCCGTGCCAAAACTGCGCGTGATGGAAAAGGGGCGGCGAGGCGCACTGGGCATTGGCGACCGTATTCTTGCCCGCACCGAAGAGGCCGGAAAGGGCTGGATCGCACATCCGATGAAGAAACTGGCGAAGGCCAGTGAGCAGATCATGGGCGTGGTCGAGGATGCCGGCAATGGCCGGTTCTGGCTGAAATCCATCGATAAAAAGGCGCGTTTTGATACCGCTCTTTCCGAGTTGGGCAATGCCAAACCCGGCGATTTGGTGCTTGCCGAAATATCGGGACGGGCAGGGCAAACGCGGGCGAAGGTTTCGGATGTGTTGGGCGATCCCTTTGCGCCCAAGGCATTCAGCCTGATCGCCATTCACAAATTTGGCATCCCTTTTGACATGCCCGAGGAGGCCGAAGCCGAAGCCGCTCGTGTGCATGAATTGCCCGTGACGCCCTGAACATCGCGAAGACCTGCGGCATCTGCCCATTATCGCCATCGATCCCCGTGACGCCCGCGATTTTGACGATGCGATCTGGGCCGCTCCAAGCGAAGATGGCAATGGTTTCAAAGCGATCATCGCGATTGCCGACGTCAGTTATTATGTCCGCCCCGGCAGCGCGCTCGACCGGGAAGCCGGAAAGCGCGGGAATAGCGTCTATTTTCCAGACCGGGTCGTGCCGATGTTGCCGCATGCGTTGTCGTCGGACAAATGCTCGCTGCGGGCAGGCGAAGACCGGGCGGTGCTCGCCTGCCACCTGAATATCGATGCAAAGGGCAATGTGACGTCATGGCGTTTCACCCGCGCTATCGCGCGCATTTCCGCCAATATTCCCTATGCGGATGCACAGGCAATTATCGATAATTCTGATATAATTCACGCGGAGGCGCGGAGACGCGGAGAAGAAGCCCCCCTCCGCGCCTCCGCGCCTCCGCGTGAACAAAATGCGGTGCAAACCTGAAGCTTTAAAAAATCTCTGGGCTTGCTGGAAACTTTTGAAAGCTGCGCGCGACCGGCGCAATCCGCTGGCCATCGACATGCCCGAACGGCGGATCACCTTGGATGACGAGGGCAGGGTAACGGGCGTTGCCTTGCGCGAACATCTCGACGCGCATCAGGTGGTGGAGGATTTCATGATCGCCGCCAATGTCGCCGCCGCCAAGGCGCTGGAGGAAAAGAAATCGGCGCTGATCTACCGTGTCCACGAAACGCCCAGCCGTGAGAAACTGGTCGCGCTGAAAGATTATCTCAAAACCTTCGATATCGAATTTGCGCTGGGTCAGGTGATCAAACCTGCCACTTTCAACGCCATTCTTGATAAAGTGACCGACGACGAATTGCGTCCGCAAATCATGGAATCGGTGCTCCGCAGCCAGACACAGGCGTTCTACACGCCGCAAAATGCCGGACATTTCGGGCTTTCACTTGGCAGCTACGCGCATTTCACCTCGCCGATCCGCCGCTATGCCGATCTGATCGTGCACCGTGCGTTGGTAAGCACTTATGATCTGGAAATGCCCGCACCGAAGGACAAGACGATCAAGCCGACCACCGGGCTATCTTCGAAAGACTTTGAACGGCTCGATGTCACCGCTGAAACCATCAGCCGCTATGAACGGCGCGCGATGGAAGCGGAGCGCGAGACGGTGGATCGCTATGTCGCGGCCTATTTGTCGGCGCACGTCGGGGAGATCGTCGATGCGCGCATCACCGGCGTGCAGAATTTCGGATTTTTCGCGACAGTTGAATCCATTGGCGGTGATGGTTTGGTTCCGGTCTCAACATTGGGGGCGGAACGGTTCCATTATGATGAGCCGAGCAAAAGCCTGATCGGTGAAGACAGCGGTGATTGTTATCGCCCCGGTCAGAGGCTGCAACTGCGGCTAGCCGAGGCCAATCCGGTATCCGGCGCTTTGCGTTTCGAACTGCCCGAAGGTGGAAGCCATGCGCCGAACCGTGGAGATCGTCCACGGCATAAGGGCAAATATCTGGCTGGAAAACGCGGGCGTCCGGGAAATATCCGCCATCAGGGCAGACGCAAATAGATTTCACACGAAGAATACGAAGTTTTTTAAGATGTCCGAATGGCAAATCTATCTCGATATCTGCAAAAAAGCTCTTGGAAATCTTGGTATTCTTCGTGTGTAATGAACTAACTCAACTCATCCAACGCGCTTTCAGCCAGCGAGCCTGGAATCACCATCACCGGACAGCGCAAGGTTCCGGCATTCACACCGGTAAAATGTGCGATCAAAGGGCCCGGCGCGCCTTGGGCAGCGGCGCCCAGCACAAGAGCCGCAATTTCGGGATGCTCGTCTAGCATTTCGCGCACCACGTCGCCGCCTTGGCCTTTTTTGATCGTAATCAGGGGCTGGATGCCCAATTCCTCGAAGATGGAACCCGCCGCGACCCGGACCAGTTCTTCCGCCTTTTCGTGCGCTTCAGCCTCCATCGTTGCTTGTACACCGCCCCAGGCGACAAAGTCCGCCTGTTCGATCAAGGACAAGATATGGAGCGCACCTCCGGTTTTTGCGGCCCTGCGCGCGGCAAAGCGCAACGCAAGGCGCGCCTCATCGCTTTCGTCAATGATCACCAGATATGTCCGCATAGGCTGCCCCCGACCCGCAGGCTGTCTGCCATGAATAGCAATTCATAGGGTCTGCGCGAATTTGGCCGTCAGCGCAAGGCATAAGCGGGCTTGACGCTTGGGAAAGCTTGCTTCTATGCGCGATTTAACACTCCCTTTCGCTTAGGATATCCTGAATGGCCATCGAGCTGAAAATGCCCGCCCTTTCGCCCACCATGGAAGAGGGCACGCTCGCCCGCTGGCTGGTGAAAGAAGGGGACACGCGTCTCGTCTGGTGATTTGATGGCCGAAATTGAAACCGACAAAGCGACGATGGAGTTTGAGGCGGTCGACGAAGGCGTCGTCACGAAGATATGGTCGCCGAAGGCAGCAGAGGGCGTGAAAGTCGGCACGGTCATTGCGTTGATTCAGGGCGAGGACGAGGATAGGCAGCCGCTGCCAAGCCGCGCCCCCGCGCAGGCGCGTGGCCGCGAGCAGGCTGCTGATCGCCAACCGCCGAACAGATTGGAAACCGTCACCGAACGGTCCCCGCCTTCGCGGGGACGACGAGCGCTGCAATGCATCCCTGCGGCAACATCTTCGGCAACGGCCGCGATCATCGCCAGCCCGCTCGCCAAACGGATCGCAGCCGAAAAGGGCATTGATCTTTGCGAGCATGAACGGCACTGGCCCCGGTGGACGCATTGTGAAGGCCGATTTGGAAGGCTGCTAACAAACCGTGTGCTGAGCCTGTCAAAGCACGTCCCGCCTGCATCACCACTTCTCGACAGGCTCCGGCTGGCATGCAGTGGCGTGCGCCCTCCACCGCGCTCACCACCGCGATCCCCGATTTCGGCATCCCGTTTGAGGATAGCAAACTTTCTGGGATGCGGAAAACCATTGCCAAACGCCTGACGCAATCGATGCAGGAAGCGCCGCATATCTACCTCACCGTCGATATCCGCCTCGATGCATTGCTCAAACTGCGTGGCGAATTGAACGATATGCTGGCGGATCGCGGCGTGAAGCTGTCGGTCAACGATATGCTGATCAAGGCGTTGGGCCTCGCGCTCGATCAAGGTTCCGGCCTGCAATGTCAGCTTTGCGGGCGATGTGCTGCGGACATACAAGCGCGCCGATGTGTCGGTCGCGGTGAGCATCCCCGGCGGGCTGATAACGCCCATCGTCACCGATGCAGCGGGCAAATCACTCGCCACCATCGCCACCGAAGCCAAAGACCTTGCGGGCCGCGCCAAGGAAGGCAAATTGCAGCCGACCGAATATCAGGGCGGCACCGCGAGCATTTCCAACATGGGGATGATGGGCATCAAACACTTCACCGCCGTGATAAACCCGCCGCAAGCGATGATCATGGCCGTGGGGGCAGGGGAGAAGCGGCCCTATGTGCTGGACGATGGAACGCTTGGCGTAGCAACGGTGATGAGCTGCACTGGTGCGTTTGACCACCGCGCGATAGACGGCGCGGATGGCGCGCAATTGATGGCGGCGTTTAAGGCGTTGGTGGAGAAGCCGTTGGGGTTGGTGGCTTGAATGATATTTCTCGTATCCAGAAGTCTTTACCTAGTTTGCCAACGGATTGTCGATTTTCCTGTCCTGGATCTGATAATCGGCAGATCTGACTGCATGACAATTGAAATGGAAGCAACTCGGTTTTGTTACTTATCGATGAAAGCTCACGGCTGATTTTGCTTTGGACGAGGCACGTCCATTGCGGCTGCGACAATCAATGCTCTATATATCGATATCGTTAGTTGATATTAAAGAAGCTCATCTATTTTTGGTCTTTACATTTTCGATACGCGACGTTAAACATAATCGCTAGAAATCCTTAGCTTTCCGCTATCTGATTGTCTGCAAAATCTAGCGAGAAATGTAGGTGACGATTGGACGTTCGAGTTAGTTGCCAGTGACTTTTGTGCATTAGTTATGCTCGTACTTGGTGTCTTTCTGGCATCGTAACAAAGCGATTAAATGCTTGCTGCACATTTACTTGTTCCAAACGAATTTTTTGCTGTCATCTCAAAAAAATTTAGAGTATTTCAATAACTAAAATGCCTGAAATTATGAGCACATTCGTTATCGTGTTCCGGACACGATGAACTTTGTTCACAGCTAACCCCTCTCCCCTTGCGGGAGAGGGGAGCGAGACTTGGCGGTTTACCGCCTAGTCGCAGCGGGTGTGGGGGCGCGGCGCGGTTAGCGTTGACCTAGATCAGTAAAAAGTGTATCTATCGGTGACACAATTGGAGAGAGCCTCATGAAAATGGGCATCAAAGAGTTTCGCGAACGGATTGGCGAGGTGTCACTGGGCGATGAAGTGGTCATTGTTACGCATCATGGCAAACGCGTTGGCCGCTACATTCCAGATGGGCTGCGAAAGCCCGCCGCAGACATTGATATGAAGGCTTGGGTCGCAGAGCGCGAGCATCGGCCAAAGCTTGGCGCGCGTAAACGCCGAACTGGCGTGAATTGCTCCGTGAAATCGATACCCCCGAATTTGAAATTGCCGAAATTGAAGCGGATGATCGTTGCTCTTGATCGACACGCAATATTCTGGTCCGCTGCAGCGCGGGGAAGGCCATGCCGCGCATTTTTGAGTTGCGTGATCAAGGGATCACGCTCGCTGCAACCGAACATAATGCGGATGAATTGTTCATAAACGCTGCCCGATATATTCGGACATGATCCCGAGAGTGCAAATCTGAAAGTACTCCGGATTATTTAGCCGCTCGAACTGATCAGCGCTGAGGAATACGAACATTTTCGTGCTGCGGCTAACGACCGACTGAGAGAAGGTGGTAAGTCCGATTGGCCCGCGCTCGCGGCGGCTTTAGCGTTGGAAGCAGAAATCTGCGTCTGAGATGTCGATTTCATCGGCGTCGGGAGAGTAGTTTCTATGCGAAGTCAGACCCCTCACCAACGTCGCCTAAGCAGCAAGCTGCCAAGGCTTTGGTATCCTCTCCCTCAAGGGGAGAGGAGGGAGGTGGGCCGCGGCGGCAGCCGGGATATTCGAAACGGACTTTGCGTCTTGCCCAGCATCTGCGGCGCGAAATGACTCCGCAGGAAAAACTATTGTGGAAGCATCTGCTATATCGTCGGTTGGGAGGTTTCAAATTTCGCTACCAACAACCGATAGGGCCATTTGTGGGCGATTTTGCTTGCCTGAAGGAAAGCTTGATAATCGAGGCCGATGGGTCGCAACATGCCGATAATTAGGACGATCATGCCCGGGATGCCTATTTGAAAAGCACAGGCTTTTCAAATGCTGCGGTTTTGGAATAATGATATTTTGAATAATCTTGATGGCGTGTTGGAAACAATTCTTGCCGCACTCACCACCTCCTCTCCCCCTGAGGGAGAGGATACTAAAGCCTTAGCGGCTTGCCGCTTAGGCGACGTTGGTGAGGGGTTGGTGCCGACTAATAACAAAACGCAAGGAGCCGCACATGGTTGATCAATATGATCTCATCGTCCTCGGTTCCGGGGCCTGTGACTTTGTTGCCTAGTCGCAGCGGGTGTGAGAGCGCGGCGCGGTTAGCGTTGACCTAAATCAGTAAAAAGTGTATCTATCGGTGACACAATTGGAGAGAGCCTCATGAAAATGGGCATCAAAGAGTTTCGCGAACTATCGTCTAGGATGCCATTGGGCGATGAAGTGGTCATTGTTACGCATCATGGCAAACGCGTTGGCCGCTACATTCCAGATGTGCTACGCAAGCCCGCCGCAGACAATGATATGAAGGCTTGTGTCGCAGAGCGTCAAGCCTCGGCCAAACCCTGGCTGCGAAAACACCGAATTGGCGTGAATTGCTGCGTGATATAGATACGCCCTAATTTGAAATTGCCGAAATTGAAGCGGATGATCGTTGCTCTTGATCGACACCAATATTCTGGTCCGCTGCAGCGCAGGAAAGGCGATGCCGCGCGTTTTTGAGTTGCGCGATCAAGAGATCACGCTCGCTGCGACCGAGCATAATGCAGATGAATTGTTCAAAACACTGATCAATAAATTTGGACATGATCCCGAGAGTGCAAATCTGGAAGTACTCCGCATTGTTGAGCCGCTGGAACTGATAAGCGCTGAGGAATATGAACATTTTCGCGCTGCGCTAACGACCAGCTGAGAGAAGGCGTAAATCCGATTAGCCCGCGCTCGCAGCGGCTTTAGCTTAAAGAAATCTTAGATGTCGATTTCTTCGGCGTCGGGTCCTGTCTGGTCAACCGCCAATGTGCATCTGGTGGAAGGTGAAGCGCCATGATTGTGCTTGAGGCGATGAAAGCGAAGCTGCTAAAAATCTTAGCTTGCAACGCGAGCCGACCCCTTACACACCCTCTTTCGCAAGGGGAGAGCTTTGAAAGGCTTGCGATGTCTGCTTATGATTTGATCGTCCTCGGTTCCGGCCCCGGTGGCTATGTTGCCGCCATTCGTGCAGCGCAATTGGGTTTGAAAACCGCGATTGTGGAGCGCGAGAATCTGGGCGGAATTTGTCTCAACTGGGGCTGCATCCCGACCAAGGCTTTGCTGCGTTCGGCGGAAATACTGCATTATATGCAGCACGCGGGCGATTATGGTTTGAAGGCCGAGAAGATCAGCGCCGATCTTGACGCCATCGTCAAACGCTCTCGCGGGGTGGCGTCAAAGCTTAATCAGGGCATTGGCCATTTGATGAAGAAGAACAAGATCGACGTCCATATGGGCGATGGCGCGATGAAATCGGCGGGTGTGGTTTCGGTCACCAAGGATGGCAAGACCACCGATCTCGAAACCAAGAATATCATCATCGCCACCGGCGCGCGCGCGCGTGATTTGCCCAAAGCAAAGGCCGACGGCAAACGCATCTGGACCTATCGCCACGCGATGGTGCCCACCGAATTGCCGTCCAAACTGCTCGTCATTGGTTCGGGCGCCATCGGCATCGAATTCGCCAGCTTCTATAATGATCTGGGCAGTGACGTGACGGTAGTCGAAATGATGGATCGCATTGTTCCCGTTGAGGACGCCGATGTCTCCACCTTCCTCGAAAAAGCGCTCGTCAAACAGGGCATGAAAATCCTGACCAAGGCGGGCGTTGGCGATATCGTTGCCACCGATAAGGGCGTGAAGGCGACAATCAAGGACAAGGACGGCAAGGAAGCAACACAAGATTTCAGCCATGTGATCGTCGCGGTCGGCATCGTTCCCAATGTAGAGAATATCGGGTTGGAGGCACTGAATATCGAGCCGGACCAGCGTTTCCACATCAAAACCGACGCCATGTGCCGTACCAATGTTGCGGGCGTTTATGCCATCGGCGATGTGACCCAAGGACCGTGGCTGGCGCATAAAGCAAGCCATGAAGGCGTGATCGCGGCGGAGGCCATTGCACAAGCCATGGGCAATAAAGACGTCCATCCGCACGCCATGGACCCGCGCAACATCCCGGGCTGTACTTATTGTCATCCGCAGGTCGCCTCCGTCGGCCTGACCGAAGCAAAAGCCAAGGAAGAAGGCTATGACGTCAAAGTCGGCAACTTCCCCTTCATGGGTAATGGCAAGGCGATTGCGCTTGGGCGAGGCAGAGGGCTTCATCAAAACCGTATTTGATGCCAAAACCGGCGAGTTGCTCGGCGCGCATATGGTGGGCGCGGAAGTCACCGAGCTTATCCAGGGCTATACCGTCGGGAAAACGGCCGAATTGGTCGAGGCCGATTTCATGCACACCGTATTCCCGCACCCGACGCTGTCCGAAATGATGCATGAAAGCGTTTTGGGGGCTTACGGCAAGGCGCTGCATATTTGATGCGCGCATATCTTTCTCTGCCCTTGCTGCTGGCGCTTTCCGGATGCTGGACTTCGGAAAAGCCGTTGATGAACGCGGCGGAGATGGATGCGCTGCCATTATCGGGAAGCTATGCCAAGCAGGACGGCTCTTTAGCCGATGCGGACGATCTCTACCTGGTGGAAGCGAGCGGCAAGCAATTCGCGCTGTCCTTACCCACCGGGCAGGGGAAGTTCCAGTTTAACTATACGCTCGGCCTCGATCATTTGCGGGATGATTATTATCTGGGACAGCTGCTCGGCATAAAGGGCGGGATCGAAACTTACCGGCTGTTCAAAATCGACGGCGACGGTGATGAAGCCGTAGTGTTGGATTTTATATGCGGGAAAGAAGAAGCTCTCCTTCCCGGCGTGCAAACCGACGGTGAGGATTGCCAGTTTTCCGATTATCGGACGTTGAAAGACGCCGCGACCGAACGGGCGCGTCGGTTGGAAGAAACCGGGGAGGGGGCCGCCCCGATCGCTAACTATCGTCGGCAAAATTTAGATGAAGATGAGGACGGATAACGCCGTTTAAGTGTGCAAATCGCTTTCATGTAAAAGATGGTAACGCAGCGTTGCTCGCGCGGGAAATTCAGGATCAATTCAGCGTTAATGTGCAACATTGCCCACCATAGTGTTGATATGATATCGATACAAAATTGGTTCGATTGCAAATAGGGGAGCAACGAGATGATGATGAGCATGGTACTTGCCATGGCGCTGAGCATGGCACCTGCAAAGGCCGATCCGGTCGATAATGCGCGAAAAGCTTTTAACAACTGTCTGATCGAAATTCACAATAAGGCGGTAGGCGACAAGCAATCCACCTCTGCGTTAAAGGATTCGCTCGCAGCTGCCTGCGTTACCGAGAGAACGAACTATCGTGAGCTGATTATCAAGGCCGAACGCGGCTACGGATCGAAACAGGCCGAAGCCGAGAAATTTGCCGACGAAGAAGTACAGGCAATAGCCGATTATGTTCTAAACGCATATGGCGAAAATGCTTGAAAACGGCGCAAGGATGACACCGGAAAAATAAGCGATAATCTGCGGACACCTTGTGTGCGGCAATTGAATAGGAACGCGTCCTTTCAATAGCTGCGGGGTAAACCCAGCACATGTTCGGCGACATAGGACAGGATCAGGTTCGTCGATATTGGCGCGACTTGATACAGCCGGGTTTCGCGATATTTGCGCTCGATGTCATATTCGCATGCAAATCCAAAGCCGCCATGCGTCTGGATGCAGGCGTCACCGGCGGCGAAACTCGCCTCCGCCGCCAGCATCTTGGCCATATTGGCTTCTTCGCCGCAATTCTCGCCCGCTTCATATTTCCGCAAACCTTCGTGGACGAGCAATTCGGCTGCACGCATTTGGGCATAAGCGCGGGCTATTGGAAATTGCACACCCTGATTTTGCCCGATGGGACGGCCAAAAACTTGCCGTTCCTTCGCATAGGCCGTCGCTTTTTCGATAAACCATTTGGCGTCGCCAATGCATTCAGCCGCAATCAGCAACCGTTCAGCGTTCATGCCTGAAAGAATATAGCGGAAACCCATGCCTTCTTCTCCGATCAGATTGGCGGCGGGAACGGCCATATTATCGAAGAATATCTCGGTTGTTGCATGGTTCATCATGGTGTCAATCGGACGGATGCTGAGCGAGCCAGCGACCAATGCCGCCTTCATGTCGACGAGGAATACCGAAAGCCCGCCGGTGCGGCTTTGGCAATCCTCTTGCGGCGTGGTCCGCGCGAGGAGCAGCATCAAATCGCTATGCTCGGCACGACTGGTCCAGATTTTCTGGCCATTGATGATGTAGGTATCACCCTGCCTTTTGGCAGTGGTTTTTAAACTCAAAGTATCTGTACCGCTGGCTGGCTCGGTAACGCCAAAGGCTTGCAACCGTAGCTCGCCCGTTGCAATTTTGGGCAGATATTCGGCCTTTTGCGCTTGACTACCATGCCGCAACACCGTGCCCATGATATACATTTGCGCGTGGATCGCTCCGCCATTGCATCCCTGCCGCTGGATTTCCTCCAGGATCGCCGCAGCGGCTGAAATGGGCAGACCCGCGCCACCAAACTCCTCGGGGATCAGCGCCGCGAGATAGCCTGCTTCACCAAGCGCTGCGACAAACTCGGATGGGTAGGCGCGGTGCTTGTCTTTCTCGCGCCAATATGCTCCTGGATATCCCGCGCATAGTTTGGCCACTTCTTCTCGAATTTCCGTGTAGTCCTGCGCCATTAATTTCTGTCCCACAATTTGCTTCGCTACAGCGGTTTTCCACTGATTCCCTAAACGATCAGCGTGTTACTTGGTAGCTTGGCATTGGTGTTTTAGGCAAAGTGAAATAACAGCATTTTTCCCGATGCGGAAAATGGAGAATGGGCATGAGTGAGGGTAAACCATTTTTGAGTGACCTGAACACTGACATTTCGCTTGCGCGGCGAAGAACATGTCCGTCGTTATCGCGAGACGGATGGTGCGGTTGGCTATATCTGGAATGGAGTCACCGCGCTCCTGCTGACGACAAAAGGTCGCAAATCGGGCGAAGACCGCACCATCGCAATTATCTTCACACAGGTTGGCGATAAATATGTGTTGATCGCCTCGAAAGGCGGGTCTCCTGCACATCCGGCGTGGTACCTCAATCTCGTTGATGAGCCGCATGTGAGGCTTCAAATCCAGGACGAATGTTTCGACGCCATCGCGCGCACGGCCAAAGGCGACGAACGCGAAGCTATGTGGGCAGCGGCGGTGCAGCAATGGCCGAATTACGACATTTACCAATCGCGTACTGATAGGAAAATTCCAGTAGTGATGCTCGAGCGGGTCTGAACGCGCGATCCACGTCAACCCCACTTTTTACCAATCGTCGAAGCAAGGCGCTGCACACAGGATCGAAATTTCAAGGCTTCAGGAAACCGAAAAAAACTTCATTTCACGGCTTTAGGTAGCCTGATTCGGCTCCGGTGTGGCGAAAAAATATTTTTCGCGTTTTGACGTTTTCGAAGATGCTACTTAGCCAAATTCCGAATCACTCACACCCTATGCGGAGATTAGGGGCACCAACCTCCGCACGATGGGGACGCGCTATGCACGCCTCTCCTGACCGTCCCCGCATGGGCGAAGACTACAGGCTTGGTTTGCGCCAGCGAATAGGGCAGGTTGCCGCAAGGCAGCACAAACTAATTTTATCGAAATTGGCGACCTCCTGCGCGCGCCGTTTCATAAACTTGAATGGGAACGATTATGGCGAATCAAAATGGTAAGGCTCCTGATGCTCTCAAGGCCGAAGATTGGGCCGGGGAAATGGGAAGCAAATGGTTGGCCAGTCTCGACCGTTTTGAAGATATGATCGCGCCTATCGGAAATGCGTTGCTCGCGCGTGCAGATTTCCAGCCCGGTGAGCGTGTCCTTGATATCGGTTCGGGCGGCGGCGCGACGACATTGGCAATAGCCGGGGCTGTGGGGCCAACCGGTTCGGTCCTAGGGATCGATATCTCACCTGATCTCACAAAGGCCGCAACAGCCCGCGCCGAACGGGCTGGCGTTGGGAACGCCGGTTTCCTGTGTGCCGATGCAAGTATCGTCTCGCTTGCTGAAGCCCCTTACGACCGGCTGTTCTCCCGGTTTGGCAGTATGTTCTTTGCCGACCCGATTTCCGCTTTCACCAACCTGCAAGGTTTGATGCAGACAGGTGGGCGCATTGATCTGGCGGTATGGGCCGCGCCGCGTGACAATCTTTGGATGATGGAAATGATGGGCGTCGTGCGGAACTATGTTGATATTCCTCCAGCGGTGCCGCGCACTCCCGGACCATTTGCATTTGAGGATTTGGATTATCTGCGCGAAATTCTGTCCGGGAGCGGATTTGGTTCGCTGTCTATCGTTGCATATGAGGGACTGCAGCCGGTTGGAGGCCATGATGCGTCACCAAGTGAAGCCGCGCAGTTCGCGCTAACTTCGATGGCCGTCGGGCGGGTGCTAGAGGAGCAAGGTGGGGATATTCGAGACCGCGCCGAACGCGATCTGACTGAATTGTTCACGAAGCATTATGCGCGCGGCGAGGGTGTCATGATGGTCGGTAAAGCGTGGTTGGTAACTGCGACAGCTTAAACGATGCGGGCGAACGCAGCTGCGCCAGCGACTGGCGTTGAACTAGCTTTTGTAATGTTCACTCGCAGGGCTTCATTCAACATTTGCCCCGCATCACCTTCGTCTCCAAGGATGGCTTCCATGCTGCGAACGCATAAGCAGACTTTATCATCGGCCAGATCATACCAGATTTGTTTCGATGCGCGCCGCGTCTTGACGAGTTCGTTGCGGCGCAGTTCGGCAAGTTGCTGGCTGAGCGCCGGTTGGCCGATGCCGGTTGCTGCATCAATCTCGCTGACGGTACGTTCACCGCGTAGAAGACAGGACAAGATCATGAGCCGCTGCGGCTGCGCATAAACTTTTAGCTTGTCCGCCGCTTTTACGGCGCGGTCCCGGCTTTCAAAAAGCGCAGTCATTTCGCATCGGCCAAATGACAAAACCAATCGTCATCAGCTCCGATTTCGGTGCTGTTTATCATTGGCAATGCAAGCAATCTATCCCCCGGTTGCCATCCCTCCGGTGCGAGGGCCTCGCCTCCCTCAGTGGCTTGCAATGCGCGAAGAAGGCGCAGCATTTCACTGACCGAGCGGCCCACATTATGCGGGTAAGTGGTGATGGCCCGAACCACGCCTTCTGGGTCGATGAAATAGGTTGAGCGCACCGCAGCGCTATCGACTGCGGAATCATCGATCATGCCATAAGCGCGACCAACGGCCATGGAGGGGTCTTCTATGATTGGGAAAGGAACATTTACCCCAAATTTCTGTTTAATCGCAGTCACCCATGCGATGTGCGAGTAGATGCTGTCCACCGACAGTCCGAGCAATGCACAACCTGCCGCTTCAAACTCACCGGCAGACTTCGCGAGGGCAACAAATTCCGTCGTGCACACCGGCGTAAAGTCAGCGGGGTGCGAAAACAAGATGAGCCATCGGCCCTGATATTCCGATAGGCTCCGCTCCCCAAGCGTGGTCCGCGCGCGAAAGTCCGGCGCCTTTTCGCCGATCCTAACTGGCCGTGAGGGTGTTGCTGGCGTGTCGGTCATTTCTTCATCCTGTTTATCTGTCGGCGCTGCCATGAGACTCTTGTTGACGCAACACGGATAGTAAATTACATAGTTTATGTAAATATGAATTTAATAGGAGATTCCTATGTCCGACTCCGCTTTACAAGGTGCCATTGCGCAGGTGAGCGACGCCCAAAAGCTTGTTCCGATGATTCGTGCCTTTTTTGACAAACCGACTTTCACGGTCAGCTATGTGGTCCACGATCCCGAGACCAAGCGGGCGGCGATCATCGATAGCGTGCTGGATTTTGATCCCGCGTCGGGTCGCACGTCCTTCACTTCGGCGGATGCAATTATCGCATATGTTGCGGAGAAGGGTTTGGCCGTTGACTGGCTGCTCGAAACCCATGCGCACGCTGATCACCTTTCGGCAGCGCCCTATTTGCAGCAAAAACTGGGCGGCAAAATCGCCATTGGTGAGCATATCGTTACCGTCCAGAATGTGTTCGGAAAGCTGTTTAATGCAGGCACCGAGTTCCGGCGCGACGGGTCAGACTTTGACCGGCTCTTTGCCGATGGCGACCGCTTCCAAATTGGTAAGCTGGAAGTGACTGTGTTGCATGTTCCCGGCCATACGCCTGCCGATATTGCCTATGTAATCGGCGACGCTGTATTCACAGGCGACACGATGTTCATGCCCGACTACGGCACGGCGCGCGCTGATTTCCCCGGTGGCGATGCCCGCCAATTATTCCAGTCGCTGCGGCGGTTGCTGACGCTGCCTGAAGCCACGCGCTTATTTATGTGCCACGACTATTTGCCTGCCGGTCGCACTGATTATGTTTGGGAAACGACAGTTGAGGCTGAACGCAAAGGCAATGTCCATGCCCATGACGGCATAACCGAGGATGAATTTGTGGCGATGCGGACGGCCCGCGATGCCACACTGGATATGCCGCGCTTGATCCTTCCATCGGTGCAGGTGAACATGCGGGCAGGGCATCTTCCTGCTGCCGAAGAAAATGGCGTGCGGTATCTTAAAATCCCGTTGGACGCTGTATGATGCTGCCTGTTTTCCCACACGCAATGCCTTTTGAAGGGCTTATGGGTGGCGCGCTCATCGGCACGGCTGCTGCAATCATGCTGTTGGGCTTGGGCCGAATTGCAGGCGTGAGCGGCATGGCGGCGCGTGCAACGGGGATTGCCGATACCGGCGCACCGCGAAGCATTGCGATTGCCTTTGTGATTGGTCTCCCGCTCGGCGCATTTTTGATTAACCAGTTGCTTGGGCGCGTAGAGGTCAATTTCCCGACATCGCCCATCCCGCTGATCATCGGCGGTCTGCTGGTCGGCTTTGGAACGCGCATGGGATCGGGCTGCACCAGCGGGCACGGCGTATGCGGCATGTCGCGGTTGTCGCGCCGTTCGATCATTGCCACGGCGATGTTCATGGCAAGCGGTTTTGTAACAGTCGGTTTGATGCGCTTGGGAGGCATTGCTATGAAGCAGTTTGTTGTCGCCCTGTGCGCAGGAACACTTTTCGGCGCGGGTCTTGCCGTATCGGGAATGGCTGACCCCGAACGTGTCCAGTCATTCCTTGACCTGTTTGGCAATTGGGATCCCACGCTGGCATTTGTGATGGGCGGCGCGATGATCCCGATGGCGATTGCGTGGTTGTTTCAGAAACGCATGACCAGTCCGATTGCTTGCGAGGCATTTGATTTGCCGGGAACAACGCTGATTGACCGAAAACTGGCGATAGGCGCGATCCTGTTTGGCGCGGGCTGGGGCATAGGCGGCCTTTGTCCGGGGCCAGCGCTCGCCGACCTCGCGCTAGCGACCGGCCCTGCACTGATATTTGTGGCCGCAATGCTCAGCGGAATGATCGTGCACAGATTTGCGAAAATATAGTGATTGGGATTGAGGACTTGTGATGGACATCAAAAAATTATCGGCGGACTTTAGCGTGTCGCGCCGCAAATTTCGCCTGCCGAATTGAAAGAGGCTGCCGCGCAAGGCTTCAAATCCATTATCTGTAATCGCCCCGATGGCGAGGCAGCAGACCAACCCGATGCGGCCCTGGTCGAGACCGCAGCAAAAGAGGCAGGTCTTGCTTTCGGATATGTTCCGGTAACTTCAACTGGAATTACGCCTGCTGACGTTGCGTTGATGTCGGCAAAGCTCGCGGAACTGCCCAAGCCTGTATTGGCCTACTGCCGTTCCGGCGCGCGCAGCGGTAAAATATGGGAAATGGCAAAATCAACGGCTACCGCTCCCACTTCAAGCAAGACCTACGATGTGGTCATCGTCGGCGGCGGCAGTGCGGGCATAGCGACCGCCTCCAGTCTCCTCAAACGCAACCGCCACCTGTCGATTGCGGTTATCGAACCGTCAGAAGATCATTATTATCAACCCGGCTGGACTATGGTTGGGGCAGGCCTTTTCTCCGCTGAATTCACCAAGCGCACCGAGAAATCGGTCATGCCCAAAGCGGCCCACTGGATCAGACAAGCAGCCACGGGATTTGCGCCTGAGGACAACAAAGTGCTGCTCGCCGATGGCAGTGCTGTTGCCTACCGCGTGTTAGTTGCCTGCCCGGGTATTAAACTCGATTGGGATGCGATCCCCGGCTTGACCGAAACGCTTGGCAAAAACGGGGTCACATCAAACTATCGTTATGATCTGGCACCTTACACCAACCGATTGGTCAAGGATTTGAAGCATGGTCGCGCACTGTTCACCCAGCCGCCGATGCCAATCAAATGTGCAGGTGCCCCGCAAAAGTCGATGTATCTGTCATGCAGCGCGTGGGAACGTGCAGGCGTGCTGAAGGACATTGATGTGCAATTCCACAACACGGGCGCGGTGCTGTTCGGGGTCGCCGCTTATGTGCCAGCATTGATGGAATATATCGAACGCTACAACGCGCATTTGAACTTTGAATCGAAGCTTGTTGCCATCGATGGCCCCGCCAAAATCGCGACGTTTGAACAAAAGCGCGGCGACGCTATCACGCGGGTCGAGGAAAAATTTGACATGATCCATGTCGTCCCGCCGCAAGTTGCACCCGATTTCGTACGTAGCAGCCCGCTTGCCGCCGTCAGCGGATTTATTGAGGTCAACGAAGCCACATTGCAGCATGTGCGTTATCCCAATGTCTTTGCCTTGGGTGATGCCTGTTCTGCGTCTAACGCCAAAACAATGGCTGCCGCACGCAAGCAAGCGCCGGTTGTCGCGGTCAATGTACTGGCCGCACTCGAAGGCAAGCCGCCTGTCGCCGATTATGACGGATATGGTAGCTGCCCGCTCACGGTAGAGCGCGGCAAGATCGTACTCGCCGAATTTGGCTATGGCGGCAAATTGCTGCCCAGCTTCCCCAATTGGCTGATCGATGGCACCCGGCCTTCGCGCCTGTCGTGGCTGCTGAAAGATACCATATTGCCGCCGGTCTATTGGCATGGGATGCTCAAAGGGCATGAGTGGATGGTCAAGCCGCACAAAATCGGGGCGGCGTAACCCGCATGAAATTGGCGCGCTATCTGCCGATATTGGAATGGGGACGCGGCTATGGCGGCGTCACGCTGACCAATGATTTGGTCGCCGCCGGGATCGTGACGATCATGCTGATCCCGCAAAGTCTGGCCTATGCCATGCTCGCGGGATTGCCGCCTGAGATTGGCCTCTACGCCTCGATCCTGCCGATCATTGCTTATGCCTTGTTCGGAACGAGCCGCGCACTTGCGGTCGGGCCGGTGGCGGTGATATCGCTGATGACGCTGACGGCGGCGAGCGCGGTTGCCCCGCCGGGAAGTCCAGGCTTTATCGCAGCAACGCTCATCTTGGCCTTGCTTTCCGGACTGATCCTGATTGTCATGGGCGTTTTGCGGCTTGGCTTTCTTGCCAACCTTTTGTCGCACCCCGTCGTGTCCGGCTTCATCACGGCAAGCGGCATCATCATCGCCACAAGCCAGTTGAAATCGGTGTTGGGCATAAAGGCATCGGGCGAAGCCATGCCCGAACTAGTCACAACATTGATCGAAAATGTAAAGGACACCAATCTCTACACCTTGGCGATTGGGGCGATCGCGACGGGCTTCCTCTTCTGGGTCAGGAAAGGCCTAAAGCCTCTATTGATCCGGTTCGGGCTCGCAGCGCGTCCGGCGGACCTGATGGCCAAAGCTGGGCCGATTGTGGCGGTCGGGCTTTCGATACTGGCCGTCATCGCATTCGACTTGGAAGCGAAGGGCGTAAAAGTTGTGGGCAGCATCCCGCAAAGCCTGCCGCCATTTACAGTGCCGCTGTTCGATGCCGAACTGTGGCAGCGGTTGGCCATTCCTGCCTTGTTGCTCAGCATCATCGGTTTCGTCGAATCGGTTTCGGTTGCACAGACACTAGCTGCCAAAAAGCGCCAACGCATCGTTCCCGATCAGGAATTGATCGGCCTAGGTGCAGCCAATGTCGCTGCGGCTTTTTCCGGTGGCTATCCGGTTACCGGCGGCTTTGCCCGCTCGGTTGTCAATTTCGATGCAGGAGCAGAAACACCCGCCGCAGGTGCATTTACCGCCATTGGCATATTGCTGGCGGCATTGTTCCTGACGCCATTGCTCGCCTCGCTGCCGATTGCGACATTGGCAGGCACGATCATCGTTGCGGTACTCAGCCTTGTTGATTTCAAGACGCCGCGCGCCATATGGCGTTATTCCAAACCCGATTTTGCGGCGATGGCGGCGACGATAGCCGTCACTTTGCTGATCGGCGTGGAACCCGGCGTGATTGCGGGGGTCGGTCTCAGCCTAGCCCTGTTTCTATGGCGCGCCTCGCGGCCCCATGCGGCAATAGTGGGTCGCGTCCCCGAAACCGAGCATTTCCGCAACATCAAACGCCACAAAGTGTTCACCGACCCGCGCATCCTAACCATCCGCATCGACGAAAGCTTGACCTATCTCAACGCCCGCTGGCTGGAGGAATTTGTTTTGGAACAGGTCGCAGAACATCCAAAGCTGCGCCACCTTATCCTGATGTGTTCGGCTATCAATGCCGTTGATGCTTCGGCACTCGAAAGCATCGAAGCGATCAACCACAGGCTAGCCGATAGCGGAGTGAAGCTGCATCTGTCCGAGGTCAAAGGTCCGGTGATGGATGCGCTTGAAAAATCGCATTTGCTGCGTGAACTTACCGGGAAGGTCTGGCTGTCGCAAAATGAAGCGTTCCAGTCACTTATTCGCATGTCCGACGAAGATGACGATGCGCCGCTAGTCCCCGACAATATGGCTGCGCGGGGTTGGATATGAAACAGCTCTGCGTCCCGTTTGGCGGACAACTAACGTCGCCTAACGCACTATAACCGAAGCAAGGAGATCGATATGTTGACAGCAATTGAACGCTGGCTTGAGCCGGGCGCTTTGACAAAGGCGCTGATTGATCCCCTATTCCGTTTACTTACAAGCCTGATCTTTATTATCGGCGGGTTGGGCCATTTCGGCCAGCATGATGTCATGCTTGAACGAATGAAAGAATCGCCTTGGGCGGACACGGTCAATATGATTGGTAATCCCTCCATCATGCTCTGGCTATCGGGTTTCGCCTTTGTTGTGGCAGGAGCAACATTGGCGCTAGGTTGGATGACCCGTGCTTCGGCATTAGTGTTGTTTGTAACGCTGGTCCCTGTAACCATCGCTATCCATGTCGTGCCTGATACATCGCATGTCGGGCCGTTGTTCAAGAATGTAGCAATCCTTGGCGCGCTTCTGTTTTTTTGGGCGCGCGGACCGGGCGCTTATGCGCTCGACAAGCCCACGGAAAGATAGGGTAGCGATATGTTTGACGGTTTAGACGCCATAATTCTCGCGCGGATACAGTTTGCTTTTACCGTAAGCTTTCACTTCCTGTTTCCCGCATTCACAATCGGTCTCGCCAGCTATTTGGCTGTGCTGGAAGGATTGTGGCTGAAGACCGGGCAAGGCGTGTACGCCAATCTTTATCGCTATTGGCTCAAGATATTCGCCGTAGTCTTCGGCATGGGGGTCGTGTCCGGTATCGTCATGTCCTACCAGTTTGGCACCAATTGGTCGGTTTTTTCCGACAAAGCGGGGCCGGTCATTGGCCCGCTTATGGCCTATGAAGTCTTGACGGCATTTTTCCTTGAAGCCGGATTTTTGGGTGTGATGTTGTTCGGGATAAACAAGGTCGGACGCAAATTGCATTTCGTTGCAACGCTAGCTGTAGCGCTCGGCACATTCATTTCGGCCTTCTGGATTCTTTCGGTCAACAGCTGGATGCAAACGCCAGTGGGCTACACCATGAACGACGTCGGGCAGTTTGTTCCGCTGGCCGGTTGGTGGGAGATTATCTGGAACCCGAGTTTTCCCTTATCGCTTGGTCCACACCGTCACCGCTGCCTATCTGACCGTCGCATTTGCTGTTGGCGCAGTCGGTGCGTGGCATTTGCTGAAAGACCGCAATAATCCCGGCGCGCGCACGATGTTTTCGATGGCGATGTGGATGGCCGCGATTGTTGCACCGGCTCAAATATTCCTCGGCGACTTGCACGGATTGAATACGCTTGAACATCAACCCGCTAAGGTCATGGCAATGGAAGGGCATTTTGAAAGCCACCCAGAAGGTGCGCCCCTGATCCTGTTCGGCATTCCGAACAGCAAAGAAAAGCGCGTCGATTATGCCATTGAAATTCCCAAGGCGTCTTCGTTGATTCTCAAACATGATTTGAACGCACCGATGAAGGGCCTCGACACGATCCCCGATGCAGACGAGCCGCCTGTTGGTATCGTCTTTTGGTCCTTCCGCGTCATGGTCGGCCTCGGTTTTGCGATGTTGGGCTTGGGTGCTTGGAGCTTGCTCGCCCGGACACGCAAGAAGCTCTATGACTGGCCGATGATGCACAGAGCAGCCGTTGTCATGGGGCCGTCTGGTTTTATCGCTGTTCTGGCTGGCTGGATCACGACCGAAGTTGGACGCCAACCGTGGACAATATATGGCGTGTTGCGCACGGTTGACTCCGCCTCGCCGCTCGATGCTCCAGCAGTGGCCATTTCCCTACTGGCTTTCGTGGTAGTTTATTTCGCGGTGTTTGGAGCCGGTATCTGGTATCTTTTCAAACTCATGGCGAAGGCCCCTGAGGCACATGAAACCGGCCTTGATGGCACACCGACCCGCACAGCCGGAATTACACCTGCGCCAGCTATCATCGAAGGAGAGCCAGCATGACCATTGATCTGACCGTCATCTGGGCTGGTATTATCGGCTTTGCCATCATCTTCTATGTCATCATGGATGGCTTCGATCTGGGCATAGGCATCCTGTTTCCTTTCTTCAAAGTCGGTGCAGACCGTGACACCGCAATGAACAGCATTGCACCGGTGTGGGACGGAAATGAGACTTGGCTGGTGCTGGGCGGCGGAGGATTGCTTGCGGCATTTCCGCTGGCCTATGCGATCATCCTGCCAGCCCTTTATGCGCCGCTAATAGCGATGTTGTTGGGACTTGTTTTGCGCGGCGTGGCATTCGAGTTCCGCTGGCGTGACCCGAACCACCGCGAAATCTGGGATAAGGCATTTACTGCTGGGTCTGCGATTGCGACATTTGCGCAAGGTGTGACGCTTGGCGCTCTGCTCCAAGGCATAACCATCGAAGGCCGCGCTTATGCAGGCGGCTGGTGGGAATGGCTATCGCCGTTTAGCGTGCTGACCGGATTCGGCTTGATGATAGGTTATTCGTTACTTGGCGCATGTTGGCTGAACTGGAAAACCGAAGGCGGTTTGCAACGACAATCGGTTACCTATGCTGGCCGTCTGGGCATCGCGCTGCTGATGATGATCGGCATTGTGAGCGCCATGACACTCAGGCTTGAGGCACAATATTACACCCGCTGGCTCGCTTATCCCGGTGTGCTTGCCACAGCTCAAGTGCCGCTAGCAACGGTGGTCGTTACTGTCATGTTTTACCGCAGCCTAGCGCAGCAAAGAGATGCACAGCCGTTCTTCTGGGCACTGGCATTATTCGGCTTATGCCTCATCGGGCTTGGCATCTCGATCTGGCCGAATGTCATACCCGCGCGCGTGTCGATTTGGGAAGCCGCTGCACCCTATAAAAGCCAAATGTTCATGTTGGTGGGGGCGGGGCTACTTGTGCCCGTGATCCTTGCCTATACCGCGTGGGCCTATTGGGTTTTTCGCGGAAAAGTGGGTTCGGACGGATATCATTGATGCCAAAGGCCGCCAAACAAGTCCTGTGGATGATTGCGATATGGGCAATGAGTGTTGCTGTGCTTGGATTTGTAGCAACAATCATCCGCTACTGGATCAAGTAATCCGGAAGCAGGCATTTACAGCCCCGGTCCGGACTAATTGGATTTGTGAGCGATTGGAGCGCCAATCTCTAATACCACCTGCGCTCTCCGGCTCGCTCTTTGATGCATGATACCAGCTTGGTGCTGTCATCTGCAGAAAACGCTGCCAATAGTTTCGCGCGCGACTCAGCCACAGCAAACCCATGACCGCGACCCTGTGGGGCCAGCAAGGAGATATAATCCGTCGCTGTCGGAGTAGCGACCGGGCTTTTTGGCGGACCGGACAAATGGTGTGGACAAATAACCCATAAAATCTGCTCCCTCATTTACGCTATCGCGCCTGATGGAATGAAGCGAAACATCAGAAAGCGACATGCAATGAAGAAAGGCCTGTAAAGCCTTGATTTTTAGAGCTGTTTGGAACTTTATGGAACGGCTTGAAACAGCCATTTGGCGGACAGGGTGGGATTCGAACCCACGGAGAGCTTGCACCCTCGCCGGTTTTCAAGACCGGTGCCTTAAACCACTCGGCCACCTGTCCGCTGTGCCGTCGCCTCTAGCTGCACTCGGCGGCGCTGGCAAGCTTTCGAGCGCTGGTGCCGTTAACTCAGTTTTCCCGCCGTCCCGCGATGATCCGGTTGGCAATTCGGGTAAGGCGCTTTGGCGGCTTTGTCCTTTTGCGTCATCATGTTATGGTGAACGATCACGAAAGGAATTCTGGTGCATATTTTTAAGCGGTCGACATATTGTGCAGGATGGCTGGCTGCTCTGACATTTGCGCTGGCGAGCCCGCCTTCATCCGTCGTCGCGCAATCATCTTTGGCACGTCCGGAAGGTTTTGACGCATATCTGGCAGCAGTGCGTGTCCGCGCCGAAAAAGAGGGGGTGTCGCGACAAACTCTCGACCGGCATTTGAACGGTCTGGTCTATCTGCCACGCGTTGTACAACTGGATCGCGCGCAACCCGAGGGCAGCACCGATGCGCCGATCCCGAATTTTGAACCCTATCGCCGCAAACATGTCGATGCCGCACGCATCAGTCGGGGCAGGGTGAAGTATAGCGAGTTGCGCCCAACGTTGCAGCGTATTGAGGCGCAAACCGGAGTTCCCGAACAGGTGATGCTCGCGATTTACGGGCATGAAACCAATTACGGTACGGTAACCGGAAATTATCATGCGCCCGATGCTTTGGCGTCACTCGCATTTGAGGGCCGCCGTCGACCCTTGTTCGAGGGCGAACTGGTCGCCGTTTTGAAAATGATTGATCGCGGTGTGCCGTCCTATGCCATCACCGGCAGTTGGGCAGGGGCATTGGGCAAGCCGCAATTCCTGCCTTCGGTCTATCTGAAACTGGCGCGCGACGGTGATGGCGATGGCTATGCCGATATCTGGAACAGCGAAGTGGACGCCATGACGTCAATCGCCAATTATTTGCTCAACGCAGGCTGGCGGCGTGATGAGCCTTGGGGCTTTGCGGTATCGACACCCACCTCTTTGAACCGGATGGCACTGCGGAGCACCATAACACCGCCGCGTTGCCCGCGTGTTTTTGCACGGCATAGCAAATGGCTGAGGCTATCCGAATGGCGCGCGCTTGGCATTGCGCCTCAGGGTGGCGTTTGGCCAAAAGGCGATATGTTCGCTACGCTGATCGAACCCGATGGCGAAGGACAAACCGGATATTTACTGGGTAGCAACTATCGGGCGATATTAGATTATAATTGCTCGAATTTTTACGCTCTTTCGGTGGGGTTGCTCGCAGATGAAATTTATCGGTAATATTGCAGCGCTTTCGGGCGCAATCATGCTGGCTTCGTGCAGCGGAATTGTTGGCCAAAGTGACGGCGGTGGCAAACGCGTGTCTTCGCTTCCGCCAGCTGCGGAATCTGCGTCGGATGCGACTGTGAAAATCGGCGAGCCCTATACGGTGGGCGCGAAGACATATATTCCGCAGGATGTGGCGGCTTATGACGAGGTGGGCTATGCCAGCTGGTATGGCGATGAACTCGAAGGCCGCCCGACCGCCAATGGCGAAGTTTTTGCAGCCAGTGCGGTAAGTGCGGCGCATAAAACCTTACCGATGCCGAGCTATGTTGAAATAACCGCGCTTGATACGGGCAAAACGATCATCGCCCGTGTGAATGATCGCGGCCCATTTGCCCATGATCGGTTGATCGATCTTTCCGCAGGGGCGGCGCGAGAACTTGGGATCATGGGGCAGGGTGTTTCGGGCGTGCGCGTTCGCAAAGTGAATCCGCCCGAACAGGACAAATCCGTTTTGCGCGCTGGCCGCGCCGCGCCTGCCCGGGCAGATACGCCGGAAAGCTTGCTCAAAGTTTTGCGGCAAAAGCTGGCGCAAATGCCGCGACCGACGGGGGCCGTGCAAGGCGCAGTTGTTGGTTCATCACAACCAATGACGCAGGCTGTCACTAAAGTTGAAAGTCCCACTCGTGGCAATGGCCGGTTCGTTCGGGAAGGAACGCGGCCGAGCGCGCCACGCGCCGAAACACGGCCCGAGCCGCAAGTTGCTTCTACCCCACAAGCTCGCAGCAATGGGCGGTTTGTGCGCCAGTCGGCGGGAGCACCTGCGTCGCGAGCCGCAAGCACGGTCTATTTCGTTCAAATTGCAGCTTATTCATCGCGCGCACGCGCCGATGATCTGGCGAAACGGGCAGGCGAAGGCGCACGGGTACAACAAGGCGCAGACGGCATTTTTCGCGTTCATTTTGGCCCCTATGGAACCGAAGCGGATGCCAAAAAGGCGTTGGTCGGCGCACAGGCGCGTGGCCATTCGGGCGCACGTATATTCGTCCAATAAACTGGGGTAGCGCCATTCAGCCTAGGTCGCTAACAGGCGGCCATGCGTATCGTTATTGCTGCTCTCGTTATATTTACTGCCGCCCCGGCAATTGCGCGGATTCCTGAAATCGAAAGCGAAGCGCCGGTCGCATATTTATTGGATATGCAATCGGGCGAGGTGTTGTTTGATCGCGATTCCGGGCGCAAAATCCCGACGGCCTCGATGGCGAAAATGATGACGGCGTTGGTTGCATTTGATGCCTTGGAAAAAAAGCAAATCACGCTGGCTACGCACTATCAGATGAAACCGGATACATGGCAAAAATGGAATAACGAAGGTTCCACCATGTTTCTGCACGCAAACGAAAAAGTTTCAGTGGATAAACTGCTCCAGGGCATATTGACGCTATCGGGCAACGACGCATCGGTGGTCTTTGCTGAAGGTTTGGCCGGGAGTGAGGCGCAATTTGCAGGGCGGATGAACCAGAAAGCGAAGGCGCTGGGACTCGCCGATAGCCAATTCGGCACGGCCAATGGCTGGCCTGACAAAGGCAAAACCTTTTCCACCGCGCGTGATCTTACGGCCATTGCGGAGCATATCATTGCTCACCATCCCCGCTTGTTTAAAAGCTATTTCAGCCAATCATCTTTCACTTGGAACGGCGTGACCCAGTTCAATCGTAACCCGCTCCTAGGGGCAATTGACGGGGCCGATGGCATGAAAACAGGGCATAGCGACGAAGCCGGATATTGCCTTGTTGGTACCGCCGAACGTGGCGGACGACGGCTGTTGATGGTGCTAGCTGGTTTGCCGAGTCAGGAAGCGCGATTGAAAGAAGCGCGCTCGATTATTAATTGGGGCTTTGATGCATGGCAGAGCAGGCCGCTTTATCAGGCAGGGGCGAAAGTGGGTGAAGTGCCGGTGCAATTGGGAGAACTCCGCAAGATTGTGGTCGTGGCAGGGCGCAATATCGGAGCGACTTTTGCCAAGGGTGGTCAGCCTCCGGTAAGAACCACGATACGCTTTAAAGGACCAATTAAAGCGCCTTTGCAAAAAGGCACTCAGGTTGCCGAACTGGTAATGCATTATGCTGATGGCCATAATCAAACCGCACCCTTGATCGCGGCTCAATCGGTTTCGCAGGCCGGTTTTTGGGGACGGGCTTGGAACGGCATCCAATCGGTGGTCGGATTATGACCACTCCTGGCAAATTTATCTCGATCGAAGGCGGTGAGGGGGCTGGAAAATCGACGCAAATCTCTGCACTTGCCACGCATATTCGCTCGTTGGGTTTCGATGTGTTGGTGAACTCGTGAACCCGGTGGCACCGAAGGAGGTGAAGCGATCCGGCAGTTGTTGCTTGGCGGCAGCGCGGATCGTTGGTTACCTGCAGCAGAAGCATTGCTGTTTGCCGCCGCGCGCAGCGACCATGTCGAACGCCTGATACGCCCGGCGTTGGATCAGGGGAAATGGGTAATATCGGATCGCTTCATTGACAGCAGCCGCGCCTATCAAGGGGCCAGTTCCGGAATTGGCGACGACGAAATTCTGAAAATCCATGCCGTGGGAAGCGGAGGCTTTTTGCCGGACAGAACGCTGGTTCTGGATATTGATCCGGCGGTTGCATTGCAACGAACACAGCGTCGCGACGGTGGTGAGGCAGATCGTATCGGAGGCAGGCAAAGCGCGTTTCACGCCGCCGTGCGCCAAGCTTTTCTCGATTTGGCAGTGCAAGAGCCGGATCGGATTCGTGTTGTCAATGCGGCGGATGCCGAAGAAGTGGTCACATCGGCCATGCTCGCACAAATCGCAGATATTCTTCCAACGACATGACCCAAACATTCGGCCATGACCGGCAGATGGAGGCCTTTCGAACCGCAATCGCGTCGGGAAAAATGCACCATGGCTGGCTGTTCGCCGGTCCCCATGGCGTAGGCAAGGCGCGTTTTGCCAAAATGGCGGCGGCGTTGCTGGTCGATCCAGACGGGCAGCAACAAAACCTGATTGAACGGCGCACGCATCCGGACATCTTATGGATCGAACGGCTGCTCAAAGAACCGCCCAAAGACGGCGACGAACCCGATCCGAACGCCGAAAAAAAACGCAGCATCGCCATCGATCAAGTCCGCGAATTGCAGCACCGGCTTACGACGCGGCCTTCAATGGGCGAAAAACGTGTGGTGATCATCGATGCCGCCGATGATCTGGAACGGGGAGGGGCCAATGCCTTGCTCAAGTCGTTAGAAGAGCCTCCTGTCGGCACCTATTTCTTCCTGATCAGCCATGCGAGTGAGCGGCTGTTGCCGACGATCCGGTCTCGCTGCCGGATGTTGCGGTTCAGCCCGTTATCGGCTGCCGATATGCGCGCTGCGATTCGCCAGCAGGCCGAAAATATGGGCGATGCAGAAATTGACGCTATACTTCCCGCCAGCAATGGTTCGCCCGGCCAGGCACTTCGTATCTTGGGGCTCGACATGGCCGATCTCGAAATGAAAATGGGCCGGATTATCGAGACGGGTGATCGAGATAATCAGTTGCGTCACCAATTGATCGAAACGCTGAACCTGAAATCCGCGCAAGATCGATACGAAGCTTTTCTGCGCCGTGTGCCGCTAAAAATCGCGCAACATGCGCGAACGTTGCAGCCCGCACATGCAATTACCGCCGTAGAAGCCTTTCACAGCGCCGATATCCTTGCCAGCCGCGCATTGGGGCTAACGCTCGACAAACAGGCGGTGATTTTCGAAATGGGAAGCTTGCTGGCCTCTCTGCAAACGCATAAGCGTTAAGTCCATCCAACCAGATATGAGCAATATGCCCGATCCTTTTTACATTACCACTGCCATTGCCTATCCCAATGGCCGCCCGCATATCGGCCATGCTTATGAAGCCGTGGCGACCGATGCGATTGCCCGTTTTCAGCGGCTGATGGGCGCGCGATGTCCGTTTTGTGACGGGAACCGACGAACATGGCTTGAAAATGGCGCAAACCGCGCGGGGCGAGGGACGTGAAACGCTCGAATTCGCGGATGAAATGTCAGGATATTTCCGTGAGATGTGCGGTAAACTGAATATCTCTTATGATAATTTCATGCGGACCAGCGATCCCCGCCACCACCTGGCCAGCATTGCCCTGTGGAAGGCCATGGAGGCGAATGGAGATCTGTATCTAGATCGCTACGAAGGCTGGTATTCGGTGCGCGACGAAGCCTATTATGGCGAAGAGGAACTGGTCGAAGGGGAAGGGGGCGCTAAACTCTCCCCGCAAGCGACGCCTGTTGAATGGACTGTCGAGGAAAGCTGGTTTTTCCGGCTGTCGAAATATCAAGAGCCGTTGCTGGCGCTTTATCGCGACAATCCCGATTTCATTCGCCCCGAAAGCCGCCGCAACGAAGTGCTGCGTTTTGTCGAGGGTGGGCTGAAAGACCTGAGCATTTCGCGCACCAGTTTTGATTGGGGCGTGCCTGTGCCGGGTTCACCGGGGCATGTCATGTATGTTTGGGTCGATGCGCTCACCACCTATTTGTCGGGGCTAGGCTTTCCCGACGCTAGCGGTGATTTCAGCCGTTTTTGGCCCGCAAATGTCCATATTATCGGCAAAGATATCGTGCGTTTCCACGCGGTTTACTGGCCCGCATTCTTGATGTCGGCGGGGCTGCCGTTGCCGCAACAGATATTCGGCCACGGCTTCCTACTCGCGCGTGGCGGCGAGAAAATGTCGAAGTCGCTGGGCAATGTCGTCGATCCGATTGTCTTGGCCGATCAATTTGGCGTTGATCAATTGCGCTATTTCTTCCTGCGCGAGGTAAGCTTTGGTCAGGATGGCAGCTATTCGCCTGAAGCCATTGTGCTGCGCTGTAATGCTGAACTGGCGAACAGTTTCGGCAACCTCGCACAACGGACGCTGAGCCAGATTTTCAAGAATTGCGATGGCTATTTGCCGGCTATTCACGGGCATAGCGACGATGATGTTGCACTGTTTGAAACCGTACGGGTCTCGATCGAAGAGGCTATTCCGCAGGCGTTTTCGGACCTTGCTCTATCGCAGGTCGCAGAAAGCTGGATGGCCGCTGTTTTTGCCTGCAACGCTTATATCGATGCCCAGGCACCTTGGGCGCTCAAAAAGACAGACACGGCGCGGATGGAAACCGTTTTAGCGACGCTCTATATTTGCATTGCCCAACTGGCCGTCGCGATTTCGCCGATCATCCCGGCAAGTGCTGAAAAGCTGCTCGAACAGATGGGAATTACGCCCGATCTCCGCAATTACAGCGGAATAGCCAGCCATTGGTATTCGCCATTGGCCGAAAGCGGTTTCCGGCTTGCCCAACCCGTCGGGCTTTTTCCCCGTCTCGAAATGCCCGTTGACGAGACGGTCTGATGCTCGTCGATTCGCATTGCCACCTCAATTACAAAGGCTTGGTGGAGCAGCAGCAAGACGTGCTGGCACGGGCGCGGGCCGCCGGTGTCGGTACGATGCTGAACATTTCCACCCGCGAATGTGAATGGGATGATGTTATCGGGTTGGCAGAGGGGGAAGGGGATGTCTGGGCAACTGTCGGCATCCATCCGCACGAAGCCGATGCCCATCCAGACGTGGATACCGCCAAATTGGTGGAGCGCGCGCGCCATCCTCGTGTGATTGGTATCGGTGAAACTGGTCTTGATTATTATTATGACCACAGTGATCGTGCACGGCAGCGCGCCAGCTTTATCAGCCATATTGCGGCGGCCCGCGAAACCGGTTTGCCGTTGGTCGTCCATACCCGCGATGCCGAAGACGATACGGCGGAAATTCTGTCTGACGAAATGGCCAAGGGCGAATATGCGGCTGTAATCCATTGCTTCACCGCCAGTGCAGACTTTGGAAAACGCGCGCTGGATTTGGGCTTTTTCATTTCGCTTTCGGGGATCGTTACCTTCAAAAACGCCACCGATTTGCGCGAATTTGCCAAGGAAATTCCACTCGATAGATTGCTTGTCGAAACCGATTCCCCGTTCCTAGCACCGGTTCCCCATCGGGGGAAAAGTTGCGAACCGGCCTTTGTCCGCGATACAGCGGCGTTTTTGGCGGATTTGCGAGGGATTTCCTATGAAGAATTGACCGCGGCAACGGGAGATAATTTCTTTCGCTTGTTCGGAAAGGCACGATCATGAATGGTGATGATAATGTCCGACTGATCTTTGCCGTGACGGCGATGGTGATGGTATTGTCATCATTGCTCGCATACCGGCTGCCGATTGCCAAATTGGCCAAAATGATATTGGCATGGGTTGGCATTTTTGCCTTGGCATTTCTGGTGATGAGTTTTCGGCCCGAAATGAAAATGATCTGGAACCGGGTGTCAGGCGAAATTTCCGGAGCACCGCGTCAAAGGATCACGGCCAATGCCATCACATTGACCAGACAGGACGATGGCCATTTTTGGGTGCGGGCAACCATTAACGATCAGGATGTGGATTTCATGGTTGATAGCGGAGCCACCAAAACGGCAATCAACGCCGATACCGCCGATGAACTGGGCTTGGCGTGGAGAAAGGCGGGCCAGCAGACGGAGCTGGACACGGCGAATGGCACCATCACCGCTAAATATCTCAATCTGGATAGAATTGAAGTTGGATCATTTGCGATTGAAAATCTCGGTGTAAATGTTGCCGAGAATTTTGGTGATACCAATGTCGTTGGCATGAATTTCCTAGATGAATTTTCCCGCTGGAATGTCGAGGGGGATATGATGACGTTGGAACCGAAGCCATAGTCACAGAATATTTTATTTAACATAATATATATTATCGCACTTAAAGCTGTGGGAGGCCCCCATCGACAAATTGATTAAAATCATGGCTGAATTGCGGACCCCCGGCACAGGTTGTCCTTGGGATCTCGAACAGGATTTCGCCTCGATTGCGCCATACACCATCGAGGAAGCCTATGAAGTGTCTGACGCCATTGATCGCAACGATATGGATGCCCTGAAAGATGAATTGGGCGATCTCTTGCTCCAAGTGGTCTTTCACAGCCGGATGGCCGAGGAATTGGGTGCGTTCACCGTCCATGACGTCGTCGAGGCCATTTGCACGAAAATGACGCGCCGCCATCCGCATGTTTTTTCCAGCGAGACCCGCGACACCGCATCCCAGGTTGTCGAGAGTTGGGAAGCGATCAAGGCGGTAGAGCGAGGAGAAACACAGGACGATAGCAGCGCATTGGCCGGTGTTGCCCAGGCATTGCCCGCGTTGCTGCGCGCCCAAAAACTGCAAAAACGTGCCAAACGGACTGGATTTGACTGGCCCGATGTCTCGGGTGCACTCGATAAGCTTGGCGAGGAAATAGACGAATTAAAAGCGGCAAAGAACCATGACGAACAGAGCGAAGAAATGGGCGACTTGTTGTTCGCTGCCGTCAATGTCTGCCGACATTTGGATATCGATGCCGAACAGGCACTGAAGGCAGCTAATGCCAAGTTCGAACGGCGTTTTCGGGGAATGGAAACCGAAGCTGAAGGCAGATTTTCGGAACTGCCTCTCGATAAAAAAGAAGATTTATGGAATAAAATCAAGCAGCAAGAACGAACTTTTCAAGCCAGTTCCTGATTGCCAAATTTCTTCCGGTATCGTCCCCAGTTTTGCCCGCTCATCGACACGCGCAAGTGCGACATATCACCCTCGTCGATCCTTTCTTCCACCTTCCCCGCTGCATAAAGCCAAGCCAACTGGCTACCATCGCTGCCCGGCACAAGGATATCGCGGACGATGTTTCCGGCATTGATCCGGTCCGACAACCATCTGCCAACTGCATCTATCCCCTCGCCCGTCACCGCCGACATAGCGATAATGTGCGTAGAATGGGCTGCGCGCGCGGCAATGTCTTCGCGCATTTCTTCGTCGGCCAGATCGATCTTGTTCCAGATTTCGAGATAGGCCGGACCGCCCTCGCCGCCGATTTCAACGTCCAATTCGGCCAATATCGATAAAACATCGGCCTTTTGGCTTTCGCTGGTCGGATGCACGATATCGCGGACATGGACGATGATGTCTGCGGTCACCACTTCTTCCAGCGTCGCGCGAAACGCCGCTACCAGCTGGGTCGGCAGATCGGAAACAAATCCCACGGTATCAGACAAGATCGCCTTTTCCACGCCGGGCAGAGAAATCTCGCGCAAAGTGGGATCGAGTGTCGCAAACAGCATGTCCTTGGCCAGCACGTCGGACGAAGTCAGCCGGTTGAACAAGGTTGATTTGCCCGCGTTGGTATAACCGACCAAAGCTATCACTGGCCAAGGAGCCTTTTTCCGCCGCGCGCGGTGCAATCCCCGTGTGCGCTGAACTTGTTCGAGTTCGCGCCGCAATCGCGCCATCCGATCACGGATCATGCGCCTGTCAGCCTCAATTTGCGTCTCTCCGGGGCCGCCCAAAAAGCCAAAGCCGCCCCTTTGCCGTTCAAGGTGGGTCCAGCTTCGCACGAGACGACCGGCTTGATAATCGAGATGCGCCAACTCTACTTGCAAACGCCCTTCTGCAGTTGCCGCGCGCTCACCAAATATTTCTAGGATCAACCCTGTGCGGTCTATCACCTTGCACTTGCTGCGCTCTTCCAGATTGCGCTGCTGAATTGCGGTCAGCGCACTATCGATCAAAAGCAGTTCAATTTCATGCTGCTCAACTTTTTCGCAAATCTCCGCCACCTGCCCGCTGCCGAGCAAGGTTCCGGCTTTTGGCGAGCGAACCCGCACGGCATAGGCCTCGACGATGTTCAGTCCGATCGCTCTGGCCAGCCCTACGGCTTCCTCTATCCGCGAAGTCGCGTCACTCCCCTTCCCGCCCGGCAATTCCGGACAGATGATCAGGGTTTTTGCACCGCGCGAGAATTCGTCAATGCTGCTGCGTTCAAAAAGGCTCAATCGGCCTCCCCGTCCTCACCCTGATTATATTCGGCGAGGTTTACCGGATGCGCGGGCTGGATCGTTGAAACGGCATGTTTGTAAACCAGTTGCATTGTCGTATCGCGTTCAAGGAGAAGCGAAAACAGATCATAAGCACCGATCATTCCCTGCAGCATCACACCATTGACCAAAAATGTGGTGACCGGCTCCTTTTTGTCGCACATGGCGTAAAGGAACACGTCCTGCAGCAATTTCTGTCGTCCATTGCCCTTCGTCATCATTTCGGTGAACAAAGTCCGGTCGGGCGATTGTGAGGGCATGATCGTTGAAATGCTATGCTTGTAAACAAGCTGCGATTGGCCATCGCGGCGCAGTAGTACCGAGAAATTATCGAACCAGGTGACTACACCTTGAAGCTTCACGCCCTTTACAAGGAACATGGTCACGGGCGTTTTGGATTTGCGGAGAGTGTTCAGGAACAGGTCCTGGAGGCCGTTATTTTTTTCAGTCATTATTTTTTCCTGTTATGTTTTTATGGGAGCAGCGCTTGCTATCCGCAAGTCAGCTGTAGTGGCTGCCTATCATAAATTCTGCGCGCTTCGAAGCCAGAATTTACATCCGCGATTTAATCTTCGTCGAATTCACCGGATTTGCGAACTGCGATTCCTAATAGTTTTAGTTTGCGGTGCAATGCAGACCGCTCCATGCCCACAAAGGTTGCGGTCTTTGATATATTTCCGGAAAACCTCCTTATTTGAACCGCCAGATATTCGCGTTCAAAGGCTTCGCGGGCTTCACGCAGCGGCGCTGCCATCAAGCTATGCAGGCCGCCGCCACTTTGCACCGATGAATCCGAAATGTCGCTTGGCAACATATCCCCTTCGATGCGCGACAGCCGGTCTGCCGGAGACAGTATGATCGTGCGTTCTATTACGTTCCTAAGTTGCCTAACATTGCCGGGCCATTCCGACGATTGAAGGGATGTCAGGGCATCCTCAGAAAAATCTGGAGGTGCCAGGCGGTGTTCGCTGGCAAAGCGCGCGGCATAATGGCGGGCCAGCACGGGGATATCCTCTCGCCGCTCGGACAATGATGGAATGGCCACAGGAACGACGTTCAGTCGGTAAAACAGATCCTCGCGAAAGCGCCCTGCGGCGATCTCTCCCAAAAGGTCGCGGACCGTTGCCGATACGATACGCACGTCTACACGCACGATCCGCCCGCCGCCAACCCGGGTAAAACTCTGCTCTGTTAAGACGCGCAGGATTTTGCCCTGTGTGGTCCACGGCATATCGGCGACCTCATCGAGAAACAGCGTTCCGCCATGCGCGCGTTCCAACATGCCGGCATGGATCAGCCGACCGTCTTCCTCGACACCGAACAGCTCCTCTTCAAAACGATCAGGCGACAGTCTGGCAGCACTAACGGATACAAAGGCTGAATCCGCGCGTGGACTCCAACTGTGGAGCAGTCTCGCCGCAACTTCTTTGCCAACGCCCGCTGGCCCCGTGATCAATACCCGGCTGCCCGTTCCTGCAACCTTTTTCAAGGTTGCACGCACCATGTTGATTGCCGAAGATGTGCCGTCTAGCTCCTCGGCTTGCCCGACTATGGCACGCAGCGATGCATTCTCGGCGCGCAACCGTTCGGTCTCGGTTCCCCGCGCCACCAGATGCAAAAGCTTTTCGGCTTCAAAAGGTTTTTCGATGAAATCAATCGCGCCATGGCTGATCGCGGCAACGGCCGTGTCGATATTCCCATGCCCGGAGAACACGATCACCGGCATATGGACGTCGCGCTCCTTTATGAGTTTTAGCAACTCCAGCCCGTCCATGTTGGAACCACGAAGCCAGACGTCGAGCAGTATCAGCGATGGGCGGCGTTCATTATAAGCTTCCAAAGCCTGTTGCGCGGTGGCTGCGGTGCGCGTTTCGTAACCATCGTCGGAAAGCACACCCGCAACCAATTCGCGGATGTCTTCCTCATCATCAACAATTAAAATATCCAGCGCCATAACGTATCTAGTTCCCGTTCAAATTCGTAATTCCTTTAGCTCCCGAAATCTTTCAACCGGCTTTCAGTGGGCCACCATCAAGGGCAATCTGGTCATTTGCAAATGTCAAAGTGATGATTGCGCCTCCTTCCGGATTGTCGTCAAATCGGATGTCCGCTTTGTGCTCGTCGAGGATTTTGTTGACGATCGCGAGGCCTAGCCCAGAGCCACGAGCTCGCGTGGTCACATAAGGTTCGATGATCCGTTCGCGTTCGGGAGGAAGGCCTGCGCCATTGTCTTTGAAAACAACGAAGGTTTTTTCAGGCCGTTGCTCGATAGAAACGGTGATTGTTCCTGCGTAATCCGGCTCAAGCCGCTCCTTTCGATCCGTGATAGATTCGACCGCATTTTTTAGGATATTGGTAACGGCTTGCCCGATTTGCCGCCGATCACACAATAAGGGCACCAGTCCGGTCGGGTTTTCAAACGCAAACCGGATGTCGCTGTGCGCGACTTCGAAAAGGAAAACGGAATGGCCGACAATATCGGACAAATCCTCATCGCGGAAAATCGGCTTGGGCATTCTTGCAAACGAGGAAAATTCGTCGACGATTTTCCGCAAATCGCCGACTTGGCGGATGATTGTGCCGGTAAGCTGGGCGAAAATGCCGTCGCTTGCATCGATCTGGCTGCCGAAACGCCGCTGCAGCCTTTCCGCAGCCAATTGGATCGGGGTCAGAGGATTTTTGATTTCGTGTGCGATCCGGCGTGCAACATCGGACCAAGCCGCGCGGCGCTGGTCTGCCAATTGCTGGCTGATATCTTCAAAGGTTACAACACTGCCGCCCTCGCGTCCGGCTATCTTGATCGCCAGTGTTTTCGGATCGGTACCATCCCCAACCTGAACCACAGCGCGTGTTTTTTGGTCATCAAGCATTTCTTTGAGATAGGGAGCCAGTTCGGTGAGCTTTCGCCCCAATATGGTCTCCCCGTCGCTGGAAAGCAATTTGTCCGCAGTGGCGTTAGACAGTCTGACTATGCCTTCGTCATCAACATTGACGATCGCCGCCGAAACGGATTCCAGCACGGTTTCGATTAGTGCCCGGCGATCATCCAACTGCCGGTTCACAGTCATCAAATTGCGGGTCTGGTTCTCCAAACGCTCCGTCATGCGATTAAAGGACAGAGAGAGAAAACCGACTTCGTCATTCCGGCTTGCGATTTCTTCGACCCTGGCACTCAAATCACCATCGGCAATCCTTTGAGCGGCTTTGACCAGATTGTTAACGGGCTTTACCAGCCGGTCCGCGACCAAAAGCGCGACCCAAACAGCAACTCCCATGATGACGAGTGCCACAAAATAGAGCAGTGCATTGAATTGCATTTGCAGATTGCGCGATCGTTCGACCATCGCTTGATAGTCGGTCAAGACGGCTTCTGCCCGCTCCCCCAACATAAATGACGGGACGGTAAAGGCCCTGCTGGCATAGAGGTAGGTGGGCTGATTTTGATAAAGCGGGACAATGGCTTCAATCCGATCCGGCTTTGCCGAAACGACCATGGAATTTGTCGCTCGCAGCTTTTTGAGTTCGGCAGCTTCAATCCAGATTTTACGTTGATTATCATCGGGCGAAACAACCGCGGTCGTGCGTTGAACGCCGTCTGCACCGACCGTCACAATGGCTGACTTGCTCAATTTTCTGCGAACGACTTGTCCAAAATATCCATTCAAAAATTGCGGGTCATCGGCTCTGGTCTGTCCCAGCATGAAACGCAGATCGCCCGCCATGGTTACGGTTTCATCGCCTACGTCACGCAGCTTTTCTTCATAATAGCCTTTGGCCAGTTCCCCCGCATTTTCCAGCATTCCGCGCGCCGAATTGGAGAACCAGAATTGAACCCCGCTCTGAAACAAAATGGACGCGAATATCGCGAGCAGCAGTGCAGGCACGGCAGACAGCAACGAAAAGAGCACGACCAAGCGGACGTGCATCGAACCGGTGCTGTCGGGATTGATCTTGGAAGCCCGCCGGATAGCCAGCCGCCTGCCGAACATCATCATCAGCGTCGCAGCCGGCACCAAATTACCCACGAGCAAAGCAGCGGCAGCCTGCGGCGATAATGGCTCTGATTGGGGATTGGTGGTCCAGATTAAAGTCACGGTTAGCGCAGCCATGCCAGCTAGCGCTATCATACTGCCGAGTTCGATCAGCCAGACGAAGCTTGATTGCCCGAACCAATCGAGCAAATGCGAAATCCAGCGCGTGAAGCCGCGCTTTTCCGGTATTTCCTTATCGAGCATGACTGTTGCCATTTGGCAACTATTGCAGCCAAAGCGTGGCTTGGAAAGCACAAATTTGCTATCTGGAAAAATCGCCGCTTCGGCCCGATGCTAAGCTATAATCGGAAAGCTTTTTACGCAGTGTGTTGCGATTAATGCCTAGCAAAGCAGCCGCCTTCAGTTGATTGCCCTTTGCCATTTTCATAACCGCTTGCAGCAATGGCCGTTCGAATGCGGCCAAAGCACGCGGGTAAATCAGCTCGCGTCCGGCTCCGCGCTGACGATGTTCGTGCAGGAAATGCAAAACTGCGGCGTCAAAACTACACCGTTCGATGGCGGGTCCACTGTCAAAATCTGCCGGATTGGCGATATTGGTGACTGTGGTCTCTGAAATTCGGTCCTCGCGCGCATTGAGCACCAGCCGATAGACAAAATTCTTAAGCTCGCGAACATTGCCCTTCCACGGCATATTGGTGAGCAAAGCCACAGCTTCATCATCGATCGCCTTACCCGGCAGGCCTTCACTTATCGCCAATTGTAAAAAATGAGCGACCAACAAACCAATATCCTCTGGCCTTGCCCGCAGTGGCGGCAAGTGGACGGGGACGACGTTCAGGCGGTAATAAAGGTCTTCGCGAAACTTGCCCTTTGCGATCTGATCCTCAAGGTTCTGGTTGGTGGCGGCAATGATCCGGACGTCCAGCCGGATACCCGCTTTCCCGCCTATGCGGTTGATCATCCCGCTTTGCAGTGCGCGCAAAAGCCGCGTCTGGGCATGATAGGGCATATCGCCTATTTCATCGAGGAACAGCGTGCCGCCTTGCGCCTGTTCAAAACGGCCAATGCTTTGTCCGACGGCTCCGGTAAAAGCGCCTTTTTCATGCCCGAACAATTCGGCCTCGATCAATTCTGCCGGGATCGCTGCCATATTGACTGCGACGAATGGCCCGGTTTTGCGGTGACCGAGGCTGTGGATCGCCTCTGCCACCAGCTCTTTGCCCGTACCCGATTCACCGAGAATTAGCGCCGTCAGATCGTTCCGCAACAGCCTTGCGACCATGCGATAGACATCTTGCATCGCGGCGCTGCGCCCCACCATCGGCATACTGGCTTCGAGTAAGGTTTCATGCCCCGGCAGCACATCACTGCGTCGTTTGTCGATGCCCTGGCGCACCGCGACAACCAGTTCGTTCAGATCGAATGGCTTGGGAAAATATTCAAACGCGTTGATCTCACTTGCCCGAACGGCGGTGTCGAGCGTATTTTGCGCGGACATGACGATGATCGGCATTTCCGGCCATTCGCCAATCACACCTTCAAGGCTGGAAATCCCGTCACGATCCTTCAGCACCACATCGGTTAGCATCACGTCATAATGATTGGCGGCAAGGGCAGCATCGCGTGCGCTCGTGGTCTCGCAAACATCGACGTCGATCCCTTCTGCTTCCAGTGCAGCGCGGACGACCATGCCGATGGAACTATCATCTTCGACAATCAGGACGCGGGCTTTGCTCATCAGGGTTTGTCCTTTTTGCCGGCAACGGGCAGGAATATGCGAAAGATTGTCTGTTCAGTCGCGGGATCGCGCTCCACGGTGATTCGCCCGTTCATTTGCGACAGATATTTGCGGACGATGGCGAGACCGAGCCCCTGCCCTTCGCGTTTAGTCGTGACAAAGGGTGCGAATAGTTCGCGCTCGATATGCTTGGCGATGCCGGGGCCGTTATCGGCAATGCTTACTTCGACCGGCAAACGCACAGCCTTGCCATCGGAAGTTTCGCTCGCCCCGCCCCGTAAAGCTGCTCCCATCACAAAACGGGTGCTGATCCCGATCATCGGGCTTTCGGTGTCTTTCAGCGCATCGATTGCATTCTGGATCAGGTTGATGAGAACTTGCACCATCGCGTCGGGCTCTATCTTCACATCCGGAAGCGAGGGATCATAGTTGATGTCGATCGCCGGGATCACCGCGTTGGCCGCGCGAACTGATCGGATCGCGCGTTCGATCAACTCGTGAATGTTTTCGGCGCGCAATTCGCCCGGCATCACACGGCCCAGATTCTGCATCTGATCGAGCAGGCGTGCGATCCGGTCCACCTCGGTAACGATCAGGTCGGTCAGCGCGGTCTGGGGCGCTTCCAATTTTTTGGCAAGCAAGCTGCGCCGCGCCTTTGATCCCGGACAATGGATTTTTGATCTCGTGTCCCAATATCGCAGGCGCACCCATCGCCTGTTCACGGCCGCTGTCGGTCTGTTCACCGATCTGGTCGCGGTCCGATTGCCGCGGGACGAGCAGTATCAATCGCTGGTCTGGCCGCCCCAACAGCGTTGAAATCGAGACGTCCGCATAATTGGCCTGCACGCCCGAGGTAAGCAGTCGCATATTCTGTGCCGAGATATCGCTTTCTGCTGCGCGCACCGCGCCGTTCAGCCGGTCGCTGGCGAATTGCAGCAGTGAAGCGATGTCCTCGCCAACGATCCGCCTTTTGCCGCGCCCGAAAAAGGCCTCGGCAGCCTCATTGGCGAAGATGATCAGGTTCGCCTGATCGACGAGCAGCATCGGAAACGGAATGGCCGCAAGCAGCAACGCTTCCTGTGGCCGTGCCTCGTCGTTCACTTCAGCCTCAAGCGGCATGGCGGGCGAGATAGGGCTCGTAAAACGAGACAGTTCGCCCACCACCTGTTCGGCATTATCGATGCGGTTGATCATATTGCGGAATTCGGCCGAGCCGGGAATCCCCCGCACATACCAGCCCAGATGTTTGCGGGCACAGCGCACGCCGACATCTAGGCCATAATGATCCATCATCGCGCGATAATGCTCGATCATCAGATGGAATTGCGTATCGATAGACGGATCGGGCAAGCGTTCGCCATGCCGCAGCCAGTGCATCACCTGCCCCAGTAACCACGGCTTGCCATAAGCGCCGCGCCCGATCATGAGGCCATCCGCACCACTTTGGGCCAAGGCCATATCGGCGTCTTCCAAGCGTGCAGATATCGCCATTGACGATGACGGGGACCGAAACCGCATCCTTCACCTTGCGGACAAAGGCCCAGTCGGCACTGCCTTTATACATCTGGTTGCGCGTGCGACCATGGACGGTGATCAGCTTCGCTCCCAAATCCTCGGCAATATGTGCGAGTTCGGGTGCGTTCAGGCTCGAATGATCCCAGCCCATCCGCATCTTCACCGTCACCGGAACCGTTACCGCCTTCACCGTCGCTTCAATCAGGCTGGCGGCAAGCGGCAGATCGCGCATCAGCGCGGAGCCTGCATCGCCGTTTACCACCTTTTTTACCGGACAGCCCATGTTGATATCAATGATCGCGGCTCCGCGATCTTCGTTGAGCTTCGCAGCCTCCCCCATTTCATAAGGCGTGCAACCGGCAAGTTGCATCGAAACCGGTTCTTCAGACAAATGCCACGCCGCCTTTTGCAGCGACTGCCGCGTTTCGCGGATCATCGCTTGGCTGGCGATCATTTCGGTGACGTTTAACCCGGATCCAAACCGGCGGACGATGGTGCGAAAGGGCATATCGGTAACCCCCGTCATCGGCGCGAGGATGACAGGGCAATCGATAGTGATCGGGCCGATCTGGATAGGAGCCAATTGCATGTACGGGTTTGCCTAAAATTTAGGCAGGCCACTAGCTTTATTCGGCTTGGCGTGCAAGCCCCACAGCGATAGGGCGTGGGGATGGGCAAGACGGCGGCGATCATTGTAGCAGCAGGCAGCGGCAGTCGCGCCGGTGGTGGCGTGCCCAAGCAATTTCGCATGCTCCATGGCAAGCCAATGCTGCGCCACAGTGTGGAAGCCTTAGCCAAGCACCCGGCGGTGGACGCAATCATTGTGGTGATTGGCGAAGGTCAGGAAAAATCGGCGCGCGAAGCATTGCAGAACCTAGATGTGACATTTGTTGCGGGCGGCCCGACACGACGGGATAGTGTGAACAATGGACTCCAGTCTATTGAATTGAATCAGGGAATTTCAAGCATCCTGATCCACGATGCGGCCCGGCCATTCCTTTCCAGACAGGTGATTGATGATCTGCTCGCGGCTTTGGATCAGCATGACGGTGCAGTCCCTACCCTTCCCGTCATCGACAGCCTTGCACGGAGCGCGGATGGCAAGATATTGTCAGCAAGCGAGGATCGCAGCGGTCTTTGGCGTATCCAGACCCCGCAAGCCTTCCGCCGTGACGTCATTCTTTCGGCGCATCGGCAATGGGATGCATCACGCGAAGCGACCGACGATGCCCGTATGGCGATGTCAGCCGGCTTTGACGTAACCTTGGTTGCTGGCGATGAGCGCCTTGCCAAATATACCTTTTCCAGTGACTTTGCAGGGGATGCGGGCCAAATGTCATCGATGCAAAGCGTTCGCACCGGGATGGGCTATGACGTCCACCGCCTTGAAGCGGGTGAGGAACTGTGGTTGTGCGGCATTAAAATCGAGCATGACATGGGATTGTCGGGCCATAGCGATGCCGATGTTGCGCTGCACGCGTTGACCGATGCCATTTTGGGTGCCGCTGCGCTTGGAGATATCGGCGACCACTTCCCGCCCAGCGACCCGCAATGGAGCGGAGCCTCATCGGATCAATTCCTTGCCCACGCTGCCCGAATCGCCGCCGCAAAAGGCCTTGCCGTCAGCCATGTGGATGTCACCATCATCTGCGAAGCGCCCAAAATCGGGCCGCACAAACTGGCCATGCGGAAGCGTGTTGGCGAAATATTGGATATTGCGATCGATAATGTCTCAATCAAGGCGACAACCACCGAGAAACTCGGCTATACAGGCCGGGGAGAGGGCATCGCGGCGCAGGCCGTCGCAACGTTGTACCGGCCCGAAAGGACGCAGTCTTGAAGAATATGCTCCCCGGCGCTGTCGCCAAACTTGCCGAACAGGTGATCGCGCAAAATAAGGCCATGGGTCGCACCATTACTACAGCCGAAAGTTGCACCGGCGGGCTGGTAGCCGCAGCTTTGACTGAAGTTGCTGGCAGCAGCGCGGTATTGCAATCGGGCTTTGTCACTTATTCGAACGAAGCCAAGGTCAAAACGCTGAAGGTTGGCGAAGAATTGATTGAAACGTTCGGGGCCGTGTCGGTCGCCGTGGCTTGGGCGATGGCACAGGGTGCGCTTAAAAACAGCAGCGCCGATGTGGCCGTTGCGATCAGCGGCGTTGCCGGACCCGATGGCGGAACGCCGCAGAAACCTGTGGGAACAGTCGTCTTCGCCGTCGCCGAACGCGGCAAAGACCCCGCGGATATCATTGCCGATAAAATCCAGTTCGGTGAAGATAAAAGTCGCGCCGACATTCGCTTGGCTGCCACGCTGCACGCGCTTCAGCTGTTGCTGCCAACCCCATAAAGCGCATCCGCCCGTGTGATGAAAGCGTCGGTCATCTTACCGATGGCGGTGTTGAAATACTGTCCGGCTATCGCCTCGAAAATCCGGTTTTGAAAGGCGAAATCGACCGTGAAATCGACGATACAGCCGTCCGCCGTTTCCTCGAACAGCCATTGGTTGTGCAAATGTTTCAACGGCCCGTCGAGATAATCGACCACAACCTTTGACTTTGGTGTTTTCAGCACCCGCGAACTGAATGTCTCGCGCAATGCCTTGAAACCCACCACCAGATCGGCGAGCATTTCCTGTTCATCTTCGGTACGCACCCGCACCGCCGCCACCCACGGCAAAAACTCGGCATAGCGGCGCACGTCGGTTACCAGATCGTACATCTGCTCTGCGCTAAACGGCAATGTCCGGCGCTCGTGATGGTGCGGCATTCCCCCTGCTCCAGTCTAGCCAGCTTTCGCCAGTTGAGCCTCGCGCGCGGCCTTCATTTTGGCGAAATCGTCGCCCGCATGATAGCTGGATCGCGTGAGCGGGGTTGCTGCAACCAGAAGGAATCCCTTGGCGCGGGCGATGGCCGCATAAGCATCGAAAGCTTGCGGAGTCACAAACTCCATCACCTTGGTATGTTTGGGCGTGGGTTGCAGATATTGGCCCATGGTCAAAAAATCTATGTCGGCGCTCCGCATATCGTCCATCACTTGATGGACCTCCATCCGCTCTTCGCCCAGGCCGAGCATCACGCCCGATTTGGTGAAAATAGACGGATCATGCCGCTTTACCGATTCGAGCAACCGCAATGACGCATAATAGCGCGCACCGGGACGGATCGTGGGATAAAGCCGGGGCACGGTCTCCAGATTATGGTTATACACATCGGGCCGCGCCTCGATGATCGCCTCGACCGCACTTTCCACCTTGTTGCGAAAATCGGGGGTGAGGATTTCGATGGTGGTATTGGGTGTATTGCGGCGCAGCGCTTCGATCACCTTCACAAACTGGCTCGCTCCGCCATCGGGCAGGTCGTCTCGGTCAACCGAGGTAATGACGATATGCTCCAGCCCCATTTTGGCAGCGGCAATGGCGACATGTTCAGGCTCGTCCTGATCCACTGCGCGCGGCATTCCAGTCTTCACATTGCAAAAGGCGCAGGCGCGGGTGCAGACGTCGCCCAAGATCATCACGGTTGCGTGTTTTTTCGTCCAGCACTCGCCGATATTGGGGCAAGCCGCCTCTTCGCACACCGTGTTCAGCTTCAAATCGCGCATCAGCCGCCGGGTTTCGTTGAAACCGGCGCTGGTCGGGGCCTTCACCCTGATCCAGTCAGGCTTGCGTTCACGGGGTGGGCGGACGAGGGGAACGGGAGAATTCATCGCGCTCCGATAGGCGTTTGGATGCTGTCTTGCCACCCCCAATTTGCTCGTCCATAGCGCCGCCATGACGCTCTTTACCAACATGATCGACGGGTATCGCCGGTTCCGTGCCAATGAATGGGATTTGGAGCGCGAACGCTGGGAACGGCTTGGTGAAGGGCAAAGTCCCAAGGTGATGATTATCGCCTGTTCGGATAGCCGCGTTGATCCCACCCAGATTTTCGATACCCGCCCCGGCGAAGTCTTCGTGGTTCGCAATGTCGCAGCCCTTGTGCCACCTTTTGAAACGACGCCCGGTCGGCATGGCGTTTCAGCGGCGCTGGAATTTGCCGTGCAGTTTCTGGAGGTCGAAGAGATCGTCGTCATGGGACATGGCCTGTGCGGCGGCTGTCAGGCTGCATTGACCAAGGCGATGGCTGGCATGGCTCCGGGCGAAGGGGGCTTTATCGCCAACTGGATCAGCCTGCTCGACGAGGCTCAAGCAAAAGTGGCCGCGGAATTCGGCACCGAAAGCGCTGAGGCTGAACGTGCAATGGAGATGGAAGCGGTGAAGGTAAGCCTCGCCAATTTGCGGACATTCCCCTGCATCCGGCAAAAGGAACGCGAAGGCACATTGACGCTCCACGGCTCGGTATTCGCAATTTCCGATGGGGCCTTGCACATTTTGGATGAAGCGCAAGACCGGTTTGAAGCAATTTCGTGACCGCTAGAGCAAGTTGACATTGAGTAGAACCGTAGCCCTGAGCCTGTCGAAGGGCATCTATCAGTACCGAGAAGCGTGCTTCGACAAGCTCAGCACTAACGGTGTGATTCGACCGAAAGTCATCAAGCTCTATTTGCAGCCTGCCAAATAAGCGTCCACCATCAAGCCTTGCGCCGTGGCCGCAATGGACAGATCAGGCCCTTTTTTTGCTTCCATATTGACGTAGCGGATGTCGGGACGGTTGATCGCGACATAGTTTGAAAGCGAACCGTCGCTCGTTCGCACCCGCTCATGCCAGACGTGGACACCTGCCTTATTCAGCCAAGTGCGGCATGAAATGTCTCCGGCGGATATCCCGGCATCTGCGCGATAGGGGAGGATTGCATAAACATCGGGATCATTCGAGCAACGCAACGCTGCCATTGCTGAAATGGCCATCACGGCGCGGCTTTTTCTTGCCCCTTGCCGCAGCATCGCGGTCCAAAATCGTGATGTCACCCTTCCCTGCCCCAATGCCCCGGCGTGTTAGTGTGCAAAGCGATGATGGGTTGGCCGACACGCCATTGCTTTAGAAAAGCTTGTGTAAACAAAGGCGCGTGAAATCGAGAAATTGCGATTGGGGTCGCATGTTTCGGAAATCCTCACTCGATCCCCGCATCGCGCCAGACCATATTGGTTTCGCGCGCTTCCAGCCCCGGAATTGACCGCAATGCCGGTGCCGCCGTGACGTTTTATAGCTACAATCATCGCCTCGAAAGCGGCATTTTCATCGTCGTGCGGAACCACCCACAAAGGGCCGTCCACTTTTGTGAGCTGGCAAAGCGGATCAACTGCCAATCAAAGCCGTTCTCGGAAAGGCGGATTTCGCTGACCGCTATTCCCTCCAAAAAACTAGCGTCGCCCGCATGACGCGCAATATCGTCGTCAACCAAAGCCGATGGATTGACGGCAGCCCATTCACTCGCCTGCGCGATAGGAGCAGCAGTTACGGCCAATAAGGCTGCGACTGCGGCCCAGCACCGCATCAGCGTGTCATCTTCTTATAGCTCGTCCGGTGCGGACGTGTCGCCCCTTCGCCCAGACGCCGTATCTTGTCTTCTTCATAAGACTCAAAATTGCCTTCGAACCATTCGACATGGCTGTCGCCTTCAAACGCCAAGATGTGCGTGGCGAGGCGATCAAGGAAGAAGCGGTCATGGCTGATCACCACGGCGCATCCAGCAAAGCTTTCGAGCGCTTCTTCAAGCGCAGCCAGCGTTTCGGTGTCGAGATCGTTGGTCGGTTCGTCGAGCAGCAGCACATTGCCGCCTTCTTTGAGCATCTTTGCCATATGCACGCGGTTGCGCTCACCGCCCGATAACAGCCCGACCTTTTTCTGTTGGTCGGTGCCTTTGAAATTGAAAGCCCCAACGTAAGCCCGCGTCGGCGTTTCGTGCTTACCGACCTTCATATAATCCGCCCCGCCCGAAATTTCTTCCCAGACGTTTTTGTTGGGATCAAGATCATCGCGGCTTTGATCGACAAAGCCCAAACGCACGGTTTCGCCCAGATCAACCTCGCCGCTATCCGGCGTTTCTTGCCCTGTGATCAGCCGGAACAGCGTCGATTTACCCGCACCATTGGGGCCAATTACACCGACGATACCGCCCGGCGGCACGCTGAACGACAGATTTTCGAACAGCAATTTATCGCCATAAGCCTTGCTGACATTATGTACGTCGATCACCTTGCTGCCCAGACGTTCGGGTACTTGGATGACGATCTGTGCCTTGCCGGGAGTGCGGTTTTCCTGTGCTTGCACCAGCTGATCAAAGGATTTGATACGCGCTTTCGATTTTGCCTGTCGTGCCTTGGGGCTTTGCCGGATCCAATCCAACTCGTCCTTGATCGCTTTTTGCCGTCCTGAATCTTCACGCGATTCCTGTTCGAGACGCTTGCCCTTCTTCTCCAGATAGGTCGAATAATTGCCTTCATAGACAAAATAGCGACCCCGATCGAGTTCGAGTATCCAGCTGACGACATTGTCGAGGAAATAGCGATCATGGGTGACGAGGATCACATTGCCTTTATAATCCACCAGATGCTTTTCCAGCCAAGCCACGGATTCGGCATCCAAATGGTTGGTCGGTTCATCGAGCAACAGGATGTCGGGCTTTTCCAGTAGCAATCGGGTAAGCGCAATCCGGCGTTTTTCGCCGCCCGACAGGTTTGTCACGGGCCAATCACCCGGGGGACAGCGCAGGGCTTCCATCGCCAATTCCAGCTGACTGTCTAAGCGACCAGCCATCCACGGCGTCAATTTTTTCCTGAAGCGTGCCCATTTCTTCCATCAGGGCATCGAAATCGGCGTCTTCCGGCGGGTCGCCCATGATCATCGAGATTTCGTTGAAACGATCAACAAGGTCCGCCACCGGACGCACCCCATCCATCACGTTTTCGCGAACCGTCTTGGTCTCGTCCAGTTGCGGTTCCTGCGCCAGATAGCCGACGGTGATATATTCGCCGGGCCATGCTTCACCGGTAAATTCGGTATCGATCCCCGCCATAATCTTCATCAGCGTCGATTTACCCGTGCCGTTCGGACCGACAATGCCAATTTTGGCATCGGGATAGAATTGCAGGTTGATGTTGCTGAGCACAGGTTTCTGCGCGCCGGGGAAGGTTTTGGTCATCCCCTTCATGACAAAACTATATTGAGCGGCCATCGGTCGACTTTCAGGTAAAGGGTACAGGAATTTGCGCGCTCACTAGCTGGACGGCGCGCTTGCCGCAAGCTGGGAGATTGGCAAAGCCGCAACTGCGGGCTAAGTCGCTGGCATGAAACATATCGTCGCAAAAATATTCGCAACCACAGCACTTGCCGCATTGGCACAACAAGCGGTCGCCATTCCACCACCCCCCTATGATCCCGTTGCACAGGCCTTGGGCGATAGCATCGCCCTGGATATCGTCACCGGATTGACCACCGAGGTCGGCCCGAGGCAGGCCGGGACCGAGGCCGAAGCGCGGGCGCGGGATTGGTCCGTTAAGAAACTTGCGGCGTTGGGCTTTGCCAATGTGCGGATCGAACCCTTTGATATGCCTACATGGGTTCGCGGCGAGGAGCAGGCAGCGGTTGTTTCGCCCTTCCCGCAAAAGCTTGCGATTACGGCGCTCGGCAACAGCGGATCGACCGGGCCAAAGGGTATGGAAGGCAATATCGTCTATTTCCCGACGCTTGCACGGCTGAAAGAAATGCCGGACGGAATTCTGAAAGGAGATATCGCCTTTATCGATCACCAGATGGAGCGTACGCAGGATGGCTCCAGCTATGGCGCATTTGGCCCTGCCCGCTTCACCGGCCCGCAAATTGCCGCTGAAAAAGGTGCTGCGGCAGTGATAATCCGTTCGATCGGAACCGATAGCCACCGCAATCCGCATACCGGCAACACCAATTTCAAAAAAGAAACCACGCCCATTCCCGCCGGGGCCATTTCCAATCCCGATGCCGATAATCTGGTACGGATGCTTTCGCGCACGCCCGCTTCCGATGGGCTAAGCCACGATCCGGTGCGGGTCCGCTTGTTGCTCACTCCCAAAAATCTGGGCCAGCAGAAATCGGGCAATGTAATCGCCGAAATTCCGGGGAGCGACCCTGCCCTGCCGATGATCCTGCTCGCATGTCATCTCGATAGCTGGGATTTGGGAACGGGCGCCATTGATGATGCATCAGGCTGCGGCATTGTTGCCGCCGCAGCACTCCATGCAACCAAGATACGCAAGCCGAAACGCACAATCCGCTTGTTATGGGCCGGGGCCGAGGAAGTCGGCGTCTGGGGCGGGGCCAGCTATTCTGCAAAGCATAATGCCGAGCCGCACGGACTTGCGATGGAATCGGATTTCGGCGCGGACCGGGTTTGGCGCGCGGATTTCCGGTTGCCAGTAACCGCGAACGACTTGAAAGAGAAAATTCTCGCCCGTCTGGCACTGCTCGGCGTTGGAAAGGGAAATGATCAAGCCGGTGGCGGAGCCGATATCGGCCCGATCATCGCCGCGCAAAAGCCTGGGCATTGTCGATCTGCAACAGGATGGAACGCGCTATTTCGATCTGCACCACACGCCCGACGATACGCTCGACAAGATCGATCCGGAACAATTGCGGCAAAATGTTGCGGTATGGACGGTCGTTATCGATGAAGCTGCTAATTACGAAGGCGAATTGAAAACGGAGAACGCACCATGAAACCGCTAATTCTTGCCGGGTTCCTTCTTGCCGCTGGCTGCACCGAAGCGCCAACACCCGCGGAAAGCGAAAAGGCGGCCAAGGCCAATGCGGAAATCGACAGTCAGAGTGAGATCAAGGCCGAGAAGAAGAGCATCGAGGAAGCCGCCGATGCCGCCGCAAAGCTGGTTGAAGAAGAGGCCAATGCCGAGATCGAGGCGCTTAAGCAAGGCCAATAGTTCAATAATGGTCGGGGAGACAGGATTCGAACCTGCGACCCTCTGTTCCCAAAACAGATGCGCTACCAGGCTGCGCCACTCCCCGACATGGAGCGTTTAACTCTACCGGCCCGCCTAGGCCAAGTCTATGGCGGACACCCTTTACATCACCTCCAGCGGGCTCGCCAGCCGAAGCTTTAGCGAAGGCTGGTGGGCCCGGAGGGACTCGAACCCCCGACCTAGCCGTTATGAGCGGCCAGCTCTAACCAACTGAGCTACAGGCCCGAACCGGATCATCAAGCAACGGGCCGATAGCGGATGGTGGGTTAATAAAGCAAGCAGCATTTATCGTGTTTTGCCAAATTGGTTTCAAGACGCAGAATCTATCAGCGATTGAGCCGTCGAAGCGGCCACCCCGCGCCTATGCAAATGGGCAAAAACGCCGCGCCACCATGCGTAGAAATTATCCAGATCGGCCTGATTGCGAACATAGGGCGTGTGGCCTGGCTCCAACGATGGAGAGTGGAACGAGAAGTTGAGCACGGGCAAATCCAGATCGATTGCGATATCAATGGCTTCAATCGCCCTATCCAACGGTATTCCCTCGGGTGTTAGCGCAATGCGTTCGAGCAATTTTGTTCGCGCCAGAAACGCGCGTGCCGTTTCTGATTCGAACGCCTCACCGAAAAGCCTTTGGCCACCGGCTCTCAACAGCCCGGCAAAAACCGACGTCAGCGGCAATTCAAACAATTCACCTCCCGCAAGCCAATAAGGGTGAAGCGAACTATTTCTGAAATCCGGCCCTTCTTGTCGCGAATAATCGAACAGTGATCGGACAGAACTATCGATCCGCACGCCCAATTCGTGCAAAACGGAAACCGTGTGCGCCCCCGCCCCATAGCGACCCGCGCGGTATATCAGAGGTTTTGAACCAAATGATTGCTCCAACCGTCCAAACAGGGATTTGATTTTTTGCCGTTCCAGCTGTTCTGGCAAGTTACATGCATAGCTATTGCGGGTGTTTATTTCTTCATCATGAGGCGGTGTGACCCAGGCATGAAGCTGAGCGCCTATCTCGCATTTTCCGGCTGCCAAAATGCCGTTAAAAACATCGATGGATTCAGGGTCGCTGGCCACCGGATAGTCGATCAGATAAATGGGAGAAACGCCAAATTCGTCACACAAATTCTGAAACCGGCCGATTTGCCGGATATGCCGCGTTCCATATCCTTCGCGTCGGAAGGGCGCATTCCAGTCAAATTCTTCTTCTGTATCTACAGTGACGATGAATTTTGCAGCGGGCACATCGATGAAGCGAACCGGAACTATTGGAACCGCATAACCGGGCAAGTGCTTATTTGAAACACCCCCCGTTTTTCCCAACATGTTATTCGCCCCAATTATCCTGGTAATGATTATGGCCATCCTGCGACGCCGGTAGGGACACTAGCAGGCTTTCCTTTTGAATTTGTAAATTTCCACCCATGCTATGTGCAAGGTTTCGCACCAGTCTGAGCGAGAAGCCCAAACCCAGCAATGGCGAACCTAGCGTTGATTTGGTCGTTTGCGGGCTGGAATTGAGCAATTCATCTTCGCTTTGCCCAGACAGTTGCCGCGGCAAATCGAGTTTGAACTGGTTCCAAGCTGTTGCGCCCAATTCGGTGTAGAACCGGCCTTTCAAGTCCTCGCCATTTTCACAGCCCATGATTACAGCAGCCAATAGCCGCGAAAATATCCGTTCGGAAATGTCCGGATCGACCGCAAATGGCCGTACTGGATCTGCCAGCACCAGATTGACTTCGACGCCCAGATTCTCACTGATCGCTTGCAGCCTGTCTTTCAGCCGCGCTGCCAACCAAGAACATTCAGTAAATCCGGGCGATATTTCCAATTGCCCGCGATCCATTTTGGCCGCCAAGGTTAAATCATCAAAGCCGGCGAGTAGCTGGTTCGCATCACCAATAATGTCCGAAGCCATTTGCCGGTAATCGGCAGAAACGGGACCGAACAATTGTTGTTCGATGATTTCTGCAAATCCGGCGATAGCGCCTAGGGGCGTCCGCAATTCATGCACGATCTGCTGCATCTGCTCGGCTTGCCGGACGTCGTTTTCAACAGGCTGTGCGGTTTCAGCGATTGTCGGTCGCCGCATAATCCCACGATACCCGCGAAAACGGCCACTGACCGCGTCGAAGAAAGGTGCGGCCGTTATTCGCCAATCACCCTCTACCGCCGAAGCACCGCGCAACCGCATCCGCGCACTATCCATCGGCATCCGTTGGCGGAATGCTGCTGCTCCATAGGCATCGGGGCCTGGACCATTGTCATAGGCGGCGCGTGCAATATCAATGCCGACGATTGCTCCACGCGGCGCGCCTTCGGCCCAGATTATTGTCCCATTATCATCGGATTCAAAACGGATTTCGTCTATTTCGGGATGATACTCGATTTCGTGATCTTCAATGAAGGGCAGTTGTGGGCTATCGGCATTTTCCCGGTCCCGTCGCCATTTCTCGATGCGTTCGACGATGACACCAATCGGCGCCTGTTGTGATTGCCAATAGGATTTTTCTTCAGGCTCTTCTGCTTTTATTTCGTCCTCAAGGGATTGCTGTCCAACAAAGGGCAACAGGAAATCGCCAGATGAAAAAACCCGAAGAGCTCCCGACGCTGCCTGTCCCAGATCACTGCGTAACCTTAAAAAGCCGCGGGCCCGCGTTCCCAGCCGGGGAATGATTTCGATCCAGTCTTGATCGTCCAGCTGTGCCCTTTGGATCGCTGCGGCGGCAACGGGGGGTTCATCATGGGACAAGAGCATAATCAAGGGGGCCGAACGGATTCCCCGGTGCAACGCATTAACGCAGGAAACGCGCTCGTGCAGAGGCACTTGCCCTGCAGCCGAGTGCAGACGTTCAAGGCCACCGGCTACATCTTCGATATCGAAATTGTTTGGATTTTGAGCAAGAAGATCAAGCAGTTGATGCCACTGCCCTGTCGCGCCTTGCGCCGTCACGCCGTCAAAATTGCGTAACGCTGTTTCAAGGCGATCATCGATGCGCAAAGCTATCCATCCATCCGGTTAATTTGGATTAAGCTGTCTCGATAACCGTTCCAGCGCCCCTGCAACAGTGTCAAAATTTGCACGTCACACTATGGGACAATTGCATTTCAGTATAATAATATTATAGCATTGCCCTATAATCGAACAGGGATATAACACAGAAGATGGCTGCGATGAATTTTGATGCGATCGACCTGAAACTTCTGGCCGAACTGCAAGCCGATGGCCGGATCACCAATGTGGAACTGGCGCAAAAAGTGGGACTCACCGCCCCACCCTGTTTGCGCCGGGTGAGAACGCTGGAACAAAGCGGTGCAATCAAATCCTATCATGCAGAAATCGATCCGGCATCGCTGGGTTTTACGATCATGGTTTTTGCCATGGTCAGCCTGAAAAGTCAGGCTGAAGATGATTTGCGTAGCTTTGAGGCCTATGTCCGCTCGCTTCCGCAAGTGCGTGAATGTCATATGCTGAATGGAGAAATAGACTTTATTTTGAAGATTGTAGCCCGCGATCTTCAGAACTTTCAGGAATTTCTAACGTCTAAATTGACTGCTGCAGCCAATGTCTCAAGCGTTAAAACATCGCTGACCATTCGCACAGCGAAAGACGAGCCGGGCGTTCCGATTGCGGAATAGCCCGACCCGTCCGTCGTATTTTTAGAGTCCGGACCCTAATTAACCCTAAACGCCCTGCTGGCTGATATAGATCAACCAATATTCGGCGATGGCTTTGCGCGCCGGATGGGTGATGGCTTCAAAATCCGACTTTGCACCTGCAAAATTGCCTTGCATGACCTTTGGCGATACCCAAGCCGCGTGCGGGCCCGATCAGTTTGATCCTTGCCATCACGGTCGATGATCGCCCCCTTGGCGAGGGCGGCTTCCAACAGTTTTTGGGCGCGGGCATATTCGCCAAAGCCCAGCATGTTTTCACCGAACAGTAATGCCGAAAAGCCCTTTGCATTGGCCAAAGCAGATTTCTCGTCTTGATCCCAAGACTGTTTCAACTGGACAAGACTGCTGTTTGCCAATTGGGTTTTTTCATTGAAAAACTGATCGTTTTTGGGAATTTTGCCGCTGGCCGTGCCTTCGGCAATGATGGCCAGCGCTTCTGCAGGATAAAGAGCCGGATTGAGCGAATCCAAAAATTGAACATATTCGCGTTCTTGTACGATTGCGCCGGTCTTTCGTGCCAGACGAAATACGTCCAGCGTTTCATGATTATCGAAAGCCTGATTCACGAACAGGAAGTTGAACAAAGTGTCATGATAGGTGGCACCACGCGGGATCCGCTTTGATCAGTTCCTTGCCCCAATAGCTGATTTTCGCCTTATCCTTGGTTTTCCCGGCATAGCTCATCGCTTGGGCAAACCACTGCTTTTCAGGAACGCCGCCGGCGGAACGGGTGTTGTCTATCCCCTTTTGTATCCAATTTAGCGCTTCGGCATGGTTATTACGCAAAACAAAGCTGTTGGAAAGCAGCAGTTCGACGCTGTTGCCCCTGTGGCCGGCATCATATGCCTGCCGCAGATATTTCTCGGCGACGTCATATTGTTTGGCATTATAGGCCATCTGGCCGCGTTGCATGGCGGCGCTTTTGCGAAGATCGGCGGGTCGTTGCCGGGCTGGCAATCAACAGGTCCAGGCCTTCATTCTGCATGGCCGTGTCCGCTGTATCGCGGCCGACATTATAGGCGAAAAGACCCGCTTCATAGCGATCATCGTCGTTGATGACAGCCGCTTTGATCTGCGGCCACATCGCCTTCGCGCCGACATTATCTTTCTTTTGGAGCAATTTGCCAGCGGGGCCATAGGCTGCTTGAAATTCCTTGGAATAAGCACGCTTTACGGCAGCAGGAGCCTTTTCCTTGGCACCCTTTTTCTCTTTCTTCGGCTTTTCTGCATCCGCCGCAAAAGTCGGCGAGACCGTCAAAGCCCCCAAAGCAGCAAACAGCGCCAGCTTCGTCACAGATTTCATCGAAAATCCTTCCAAGTCGTTTCTTAAAATTGCCTCAACCGCACCCTTGGCACAGCCTCGCCAAGCCTCTTACTTCGCTCCTCGATCCAGTGCAATCGGACTATGGCTTTGCGGATGAATTGTGGTTGAACGAACATGTAAAACCCGATTGCGGGGCACCTGTCCGAATCTGTGGATAAGCTGTCTAAAATCGCGGCTTTTGCGGCGCGACAGGTGGCTAATCGGATGCCACTGGTCTAGGGACTTCTTACAAGAAAAAACACAAGGATTATTGCGGACGTGAGTGACGAACAGCCACCAATGGAACCATCGGGAATCGAACCGGTTGATATCGTCGATGAGATGAAGTCGAGCTATCTCGATTATGCCATGTCCGTGATCGTCTCGCGCGCGCTGCCCGATGTGCGCGATGGCTTGAAACCCGTGCACCGCCGCATCCTTTATGCATCGCAAGAAGGCGGCTTTGTTGCCGGACGGCCTTACCGGAAATCCGCCAAGATCGTCGGCGACGTGATGGGCAATTATCACCCGCATGGCGATAGCGCGATTTACGATGCGCTGGCCCGTATGACGCAGGATTGGTCTCTGCGCGTTCCCTTGATCGATGGTCAGGGGAATTTCGGATCGATGGACCCCGATCCGCCAGCATCGATGCGCTATACCGAGGCGCGGCTGAAAAAGGTGGCGAACGCGCTGCTGGATGATCTCGATAAAGATACCGTCGATTTCCAGCCCAATTATGATGGCAGCCGCGAAGAGCCGACCGTGCTCCCTGCCCGCTATCCGAACCTGTTGGTCAATGGCGCGGGCGGCATTGCCGTGGGCATGGCGACCAACATTCCGCCGCACAATCTGGGCGAAGTGATCCGCGCCTGTCTTGCCTATATCGATAACCCAGCAGATCACCATCGATGAACTGATCGAGATCGTCCCTGCCCCCGATTTCCCGACAGCACCGCTGATCCTGGGCCAGGGCGGCGCGCGTAATGCCTATCGCGAGGGCAAAGGCTCGATCATCATGCGCGCGCGGCACGAGATTGAGGAAGGCAAAGGCGACCGCCGGTCGATCGTGCTCACCTCCATCCCCTATCAGGTCGGCAAAAACGGCCTGGTCGAGAAACTGGCCGAGGCGGCAAAGGACAAACGCATCGAGGGCGTGTCCGACATCCGCGACGAATCAAGCCGCAAGGGCGTGCGCGTTGTCATCGACCTGAAAAAGGATGCAACGCCCGAAGTCGTGCTCAATCAGGTGTGGCGGCACAGCCCCGCGCAATCGAGCTTCCCCGCCAATATGCTCGCCATCCGTGGCGGACGGCCCGAAGTGCTCACGCTGCGCGACATCATCGAGGCGTTCATCAAGTTCCGCGAAGAAGTGATCACGCGGCGCACCAAATTTCTGTTGAACAAAGCGCGGGATCGCGCGCATATCTTGCTCGGCCTTGTGGTTGCCGTCACCAATATGGACGAGGTGGTGAAAATCATTCGCGGCTCCAGTCTCCCCGCCGGTGGCGCGGGCCGCTTTGATGGCGCGCACTTGGCCGATTGCCGAGATCGCGCAATATATCAAATTGGTCGAGGCGATCGAGACCGAGATCGACCGGCGACACCTATCAGCTGTCCGAAATTCAGGTCCGCGCGATCCTTGATCTGCGCCTGCACCGCCTGACCGCGCTTGGCCGCGATGAAATTGGCGATGAACTGAAGGAGCTGGCGGTCGAGATCGACGAATATCTGGCGATTCTGGGCGACCGCGTAAAGCTGTATGCGGTGATGCGCGAAGAGCTGGAAGCCATCGACCGCGAATTCTCCACGCCGCGCCTGTGCGAAATCACCGCGAGCTGGGACGGCGTCGACGACGAAGACCTGATGGAACGCGAAGAGATGGTCGTCACCGTCACCCATGGCGGCTATATCAAGCGCACGCCGCTCGCCACATTCCGCGCGCAAAATCGCGGCGGCAAAGGCCGCGCGGGCATGGCGACCAAAGACGAGGACGCCGATCACCGAATTGTTCGTCACCAGCACGCACACGCCGGTGCTGTTCTTCTAGCAACATCGGCAAAGTCTATCGCCTGAAAGTCTGGCGCCTGCCCGAAGGCGGCCCCGCCACCAAAGGCCGCCCGATGGTCAACCTGTTGCCGCTGGGCGATGGCGAGACGATCTCCAACGTGCTGACCCTGCCCGAAGATGAGGCCGAATGGGGCGGGCTTGTCGGTCGTGTTCGCCACCGCCAAGGGCTATGCGCGGCGCAACAGCATGGATGCCTTTGCCAATGTGCCCAGTCAACGGCAAAATCGCGATGAAATTTGAAGGCGAGGATGCCGACGACCGGCTGATCGGCGTCGAATTGCTGACCGCCGACGATGATGTGCTGCTCGCCAGCCGCAGCGGCAAGGCGATCCGCTTTGCCGCCGACGACATCCGCGAATTCCAAAGCCGCGCGTCAACCGGCGTGCGCGCGATGAAGTTGGCGTCGGCGACGATGAGTCATCTCGCTCTCGATCCTGCACCGCGTCGGCACCACGCCCGAAGAACGCGAAGATTATCTGCGCTTTGCCCCGTGGAAGCCCGAAAAAGAAGGCGAGCCCACATTGTCCGCCAGAACGCATCGCCGAAATGGCGGCGACGCGAGCAATTCATCCTGACCGTCTGCGCCAATGGCTATGGCAAGCTGTCGTCCGCCTATGGATATCGCCGCACCGGTCGCGGTGGCCAAGGGATCACCAACATCGACAATATCGACCGCAACGGGCCGGTCGTCGCCAGCTTCCCCGCGACCAAGGGCGATCAGTTGATGCTGGTCACCGATCAGGCCAAGCTGATCCGGATGCCGTTGGATTCCCTGCGCGTGCTGGGCCGCGGGACGGCCGGGGTGCGGTTGTTCAATGTGGATGACAATGAGCATGTTGTTGGTGCGGCGAAGATTGAGGAGGCGGATGAGGTTGAGGATGAGGTTGACGTTGTAAGAAGTAGCTGAAACTCAGACCGGGCGATGCGGAGAGCTAATTAGCATTGTATCCCCGGAACTCGTTCCCGAACTCTATGCTTACAACTAAAGAGGGTAACGGTCATGCGTTTACATAGAGAGTGCAGAAACTATAGTCTGCACCGCACAGGAAACGACAGGGACGGGACGTTTAACTGATAGTGGCTGATAAAAGCGATAACTGGGGAGTATGGGCCATAATTCTTGCTCGCTGCTGTTGGCGGCTACTACCTGATAAAGTCCAGACGAAACGCCCCCTCTCGCCGAACCCATACCAATGCCGCATACTACCAGTTGTTGCGGAGCAGGCGGTGAAAGTTGCCGAAAAACCGCTTGAGCCGGTCATGCCATTGCACCCCTAGATATGACGCCACTGAAGACCGCGTGTATTTCTATCTTGGCGCAGCTTCCGAGGACGAAAAGAAGAGAGGAATAGCATCCGGGCCGACATTGGCGTTCCGGTATTATGGGCGCGACGCGAATAATGAGCATGTTCTGAGAAGCTACACAGCTAATGGCTATCGCCGTTAAATTCTATTATTGCTCAGACCCATGCAGACTAATGAGGGATGATAGTGGAGAACGAACAGTTATAAATGATGGCACCATCATGGGTTCTGTAGTGGACGATATTCGAACGGCTTTCTCCAGAAAAGCAAACGCCAACAACAAAAGCTACCGGAGCCATAATTGAACCTCAATTAGAGGTGGAGCCAGTAGGGATCGGAACAAGTAAAGTCCCCCGAAAATTGAGAAAAGTTATACAATTACGGCAATTACGGTGACAGTTTACTTAACCCCTAAACTCCCAAATACCGGTCTATGGAATTACGGTGACAGTTTACTTAACCCCTAAACTCCCAAAACCGTCCTGCCTTCGATGAGGTAAAAAAGGCAGGAAGGAACGAAGGCACGAAGGTGTTGTGAAATGCCTTCCAGCGTTGACCTGCAGTCGCCTTCCGCCTTCTTCCCTTCCTGCCTTTTTTACTAAGTCAGCGAAACCGGAAAGCCGGGGACACGCGGGTAGCATGTCCCCGTTTTGGATGGGGCGTGCCATTTATTTCATAAGAGATAAGGAGGAGAAAGAGGCGTGGAGGCGGCGCGTGTGGCGGGGCACAGGATCGGCATCCTCTTCACCTCCTATTCCTCTTACTCTCTTTTACAAAAATCCGGCACTCCGTGCGCCAGTCAGCGCGAGGGTGCGTTGCAAACTCCAAGGGAAATACGGTGGCGGTTTACTTAACCTCTAAACTTTCAAAACTCCCTTGGCTTTCGATGGTATAAAAAGGCAGGAAGGCGGTGACAAATTGCAGGAACAGTTTACTTACACCCCATCATTTCCCATACGAAAGTTCAGATAACTATGCCGAAAATTCATTCCAGCCGCCGATCACTCATCAAATCAGCTGCCGCCGTCAGCATATTCGCGCTCGGCGGAACGCAGCTTTTAAGTGCGAAACCCAAAGCGCCCGCCGTACCCGCAGGGCCGCAACCCGATTATCTGGTGACAGAGGGCAATATTGCCTCGCTGGCAGGTGTCAAACGAGTGATCATCATCAATTTCGTGTGCGCGTTCCAGATGGATGGATCGGTGCAAAATGACAATGCGACCCGCATTGGCAACACTACATTTGGCGGCGGTAATGCCAAAGTAGTGGCCGCGAAAATGGCTTGGCCAAATCCTGATACAGCAGTCCTACAAGGCATTGCCGATGCGGGGCTCGCCGCATTGAAAGCTGATTTCAGGGCAAAGGGAATCGAAGTGCTCGACGAAGCATTGCTCGCCAGCCAGCCCACCTATCCCAGCATCATCGAAGCATCCGGGCTAACGCAGTTCGGCGACTATATGGTTGGCAACATCACGGACAACACGACCAAAGGCGATACCAATGGCGGGAATGCCAAAATCGTCAGCGCAACTGGATTAAAAGCCTATAATCACTCCTTATTCGAGGGCGGTCAATGCTGTTATGTTTATGGGAAAGGCTATCCTTCGAGCAAATTATATTATGTTCCGGGTCATGAAACAGCGATTGCCAAAGCGCTGGATTGTGTCGTTGTTAAGGCGTGGCAGTTCATCAATTTTACAGAAGTATCAGCAAAGAGCGGAACAGAACGTGCAACCGTGAATTACAACGCATCGGCACAATCGGTCGTGCGTCTACGTGAGGAAAAATCCCGACTGGCTTTCCGTTTGCCGGTGAGCGCCAATATCAAGAAGAGTTGCTAAGGGATTGCCGCCTAAGGACGGGGACGTTGTGATTGCATTGAACAAGCCGGTCATCATCGGCACCGAATATTACACGATCTATGATGCGGGCGACCGCATGTCGCTTGCCGGTACACAGCATTTAAACTTCGGCGTTACGCTGAGCGACGCTGCGGCCTATAAAAAGGATGTCGGTCAAGCGATCAGCAGCACATTCAGCGGGCTGGTTGCGACGGCATTGGGGCGATAGGCAAAGGGGAATTGAAATTGATCAAAATGTCGCAATCGGCTTTCAAAATCCTATTCGTCCTGTTGGCATTCGCCAGCATCCCAACGCAACGCGCATTTGGACAAAGTGGTTCGTATGAGAGCGAAGCATTGTACTATATCAAACATGGCAATGCGGCAGAAAATGCGGGGGATTATGTAACGGCGTGCCGATCATATGGTGAGGCTTGGGGAAAATATGAATGGGTGGAAGATGCTGTACGGGAAGAATGGCGCTATATTATATCGTCTAGCAACCGTGGATGGCTCATTGATGACACGGATTTTCAATATAATTTACGGATCATAAGGAAAAATAGACGCCAAGCGCACGACTTAAAAGAAGCAGCCTGCAAATTGGCAGAGGCTATGCCTCAGGGTGTTCCGCAATCAAACGAGATCGTTTACCCGAAATATGTCAGGCCAGATTTGAGCGCAGACGTCACCGCCCTGCAGACCACAATCAATTCTGCCTTTGCCTTTGCCAACGAGTCATCGCGCCTCCGCAAGGCACGCAGTTTTGCGCCCGCGTGCGCACGGGCACGGGCCGCCGCGATTACCTATGGCAAGGCAAAGGATGAAGCCAGCACCCTTATGAAAAAATCGGGAAGCTATAACGAAGTCGGCGTTCTCGATATGAGAGCGCTCAGAAATATCGCCGACCAATCAAGCCGTGATGCCGAAGAATATTATTGCAAAGCGCAACTGCCCACGAACAGTTTCAAGGCAGAACTTGCGGCATTTGCCGCGCTGAAATCCGCACTGCATTTGGAACGCGGCAGTGTTACCCCGATTGACGGTCAAAAAGTTGTTACGATGAAATCGGCGTGCTCAACCAAAGCCATTGGCGACGCCATTGATGCACAATCTGTTTTCGCAAATGCATTGCTCGATGGCTGTCAGTCATTTGTCTTTATGTACAATATGCAAATGCCAGATCGCGCGTGCGACGCTTTAACAAAGGCCAAAGCCAATCTGGCACGCGTGGAGCCGAATTATTCCGCGCAAGCCCAAAAATTGGCGGTGGATTTTACTGCTGTACAGGGTGCGTTTAAATGTGCCGCTGACAAGCCTATCTCGGTATCCACTGGTCGCATCCAACACGGCAATCAAGGTGTGCAGTTAGAGGTAATCCAATCCGAATTGCCGCCCATGAAGCTCGACATAAAGGCGCTACCTGTTCGCGTACTCTAGGAGGTGTTCCACGAAGGAATTACATCACTGGTGTGTTGCTTTCGGATCGATGCGTCAACACCAATGCTTAATGCTTAATTTTGAACTCGATTTTGTTCCAGCCTTTGGTTTTCATTTCGGCAACTGCGCGCAAATTTGATGCGAGTGACATCTCCGGATGAGCTTCGTCAATTGCAAAACACCGCGCTCGTTCCACATCTTTGACTTTGAATTTTTTGACAACGGCAGCCTTGTAGACTTGCTCCAAACTGGCGGAATTGATCGGTGCTTTTGTATTCAGGGGCAGTTGATAGTAATCGATGCTGTGTCCCCTGGCGTCTTTGACAGTTACTTCGCACATGAAACTCGATTTCAACTGTGCGCTTGATGCCACACCAGCTGTAACAAAGAGCGGCAACATGAGTAGCGACTTCATATAGGTTGAAACTGTCATATTACACCTTTCACGCGGGTCGCCAGACAAACTACCGGAAGCGACTTTCCAAGCAAGCGGAAATTTCGGGCTGGGGATTACCGTCAGGAATTATTAAAGCCGGGGACACGCAACATTTTGGGGGAATTTCGAGGACACTATACTAAATTCGACCCCTAAAACTCTCCTCTGATCCAGCCCAACCCGATGGGGCGTGCCATTTATTTCATAAGAGATAAGGAGGAGAAAGAGGCGTGGAGGTGGCGTGTGTGGCCGGACACGGGATCGGCATCCTCTTCACCTCCTATTCCTCTTACCCTCATTTACAAAAATCCGGCCCTCCGCGCGCCAGTTAGCGCAAGAATGCTTCGAGAACTTTTGGGGGCCCAATTTAGGCAATTAGAAACATGCGCTCGCTTGCGTAGCCCAATAAAAATGTAAAAGAGACGGGAGAGGGAGAGGGTTTTTGCTTGCGCTGCACCCCTCCGTTTCTCTCGTCTCTTTTACACCATTCGGCACCGACGGTCTGAGCCTTCGATGCATCGCGCAATCGGCCTTCGCAAGCAGGCAAAACTCTGCGGGCACAAAAAAGGGAGCACAACGCTGCGCTCCCTTTCCATTGCCAACCCCTCTGGCGTTTCGGTCAATCAGCGGGGCAATGGCGCTTTGTTACGGGCTGGTTGGTTTGTCATCGCCATCGGCTATCAGAAATATAACAGCGGCCAATGCTGCTAATCCGAGCCCCAACTGAACGAAGTGGCTGGTTTTGTGGGGCCATCGTGGTCCTTTATCGAGCAATTGCCCGGTCTCAACCGCTACAGCACTCGATATGGTGCCGGGAACCGCCCCCGCGACAAGCGCCAGAGCCATGGCAGCTCCGCCGATCTTGTTTTTCAACTTCATTTAATTTCCTTTCAAAATGCGCATTTAAAAGTCCGGAAAAATTTCCGGTACTTTTTAGTCGTTGCTGAAAGGACAGAGGTTCAATCGAATGGAAAATTAATGTTTGAATTCCGAGTTCACAATATGAATTAGAACTATCCTCTCTCTTGCCTTTCGATGAGATAAAAAAGGCAGGAAGGAACGAAGGGACGAAGGTGTTGTGAATTGCCTTCCAGCGTTGACCTGCGGTCGCCTTCGGCCCCTTCCCTTCCTGCCTTTTTCACCAAATCAAAATGTAAAAGAGACGGGAGGAGGAGAGGGATAGTAGGTGCGCTGCACCCTCCCCTTCTCCCGTCTCTTTCACATCCTTCCCCCCTTGAAGGTGCGTCTGCTATCGCGGGCAAGGGGAGTTTCCCAAATTCGATCCCTAGCATTCCTCGCTGCCTCAGCTCACCCTGATGGGTTGTGCCAATTGTTTCATAAGAGACAAGGAGGAGAAAGAGGCGTGGAGGTGGCGCGTGTGACCGGGCCGCGGGATCGGCATTCTCCTCATCTCCTATTCCTCTTTTTCTCTTTTATAAAAATCCCGCACTCCGCGCGCCAGTCAACGCGAGGATGATTTGGTAATTCTGGGGGCACATTACCGATTAGTATATGCGCCCGCCATTGCGGGTATGAGGAAAAGGCGAGAAGGATTCGTTGTGCAAAAGCAGGCGCAATATCCCGCTATCGATGATTTATTTAAAATAACTATCTCAAATATAAAACAGATATTTCGATAGTTAATTAAATAATAATCAAATCGAAACAACGTATTTGCCGAACTGTTCAACACTATCTTCTTGTACTATTCACATCTTATCTCAGTAATCTGCATTCATAAAAGCAAAAACGGGTCGTTCTAATGGCTTATCCTAAGCCAACTGATTTTAACTCAGGAGGACGATATGATTGAAGCACCTAATTTTGCTGGTCAAAACTGGCTGGTCACCCCGCTCAGTGGAACGGGCGCAAACCGGAAGTTCCTCATGGTTCTTTCCGGCGTTGTGATTATCGATTTCAAAGGGAATTCGGGGGCCAATTGGCGGCGCGAGACTTTCTCTATCCGGCCCGATCTGGTCAATCCGTTGAATCACGCGATCAACACAAACGGAATTGCCCGCCCCTCGGGAACTCAAGGGTCCAACTATTTCACTGGTTTTTCGGTTGAACAATGGGTTCCCTATTCCGCCCCCAGCTCGATGTTTAACAAGGATCAATCGGTCAATTCGGGCTTTGCCGTTGATGTGTGGCGTCCAAATCCCTTTGGCACGGGCAGCGATGCCGTCAGCAATGCTCCGCTTTCCCGGCTGTTCAGCGGAATTCAGGTCGATGCGGCAGTGCGCGATACCGATGCGTTCATGCACCGGCTGAGCTATCACATCTCGCTGGTCGGGCAGGTTAAGTTCGGGGCAATCATCATCACCTGATCGCGGTTGAAATCGCCCGCCGCCGTCAATTCTTCGTCGGTGGAAACATGGGTAAAAGAGACGGGAGTAGGAGAGCGGTCGGTGCTTGCACGGCCCCTCCCCCTCTCCCGCCTCTTTTACATCTTAATTGTCTAACGCAAGCGAGTGTATAATTCACATTGGCATTGTGCCCTCAGAATTCCGGGATTGCTGGTTTAGTAAAAAAGGCACGAGGGGAAGGGGCCGAAGGCGACCGCAGGTCAACGCAGGAAGGCATTTCACCACACCTTCGTGTCTTTGTTCCTTCCTGCCTTTTTTACTTATTTCGCCTGTCACGGTAATTCACTTTCATCCTTAGCACCTTGCCTGCAATGGCGGGCACAGGTGGCCGATTGGCGAATTTATTCGTCGGAAAAATGTCCGCGTTTCACCAATGTCGTCACCACGCCCGTCGCGATCAAAACCACAGCACCATAATAGAGATACCAGATCGCCAGCCCTGCCCCGTAAGAGCCTTTAAGTGGCCCCATGCGCGCGAAGATCAACAGGTCTGAAGCCACGAAAATCATCGCCCCTGTGCCAACGCGATAGCGCGGAAACTGGCTGTTCCACGCCATTGCCGCCATGGCTGCAACGAAGACGGTATAGATCGCGGCTTGCCATCCCAGCGCGCTGGTCGCGGGGAAAGCAAAGGCGATGAATGGCGTGCAGATCAGCACAGTGATCGCCAGCAACCGCTGGCTAAAACTCCCATGTTTTCGCCAATGCCGTGCATAGAGCCAGATCGCGATGACATGCCCGACGGCAAAGGCAATCGCCCCCCATCGCAAGTCCAGTTCGATCAGCCCGTCTCCCAAGGCATAGAAAGCCAGCACGGCGGCGAGGATTGCAAAATCCCCGCTATGGTGGCGGCGCAAGGCATAGGGGACGAGAAAGCCAACCGCTGCCATCTTCCAAGCAATGGCAAACATCTCTGGCAACGCAAAGCCTTGCAGGGCCGGATAGGATAGGCCGAAAAACAAGCTGGCGAGCAGATAAGGGCGTTTGTGTGCTAGGTCTTGAGACATAGACGGGTTATTCCGCCAGACAGCCCTGTAAAACAAGTGGTAAATGCGAAAGCATCGTGTCCGCCGTCAACCCCGGCCCGCCCTGCACACCGATATCTCCATGCAGCCATGTGGCGATGCAGGCGGCATCAAACGGCGGTGGGCCTTGGGCAAGCAGGCCGCAGATCAGCCCGGCAAGCACATCACCCGATCCCGCCGTTGCCAACCAAGGCGCGCTGTGGCGGTTGATCGCAGTTTGGCCGGTGTGGGAGGCGATGATGGTTTCCGGGCCTTTTAGCAGCACGGTCGCCCCTGTCCGGTTCGCCGCCTTTTGTGCAGCCGCGCTCCTATCCACAAGAGAAATGTCGGGAAACAACCGCGCAAATTCGCCCTCGTGCGGGGTGAGTACGGCTTGATCGTGAAGCATCGCAAACAGCATTTCGGGCTTTGCCTCAAATGTCGAAAGCGCATCGGCATCGAGCACAATCGGAACGCGGCGCAGCAAAAGGGTTGCAATATCTTCCACGAGATCGCTGCTGATCCCTGCTCCCGGGCCGATGGCCATTGCGCGGACCCTGTGATCAATGGCTGTGAAATCCTTCATCCTGTTCGCGCAGCATAATCGCGGTCACATGGGCGGCATGTTCGGCCAATGCGTCACGGCGGCCAATGATCGTCACAAGGCCTGCTCCCACCGCCAAGGCCGCTTGCGCCGTCAGCCGCGAAGCCCCGGTGTGTAGCGCGGGGCCGCTGACGACAAGGGCGCTGCCGCGGGCATATTTATGGGTATCGAGCGGTGGCGGGGTCAACGTCGGTCGCTCGATTGTGCCGTCAGCTTTCAAAGAAAGGATAAATCCCATGCGACCACCATGCGCCTTTTGCCTGTGCAGCCGCAAGCGCTTTTGCTAACGCGACGCCTGTATGACACAGGACGTTCACATCATCGGCGGCGGTCTCGCGGGCAGCGAAGCGGCTTGGCAATTGGGCAAGCGAGGCGTGCGCGTGCGGCTTTCCGAAATGCGTGGAGGCGGCGATAGCACGGCGGCCCACCAAGGCGATGGCCTGGCCGAGTTGGTTTGTTCAAACAGCTTCCGTTCGGATGATGCCGATAGCAATGCGGTGGGCTTGCTGCATCAGGAGATGCGCGCACTGGACTCGCTGGTCATGCGCGCGGCTGAGGTAGCCAAGGTTCCGGCGGGTTCGGCACTGGCGGTGGACCGCGATGTTTTTTCGGGCGAAGTGACACGGTTGCTTACCGAACTGGGTAATGTTGAAATCGTCCGTGAACGGATCGACGCCCTGCCCTGCCGAAGGCCTCACTATTGTCGCCACCGGTCCACTGACGGCGCAATCATTGGCACAGAGCGTCTTGGCGGCGACCGGTCAAGACAGCCTGGCTTTTTTCGACGCCATTGCCCCTATCGTCTATCATGACAGCATCGATATGGAGGTCTGCTGGTACGCCTCGCGTTGGGACAAAACTTCAGATTCCGGGGGCGACGGTAAGGACTATATCAACTGCCCGATGGACAAGGAGCAATATCTGGCCTTTCATGCCGGATTGCTCGCCGCCGAAAAGGCCGAGTTCAAGGATTGGGAATGCGACACGCCCTATTTTGAAGGCTGTATGCCCATCGAGGTTATGGCCGAACGCGGACTCGATACGTTGCGCTTTGGCCCGATGAAGCCGGTTGGGTTGGATAATCCCAAAACCGGGCGTTGGCCCCACGCGGTGGTGCAACTGCGGCAGGATAACAAGCAGGGCTCGATCTGGAATATGGTCGGTTTCAGACCAAGATGAAACATGCCGCGCAGGTCGAGCTATTCCGCACGATCCCCGGGCTGGAGAAGGCAGAGTTTGCGCGGTTGGGCGGGCTGCACCGCAACACCTTCATCCGCTCGCCCATATTGCTTGACCGGCAGCTGCGGCTGAAAACCGCACCCCATATCCGCTTTGCCGGACAGATCACCGGTTGTGAAGGCTATGTCGAAAGTGCGGCTGTTGGCTTGATGTCGGGGATCATGGCGGCGCATGAATTGGCGGGGCGGGACTTCACCCCTCCTCCGGTGACGACGGCCTTTGGCGCGCTGCTCGGCCATATTACGGGCGATGCCGTGGCGGAAAGCTATCAGCCTATGAACATCAATTTCGGACTGTTCCCGCCGCCGACAGACAAGGTCCACAAAAAGGAGCGCAAGGCTTTTTACACCAACCGCGCCCGCGCCGATCTCGCTGTGTGGATCACCGGGCAAAGCCTCAGCAACGACAGGCCGGTTTTGGCGACGGTTTAGGTTTGGTCACCAGAAACTCGGTACGGGTCAGCAACTTGTCTCGATTGCCATCGGCCTTTGCAAAGCGCTGCCCTGTTGCAGAAGCCCACTCTTCAAAAGTCAGCAAATTATTGCCGTCTAGATCAAGCTTTTTGAAATCCTTTGTCCGGCTCGACATCATTTCCAAGCGCGAGACCAGATCATCCCGATTGCGATCATAGCGATTGAACCGCTGTTCCTCGCGACTTGTCTTTGGCGCTTCGGGAGGCTTTGGCGGTGTTGGTGGAGCGGGGCCGAATTTCGGTGCATCCGGCCCAGCTTCGGGCAGGCTCAATGGCAGGGGAACTTCGGGAGGCGGCGGCGGGATCGGACTTTCGGTGTTCGCATTGCCCTGCCACAGCCAAAGCCCTGCTGATGCCGCTATTAAGGCAAGGCCGCCACCAACCAGATATCCCCGCATTTACCACTCCTTCGTGGTGAAGGTGGTTGTCTCTAGCGCCCGGTCAGCGCCCCGATTAACAACCGCAGGCTTGAGCTTTTTTGGCCCTTGCCTCCATCCACCATCCGATATGCCTCTAGGTTAGCGGCGAAATGGAGGATCGCCAGTGGGCGTAATTGCCTAGGTAATCTGGCAAAGCGTGGTTTTGACTTACCCAACTGCGACAGTGCCATGTCGGAATGTTCGGGCGATTGCCTGATCAAGTCAGCCAAAGCCCATTGCCGACCAACTTCTTCGACATCGATTTCAATATGGGTGCAATTGGCGTATCCGGAAAAAATGGCTTCAGAGCGCATCCGGCAATGCCTCAAAATGACGTCATGACTGCCATCAAGACTGAGCAGCAATTCCCAAGCGTCGACCAGTGACGTCAAAATTTCCTGCGGTTGATCGCCGTCTAACTTCGCCAAATCCAATAACAACGGCTCGCCCTTTGGGCGCAATTCGGGCGGCTTTGCGAGGGTATCGCGCCACCAGGCAAAACGCATTTGTGCGATCAACGGCTCTTTTGCTTGACGAATGACGTCAGCCATCCGGCAATCAAACGCCAAAACCAAAGCAAGCCAACGCCTGTGCTCCTTGGCTGCATAGACCAGAGCAAGCTCTTGAAAGCCGATAATTGGGACGGAAATCGGGTCTGGCATGGTCAAAATTCAACGAAATCCGGTGCGGAAAAATGGGTTAACGGGTTGGTAACCAGAAAATTTGTCGGGTCGATAACCAGAACAGCATTAGGGCGCAAAGCTGAAATAAAATCTCGATAGTGTTATCGACGGGGGCATAGCATGATTAAGGCCAGCGAACGCAACAATAGCAGGGGCATTTTGGCGCGCCTGTTGCGCGATCAAAAGGGCAATACGATTGCCATCATGGCAGCGGCCGTTTTGCCGACAATCGGCTTGGTCGGCGGCGCTGTGGATATCAGCCGCATCTATCTGGCGAAGGTGAAATTGCAGGCGGCCTGCGATGCTGGTTCGCTGATGGGCCGTAAAGTTATGGGGACGGGCGCCTGGACCGCCAACAGTGGTGCCGCTAACACGCAGGCCGAGAAAATATTCAATCATAACTTCCGTTCCGGTGCCTATGGAACAACAGGATTGACGAAAAGCTTTTCGGAAGAAGCAGGCAATGTGACCGGCATCGCCGGTGTGAACGTGCCGGTTTCGATTTTGCGTCCGGCGCTCGTTAAAATGAGCAAACAAGACAAGGTTGCCGAACTCAAAGCCGCCTTCGTCACCGCCCATAGCAGGCAACCGACCGCCGCCGAAGTTGCCGCCATGGAGGCCGTTGCATCCAATCATGCCAGCGCGAAAGATTATGGCGTGCTGGTGCAAACATCCTGCCAATCGCAAATGGCCATTCCGAACACCGACGTGATGTTCGTTCTCGACGTTACCGGCTCGATGAACAAGACAACAAGCTGCCGGGTTTGAAAGTTGCAGTGAAATGCTTTTTTAAATCGCTGCAAAAAGAAGATATTAGCAGCGTTACACCAACGCAATGCGGAACGACGGCAAACCCCACCGCCGGAAACGCCGCCGATATTCAGGTGCGCTTTGGCTTTGTTCCCTATGCATCCAACGTCAATGTTGGCAAATTATTGCCGCTGAATTTCATTGCCAACAACTGGACCTATCAATCGCGCGAAGCGCAATGGACGACCGGCACTGGGAATAAAGCACTCTACGGCGCGGAAACAACCCCTACCCCAACCGGAACGCCAACGACCGACAACCGGCAATGATTGGAGCGGCAGTTGGCAGAATGTGAGCGATAACACCATCGTCGTGAACGGTACAGACCTATTTTCGCAGATTTGATGCCAATAATGCAAGCGAATGTAATGCAACAGGCATTACCCCGCCCGAACATAATGTTACCACCACAGGAAATTTGGTCGAGGTTTCCCGCACGCCAGACCCGCTTGTGGTTGATGTTACCACCGAGGTGACGGTAAACTACAAAAAAGTATCAGGAAGTACCGACTATAAATATCAATATGAATATAATAGTGATCGTGAAAGATGCCAGCTGAAATTTAAAAGCAGAGTAAATACGTCTACCACAGAATATTTCACATCGACTATACCTGTAACATGGGTTCCCAATTTGGTATTTTCGCACTTTATCTATAAGCCTGCCGCCTTTGATGTCAGTGGCTTGAAAAATACTGCATCCAACGCTTGGAGAAACTCCGTTTCTTTGCCGCTTGGCACTGGTGGTGTGGCCCTTACCGCAAATTGGGATGGCTGCATCGAAGAGCGGCAAACGGCGCGGGTCAACGATAGCGATCCTTCCGACAATTGGTCGCCAATCCCCGCTGGGGCCAAAGATATGAACATTGATCTGGTCGCCTCTACGACCGATGCGACGACGCAATGGGGACCGATCCTCGATGACGTCGTTTATGCACGGTATTGGAATGATACCGCTACAACCAACACTTTTACGTCCAACCAGATGAGCAGTTCGACTGGACAAACGAAACAAATAAATGCCACCTGTCCCGCTGCTGCAAAACTATATACGGAATGGACGCCGACCAATTTTGACAGTTATGTGTCGGCATTGACTGCCGATAGCTACACTTACCATGATATCGGGTTGCTGTGGGGGGCACGCCTTATGTCGCCTACAGGCATTTTCGCCGCCAATAACGCTCCCGCCAGATCGGGATATCCAGCGGCACATGGTGTTCATGACCGATGGCGATACCAATGCGAACCCTGGCTCGACCAGTTATGACGACGGTGGAGCCCATGTACACGGCATATGGCATCGATTATTGGGATCGTCGCCAGAATGACGGCACGTCAAATCCAACCAAATCCTGGCTTGATGATAATATCGATGCACGGACGCAGGCGATTTGCGATTGGGTGAAGGCAAAAAATATCACCCTGTGGGTTATCGCTTTTGGCACGGGCGTCAGTCAGGCCACCAAAGACCGGCTTGCCCTGTGTGCGTCGCCCGGAAAATCCTATGCCGCAGCCGACAACTCGGCGCTGACCCAGCAATTCAACGCCATTGCAGCCGAAATTTCGCTGCTCCGCCTGACGAGCTGATGGGATTTGACATGATGGCTTTCAAACGCATGAGATCGCTTCGGCATTGCGAAGACGGAACATCGGTTACCGAATTCGGGCTGATCGCGATTCCGCTTTTCATGATGACTATGGGCACCATGGATGTGGGCTACACCTATTATGTTAAAGCGATTCTAGGCGGAGAGCTGAACAAACTTTCGCGCAGTTCGTCGCTCGAAGGCGCGAGTACCGTGACCCAGCAGGCCGTATTGGACCAACGCTTGAAAAAGGCCATAAAGGTCATCGCCCCGCAAGCGACTATAAATGTTAACCGCCGTTATTATAAGACTTTTTCGGATGCAGCAGCTGCCGACGCAGAAGAGCTCATCAGCGATGTCAATAACAATGGCGTGTGCAACACCGGCGACACTTATGTCGACGAAAACGGCAATGATGGCTGGGACGCCGATGGCGGAAATAACGGGCAAGGCGGGGCGAGAGACGTTGTCATCATCAAGGTCAATGTGACCTACGAACGCTTTTTCCCGATCCACAAAATGGTCCTTGGCCTGTCCGACAATATGGTTCTGGTTTCGGATTCGGTCCTTGCGAACCAACCCTTCGGCACTCAATCGGTTTATGGAGCGGCGGTAACAAAGACATGCTGATAGACAAAAAAACACTTCGTGACGGTCGCCGGTTGTTCGGCGATCTGGCCAAAAACAGCAGCGGGCTTGCCGCCGTTGAATTTGCCGTGTCCTTGCCGTTTTTCCTGGGACTGACGGTCGCCGGAATGGAAACCGCCAACTATGCATCAACGGTTATGCAGGTGAACCAGTTAGCCATCCATACTGCCGATAGCGCGGCACGAATGGGAGCCAATGATGCGGCCCAAATCAAAACCATCGATGAAAGCGACATAAACGACGTTTTTGCAGGAATGTTGCGTGAAGGCGAAGCCTTTGGCATCGGCGAGCAGCATTTGTACAAGCCCCCCGGCGGAGGGGCTCCTACCGTACGAGGTAACGCCAAAATCTGGCTTGCCAGTGTCGAACCTGTGGCAGTCTTTGTCCCGGCGACGCCGAAATACCGGATGCGTTGGCAAAGATGCGCGGGAACGGCGACGCATTTCACGGCTACCTATGGTACCCCCGATACGAAAACAAATGTCGATGGAATTGGCCCAGCCACCCGTTTGGCTGTTGCCCCACCATCAGGCGCAACAATGTTCGTGGAAATCCAATATCACTATAAACCGCTGTTGCTCACCACAATGGGGAAAGTCGTGGAGCAGGATATGACAAAGTTCGCTGCGATGGTGGTCCGCGATATCCGTGATTATACCGGAGGCACTGAAGGCGTTTACCCGAAGGCAGGCGCAACCGCCTCTACCTGCTAATCAGGTTCCGGCAGGCCGCAACGATCTTGTCCGCATTGATTAACGTCACGCGCTCCAGATTGGCGGCATAGGGCATCGGCACGTCCTCGTTGGTCACGCGCATCACCGGCGCGTCGAGATCGTCAAAGCCTTCTTCCATACAAATCGCGATAATTTCGCTGGCGATCGAACAGGTTGGCCAGCCTTCTTCGGCGACCACCAGCCGGTTGGTTTTCTTAAGGCTGGCAAGCACTGTTGCTTTGTCGAGCGGGCGCAGGGTACGCAGATCGATGACTTCGACGTCGATCCCCTCGCCCGCCAGCTTTTCGGCGGCCTCCAGCGCAAGGCCAACGCCGATCGAATAGCTGACGATGGTGATGTCGCTGCCTTCGCGCATGATCCGGGCTTTGCCGATGGGCAGGACATAATCGTCCATTTGCGGCACTTCAAAACTGCGGCCGTAAAGCAGCTCGTTTTCCAGGAAAACAACCGGATCTTCGCTGCGGATCGCGGCCTTTAACAGACCCTTTGGCATCCGCCGCATCATAGGGAGAAATCACGATCAGCCCGGGAACCGCTGCATACCATGGCGCATAATTCTGGCTATGCTGCGCCCCGACCCGCGCCGCTGCGCCATTGGGACCGCGAAATACGATGGGGCAACGCATCTGCCCGCCCGACATATAGTTGGTCTTGGCCGCCGAATTGATGATGTGATCAATCGCCTGCATGGCAAAGTTAAAGGTCATGAATTCGATCACCGGACGCAATCCGCCCATCGCAGCACCCGTGCCGATCCCGGCAAAGCCATATTCGGTGATCGGCGTATCGATAACGCGGCGCGGGCCGAATTCTTCGAGCAGGCCTTGGGTAACCTTATACGCGCCCTGATATTCGGCGACTTCCTCGCCCATGACGAAGATGCGATCATCCTCGCGCATTTCCTCGGCCATCGCATCGCGCAACGCTTCGCGCAGGGTGAGGGTGACCATTGGGGTACCGGCGGGAATTGCGGGGTCGGTAGCGATTTCGGGTTTTGCAATCTCGTCGTCCTCGCGCAGGCGGGGACCGCTGGATTTTTCTCAACTGGTTTGGGTGCAGCGTCTCCCGCGGCCCGCCTTTGCGGCGGGCGACGCGGTACAGCCTCCTCACCTTCCCCGGTAATCAGCGCAATCACGGTGCCGACCTTCACGCCTTCGCTGCCCTCGGCAACCAGTGATTGACGATACAACCCCTTCATCCACCGCCTCAAATTCCATCGTTGCCTTGTCGGTTTCAATCTCGGCAAGGATGTCGCCGGATTTCACCGCGTCGCCTTCTTTCACCAGCCATTTGGCCAGCGTGCCTTCCTCCATCGTCGGCGAAAGCGCGGGCATTTTGAGCTCGATAGCCATCAATAGGTCTCCACCAGTACATCGGTATAAACTTCGGCAAGATCGGGCTCGGGCGCTTGTTCGGCATATTCAGCAGCGGCATTCACAATGGCGCGGATTTCCTTTTCGATCGCTTTCAACGCATCCTCCTTGACGCCCATTTTCAGCAGATCGTCCTTTGCGCCTTCAATCGGATCGGATTTTTCGCGCACCGCCTGCACTTCGTCGCGGCTGCGGTATTTTGCCGGATCGGACATCGAATGGCCGCGATAGCGATAGGTTTTCATTTCCAGCAGCACCGGCCCCTTGCCGCTCCGCACCCAATCGAGTGCGACTTCGGCAGCACCGCGCACCGCGAGCACATCCATGCCGTCCACCTGAATTCCGGGGATACGGAAGCTTTCGCCGCGCCGGTACAGCTGATCCTCGGCAGACGCGCGGTTAACGCTGGTGCCCATGGCATATTGGTTGTTTTCAATCACAAATATGATCGGCAGCTTCCAAAGCTCGGCCATGTTAAAGCTTTCATAGACCTGCCCCTGGTTGGACGCCCCGTCGCCGAAATAGGCAAGGCACACACCGCCATCGCCGGAATATTTATGGCCAAAGGCAAGCCCTGCCCCAAGCGACACCTGCGCGCCGACGATGCCATGGCCGCCGTAAAATTTGTGGCTGGTCGAAAACATGTGCATCGACCCGCCCTTGCCGCGCGAAATCCCCGCAGCGCGCCCGGTCAACTCCGCCATGATCACATTGGGATCGATACCATAGGCCAGCATATGGCCATGATCGCGATAGCCGGTGATCACGCTGTCCTTGCCCGGCGTCAGCGCCGATTGCAGGCCGATGGCGACCGCTTCCTGCCCGATATAGAGATGGCAAAAACCGCCGATCAGGCCCAAGGCCATAAAGCTGCCCCGCCTTTTCCTCAAACCGGCGGATCAGCAGCATTTCCCGATAGAATTTGAGCAATTCCTCCTTGCGTCGCCTCATAGGGAATCGGAGTATCCGGCCGCTCTCGATTGGCAATGGGATCGCCGGATGCGGTGCCACTTTGGCTTTGGAAGCGGTTTTCTTTGCGGGACTTGGCCAAGTCGCGTGTCCTTCTCACGGGCTTGCGCCGTTTGACGCTACGGACTTGCGCCTAATCAATCGCGGCAGGCGGATTAAAGGCATATTTTGGACCATATCCATATTGAGACATAGCTATTCATCGTTTTTGAGCGGAACGACAATCTCGTCCGGGGCCACCACATTCAGCTCCTTGCGCATCAATTCGCCCGCCAAATCGGGGTCGGCATTGTCGCGATCCAGCAAACGCTGCCGGTTTCGAAGCGCATCGCGCTTCTTTTCCAGTTTGGCCAATTCGATTGTCCGCTCGTTCAATGCCTGTCGGTAATCAGTCCAGGCGATGATCCCGGTTGGACCCAATAATGCGTAAGCCGCAATCAACAGCAAAGCAACCAAAGCAAGCCCCGTCACCAGGGTTGATTTCAGCTCCCCACTCTGTCGCCTTCGCCGCGCTTTCGCCATGGCAGTTCTATAGCATCATCGATGGGCTTTAAGCAATCAGCCGAAAATGCCGCGCCCCGCATAAATCGCGCTCGCGCCCAATTCTTCTTCGATGCGGATCAACTGGTTATATTTCGCCAACCGGTCTGAACGGGCAAGACAGCCGGTTTTGATCTGTCCGCAATTGGTGGCGACCGCCAGATCGGCAATGGTCGTATCTTCGGTCTCGCCCGAACGATGCGACATAACTGCGGTATAGGACGCGCGCTGCGCCATCGATACGGCAGCCAGAGTTTCGGACAGGGTGCCGATCTGGTTGACCTTTACCAACAAGGAATTGGCCATGCCCTTTTCGATCCCCATCGCAAGCCGTTTCGGATTGGTCACGAACAAATCATCACCGACCAGTTGCACCTTTTCACCGATCATCTCGGTCACCGCCTTCCAGCCTTCAAAATCATCCTCGGACATGCCGTCTTCGATCGACTTGATCGGATAATCGGCACATAAATCGGCCAGATATTGCGCCATGCCATGCGGATCGAGCGACAGCCCTTCGCCCGAAATTTCATATTTGCCGTTTTTGAAAAACTCGGTCGCGGCGCAATCGAGCGCCAGCACCACCTCGTCGCCGGCCTTAAACCCGGCTTTTTCAATCGAAGCCATGATGAAATCGAGCGCGGCGCGCGTGGACGACAGGTTGGGTGCAAAGCCGCCCTCATCGCCAACCGCAGTTGCCAGACCCTTTTCATGCAGGCCCTTTTTCAAGTGTATGGAAAATCTCCGAACCCCAACGCACTGCCTCGGCAAGGCTGTCGGCTCCGACCGGCATGATCATGAATTCCTGAAAATCGATCGGGTTATCGGCATGTTCGCCGCCATTGATGATGTTCATCATCGGCACAGGCAGCACCTTAGCATTGAACGCCGCCGACATAGCGGATACAGCGGCAATCCGCGTGCATCTGCCGCTGCCTTTGCCACCGCCAAGGCTGACGCCCAAAATCGCATTGGCGCCCAAACCGCGATTTGTTTTCGGTGCCGTCGAGCGCGATCATGACGGCGTCGATATCTTCCTGATCCTCGGCATCATAATCGGTGAGCAACGGCGCGATTTCGTTGACGACCGCCTCGACCGCCTGTTGCACGCCTTTGCCCATATAGCGATCTTTGTCGCCATCGCGCATTTCGACCGCCTCATGCGCGCCGGTCGACGCGCCCGAAGGCACCGCGGCGCGACCAAAGCTGCCATCCTCTAGCAGCACATCGACCTCGACCGTGGGATTGCCGCGGCTATCGAGAATTTCGCGGGCATGAATATCGACGATGGCGGTCATGATTGCTCCAATTGGGAAAGGAATTGCGCGCGCCTCTAACGCCTTACCCAATTTTTGGCAATTGGTTCATCGAATGGACAGAGTTGCAAAATCTTGGAAATTTTGCTGTCTTAGTTGAATAAGGCACTATGATGCACATATCACCGGTAACGCCCCTTATTAGGAGGATTAAAATGGCAAGTGCAAAGAAACCGGCTGCTCCCAAAACAACAGCCAAAAAGCCAGCTGCTGCCAAAAAAGCGGCCACGTCCAAACCCAAAGCCGCACCCAAAAACGGTGTCGCCAAAGCAAAGGCTGATCCGGGCAAAACCCAATCCACTGGAGCAAGAACATGAAAGACGAGTTCAACAATTTCAAAGATCAGGCGAGCGAAAAAGCGCGCGAAGCCGCCAATCGCGGCAAGGAACGGGCGGCCGAAGCCCTGGGCGGAATTGGCAAAATCATTCGCGACAGCGCCGAGACCATCGATGAAAAAGTCGGCACGCAATATGGCGACTATGCCCGCAAGGCAGCCGATACAGTCGATGGTTTTGCCGACAAGGTCGATGGCAAGGATGTCGACGATATGCTGGAAGATGCCCGCCAGTTTGTCCGCAAAAGCCCCGCTGTCGCCATTGGCGCAGCCGCGGCGATCGGTTTTGTTCTGGCGCGTATCGTTCGTTCGGGACGCGATACCTGAATAGCAAGCAGCCGGTTTAATTAGAAACCACCGTAGCCCTGAGCTTGTCGAGCCGAAGGCGGCCAGAGGCCAACGGCGCTTCACCGACAAACGCCGTTGGCCTCTGGCCGCCTTCGGCTCGACAAGCTCAGGACTACGTTTTTTTGAGACGACGAATCCACTTACACACGTTAAAGACGCGCTGATGAATGACGACAGCATCCCGCCAATATCCGTTGGCCGCGACGACGCCCCCTCCCCGCGCGCACAAATTGCGGGCTTGGTGGGCGATGTCCGTGCGTTGGCTGTTAGCGAATGGGATTATGCCAAGGCTCGGCTGAATTACAGTGGCGGCGTGGTTCGCAAAGCGGGAATTTATGCTTTGCTTGCCCTGTTGTCCATTTCGGCTGCGGCTATCGCTTTGATCCTTGGAATATTGCTGATCATCGCAAATTACTGGGGACCGTGGATGGCCACGATTATTGTTGTGCTTGTGTTCAGTATTGCAGCTTATATCTTTGCATTATCTGCGCGCAAAACGGCACGTAATTTGAGCTTTTCCGAGGATGATCGTCATGAATGAATCGTTTCGCGACAAGGTATTGGCCTTGAAAGAGCAACGAAAAATTTTGCGAGCTGGATTAAGGGACGATTTGTCACAGGCACGTCTTGATTTGCATCCAAAGACAATCGCCCGGCGCTGGACGAACAAGAAAAAAGCTCAACTTACCGAGGTGGCAAAGGACGGCAAACAGAGCCTGAAGAAAAATGCACCCATGATCGGTTTGGCGAGTGCAGCAATATTGTTATTTGCCGCCCGCAAGCCCATTACCGGAGTAATCAAAAATTTGCGCGAAAGAGCGCATTCATTGAAAGACTGAAGCCATGAGTAAATTGGGTGATAATCTGAAATCTGCGGCGGGTGCCGCCAAAAATGCGAGCAGCACAGCCAAGCGCAACGCCACTGCCGCCGTTGATAAAGGTAAGGCTGCGGCTTCGCGCAGCGTGGCTTCGTCGCGCGAGATGGCGCGCAAGGCTGGCAAGAATACCACTCAAACGATCGATAAAAACCCGCTGGCCATAGTCGTCGGAGGAATCGCGATTGGCGCGATTGTCGGTATGTTGCTGCCCAAAACCGAACAAGAGAAAAAACTGCTCGGGAAAGCCGGCAAGGCTGTGAACGATACGGCTAAACGGGCCGCCCAGGCTGCCAAGCAAGCGGGCAAAGAGCGGATCGACGATCTGGGCCTGAATGCCGATTCGATGCGCGATCAGTTTCGGGACCTTGTCAACAAGGCCAGCGAAGCCGTAAAGGCTGCCGGACAAGCAGCGGCCAGTGAAACGCGCCGCCGCGATTGATCAGATAGGATAAACATGACCGAACCCTTATTGCACCTGGTTTTTGGTGGCCGCGTAAAAGACCCGCAGGGTTTGGATTTCAAAGAACTCGACAAGCTGGATGTCGTTGGCTTTTTTCCAAATTACGAAGAAGCCGAAGAGGCTTGGCGCGGTTCTGCACAGCGCACAGTGGACGATGCCGAAATGAAATATGTGGTGGTCCATTTGCATCGGTTGCTGGAACCCGATGCCTGATTAGGCGTGTCGATATTTCCATCGCATCAGTGGCCATGTGAGCGCTAAACCTGCTGCAAAACCACCGATATGCGCCCAGATGGCAATACCAATTCCAATGCTGGGTCCAACGAACCAAAGCATGGCATTGATTACGGCCCATCCTGCCATGAGTTTCATTGCATGTGCCATGCGGGGCGGGATAGCTCCCATCGCCTTAGGATGATCGCGCGGAAATAGCTGGGCATAGCTGGCAATCAATGCGGAAATTGCTCCGCTCGCGCCCACGACAGGTGCCAACAAATCCGGTTTTGCCAGACATTCTGCAAGCGCTGCCGCTAGCAAACCGGCGCCGTACAGGACTGCAATCAATTTGGTGCCAAGAACCCGTTCCAGATTGGGCGCGATGATCAAGAGCATCATCATATTCAATCCCGCATGGAGTATGCCGCCATGCAGAAAGGCCGAAGTTAGGGGCGTTAGCCATACCGGCAACGCATAATAGCCCGCCATCACAGCATCGCCCTGCGTAAACCGGGCGGGGATCAGCGCCCCTGCGACGAGCAATGGCTCGAACAATGCCGGGATCAGCATGATCGCCGCCAACGCGAGATTTATAGCCGCGATTGCTTTAGTGAAAGGCCCGGGAACAATCCGCATAAAACTGCCTTAGCGGGCCAAAGTGATCAAATAAACGCGATCTTCTCAACGAGATAAAATTTATCGCCCGATGGCACGGTGACTTCAACCTCGTCTTTAGCTTGTCTTCCGATCAGCGCACGGCCCAAAGGCGAATTATAGGAAATCATCCCGCGTTTGGCGTCAGCCTCAGCTTCGCCAACCAACTGATAGGTTACCGGTTTATCGTCTTCGTCGAGCAATGTAACCGTTGCGCCAAAAACAATTTTATCGCCCGATAAGGTTGTTGGATCAATGATCTGTGCGCGGCTGATTTTGTCTTCAATATCGGCAATTGTTGCCTCAACCTGCCCTTGCCGTTCTTTTGCAGCATGATATTCGGCATTTTCCGAGAGATCACCGTGCGCGCGTGCTTCTTCGATGGCGTCGATAATCAATGGACGCTCTGCGCGCAGCCGTTTCAGGTCACCCGTCAGCTTTTCAAAACCTTCTGCCAGCATCGGCATTTTATCGTGGCTTGCCATTTCGGCGCACTTCCTTTGGTCAAAATCTTGCTCGGGGCTGGAGGGCCAACCCGGTGGTATTCAGCAGTGTGGGGATTGCTGTCAGGCCTTATGATAGTCCTGAAGCGGGCAAACTTCAAGTTTTCTCATTCGAAGCGCAGCAATTGCCTCGACAGCGGCCACCGAGCCCGACGCCGTGGTGAAATAACTCACCTTGCTGGCTAGCGCGGAGCGGCGAATATCTTCGCTGTCCTTTAGCGATTGCCAACCCTCAGTTGTGTTGAAAACCAGCGCGATTTCGCCATCCTTGATCTTGTCGACAATATGCGGCCGCCCTTGCGCGACTTTGTTCACCCGTTCGACTTTGAGACCTTGCCCCGTCAAATAATCCGCCGTGCCGCCCGTCGCGCATATGGCAAAGCCCAATTGCTGCAATTTGTTCACGGCAGAAACGATTTGCGGCTTGTCGCTGTCTTTTACCGAAACGAACAATTTGCCGCCATCGGGGAGCGTCATCCCTGCCCCCAATTGCGCTTTGGCAAAGGCGGTGGCAAAATCGCGATCAATCCCCATCACTTCGCCGGTGGATTTCATTTCTGGCGAGAGGACTGGATCAACCCCGGCAAATCGGGCAAAGGGGAATACCGCCTCTTTCACCGCGATATAATCGATATCGAGATCGATTTTTGGGAGGTCCTTCAGCTTCTCGCCTGCCATCACACGGGCAGCGATTTTGGCGATAGGCGCGCCTATGGCCTTGGCGACAAAGGGCACGGTGCGCGATGCGCGTGGATTGACCTCGATCAGATAGACCACCCCGTCTTTCACCGCGAATTGCACATTCATCAAACCGCGCACAAGGAGCGCGCGGGCCAACACCTCTGCCTGACGGCGGATTTCTGCAATGATGTCGTCGGGAAGACTATAGGGAGGCAAAGTGCAGGCTGAATCTCCGCTATGGACGCCAGCTTCTTCAATATGCTGAAGAATTCCGGCAACAACGACGTCATCGCCATCGCAAATGGCATCAACATCGACTTCGATGGCGTCGCGCAGATAGCTGTCGATCAGCACAGGTGAATCGCCCGAAACGATCACGGCTGTCTGGATATAATTTTCCAGCTGCGCTTGCGTATCGACGATCTCCATCGCGCGACCACCCAAGCACATAGGAAGGCCGCATCAGCACTGGATAGCCGATAGTTTCCGCCACCTTGATCGCTTCATCGCGGCTTCGGGCAATGCCGTTTTCGGGCTGTTTGAGTTTCAGCTTGTTGACGAGGGCGGCAAAGCGTTCGCGGTCTTCGGCAAGATCGATGGCGTCGGGCGAAGTGCCGAGGATCGGAATTCCGGCATCCTCCAACGCCTTTGCCAGATTGAGCGGTGTTTGCCCGCCAAATTGCACGATCACGCCCTTTAGCGTGCCATTCTGCTTCTCGACATGCAGGATTTCCAGCACATCTTCGGCGGTCAGCGGCTCGAAATACAGCCGGTCTGACGGTGTCATAATCGGTCGAAACTGTTTCGGGATTGCAGTTGACCATGATCGTCTCATAGCCCGCCTCTGACAGCGCAAAGCAGGCGTGGACGCAGCAATAATCAAACTCGATCCCCTGCCCGATCCGGTTTGGTCCACCGCCGAGGATGACGATCTTTTCCCGATCCGTGGGCGCGCTTTCACATTCGGGCTCACCAAATCTCGGGGCCTCGTAGGTTGAATACATATAGGGCGTTTTTGCTTCAAATTCGGCGGCGCAGGTGTCGATCCGTTTGAACACCGGACGGACGCCGAGTTTGTGCCGGGCCTTGCGGACTTCGGCCTCGGTGATCCCGCCTGTCATGGCCACAATAGCCTCGCGGATCAGGCCCGAACCGCGCCGGATCGCGCTTTCCATGCCGGGGCGGACATGGGCCGATTCAAGCGCAAGGAAGGCGAGGCGCTTGTCCGAAAAACCCATGGCTTTCAGGCGGCGCATACCCGCTGCATCCTGCGGCAAGCCGCCCGCTTTGACCTGCTTCTTCGGCTTCGACAATCTCGGCGATCCGCTCCAGAAACCAGGGATCGAATTTCGGAATAGGTGTGGATGTCGGCAACCGACATCCCTTCGCGCAATGCTTGTGCCGCGACCAGCAACCGGTCCGGCGTGGCGCGCGACAGCGCAGCGGCCAGTTCATCCTTCGACGCGCCTTTCAGCTCATCGACATAGTTGAAGCCGACCAGCCCGGTCTCCAGCCCGCGCAACGCTTTTTGCAAGGCTCTCGTGGATGTTGCGGCCAATCGCCATCACTTCACCGACCGATTTCATCGCAGTGGAAAGGATCGCCTCGCTGCCCTTGAACTTTTCAAAGGCAAAGCGCGGGATTTTGGTGACGACATAATCAATCGTCGGCTCGAACGAAGCGGGCGTCGCGCCGGTGATATCGTTGGTAATCTCATCAAGCGTATAGCCCACCGCCAGCTTCGCCGCGACCTTGGCAATGGGGAAGCCAGTGGCTTTGGACGCCAGCGCCGACGACCGCGACACGCGCGGGTTCATCTCGATCACGATCAAGCGGCCATCGGCGGGATTGACGGCGAACTGTACGTTCGAACCCGCCTGTTTCCACGCCGATTTCGCGCAAGCAAGCGATGCTCGCGTTGCGCATGATCTGATATTCCTTGTCAGTCAGCGTCAGCGCGGGGGCAACGGTGATCGAATCGCCGGTATGCACGCCCATCGGGTCGATATTTTCAATCGAGCAGATGATGATGGCATTGTCGTTCTTGTCGCGGACAACCTCCATCTCATATTCTTTCCAACCAAGCAGCGATTCCTCGATCAGCACCTCGGTGGTGGGCGACGCATCGAGCCCGCCAGTCACGATCTGGATGAATTCCTCGCGGTTATAGGCGACCCCGCCGCCGGTGCCGCCCATGGTGAAGCTGGGGCGGATGATCGAAGGCAATCCGGTGCGCTCAAGCACCGCCAGCGCCTCGTCCAGCGTATGGGCAATGCCCGACCGCGCCGATTCCAGCCCGATCTTGGTCATCGCCTCGCGGAATTTGATCCGGTCCTCGGCCTTGTCGATGGCTTCGGCAGTCGGCGCCGATCATTTCGACGTCATATTTCGCCAGCGTGCCATTTGCCTCCAGCGCCAGCGCTGTATTCAGCGCCGTCTGCCCGCCCATCGTGGGCAGCACCGCCATTTTCTCGGGTATTTGCCGCGTTCTTTCTCGATGATCTTCGGCGACAATCTCGGGCGTGATCGGCTCGACATAGGTCGCGCCATTTTCGCCGACCATATCCGGATCGGTCATGATCGTCGCCGGATTGGAATTGACGAGGATGATGCGATAGCCCTCCTCACGCAACGCCTTGCACGCCTGCGTCCCCGAATAATCAAACTCGCACGCCTGCCCGATGATGATCGGGCCTGCGCCGATGATCAGGATGGATTGGATGTCAGTACGTTTGGGCATTAAACTCCAACCCGTCGGTTTCTTTAAGGATATCCGCCAAATCTTCTTTGGTAGCGGGAAGCATTTCGCCTTCGGGGCCGCATCGTTTTTGCTGTTTCTGTGACCAGCTTCTGGATCAGCTTTTCCAGCTTTTCCGCCCGGTCGGCTGTTGCCAATTGCGCCACGCTCATCTTGGCCTTTGCGGGGCCACGCGTGCAACCTTGCTTGTCTAACGACACGGTCAGGCCCTTTGCCGTGCGGCCTCAGACTGATCGAGACAAAGCCTTCGAGCACCGCGCCACAGCTTTCATTTTCCGCGCCTGAAAGCCAGCCATCGCGGATGCAGCGGCCTTTCCAATTTCCCACGCTATAATATCCCGGCGGGCCGTCTTCCTGATGGACTACCTCTGCCAACACAGGAGGCGTGATCAAGCTGGAGGCCAGCAGACCAATCGCGGTTGTGCGTATTATTTTGAACATGGTCTTGCATCCGATTAACCGCCCGTCAGCGCCGCAAATGCCGCTTCCCACGCTTCTGCATCCGCGCCTTGCATTTTGGCGGCCACGGCATCGCTTTCCTGCCAAGCCTTCAACGCGGCTTTATAGGCATCGCCCTGAAACTGGTGCATCGTGCCGCCGAAATCATTCTGCTTGGTCGTCCAGGCTCCTTCGGCAATCATATGATCGACAAAGGTCGTTGCGGCAGCGCGCGACGCAGCATTGGCCTTGCGCCCGAATTTGCGGGTAGCGACCTGAATCTTGTCGGCAATGATCATCACCAATTCGCCATGTGGATAAAAGCGGCCCGAAATGTCGAGCGTGGTCGCCGCGCCATGCAGATAATAGGCGAGGACATGGGCTTCGACGGGATTTGGAGATGGGTTTGACATTGACTAAAGTGCTTTCATTGCATACATTGATTGCATTGAAATCATAGGAGTTGGGTTATGGGCAGCCGTTACCATCAGAAACATCGATGATGCAATCAGCACAATGCCAGACTTGTCTGCGGCAGCTAACGGTCGTTCGTTGAAGCGGAATTGCGCGATGGTGCTGTGACGAACCTACGCCGCAAGCAGGATGAGCGCGCTGCTCGCTCGTGCGATGGCGGCCAAAGGAAGCCGTTGCACATTGATCAAACGGCAGTATGGGCCTCGACATCGCCGTATATTCCGCCGCGTGAAACCGGAAATTGAATTTCTCGAGCTGTGATATCTACTTGTCGATACAAATGTTTGGAGCGCGTTGGAAGCGCTCGACGCTGAACCGGACGTGTTTGCGATTGGATATCGAGAACAGCGTTGAACAGCTCTGGCTTGTCGACGTATCGCCATTGCAGAAATCCAGCAGGGATCGAAAATCCGAAGGCCGCAGTCCAAAGCGGGATATGCTCGAGGCGTGGCTTGAGCGATCATCGAAATAGCTTATGCCGACAGGATCTTAGTCTTTTCGATAAAGCAATCGATGCACATATTCTTCGGTCGCTGATCGCCCGCGGAAGCTGGAAAAGCAGGAAACGAAGCTGCTCGACGTACAAATTGCGGCACAGGCATTTGCCCACGATTGTCCAGTCGCCACGCGGCAATGTCGAAGGATTTTGAATGGACCGGGGTGAAGTTGATAAACCCTTGGGAAGCACAATTGACCCATCCCCTTGTCGACTCGCACGCCTGCCCGACGCTGATGGAGCCAGCGCCGATGAAAGGCAAGGATTGGATGTCAGGGCGTTTGAGCATTTTACCTTAAAACTCCAACCCGTCGGTTTCTTTTAGGATTTCGGCCAAATCCTCTTTGGTGGCTGGGTGCATTTCGCCTTCGGGGCCGCATCGTTTTTGTTGTTTCACCGCCAGTTTGCGGATCAGTGTTTCTAGCTTTTCCGCACGATCCGGCTTGGCCAGCTGCTTGATGCTCATCTTGGCCTTGGCAGGGCCGCGTTTGCAGCCTTCCTTGTTCATCGTGACGACTAAGCCTTTAACATCGCGGCTGATGCTGACCGACACAAAGCCAGCCAGCACCGCGCCGCAGCTTTCATGGTCAGCCCCATTCAGCCAGCCATCGCGGACGCAGCGCCCTTCCCAATGACCGACGCTGTAAACGCCCGGCGGGCCGTCTTCGGGGCGGGTGACTTCGGCGGAGGCGGAGGTGGCCAGCAGGGCGGCGGTTAGGCCGATGATGAGGGTGGTTTTAATGTTAGTGCGTTTGGGCATTAGTTAGCCATGCTATAATTAGTTGTACCAAATTTAATGGCTGTCAAACAAGGCGGCCGAGATAAGGCGAATTGAAGAATTTCGACTACCGATCATCTCCAAGGCACATCTTGTCCTGCCAGAAGCGCAGTAACTGCACCGCACGCTTAATCGCATTATCCTTGGTTATGCTGGTCTAAATCAGACCGAATCGATCGCATCGCAAATGCAGTTCACTTGATCTGCGAATATCTCATTAGCTGCTCGGCGATCATCTCTCTGTCGAAAGTCCGGTTCCATCGACTGCTTGGAACTTTAGGTGGACAATACTGATCAGGCTCACTTGAAGTCAGTAGCTGAAAGCTATCGTCGATATCTTGCAATGATGGATCAAGCTTTCTTCGAGATCAGCGGCAAAGTCAATTGAGGAAGCCGGACCAAGCTCGCTCTCGGTCCGATAGTAATCGGTTTGTAACGATCTGCGAGTTAGCATCAGTATTATCATTCGACCACACGTTCAAAATTTCTTGTTTGACAGTCATGTCTGGCGCTGAATGCCGAATCGATAACAGCTTGCCAACTCTATTCGTTCAGTATTCGAGCGGGATGCTGATTTTCAGTCTTCACGCTGGGCAAAGGCATTTGAAGATCGCTCAGATAGTTTCCTTGACTTTCAGTATTCACCCCATCATCCCCGCAAATTTCTCAAACAGATAATGGCTGTCCATCGGACCCGGTGTGGCCTCGGGGTGATATTGCACTGAAAACGCAGGCTGGTCGGTCAGTTCAAAACCGCAATTGCTGCCGTCGAACAGGCTGGTGTGCGTCGCCTTCGCGTTGCCGCGGGCAAGGTCTCCGCGTCCACCGCAAAGCCGTGGTTCATGCTGGTAATCTCTACCGCGCCGTCGCTCAAGCCGCTTTACCGGATGGTTCGCGCCGCGATGGCCTTGGTGCATCTTTTCGGTCTTTGCCCCCACCGCCAGCGCCAGCATTTGATGGCCAAGGCAGATGCCGAACAACGGCTTTTTGGTCGCGAGCCACTGCCGGATCACCGGCACCGCATATTCCCCCGTCGCCGCCGGATCGCCGGGGCCGTTGGACAGGAAAAGGCCGTCGGGCTGATGCGCCATGATGTCTTCGAAACTGGCACTTGCGGGCAGCACGGTGACGTCGCAGCCTACATCGACCAGATTGCGGAGGATATTGCGCTTTATCCCATAATCGAGCGCGACGACCTTTGCGGCGAACACCGTCATCCCCGCGCAGGCGGGGATCGCTGGAGGTTATACCCTCGCTGTTGGTCAAGGCCTCCTGAGGTCCCCGCCTGCGCGGGGACGACGTATAGCCCTGCCCCAGCTTCCAAAGCCCCTCGTCCCAGCCATAGCTCTGCAAGGTGGTCACATCCTTGGCGAGGTCCATGCCCTCCAGCCCCGGCCAGCCCTTTGCCTCTGCCAGCAACGCGGCGACATCAAACTTCCCGTCGGCGCTGTGGGCGATCACCGCATTGGGCGCGCCGTTCACGCGGATCAAGCGGGTCAGCGCGCGGGTGTCGATGCCCGAAATGCCAATCCGCCCATTGGCCTTCATCCATGCGTCAAAATGCTGGGTCGAGCGGAAATTGGACGGGTCGGTCACATCCTGCCGCACGATCGCGCCCAATGCATGGGGGTTGCTCGCCTCCACATCTTCGGGGTTTGTGCCGACATTGCCGATATGGGGAAAGGTGAAGTTGATGATTTGCCCGGCATAGCTGGGGTCGGTCATCACCTCTTGATAGCCCGTCATCGCGGTGTTGAAACACACCTCGCCAACCGCGCGCCCTTCTGCGCCAAAGCCACGGCCCCAGATGATTTCGCCACTGGCTAAAACCAAAACGCCTGTAGCACCGGAGGGCGCGCGCGTAGTGGTAGGTTCGGCCATTTTGGCGGTCCTTTGCAAAAGATTTCTGACGATGTCGCTAAGGGATTGCGCCTAGAGAGGGGGCGGTGGAAGGTCAATCACTTAATCGGGAAAAGCTGTGGAATATCCACCGCTTTCTCTAAAACCGTCATGCTGAACTTGTTTCAGCATCCATCCAGCAACCCGACCGCCGGTTGATGCGGAAAAATAGACCCTGAAACAAGTTGGGCATTATCCCCTTGCGTCACGTTCGTCTAGGTGTTGTATAGGGGTATGTCCAGAATTGGACTTAAAGAAGGCGTCTACACGAACGGGTTTGCGCTCCTCATCACGGGAGCGGCGCTTTGACCGCTGCAACGGCTACGCAAACCGCATTGCAAGTGGTTGGTTGGTTGGCGGTTGCTGGCGGCCTTTGCTTGCTACTTTGGGGCGTAACAATTGACGGTGAACATTGGTGGAAAAGAACACCTAGATTGTGGTTGCCTAGATTTTTATGTGGGCAAATGTATGTTGGACAAATTCTTACTTTTGACAGTCAATTAGATGACAAGCATACTTTGAGCCTGACTGTGCGCGGTTACAACGGGACTATGCGCAATATGTTGTTTATCGGATCATCTGGCCATGTGAAATTAGGCTATACCTTAAACGGGACGGGGGCGCATGGCTTTGACTTAGCGCCGCCCGGATTAGTTGACCCGTCCGCTAAAGTTCCGCCTAATTCAGAATTTAATTTTAATTTTCAGCAGCCCCTAACACCGGAGCAAGTGAGTTTTTTCCGCCAGTGGGAATGGAGGGTGCTGATATAACAATGATGTTCGGAGACTTCGCCATAACGGTAAAAGCGGCCCATTTTGGTAAGTCGATGCGACTTAATCTCTGGGATGGAATTAGCCTAAAGAACGGACGTTTCTCAGGGAGAATTGTCAATATATCGGCCAAAGCATCGGTCGGCGCTTCTGTAACTACAGGATAGATGACTAACAATCCGCAAAAGAGCTTTGATGCACTCCTAAACGCTATGATAAACGGTGAACCGCCTTCTAGCGCCCGAAAGAAACCATCATCCGATCAAGCATCAGATGAGGCGCCTGACGCATATTCCAGCGATACTCAAACTCCCCCAGATACTTCGACAGATGCTTCCCGCTGACATGGATATGCGTGCCGTTATCCCGCGCTTCCGCTGCGCCCAAAAGCCTTCGATGGTGTTCACGCCAGCGCCGTCAAAGCGTCGACATATTCGCGAGCGACTGTGGTTGACCTTCATGTGGCGATAGCCGTTGTGCGCAATGTCCTTGTAGCCGCCAAATTCGTCGGTGTGGACGGTCGTGCCGGGCAGCACGTGCGCATTGATAAGCGAGTGCATGGCGGGCTTTGTGCGGCTCGTGACAACGCGCGTCATCAACGTCGCCACCGCGTTCCAGCATGCCCACGACGCACGTCTTGTTGCCCTTGTAGCCGCTACCCTTGCCGGACACCGAACCGCCGATCAGCGTTTCGTCAATCTCGACTTCGCTAGCCGGTGCCGCCAAGCGGATCGTCGCTATCGAGCAGCGCCCATATATTTGCGGATTTCGTGGCACATGCGCCAAGCCGTTTTGTAGGTCACGCCAAGCTGGCGCTCGACTTCCTTTGCAGCCACGCCGTTACGCGAGTGGTAGAACAGGAACATGACAAAAAACCAATCGCGCAAGGCGTGCGGGTGCGCTCAAACGGCGTTCCAGCCATCGGGGAAATCTGATAGCCGCAACATTCGCATGAATAAGAGCTTGCGCGCCTTCACGCGGTAAAACTTGGCATCGCTGACCGCACTTTCCGCAAGTCGTGGCGCTCGCCAAAACGGATGCGCATCAGGTGGTCTAAGGCAGCTTTCTTCCGTCGGGAACCGGTCTTGAAACTGGCGAAGGGTAGGGGCTTTCGTTTTCATACACTATTGTATAGCCGACAATCCTTTACTTGACGCAAGGGGATAATTGCCAAACAAGTTCAGGGTGACGGTATGCGGCGGGTGCGCTATCGGCAACACACAACCCCATTACAGAAAAGAAAAATGATCTGAGACACCATCAAAGCCGCACAAATCAGCGCCATGAAGGCGGGCGAGAAGGAAAAGCTGGCCGCCGTCCGCTTGATCCTCGCCAAGCTGAAAGACCGCGATATCGAATTGCGGACTTCGGCAAACATGCCCGATGACGATACTCTCGTGGTCGAAGTGCTTCAAAAAATGGCGAAGCAACGCCGCGAATTGATCACCATGTATGAACAGGGCAACCGCCCCGAACTGGTGGCGCAGGAACAAAGCGAACTGGCGGTGATTGAGGCGTTTATGCCCGCTCAGATGAGCGAAGACGATACCAAGGCAGCCATCGAGGCGATCAAGGCCGAACTCGGCGCTGCATCGATCAAGGATATGGGCAAGGTGATCGCAACGCTTAAAGAACGCCACGGATCGCAACTCGATATGGGCAAGGCCAGCGGGCTGGTCAAAGCCGCTTTGAATTGAGAGCATGACGCTCACCCCGCAATGGCTGGATGAATTGCGCGCGCGGACCACGCTGTCCGCGCTGATCGGACGCACGACCAAAATTACCAAGGCGGGCCGGGAATATAAGGCGTGTTGCCCCTTCCATAACGAAAAGACCCCCAGCTTCACGATCAATGACGAAAAGGGCTTTTATCACTGTTTTGGATGTTCAGCGCACGGCGATGCCATCCGCTGGATGACCGACCAGCGCGGGCTTTCGTTCATGGATGCGGTAAAGGAACTGGCCGATGCGGCGGGAATGGCGGTTCCGGCGGCGGACCCGAAAGCGGCGGCAAAGGCCGAACGCGCGAACACGCTATATGACGTCATGACGGCGGCGCAGGATTGGTTTGTCACGCAATTTCAAGGGCTGGAAGGCGCAGAAGCGCGGGCCTATTGCGAGAAACGCGGGCTGAAGGCGGAGACGCTGAAAGCCTTTGGCATCGGCTTTGCGCCCGATAGCCGGAGCAAATTGAAAGAGGCGCTGGCGAAATTCGGCGTCGATAAATTGGTCGATTCCGGCCTGTTGATCGCTGTCGATGACAAGGAGCCTTATGATCGCTTTAGAGGCCGGCTGATGATCCCGATCCGCGATCCGCGCGGGCGCGTGATTGCCTTTGGCGGGCGCATATTGGGCGCAGGTGAACCCAAATATCTGAATTCGCCCGATACGCCATTGTTCGACAAGGGGCGGACGCTTTACAATCTCGACAAGGCCTCCCCTGCCTCACGCGCCACAAACCGGGTGATTGTGGTCGAAGGCTATATGGACGTTATTGCGCTTGCCCAAGCCGGGTTTGAAGACGCAGTTGCTCCATTAGGGACGGCGCTGACCGAACAGCAGATCATGATGCTGTGGCGGATGGTACCCAAGCCGCTGTTGTGCTTTGACGGCGATTCGGCGGGGCAGAAAGCGGCGTTTCGCGGAGCCCAACGCGCCCTTGGCGGATTGAAGCCGGGGCATAGTTTGGATTTTGTGACATTGCCCGAAGGGCAGGACCCGGATGATTTGGTCAAAAATTCTGGGCCCGGTTGCCTTCCGCAATCTGCTCGAAAACGCCGAGCCGCTGGTGGATCGCATTTGGAAATCCGAAGTGGCAGCAGGCGCAACCGCTACGCCTGAAGATAGAGCCGGGCTGAAACAGCGATTGGGCACACATCTCGCCAACATTGCCGATGGGGAAATCCGCAGGCACTATGCCGATGCCTTTGCCGAGCGCTTTGACCGGTTGTTTGCAAAGCCGTCTAGAACACCCTTTCAACAGCGCACACCCTTTCAGCCACGCAAACCCTATTCAGTGCCTCGCCCCACCACCAGCGAAGCCCGCAATATCGGCAACAAAGGCAGCGATCTGCTTGTGCAAGGCGTTTTAGCGGCGCTGTTGCGGGATCCTTTGCAGATTTTACGGCATCATGAAGCGCTCGCGACCATTGCTCCCCGCGACCCGGCCCACGCCCGCTTATTGAAATCGCTCCTCGATGCATCAATGGCAAAAGAAACACTTGATAGTGCAGCCCTGCTTACCATATTAGGACCTGATCTGTATAATATGGCTCAATCCCTCCTCACCGGCGACGGATCGGCATTTGCTTTCAGCAGGCCGAACGCAGCAGGCGAAGCGGGCATTTCTGCGGGGGCGGTGGCACAAGGGCTGGATGAAGCGATCCAGCTTATGCGCGAACGCCCCTTACTGGAGGCGGCGTTGCGGCAGGCAACCGAGGCAGCAAGCAATGACTTGACCGAGGAAAGCTTTGCCCAGCAACAGCGGCTGAGGGCAGAAAAAGAAGAATTTGAACGGCGGCTCTCCGCGCTACTCCAGCGCGATGATGTTGCCTAAACGGCTAACGGGAACGGAAATACATTGGCTACGCAACCCGACATCGAAGATAACACCGGCGGCGATGCACCGCTGATCGATCTGAATGACGCGCAGGTAAAAAAGCTGCTCGCGAAGGCGAAACGTCGTGGGTATTTGACTTATGATGAGCTGAACGCGGCGTTGCCTCAGGATCAAATGTCGTCTGAACAGATCGAAGATGTGATGTCTGCGATCAACGACATGGGCGTGCAGATTGTCGAATCGGAAGAAGCGGGCGAAGACGGCGATGAGCCGGAGGAAGAAGTCGAAACCATCGACAATATCTCCGAAAACGATCCACGCTCGTTAACCCAAGCCAAAAAACCCGGCGCTAATGAGCGCACCGACGATCCTGTTCGCATGTATCTGCGCGAAATGGGCGCGGTCGAATTGCTCAGCCGCGAAGGCGAGATTGCGATTGCCAAGCGGATCGAAGCTGGCCGCGACACGATGATCCTTGGTTTGTGTGAAAGCCCGATTACCTTCCATGCGATCATCGAATGGTCGAACTTGCTCAACAATGGCGAAATGCAGCTGCGCGAAATCTTGGATCTCGACGCCATGCTCACCAAAGAACCCGCTCCCGAATTGCTCACCGAAGATGGTGAAGACGAGGACGAGGTGGAAATCAGCGAGAAAACCGCCGGCCCCACCTATAAGGAAGAAGACGACGTCGAAGAAGAGCCCGAAGCGGCCCATGACGACGATGATGAAACCGACCAGGTTGAACGCCGGATGCGTCCGGTTGAGGAAGAGGAAGAAGACAACACCCTTAGCCTCGCGCAAATGGAAGAGGCGTTGAAGCCCGGTGCGCTTGAAAAATTTGCGACGATCACTTCGCTTTTCAAAAAATTCTCGAACATCCAGCTGCAACGGATGCAGTCGATGTCAGCAGGCGAAGAATTCACAAAGGCTTCGGAAAATAAATATCAGAAATTACGCGAAGATTTGACCGCTGAGGTCGAAAGCGTGAAATTCCACGCTAACAAGATCGAGTTTCTGGTTGACCAGCTTTATTCTTTCAACCGCCGCCTCACCGCGCTTGGTGGGCAGATGCTGCGTTTGGCCGAGCGCCATAAAGTCCCGCGTCGTGATTTCCTCGAACGCTATGTCGATCACGAGCTGGATGAAAACTGGCTCGAAAGCGTTGCCGGCCTCGACAAGAAATGGGCAAAATTTGTCGAAACCGAAGCCGATGCCGTTGATCGCATCCGCAGCGAAGTTTCCGACATCGCGGCCAATACCGGCATGTCGCTCAAAGAGTTCCGCCGCATCGTCAACATGGTGCAAAAAGGCGAGCGCGAAGCGCGCATTGCCAAGAAGGAAATGGTCGAAGCGAACCTGCGCCTCGTGATCTCCATTGCCAAAAAATATACCAATCGCGGCTTGCAATTCCTTGATCTCATTCAAGAAGGCAATATCGGCCTGATGAAGGCGGTCGATAAATTCGAATATCGTCGTGGCTATAAATTCAGCACCTATGCGACCTGGTGGATACGCCAAGCGATCACCCGCAGCATCGCCGATCAAGCGCGCACCATCCGTATTCCGGTGCACATGATCGAAACGATCAACAAGCTTGTCCGCTGCAGCCGTCAATTCCTGCACGAACAAGGCCGCGAACCCACGCCCGAAGAAATGGCCGAGCGTCTTTCGATGCCGCTGGAAAAAGTCCGTAAGGTGATGAAAATCGCCAAAGAACCGATCTCGCTCGAAACGCCCATAGGCGATGAAGAAGACAGCCATTTGGGCGACTTCATCGAAGACAAAAACGCGATCATCCCGGTGGACGCCGCTATTCAGGCTAACCTGAAAGAAACGGTCACCCGCGTTCTGGCAAGCTTAACCCCCCGCGAAGAACGCGTGCTCCGTATGCGTTTTGGTATCGGCATGAACACCGATCATACGCTGGAGGAAGTGGGGCAGCAGTTTTCGGTGACGCGCGAACGTATTCGTCAGATCGAGGCTAAGGCGCTCAGGAAGTTGAAACATCCAAGCCGTTCGCGGAAAATGCGGTCATTCCTGGATCAATAGATTTAGCAAAAGCCTTGTCGATCCGATCCCTCGTAAACTAGTCATTTACACGTTTCTGCTACCTCATGCCGTTCACGCTAATGGGTAAAATTGCCCGTTTGTGATCAGGCGGGGTATCGAATGTCGGCAGTTTTCAATTCAGCGACGAATGCAGAGAACGGCATTTTGGCCTTGGTGCGTGAACAGGGTAGTTTGCGAGACACGGCGCCTATGGTCGAATTTCTGGATCGTTGTGTGGGCGCTACAGATTTACGGCGGCAGGTGAAAGAATCACTTCCGGCCCTGCTCGCCGATATTTCTCATTTTATGGCCATTTCGCATGGGCGGCATCCCGGGGTTGTCGATCATGCCGCAGACCGTATGGTTGACCAGTCGGCTCGTGGTTGGGTAGTTGCCGCCACCGAAGGCTTTGTGGCCGAACGCAATCTCCTAAACCAGATGATAGTGGCCGCTGGACCGATCCAGCGCCACGCGGATCAAGACAAGGTGACGGCATTGCTCGCATCACAAGGCCGAAGTTTTGAGTTATTGGCAACATCTGAACGAAAAGGATGTGCTGCGGGGGCCGCGATAGCCTTTGTCCTTGATTGGCAAGCGACACGTCCATTGCTAGAACGCACAGCACTTGCTTTGGGAATTCAGCCTGACGTTGGAACTTTGCCGCAATCGCCAGCCAGTCAAGAATTGTTCGAAATTCTGTCGGAGTTTGCGGCCATTGAACGTGCAATTATTTTTGGCGCCGAGCAAATTCTGGCGCAACAAGCCGGTCTATGGAGATTGGTAGCGGCGAGACACGCCGTATTTTCCGCCATGGGCTGATATTTCGAATCCAGCGTTCAAAAATTCCCATACGGGTTGCAAAGGGCAAGACAGCGCCTTAACGGCTTAATCGCACGATTAAGACGAAGGGTTGGCAATGCGTTTTGAAGGTACCCAAGATTATGTCGCAACCGACGATTTGAAGGTTGCTGTGAATGCAGCGGTTAAGCTGCGCCGTCCACTGTTGGTCAAGGGCGAACCGGGCACGGGCAAAACCGTTCTGGCCGAAGAAATTGCCAAAGCCCTCAATGCGCCGCTGATCTGCTGGAATATCAAATCGACCACTAAAGCGCATCAAGGTCTGTATGAATATGACGCCGTAGCCCGCCTGCGTGACGGGCAATTGGGCGACGAGCGCGTTCACGACATCAAAAACTACATCAAAAAAGGAAAGCTGTGGGAGGCGTTTGAAAGCCCGCAGTTGCCTGTTCTTTTGATCGACGAGATAGACAAAGCCGACATCGAATTTCCCAACGATCTGTTGCAAGAACTCGACCGGATGAGTTTCGATGTGTACGAAACCCACGAAACGATCGCCGCCAAAGATCGCCCTATCGTGGTGATTACCTCGAACAACGAAAAAGAACTGCCCGACGCGTTCCTGCGCCGCTGTTTCTTCCACTATATCAAATTCCCTGACCGCGAGACGATGCAAGCGATCATCGACGTCCATTTTCCCGGCATCCAGAAAATATTGGTGTCGAAGGCCATGGATATTTTCTACGATATCCGGGAAGTTCCGGGCCTGAAGAAAAAGCCGTCCACATCGGAATTGCTCGATTGGCTGAAACTCTTACTGCACGAAGACATGCCGTTGGATGTGCTGCAAAACCGTGATCCGACCAAGGCGATCCCCCCGCTGCACGGCGCGCTTTTGAAAAACGAACAGGATGTGATGCTGTTTGAACGGCTTGCATTTATGGCAAGACGGCAGGGAGGCTGAGTCCTGTGACGGACTTCAATGGTTGGTCCGCTTTCACCAGATTTAATGCTGTACGGGTACTGCTCGAAAATTATGAACCAAGGCCGGGCTGGCGTTCCGGAGCATTTGAATTTCTGCTGTTCGGTTTCAAGCAGGCTTGGGCCTGCCTTTTTGGCGGTCTTATGCTTGCATTGCTGCTCGCCACGCACATTTTTTACCCTGTAAACACCGTCCTCGCCCGTTATGATTTTTTAACGTTGGCAGCTTTGGCGATACAAGCGGCCATGCTGCTTTTCCGTCTGGAGACATGGGAAGAAGCCAAGGTCATTTTGATATTTCATGTAGTAGGGACGATCATGGAATTGTTCAAAACCGCGTCGGGTTCTTGGCTCTACCCCGAGCCAAGCGTTTTGAGGATTGGTGCGGTGCCACTGTTTTCAGGTTTCATGTATGCAGCTGTGGGCAGCTATATCGCACGCATTTGGCGGATATTCGATTTTAGGTTCAGCCATTATCCAAACCGGACAATGACGATCCTGTTGGCCGCACTGATATATGTCAATTTCTTCGCTCACCATTGGTTGCCCGATATCAGGGTTGCGCTGTTTGCCTTTGCGGCCATTCTTTTTTGGCGAACGCGGGTCTGGTTTAGAGTGTGGCGAAAATATCGCTGGATGCCGCTTTTATTCGGATGGTTTCTGGTTGCTGCCTTTATCTGGATAGCTGAAAATGTCGGTACGTTTTCAAAGGCATGGACATACCCAGACCAATCCGCGAGATGGCACATGGTGTCACCTGCAAAATTGGGAGCATGGTATCTACTTATGTATATTTCTTATATACTTGTCGCACTAGTTCACAAACCGGAAACCCGCGACCACCTCGTAAATGAAGGCTTTCCTAAAAAATATAAGCAATTTCCAAATCACCCCACCGGCGCCCATTAAACCGGAGCGGAACATAGACATTGCGGACCACGGTTTCCGCTTTGTTGCTGGTGTGATCGGCGGCACCTGTATGCCGGTAAACGGCCATCATATAATCCTGCTCGCTGGATTTCGCGGCTATGTCTATTCCGTCGAAAAATACACGGCCATTGCGGCAATAGCGGTTGTCATGACTGAATTCCCCGGTCGGCGATTTAGAAAATGCGGTCATATGTGTTGGGAGAAAACCTCTGTTACTACTGCAAACCACCGTCAATATCTCGTTCCGAGCGCATGTCGCGGCGTCAAGTAAGGGACGCCATTGTTCATCGGCCCAGTCGCTTAATTGGGTGCGAAAGCGTTGTGGATTGCTGCCTTCGACGGCAACCATTTGACTATCGAAAAGCGCTTCGACTGACAATTCACCTGCGCGGATCGCATTCTCGGTAAAGGCGGTTATTTTTGCAGCTTCCGTTAAAGCAAGCTCAACAAAATCGCTATCGGTCCGCGATAGGCCACTGTGTACCAGTTTATCAAACATCACATTCGCGCGATATTCCAGATCGTTGATATCGCGGTGTGCGTTGCCAAGTTCTGATTGCATGGATTCGTTGGCGGCCTCAAATTCCCTACGGACACGGCGCGAATTTGCGAGCCCTGCGCTCATCGCCGCCGTATTTTCGGCAATTTCAGCGGTTCGTTCGTTTACCTGGGAAACAATCTCGCTCAGTCCGCTCAGTAAGAAGCCCATATTGGCGAATTGGGTTTGAGCAAGTCCGCTGCTTTCGATGCCACTGCCAATTTCCTCGGCCAGCTTTTCGGCTTCGTTTGAGAGCGAATTGACGGTTCCGGTGATTTCGATGGCTGCGGACCGTGAATCCAGCGCTAATTTTTTAACTTCGGCGGCAACAACCGAAAAAGTCTTACCAGCTTCACCCGCCTTTTGCGCCTCAATCGCCGCGTTAAGCGCGAGCATATTCGTTGTCCGTGCGATGTTGTCGATTGCCTGAGAGGCGCGCTTGACCTGCTCCATTGCTGCAGCAAATCCAGAAATATGGGTGCCCAGTCGATTGATCAGTCCGATCATATCTGAAAAGCCGGCCATTGATGAATCAATGGTAGCGCTCCCCATTTGCACTTTATCTCTAGCTGAATCAGATAATTGTCTCGCCTCAGACGTGGCCAGGGCGACATTTTCGATTTCCGACGTCAGCTGATGGGTAATCGTTTCCAGTTCTAGATGCTTGTCGCTCAGGTCCTGGGCTGATTTCAGCGCGCTTTCCAATGTGCCTGCGGTTTCAGAGCAATCAACAACAACTTCACCACAAATGCGTGCAGTATCATCGATCCAATGATTTAGTTGAACAGCTTGATTTTCCATAATAATTTGCGACCTGAATGGTTATCCCGCATACTCTAAAGAATATTGGTTATCGGCGCGTTAATTCAGGGTTGTTGACGGGTAGCCGATCCACGGCCAAGAGATTTGCTGCAACGCTGTTTAGGAGCCATTTGCCCCATGTTCTTCAACTTTCTGGACGAGTTGCGTCTTGCGGGCATCCCTGCATCGCTGAAAGAACATCTGGCTTTACTGGAAGCTTTGAGCGCTGATGTAATCGAGCAAACACCCGAAGAATTCTATTACCTGGCTCGTGCAGTACTGGTGAAAGACGAAGCGTTGCTTGATCGATTTGATCAGGTTTTTAACAAGGTTTTCAAAGGATTGCTGACCGAATACGGGGTCAATCCGCAGGAAATTCCCGAAGATTGGCTAAAGGCCATCGCCGAGAAATTCCTATCTGCCGAAGAGATGGAAAAAATCAAATCGCTTGGCGACTGGGACGAGATTATGAAAACGCTCAAAGAGCGTTTGGAAGAACAGGAAAAGCGGCATCAGGGCGGGAATAAATGGATCGGCACCGGCGGCACATCTCCGTTCGGTAATTCGGGCTATAACCCCGAAGGTGTGCGGATCGGCGGTGAGAGCAAACATAAGCGCGCGTTAAAGGTTTGGGAAAAGCGCGAATTTGCCAACCTCGACAACACCAAAGAACTGGGCACGCGCAATATCAAGATCGCGATGCGCCGCCTGCGTAAATTTGCACGAACGGGCTCGGCTGAAGAACTGGATATCGACGCCACCGTAACGGGAACAGCAAAACAAGGCTGGCTCGATATCCACATGCGGCCCGAGCGGCGCAACGCAATCAAGGTGTTGCTGTTCCTCGATGTCGGCGGATCGATGGACCCTTTTATCAAGCTATGCGAAGAACTGTTTAGCGCAGCGACCGCAGAGTTTAAAAACCTAGAATTCTTCTATTTTCACAACTGCGTTTACGAAGGCGTGTGGAAGGATAACCGCCGCCGCTTTGCCGAACGCACCCCAACTTGGGAAATACTCCACAAATTTCCGCATGACTATAAGCTAATCTTTGTCGGCGATGCGGCGATGAGCCCCTATGAAATCAGCCACCCCGGCGGCTCGGTGGAGCATTTTAACGAAGAATCGGGCGCGGTATGGGTGCAACGCATGGCAAACACCTATCCGGCTGCGGTGTGGCTAAATCCCACGCCTGAGGCACATTGGGGTTATTCGCAATCGACCAAGATCATCCGCGAGGTGATGAATGATCGCATGTATCCGTTAACGCTCGAAGGGCTGGACGATGCCATGCGTGAATTGGTGCGGAAGAATTAGGCTGAATTTTCAAACTTAATAGAGCAAAAATTTCGCGCTTTCGAACGCCCAAGCCCGTTCGTCTGCAAGGGCGAGCCTATCCAAATCGGCAGGCATTGCGGCCTGATCATCCACCCATTCACGCAATTGGGGTCCACCGTTAATCACATCGATGGGCAGCTTTCCAAAAGCATATTCATATGGAAAATCACGCCACAGTTCGTAATCCGGATAGAGCCGCCGGATCGCCTTGAATGCCAAAGCTTGCAGCCGCCACGGCTTGAAAAGATCATGCCGGTAATCCGGGCCTTCGGCATGGATTTGAATTCCGCTGCACAGTTGGTGCACATGTTTGTGAAATGTCGGTTCAAACCAACATTCGCGCAAGATACAGCCTTCGAGCCATCGCGGCTCCAGATCGCGCATTTCAACAAGCACCGCGCGCGCGTCGATATCAGGGGCACCAAACAGTTCGAGCGGTCGCGTCGTTCCCCTGCCCTCGCTCAAGGTTGCGCCTTCGAGCATCACCGTTCCGGCATAGGCGCGCGCCATATTCAAATTGGCGGCATTGGGACTGGGGTTTACCCAGATGCGTTCGTGCAACGGCCAGCCATGGCCGGGGGCGGAATCAGGGGCATAGCCCTCCATTTCGATGACGCGATAATCAACGTCGAGTTTGAAAAGATCGATGAACCAGTGGCCGAGTTCGCCCAACGTTAGCCCATGACGCATCGGAATGGGGCCTGCGCCGACAAAACTCTCAAAACCGGGACGCAGCGTCAACCCTTCAATCGGTCGGCCAGCAGGATTAGGGCGATCCAAGACCCACACCGCCTTGCCATGCTTTGCCGATTCTTCGAGGATGTAGAGTAGCGTGGTGATGAAGGTGTAGATGCGGCAGCCCACGTCTTGCAAATCGATCAACACGGTATCGAACGTGCCCATCATCTGCCCCGATGGGCGACGCACTTCGCCGTAGAGGCTGAATACCGGAATATTGTAGATCGGATCAGTGAAATCCTCGGTCTCCACCATATTATCCTGCTTGTCGCCCTTAAGCCCATGTTGCGGGCCAAAGGCTGCGGTTACATTCAGGTCACCGAGTGACGTCAAGGCGTCAAGCGCATGGGTGAGATCAGCGGTAACCGAAGCCGGATGGGCGACAAGTGCGACGCGCTTTCCAATTAAAGGCGCGCGCAATGCGGGATCAGATAGCAGGCGGTCCAGTCCGGTTTTCATGGAGCTTCCCCTGCCTGCAACGATAAAACAAAGCAATCGGGATCGTGAAAATCGGCCTGTTTTTCCGCGTGTTTAGCTGCCCAATAACTTTTATCTCCAGCGCTGCTTTCGATCACAGCGGTGATATTGGCAAGCAGGTCCTTGCTTACCCAATCCGCTGGCAATTGTACGCTCGCCTCAATGGTAAACCAGGTTTCTCCGCCCGTCAGGTAAATTTCCGGCGGCTTTGCCAATGTCAAATCCGCCATCGCCTCACGGTAGCCCATAAAGTGATAGGCTGCCCAAAGACCCGAAGGCGCGAAATTAAATTCGAGATAGCCTGCACTGTCGATTGAACGGACAAAAACTTCAAAACAGGTCGATTGCCACAAACCATCGGTGCGCGCGGACTCTTGGCAATTTGGCATCACCACATCTTCGGGCCGCGCATCGACGATGTAGTGCAGCCACAACAGCCCGTTCGTCGATAACGAAACTTCCACTTCAAACAGCGAGACAGGGCCACATTCATCAGTGGCAAAAGGGCGTAACGGGATCATATTGTTCATCGGTTGCACAACTGCTAGGCGCTGGCCCCGATGACAAGCTATAATTCCGATCTCCTGCGCCTGCTTGATGCGCGCGGCCATATCTACCAGCAAACTGACGCGAGTGGGCTCGATGCGCTTGCCGCAAAAGAATCGATCACCGCCTATATCGGTTTTGATTGCACGGGTCCGTGCCTGCATGTCGGATCGCTGGTTCAGATCATGACGCTGCGCCGTTTGCAACAGACCGGGCATAAGCCGATTGTGATCATGGGCGGCGGCACCACTAAAATTGGCGATCCTTCGGACAAAACCGAAGCGCGGCCAATGCTGGATGATGCCATGATCGAAGCGAACAAGCTTTCGATCCTGCGGATATTCGAACGTTTTCTGAAATTTGGTGACGGCCCGACGGATGCGATCATGGTCGATAATGCCGAATGGCTCGACAAGCTGGAATATATCCCGTTCCTGCGCGATGCAGGGCGGCATTTTTCGATCAACCGGATGTTGACGCTCGAAATCCGTCAAGCAACGGTTGGATCGCGAGCAATCCCTATCGTTCCTCGAATTCAACTATATGATCCTTCAGGCCTATGATTTTCTGGAGCTATACCGCCGCTATGGCTGCCGCCTGCAATGCGGAGGATCGGAACAATGGTCCAATATCATCGCCGGGGTCGATTTGACGCGGCGGATGGAGCAGGCCGAGCTTTTCGGGATCACCAGTCCGCTGGTTACCACCGCCGACGGCGCGAAAATGGGCAAGACGGTAAATGGCGCGGTCTGGCTGCATGAAGATTTTCTGCCAACCTATGATTATTGGCAATTCTGGCGGAATACCGATGATCGCGATGTTGGCAAATTCCTGAGGCTGTTCACCGAACTTCCCGAAAGATGAAATCGCGCGGCTCGAAGCACCTGCAAGGCAGCGAAATTAATGCCGCCAAGGAAATTCTGGCGAACGAGGCGACCGCGATGTGCCGTGGCGAGGAAGCGGCCAAAGCGGCTGCGGAAACCGCACGCAAGACATTCGCCGATGGAGCAGCAGGCGATGATTTGCCCGAAATCACCTCTGATGAGCCAAGTATTTCTATTTTGGATGCTTTGGTTTCACTAAATTTTGCAAGTTCTAAAAAAGATGCACGTCGTTTGATCGCGGGTGGCGGTGCACGGGTTGATGATATTGTTATTGCAGATGAAAATGCTGTAATTTCGGCCAGAACCGAAGGCGTAAAAATCTCGGCCGGTAAAAAGAAACACGGAATTTTGCGCTTTTCCTGAACTAAATGGTCCACGATTTTACATTTTGTTGGTAATTTCCTGCCAGAACGGTTTTTGCGACCCGCAAGGACAGGATACCGGACACTATGGCGAATGCCGCAACCGACCCGATGTATGATATGCGCCGTGCTGCAAGGCATCGGGCAAACCATGTCGCAATCGCCGAAAGCCGTCGTTATGGCGATCAAAAAATGCACATCTCCAATGTGTCCGCCCATGGCTTCATGATCGATGACAATGTGGTGTTTGAACATGGTGATCGCATCGAATTGCGTCTGCCCGTTGTCGGCAGAATCGAAGCGCATTTGATCTGGACGGTCGATGGCCGCGCAGGTTTTCAATTTGAGCGCGTGATCCGGCTTCCCGATTTTCTGGCGCTCATCGACAAAATAGGCGGCAAAGCGCGCTAACCGCTTCTAAGCGTTGCCACGCCGGCGTCGCGTTCAAACAGATATAGCGCCACCCGCGCTGCTTGTCCGCGTGGTCCTTCAAGGCCGCCGTCGCGATCCAGCAATAATCTGGCATCAGCCGAAGCCGCAGGTATCAATTCGCGCACCTGTTCGTTGGTCGCGACGCGAAACGGGCTTTCACCCGATTGCCGCGTCCCCAGCATTTCTCCTGCCCCGCGCAGTTTGAGATCCTCTTCGGCAATGCGGAAGCCGTCGTTGGTTTCGCGCATCAACGCCAAACGCGCACGCGCGGTCTCGCCGATCTGATCACTTCGCACCAAAATGCAGACGCGATTTCGCCGATCCCCGCCCCACGCGTCCTCGCAATTGGTGCAATTGGGCAAGGCCAAAACGGTCTGCCGCCTCGACAATCATCAGGCTGGCATTGGGCACATCGACGCCAACTTCGATCACCGTTGTTGCCACCAGCAGCCGCGTCTTGCCGCCCGCAAAATCTTCCATCACCGCGTCTTTTTCCGGCCCCTTCATCCGCCCATGGATCACCGCAACCTGATCGCCAAATCGCAAGCGGAGTTCAGCGGCGCGCTGTTCCGCCGCCGCCAAATCGCTATTCTCGCTTTCCTCCACCAACGGACAAACCCAAAAAGCCTGTTTGCCCGACGACAGATGCCGCGCGACCCCGTCGACCAACTCGCCCAAGCGGTTTTGCGCCATCACCAGCGTTTCAACTGGCGTTCGCCCGGGCGGCATTTCGTCAATTTGCGAGACATCCATGTCGCCATAGGCGGCGAGCGCGAGACTGCGCGGGATCGGCGTTGCCGTCATCACCAGCAAATGCGGCACACCCCTGCCCTTTTTCGACAGCATCAACCGCTGCGACACGCCGAAACGGTGCTGTTCGTCAATGATCGCCAGCGCCAGCGCCTTATAGGTCACCGCTTCCTGAAAGATCGCGTGGGTGCCAACGAGAATATCAATCGAGCCATCGGCGAGTCCCATTAACACCGATTTGCGCACCCGGCCCTTTATCTCGCCCCGTCAGGATTGCGACATTCACTGGCAAGCCCCGCTAAACTGCTTTGCAGATTGGCGATATGCTGCCGGGCAAGAATTTCGGTGGGAGCAAGCAGCGCCCCTTGAAACCCGGCCTCAACCGCGCGGAGCAATGCGTGGAGTGCGACCATTGTTTTGCCAGAACCAACATCGCCTTGCAGCAGCCGGAGCATCGGGCGAGGCTGCGCCATATCGCCTTCGATTTCGCGGATAACACGGTCTTGCGCGCCAGTGAGCGCAAAAGGCATCCGCAGCTGCGAAACCAGCCTGTCATCGCCAGCAATCGGCGTGCCGCGACGCTTATCGAGTGCTGCACGCACGAGCCGCATCGCCAATTGGTTGGCGAAAAGCTCATCATAGGCGAGCCGGTCACGAGGACTGTCGCCATCTTTACGATGCACAGAAACCAGCGCATCGTGCCAGCTTGTCCAGCCCTTTTCAGCAAGCAAACTCGGCTCGATCCATTCGGCCAACTCGGGCAGCGCTTCCAGATCCCCTGCACCACCAATTGCGAGAGCCGCCCGTTGGTCAATCCCTCGGACAGCGGATAGACCGGCTCGATCATCGCCGGGGCAGCGCCGCCCGTTACCGCTGCGATATGATCGGGATGAACGATTTGCAGCTGATCGCCATATTGTTCCAGCTTGCCCGAAATGATCCGCTCCTCGCCAATCGGCAATTGTTTGCGCGCCCAGCCGCCATTGCGCCCAAAAAAGGTGAGCGAGACATATTGCCCGTCTGCATCAATCCCCATGATCCGCGTCGGCGCCCGCGCGCTGCCGCCGCTTTTGTGATCACCGATTACAAGGCGGACGATGATATTCTGCCCGATATCGGCAAGATCGATCACCGACACCGCTTTTCGATAAATCCAGTTTGCGGGAAAATGGTAGATCAGGTCTTTCACCCGTTCGAGGCCCAGCTTGGTCAGCGGCTTGGCTTAACCCTGGCCCCACGCCTTTTAACGTTCTGCACTTCGGCAAATAGAGGATTGAGAATATCGGGACGCATGGCTAGGGCCATCTATAGCGCTGATGCGCGATCAACCCACTACCGAACAGGACATTTATGGACCGGGAAGCCTATCGCCGCAAATTGCACTTTCGCGCGCACCATCGCGGCACGCGCGAGGCCGATGCCATTGTCGGCGGCTTTTTCGATTCGGCCCATGATCGGTGGGACGCAGAAGGACTTTGCCTGGTTTGAGCGGGTGTTGGAAGAACAGGATGTCGATATCATGGGCTGGGCTTTGGGAACCATCGCGATTCCGGCGGAGTTTGAAGGGCCGATGATGGACGAGATGGCGGCGGCTGGATTTTGTGAAGCTGCCGGTTGGGTTGGCTCAGCCAGACTGATATCCATGCCTGAACTTTCCACCATTATTTCGGCCAAAACCCCGCTGACGCTTTCGTCCGTGCCGACGGGCTTTACTCCGTTGTTGCTCGCCGATCTGGCGCGCGCCGCAAAGGGCCGGACGTTGTTTATTGCGGCAGACGATGCCGAAATGCGGATGCTCGCCGATACTGTGCCGTTTTTCGCTGGCGAGCTGGAGATATTGCAATTCCCGGCATGGGATTGCCTGCCCTATGACCGCGCCTCGCCGTCGCTCGCGGTGACCAGCCGAGCGGATGGCGACGCTCAATCGCTTGCAGAAGCCGACTAAAGCAAAGCAATTGGTGCTCACCACAATCGGTGCGGTGATGCAACGCGTGATCACACCGTTTCGCATCCGGCAGACGGGGGCGATGCTTGGCTTCGGGCGTTTCGATCAGTCGCGAAAAACTCGCGCATCTGCTGCAAGCCAATGGCTATTTCCGCGTCGATACCGTGGCCGAGGCGGGCGAATTTGCGATGCGCGGCAGTCTGGTCGATCTGATCCCGGCGGGAAGCGAAGACGGGCTGCGGCTCGATTTCTTTCGGCGACGAGATCGAAACAATTCGCGCTTTCAATCCCGCAACGCAGCGCAGTTCGGGACGGTCAAGGAATTCGCACTGCTCCCCGCCGTCGAAACGTTGATGGATGAAGATGCTATCCGCCGTTTCCGCACCCAATATCGTGAGCATGTTCGGCGTCGACTGCAACCGGCGATCCGCTGTATCAGGCGGTATCCGACGGACGGCGGCTCGTCGGGGATGGACCATTGGCTGCCGCTGTTTGAAGAACGGCTGGAAACGCTGTTCGACCATTTGGGCGACGATCTGCTGGTCCTGCGCGACGCGGGCACTGTGGCTGCCGCGGAACAGCGCTTTGATGCGATCAAGGATTACTACGAAAACCGAGTAAAGGCGCAATCGGCGAGGCCGGAAGCTATCGCCCGTTGCCGCCCGAACTGCTCTATCTGAGCCGCAGAGCAACTGGCGCTGAGTTTGAAGCACGCGCTGCGCATCTGGTCACGCCCCTTTGCCCAACCCGACAGCGCAAAAACCATCGATTTCGGCATTCAATGCCGCGCGCGATTTTGCGCCCGAACGCGCGCGCAAGGACAATGTCTATTAAGCGGTCGCCAAGCATCTGGAAGAATGTAGCAACCAGTGGCCGTAAACCGATCATCGCGAGCTATTCCAATGGCGCGCGCGAACGATTGGCGGGGTTGCTTGCCGAACATGGTGCGCCGCCCTTAATTGCCGGGACAGCTGGCAGCAGGCGCTCGGGACGGCCACCGGCGGCAAAGCGGCAATGGTCGTGCTGCCAGTCGAACATGGCTTTGCTTCGCCAGATGTCGAGCTGCTAAGTCGAACAAGACATATTGGGCGACCGCCTCGTCCGCCGCCGCAAAAGCCGCGAAAAGTGCAGACGCATTTCTTGCCGAGATGGCAGGCGATGCAGCTGGGCGATTATGTCGTCCATATCGAACATGGCATTGGCCGCTATGAAGGCATCGCCTCGATCCCCGTCGGCAAAAGCCCGCATGATTGCGTCGCGCTATCCTATGCCGGGGGCGACAAGCTGTATGTGCCGGTCGAGAATATCGACGTGCTGTCGCGCTATGGCTCGCATGACGGCAATGTTGCGCTCGACAAATTGGGCGGTGAGGCGTGGCAGCGGCGCAAGGCGAAGCTGAAAGAACGCATCACCCGGATCGCGCATGAACTGATCCGAACGGCCGCAGAACGGGCCTTGCGCCCGGGCGTTACGATGGAGATTGAACCTGCACCCTATGCCGCCTTTGTCGATCGCTTTCCCTATGCGGAAACCGAAGATCAAGAGCGCGCGATATCCGAAGTTCTGGACGATCTGGCAAGCGGCAAGCCGATGGACCGGCTGGTTTGCGGCGATGTGGGCTTCGGCAAAACCGAGGTTGCGATGCGCGCAGCCTTTGCGGCGGCTATGGCGGGATATCAGGTCGCGGTGATCGCGCCGACCACGCTGCTCGCTCGGCAACATAGCAGCAATTTCATCGAACGCTTTGCCGATACACCGTGAAAGTCGGGCGGCTCTCGCGGCTGGTGCCGGCGGCGGAGGCAACGCGCACACGCGAAGGGACTGGCAGACGGTACTGTCGATATCGTCATCGGCACCCATGCCGTGCTCGCCAAATCGATCAAGTTCAAACGGCTCGGCCTCGTCATCGTCGATGAGGAACAGCGGTTTGGCGTGGGCCATAAAGAACAATTAAAGGCGCTGAAAACCGACGTCCATATGCTCACGCTTACCGCCACGCCGATTCCGCGCACGCTGCAAATGGCGATGTCGGGCTTGCGCGAACTTTCGGTGATCCAGACGCCGCCGGTCGACCGCCTGGCCGTCCGTACCTATGTGATGCCATGGGATCCGGTGGTGGTGCGCGAAGCATTGCTGCGCGAACATTATCGCGGCGGACAAAGCTTCTTCGTTGTGCCGCGCATCGCCGATCTGCCCGATATCGAGGAATTTCTCCGCACCGCAGTTCCTGAAGTGAAATTCATCACCGCGCACGGACAGATGGCGGCGGGCGAGATCGAGGAGCGGATGAGCGCTTTCTATGACAAGCGCTATGATGTTCTTCTCTCCACCACCATCGTCGAAAGCGGGCTGGATATCCCCAGCGCCAATACGATGATCATCCACCGTGCGGATCGCTTTGGCCTGGCACAGCTCTATCAATTGCGTGGGCGGGTGGGCCGTTCAAAAACGCGCGCCTATGCCTATCTCACCTCGCCCGTTGACCGCGTGTTGGGCGAAGTCGCGGAAAAGCGGCTGAAGGTGCTGTCCGATCTCGACAGCCTGGGGGCGGGGTTCCAACTGGCCAGCCATGATCTCGATATCCGCGGTGCGGGCAATCTGGTGGGGGATGAACAATCGGGCCATATCCGCGAGGTGGGCTTTGAGCTCTACCAGTCGATGCTCGAAGAGGCCGTTCTGGCCGTGCGCGCCGAGGCGCATGGCCTCGCCAAACCGCGCGGCAGTTTCTCACCGCAGATAACCATAGACGCGCCGATCATGATTCCGGAAGAATATGTCCCCGATCTGGCCGTCCGCATGGCGCTCTATCGCCGATTGAATGATCTTGACGAAGCAGGTGACATCGAAGGGTTTGCAGCCGAATTGTCGGATCGCTTTGGGCCTATTCCGGAACCTGCAAACAACCTGTTGCGCCTGATCGAGATCAAGCAAAATGCCCTTGCCGCACAAGTTTCAAAAATCGAAGTCGGCCCGCGCGGTGCGCTCGTCAGCTTCCATGAGGATCGCCCCCCCAATGTCCCCGGCTTGCTCGCCTATGTGGAAAGACTGGGAGTTGTCGCCAAGCTGCGCCCCGACAGTAAACTGGTGATCAACCGCAACTGGCCCGATCCGGCAAGCAAATTGAACGGTTGTCTGCAATTGTCAAAGGGGTTGGCGAACGTGGCGCGGCGGGCGTCGAGCTAGAGCATGATGACATTCGGTTGAATCACACCGTTAGTGCTGAGCCTGTCGAAGCACGTCTCGCGGTACTGTGAAACGCCGTTGGCCTCTGGCCGCCTTCGGCCCGACAGGCTCAGGGCTGCGGTTTAACTTAATGTCATCATGCTCTAAATCCGTTTCATGGCAAATCGTTCAAACTCCTCTGGCGTCAACGGCGGCGAAAGCAAAAAGCCTTGAAAAAAATCGCAGCCTTCCGCCCGCAAGGTTTCCAACTCATCCGCCCGCTCCACGCCTTCGGCGATAATCTGCAGTTCAAGCGCCTTGGCCATCGCGATGATTGCGCGCAGGATTATACGGTCTTTGCCCGTGCCGTTGATATCGGGCGTCATCCCCTTATCGAGCTTCAAATAATCCAGTGGCAGGGTTTTTAGATAGGAGAGGCTGGAATAGCCGGTTCCGAAATCATCGACGGCAATGCGAATCCCATGTTCACGCAAGCTCTGCAGTTCGGCGCTCGCCAATTCGATATCTTTAACCAGGCTTTCTTCGGTAAGCTCCAGTGTAAGACGAGCCGGATCAAAGCCGTGAAGTGCAAGCATCGCTTTTAATCGCGCCGAGTGTCCTTCCCCCATTTCGTCTGCACCAAGATTGACCGAAAGGCGGAGCGAGCTAAGCTGCGCTGGCCATTTCGCCGCAAGTGCAATCGAGCGGTCTTGGATCAGCTCCGACAATTCCTCGCGCAAATCGCAGCGATCAGCAGAGGCGAACAAATGCCCTGCGCCCACCTCGCCTAACGTCGCATGATGCCATCGCGCAAGTGCCTCCACGCCAGTTAGCGTGCCATCGGTCACAGCAAATTGGGGCTGGAACATGATGGTGATCGCACGCGATTTCCATTGCGGCCCGCAATTCACGATCCAGTTGATTGGCAATGCCGGTTTGCAAATCCAGTGCTGGAGCAGCAACCGCATGTTTGCGCCCTTTGCGGGAATAGGCTTCTGACACCGCCCCCTGTGCCCGGCTCAACAATTCGATCCCGCTTTCATCCACTTGCGCCATGGCAAGGCCAATCCGCGGACTGATATAAAGCTGTTCATGCCCCCGCTGGATGGCTTCGGACAGCGTGGCCAGCAATTTACGGGTGATCGTATCGATCGTTGCGGGATCCTCGCTACAGGATATGGCCAACAAGAATTCCCGCCCGGGAAGGCGAGCCAAGAGGGAAATCTTTGAAGCATATTCGTGCGAAGCAGCGCGCAATCGCGCGGCGGTCACCCTGATCGCACTATTGCCGGCGTCGCGGCCAAATCGTTCATTGACTTGCTTCAGATCACGCATTCCAATGAGCAGCAGTGCCACCGCCCCATGTCGCGCCTCGTCATAATGTGCGACCCACTCGCGAGCATCGCGTGCGCGGGCCATGGATGGCAAAGATTTGGTTCGGGAACCGGACATCGAACCGCTATAATGCCTAAATCTTTCACAACCATTGCCAGCATCGATAGGGAAGGATAGGGATTCGCCGATGCAAGATAGCTTTGGACGCAAGATTGACTATCTCCGGATTTCGGTGACGGATCGGTGCAATTTCCGGTGTCATTATTGCATGCCCGAGAACCAGAAATTCCTGCCACGCACCGAATTGCTCGATTATACCGAAATTTCGCTGATCGCGGACCGCTTCATCGATCATGGCATCCGCAAAATCCGTTTGACGGGCGGTGAACCGCTGGTGCGGCGCGATATTTCGGTGTTGCTTGATCAACTGGGCAAAAATGTTGCCACAGGTCGTTTGGACGAATTGACGCTCACCACCAATGGCAGCCGCTTGGCCGAACATGCAGGTGCATTGGCCAAGGCACATGTCCGGCGGATCAATGTCAGCCTCGATAGCCTTGATCCTGCGCGCTTTAACCGGATCACCCGTGGTGGCGATCTGGCGCAGGTTTTGGGCGGGATTGCTGCAGCAAAAAATACCGGAATAGCGATTCGGATCAATATGGTGGCGCTCAAAGGTGAGAATGAAGATGAAATTTCGTCAATGGCCAAATTTTGTGCCGAAAACGGCCATGATCTGGCACTGATCGAGACGATGCCGCTGGGCGATGGCGTTTCGGGGCGAACCGATAATTATATCCCGCTCGACGATTTCATCGCGCCGATAGCGGCGGATCATGAGCTTACACCTTTGCCCCATAAAACCTCAGGCCCAGCCCGTTATTGGCATGTTGAAGGGCTTGGCCTGCGCCTTGGCTTGATCACACCACTCAGCAAGAATTTCTGCGACGGCTGCAACCGCATCCGGCTGACCACCGATGGTAAGGTTTTCATGTGCCTTGGCTCCGACCTGCACGTCGATTTCCGCAAGGCTATCCGCGAAGAAGGAACGGCCGCTGTGGACAGGCTGTTGCAACAGGCATTGCGCCTTAAACCCGAACGACATGATTTTGAACGACAGATGGAAAATCGTGATTTGCGGCTGCACCGCCACATGAACGCCACCGGCGGATGACCAAATTCAATAAATTGGCGCTGCTTGCGGCTCCGGTTGATCTGGCGCGGTCTGCCGAGGCGGAGTTGCGTGCACGCCACGATTTTGTAGGTCTCGACGAAGCGGATGCGGTGATTGTCCTCGGCGGAGACGGCTATTTGCTGCAAGTCTTGCATGGTTTGCTCGAAGAACAGCGCCATTTGCCTGTTTACGGAATTAATCGCGGCACAATCGGTTTCCTGATGAACCATTGGCTAGCCGATGGACTAGCCGACCGCTTGGAACGCGCAAAAAGCTTTTCAGTAACGCCATTGATCGCCAAAATTGAAACCGCAGCGGGAGAGACATTCACCCTGCCCGCGATTAACGAAGTCTCGTTACTCCGCGAAACACGGCAAGCCGCCAAGATTGAAATATGGGTGAATGGCCGTGTGGTACTCGAAGAGCTGATTTGCGATGGCATATTGGTTTCAACGCCCGCTGGCTCCACTGCCTATAATCTATCCGCCAACGGTCCGATACTGCCGCTCGATTCGCCTCTATTGGCGCTCACTCCGATCAGCCCGTTCCGGCCCCGCCGCTGGAAAGGCGCTATTTTGCCAGATCGCTATCAGGTGCGGCTAAACATCCTCGAAGCGACCAAAAGACCGGTCAGTGCGGTGGCCGATCAGCGTGAAATCCGGGATATCGCCAGCGTGGAAGTATCTTTGGATCGCAATCGCGCGCTCACCCTTTTGTTCGATCCCGAACATGCGCTGGATGACCGCATAGCGATGGAACAATTTGTCACCTGACCCCTTGCAATTTGTTTCGACGCGCGTCATAGGCGCGGCTCACTCGGCAGCGTCGAGTTGTTCCCTGGTAGCTCAGTGGTAGAGCAGTTGACTGTTAATCAATTGGTCGGGGGTTCGAATCCCTCCCGGGGAGCCATTTTTTTAAACCATACGCAAAAGCTTGCCACAGCAGGCGCACGGCGACATAGCCGACGAGCAATGCTGTCATGCTTCGCAGCAGGCGTGGCGAAAAGAAGCGCAGCCCCATCATTCCGCCCAATTGCCCCCCGATCAAAACCGCCAGTAAAAACGGCCAATATCCCCAAAGCGGCTCGGCCATCGCGGCGGGCCCGTTTTTCACCAATTGTCCGGCAACACCCGTCAGCGAATTGATCAAAATATAAACGGAAGCAAAGGCTGCTATTCGTTTTCCATCTGCCCAACGGATCAGATGCAACACCGGTGCCATGAAGATACCGCCACCGATGCCGGACAAGCCCGCGATCAAGCCGACAATGGCGGATAGGCCTAGCAAAGCCGGTTGCGGCAAATTGCGGGGCTTCCAGTTTTCAGGTTGAACGAGAAGTGCAATGCAGGAAAGCAAAAGCGCGCTGCCCAAAATCAGCAAGAACAGTGTCTGTTTGAGTGGAACCAGTCCACCGAGGAAAGCCAAAGGAGCGGACACCAAAAGCAAGGGCAACATTGTTCGCCAGTCGATCAATCCAGCACGCGCAAAGCGCACCACACCGCCGCTGACCACAACGATATTGCACAAAAGTGCAATCACCGGAATTAGCTTGAAATCGACGCCCCACAATCCCAGCAGCGCTGTATAGGTTGAACCCCCGCCAAAACCGACCGACGCGTAAACCAGCGCGACGAGAGCGAAAAGAGCTGCCTGCCAGATCATGGACAGCTAAACTTTCGTCATCCCCGCGCAGGCGGGGGTCTCAGGAGACATTTCTCCGACTAACGAGAACCCCGCCTGCGCGGGGGTGACGAATAGCGCGGGGATCACAAAACCCCGTGGCAATGCTTGTATTTCTGCCCTGATCCGCATGGGCAAGGATCATTGCGGCGGATGTTGGGATTATCTGCCCAAGGATTGCCTTCCGCTGGGTTGGTTCCCACTTGCCGGTTTGGGATCGTGGTCGTCACCATCCCGCTCGTGCCACCATCCAGATCATCGCTGTCGTCGTCACCGGTGAAGGGATCGAAATGCGTGGTCAGAAAATCGGGGAGTTCGGGCAATGTATCGCCTGGCGCATCCTCGACACGGAAATCATTTGTCGAAACGGTGTTGGTAACCCCCTCTCGAATGGCCTCCAGCATGCGTTGAAACAGGCCGAAGCTTTCCTGCTTATATTCATTGATCGGATTTTTCTGGGCATAAGCGCGCAGGTAAATCACCTGACGCAGCGCATCCAATGTGGAGAGATGTTCTTTCCAATGATGATCGAGCGTCTGGATCAAAATCTGCTTTTCAATCTGGCGGAAAATTTCCGGATCGATGCTCGCCCGCTTCGCCTCCAGTTTCGCCTGTGCCATTTCGGCGATGCGCGCTTCCATGGTTTCAGGGTCCATCCCGTCTTCAGTGAGCCAAGTGTCGAAATCGGGCTCAAGCCCAAGGACACTGGCGGTCCGCGCTTTCAACCCGTCCATATCCCATTGTTCGGGATAGGTTTCGGGCGGGCAATGATCGGCGACTACGCTGTTCACGGTTTCCTGCAACATATCATCGACAACATCATCGACGGCATCGGCATCCATGATTTCTTCGCGCTGTTGGTAAATCACGCGGCGTTGATCGTTCATGACGTTATCATATTCGACCAGCTGTTTCCGCATATCATAGTTGCGCGCCTCGACCTTGCGCTGCGCGGTTTCAATGGCTTTCGACAACCATTTGCCACCAATCGCCTCGCCGTCCTCCAGCGAGCTATTCATCATCCGGGCAAACAAAGTTTCCGAACCAAAGATGCGGAGCAAATCGTCTTCAAGGCACAGGTAGAAACGCGACAAGCCGGGATCGCCCTGCCGACCGGTACGACCGCGCAGCTGATTATCGATGCGGCGGCTTTCGTGGCGTTCGGTGGCGAGAACAAACAGCCCGCCTACCGCACGAACACGGTCTTTTTCCTCGGCGATTTCGGCCTTGATCTTGGCAATTGCCTTGTCGCGTTCTTTGCCTTCGGGAACGTTTCGCTCAATTCATCCTCAAGCCGGAATTCGTAATTGCCGCCCAATTGGATATCGGTACCGCGACCCGCCATGTTGGTGGCGATGGTGACCGTCACCAATCCGGCCCGCCTGCGCCACAATATGCGCTTCCTGTTCGTGGAAGCGCGCGTTGAGGACGGCGTGCTTCACGCCTTCCTTGTCCAGATATTCGGACAGCAATTCGGATTTCTCGATGGATACCGTGCCGACCAACACCGGCTGCCCGCGATCATGGGCTTCCTTGATCGACTTGGCGATGGCACCAAATTTATCGGCGGTGTTTTTGAAAAACTGGTCGGTTTCATCGACGCGAAGTACCGGCACGTTGGTAGGAATTTCGACGACGTTCAGTTTGTAAATGTCGAAAAATTCCTGCGCCTCGGTCGCCGCCGTTCCGGTCATCCCCGAAATCGTGGGATACATGCGGAAATAATTCTGGAAGGTGATCGTTGCCAGCGTCTGGTTTTCCGGCTCAATCGCAACGCCTTCTTTGGCTTCAATCGCCTGATGCAGCCCGTTGGACCAGCGCCGCCCGTCCATCATCCGGCCGGTAAATTCGTCGATGATGATGATCTTGTCGTCTTTGACGATATAATCGATGTCCCGTTTATACATCACATTGGCGCGCAAAGCCTGATCGAGATGATGCACCACTTGGGTGTTTTCGGCATCATAAAGATTGTTGCCGACGAGCAATCCGGCATCTTCCAGCAGCCGCTCGACCCGTTCATTGCCATCCTCGGTCAGCGTGACGTTTTTGGACTTCTCGTCCTTTTCATAATCGGCTTCGTCGATCTGCAAGACGACCTGATGGACCGAGAGATACAGATCGGATTTATCGTCGGTCGGGCCAGAGATAATCAGCGGCGTACGCGCTTCATCGATCAGGATCGAATCGACCTCATCGACAATCGCGAAGTTAAAGGCGCGCTGCACCATTTGGCTGCGCTCATGCTTCATATTATCGCGCAGATAATCGAAGCCAAGTTCGTTATTGGTCGCATAAGTAATGTCACAAGCATAGGCTTCACGACGCTCGCGTTCGTTGAGGTTGGGTACGATCACGCCAACGGTGAGCCCCAGAAAATTGTGGATCTGCCCCATCCATTCGGCATCGCGGCGGGCGAGATAATCGTTCACCGTGACGACATGGACGCCCTTGCCCTCAATCGCATTCAGATAGGTTGCAAGCGTTGCGACCAGAGTCTTGCCCTCGCCGGTCCGCATTTCGGCAATTTCACCGCGATGGAGCACGATGCCGCCCACCATCTGCACATCGAAATGCCGCATACCCAATGTGCGCTTGGATGCTTCGCGCACCGTGGCAAAGGCTTCGGGCAGGATATCATCCAGCGTTTCGCCTGCTTCGAGCCGATCCCGGAAGCGCTGCGTCTGTGCCTTCAGATCATCGTCGGAAAGCGCCGCGAGTTCATCCTCAAGCGCGTTGATTTTGGCGACGACCTTCATCGTCTTTTTCACATATCGGTCGTTGGACGAGCCGAATAAAGCTTTGGCAGCGGCGCCGAACATGGCGGTATCCTTATTTTGAATTTGAAAATGGTGCGTCAGAAACGCAGGGTAGAGATTCAGGCAATAAATGCCGGAAATGGCACGTTAAGTGCGCGCGACATCATAACGCGAAGGGGGCGTGCTCAAAGGAAAAGCATCGGGCGAAACGACATAAATACCAAAGCGTTCAGCCTTATGCTCGTCACGAATTACACGCGAAACTGCGGCTGAACCGGTATAGACCTGCCCCGAAGCTTGCGAGGCAACATCCAGATCGGCGACCTGCGCCATTTCCTCGGCAGCCGCACGATGCGCGTTATCGACACGCGCAACATCGCTTGCCGACATCCCCGTCAGCAGCAACAGCATAAACAAAAAGGCGCGCGTGATTTGCCCCATCATGTGGGCGCATATAGGGATAAGGTTAAGCTTCGTCTATCGTTCTGTTTGGAGCGGTTCATTTTTGCTTCAATGGGCGCAAGCCTACTCGGCACCTAATTCGCCAATTGCACTTCGGACTGCTGCGACTTAGGGCTGCTGCTATGACCGATCATGCCAAATCCCCTCTCGCCATTCCCTTCCCCGAAGCTCCTACGATTGCAGGGGCCACGCCGCGCATTGCCCGTGCGCGCTATAAAGAATGGGATCGTTGCGATCTGACCTTTGTCGAACTGGCTGAGGGTACTGCGGTTGCGGGGGTTACGACACGCAACATCTGTTGCTCAACCGAAGTGGAGATTTGCCGTGAACATCTGAAATCTGGCCGCGCACGGGCGTTGGTGGTCAATGCGGGGAACAGCAATGCCTTTACCGGTTTTCGCGGGGCAGAGGCGGTGATGGCGATTGTGGCCCAAGTTTCGGCGCATCTGGGCTGTGCGGCAAATGAGGTGTTTGTTTCCTCGACCGGCGTGATCGGCGTGCCTTTGCCAAAGGACAAGGCGGAGGCAGGTGTCCGCGCGGCATTGACCGCCGAACCTTGCAGCTGGGAAGATGCGGCAAATACCATCGGCACGACGGACACCTTTGCCAAGGGTGCGGTCGCCAGTGCCATTGTGGATGGCCGCACGGTCAATCTGGTGGGGATCATCAAAGGCAGCGGCATGATCGCGCCCGATATGGCGACGATGCTGGGCTATATTTTCACCGATGCGGCGGTGGACGCGAATTTTTTGCAGGAACTTTTGAGCGCATCCAACAACCAGACATTCAACTGCATTACCGTCGATAGCGACACATCGACCAGCGACACCGTTCTGGCTTTTGCAACCGGAAAAGCGGGCAACGCGCCGCTGCGTGTCGTTTGAAAACGCAGGCGCCGATGCCTTTGCGGCGGCGCTGCACGATGTCTGCCGGCAGCTTGCCCATTTGGTGGTGCGTGACGGCGAAGGCGCGCAGAAATTTATCGAGATCGAAGTGACCGGCGCGGTTTCCGATGACAGTGCGCGGAAAATCGGCATGGCCATTGCCAACTCTCCGCTCGTGAAAACCGCGATTGCGGGCGAAGATGCCAATTGGGGCCGGGTCGTGATGGCGGTGGGCAAGGCCGGTGAACCCGCAGACCGCGACCGGCTTGCGATCCGCTTTGCCGACAAATGGGTGGCGCAGGCGGGGCTAGCCGTGGACAGCTATGATGAAGCCCCGGTTGCCGCGCACCTGAAAGGGCAGGATATCCGCATCGGCGTCGATCTGGGGCTGGGTGCGGGCCGGGCAACTGTGTGGACGTGCGACCTGACCCATGGTTATATCAGCATCAATGCGGATTACCGGAGTTAAATAGCCCCTTCGAGCCAACTCTTTAATGCCGCCTTGGGAGCTGCGCCCACCTTGGTATCGACGATCTCCCCGTTCTTGAACAGGATCATCGTCGGGATACCGCGCACACCATATTTCCCCGGGGTATCAGGATGGTCATCGATATTGAGCTTGGTGATCGTCACCTGGCCCGCCAATTCCTCACTGATTTCCTCAAGCGCAGGGCCTATCATTTTGCAAGGGCCACACCATTCGGCCCAGAAATCCACCAATACCGGCTTGTCCGAAGCCAAAACTTCGCTTGCAAAATTGTCGTCGCCTACTGCTTTGGTTGCCATGGGGAATCTCCTTTGTTGATTATCGATGTATGGCGCAGCGCCATGGCTTGCAAGCCTTTGCACGGCATAGATTTGCTTTAAGTGGGTTTAGACAAAACCGTAGCCCTGAGCCTGTCGAAGGGCGCTTGTCGGTAAAGCGCCCTTCGACAGGCTCAGGGCTACGGTATGGGGTTAGGGCACTACCGGCTTATGCGCGGCAAGCAAAGCATCGGGCAGCGGCATCATTACCGGGCCGTGCGTGAATAGAAGTGCGGCCTCCACTTTACGGCCCGGAAAGATCGTTTCAAGCGCGGCGGCATAGGCTGCCATCTGTCGCAAATGGGAAACCGGCAAGGCTTCTGGGGAAGATGGGATCGAACGCCCCGTTTTGAAATCGACCAGCAGCACGCGGCTTTCCTCGATCAGCAACCGGTCTATGCGGCCAGTGATCACGACATCGCCTACCAAAGCCGCCAAGGGCACTTCGGCACGCGCGGCAGAGGAGAAGAGCGATTGCCATTCGGGATTGGCAATCACCGCCAAGGTCGTGGCAATGATCGCGTCGATATCGATGCCCTCATGCCTTGCTTCACGAGTGAGCCAATTGTGCGCGATAATTTCAAATTCTGAAATGTCGCGCCCGTCATAGCGTTCAAACAGTGCATGGATCAGCCTGCCCCGCTCGGCGGCTTGAAGCAGGGTGGCACTTGCAGGACCATCACCATAATCGTCATCGCCCAGATCGGACGGCGTCAACGGACGTGGCGGACGCGATTCTTGCGGCGCGGGGCTTCGCAACCATAGCGGCTCTTCAACCGCAGCGGGCGACACAGAAACTGGCGCGACCCCTTTCGTAACCGAAGCCGTTTTACGATAGACCATGCGCGCGACCTGCCCTGGCGCTTCTTCCCAGCCTGCGCCCAATGCCTGCATCGCCGGTTCAAGCAGGTTAAACCAAGCATGTTCGGGCACTTCGCCCTTTTGCCTTTTGCTCAAAGACCCGGCGAGCACAAGATGTTCGGCAGCACGCGTGAGTGCCACATAAAGCAACCGATGATGCTCTTTTAAATCGCGCGCTTCGGCCAGGGCAAGCGCCTGTTCAAGCTGCCCGTGGCGTTCCTCTTTACGGATATTGAGCATCGGCAGACGGCCATCTCCATCGAGCAACAGATCCGGTCCACGCCCCTGCCCGCCACTTTTTAGCGGATCGACGGCGATATCAGCAAGGATCACAACCGGGGCTTCGAGCCCTTTGGCACCGTGCACCGTCAGGATGCGGACATCCTCGCTTTGCGCGAGCCCTTCGCGCTTGATCAACCCTTCGCCGCGTTCGTACCAGTCAATGAAGCCTTGCAACGAATGGCCGCCTTGTTGCTGATAAGTGAGCACGAGATTCAGCAATTCTTCGATGGGGACAAGACATTCGCTGCCCAATCGCGCCGCCAATTTCCGCCGCCCTTCCATCGATCCGGACAAAATCTGATCAAGAAATTCAAACGGCGTCACCAGATCGGCAGAGGTGAGCATTGCCCGCAAAGGCGCAGTATCGGCATGGTTGCGAACATGTCGCCATAGCTCGACGCCTTTTTCGCGATAGCCATATTCGAGCAATAGTTCCTGCGACCAGCCTATCAATGGCGAGACCAATATGCAGGCGAGGCTCAAATCGTCTCCTGGCTGGAGTACAAATTTGATGCAGGAAATCAAATCCTGCACCGCGAGCGATTCAGACAGATGGAGCCGATCAATCCCGGCCACAGGCACACCCGCTGCATGAAGCCGGGCGACGAGCAAATTGGCAAATTCGCCGCGTTTACGAAGCAGGATCATGATGTCTTTTGGCAGCAAATGGCGGCCTTCGGTCACCAGCCACGGCGCATCGTCTATCCATTTTTTTACTTTGCCGGCGATCAAATGTGCGAGTCGCAATTTCTCTTCGGTGATCCAGTCCTCTTCGTCCTCTTCACCGCTGTCGTCGTCGGGAATCGCCGATACGCAGCGCAACAATTCAACGCTGCCATGCACTGGCAGTTCACTGCGATGCTCGGGGATTTCGCGGGCAATGCCAAAATGCTGATGTCCGGCATGTTCGATCACGGCATCGACAAAATCGAGAATAGGCGCAGTCGAGCGAAACGAGCGCGTGAGCGTGAGATCGTGCAAAATCTCTCCACTTTGCTCTATTTTGGCGCGAAAATCTTCGTGCGCCTCGCGGTATTTTTCAGGGTCGGTCCCTTGAAAGCCGTAGATCGCCTGTTTGTAATCGCCGACCGAGAATATCGTGCGCGCAGCCACATCGGCTTTCGCGCCGCTGCCGCTATAAAAATCATCGGCGAGTTGTTTGATGATCGTCCATTGCGCCTGATTGGTATCCTGCAATTCATCGATCAGGATATGGTCGATCCGCCGGTCCAGCTTATACCGCACCCATTCCGATATCCCCGGCTTAGAAAGCAAGGCTGCGGTGCTGCGGATCATATCGTTGAAATCGACCACCCCGCGCGTATGTTTGGCCGCCACATAGCTTTCTGCATAGGCACGGCCTGCTTGCAATGCTCGGCCAAAGCGTTCGGCATAATCGGCAAGAGCACGCTGGATAATCAGCGCATTAGACCACTGAAACGCTTCCAATGCGAGAGCGGCATATTCGTCGCTCATCGGCGTAAAGCCTTTTGACGATATGAATGGCTCGCCATTTTTCTTTGCGAAACAAAAATGTATCAGATCAAATTGCGCTGCTCGCTCCTCGGCAGAAAGTGCCAGCCATTCGCCAATTTTCCGCGCCCGTTCGCCGCCACGCGCACTGCCCCATTCGGTATTCATATCGGCGATTGTTTGCAGCGTAGCCCGGTCGATCACGGTATCGGCACATTGCCGCGTCATTTCCTCTTGAAATTCGCCTTCAAACGAAACGCCGACGGCGGCACGGGCAAAGGCCAACATCCCTTTATCGGCGGGAAGCGCGATCAATGTTTCCGCCTGATGCGCGCATTGTGTGAGGAAAGCGATTGTTCCGCTTTCGCCCAGTTCGAGACTGATATCTTGCAAGATTTCGACAATCCAGCCCAGCCCGCGCGGTTCCGCCTCGCTGAGCATCTCATGCAACGTGTCGCTCAACAATTCGTCCTGCGCGCGGCCTTCGATGGGCTCGAAACCGGGGAGCAACCCCGCTTCTTCCGGAAAGGAAGCGAGTAGGGATTGGCAGAAACTGTGGATCGTCATGATCTGCAAACCACCACCGGGCGCATCGAGCACTTGAGCAAAAAGCCCGCGTGCGCGCCTTTGCATATCGGGGCCGGTATCAGCGCCAATGGCATCGAGTTCGCTCGCCAGCGACGGCCCCTTCATCTGCACCCAACTCGCCAATTTGCGATTGATCCGCTCGGCCATTTCCGCCGCCGCCGCTTTGGTAAAGGTAAGGCAGAGCAGGTTTTCGGGCCACACGCCTTCCTGAAGCAGGAGCCGGATCACGCGTGCCGACAGCACTTGTGTTTTGCCCGAACCGGCAGACGCGCTCAGCCAGATATTGTCCGCAGGGGCCACTGCCGCCATTTGTTCGTCGGTTAGTTTTTTGGGTTTGATGTCAGCCGTTTCAGACATCTCGGCCCACCCATTCGGACAGCCGCATCAGTTGATCATAATCGCTGCCCAGCGCGTGTTCGGGGTGCAATTTGGCGACGAACGGGGTCGTTCCCAACAGATAATCCTGAAACGCCTCCAATGCGTTACTTCCCGAATCTGCGATGAATTGCGAATGCGCTTCGGGATCCTCATTCTTCTTGCCAAACAAGGCTTTGCGCGCACCGAAAGATCCGCGTTCGCGTTTGTTAAGCGTCCAATATTCAAAATTGCTGGCCTGGCCGGTCAAGCCTGCAAAGCCACTTTCTTGCGCGATCAACCCGAGCAAGCCCAATTGCGAGGCAAAACCCGCCGCGATCTTTTTCCCCGAAGGCGCGCTGCCTGTCTTGTAATCAACAATCACAAGCGAACCATCGGGCATCCGGTCTATCCGGTCCACTTTGCCAGACAGACGAATGCCACCGAGCGAATAAACACCCCATTTTTCGGCAATTGCAAATGTTCGGCCATCTTCGGCTAGCTTCGCAACTTCCTCTTCCGCCCATATAAGCGCCAGCCGGATACGGGGTTGCCACAGCGTCCGCAGCACCGGATTAATGGTCGCATCGGCAAAAAATGCATCGGAACGTGTCAGTAGCGCGCCACTCAGGCAATTGTCTTCGTTGGCCCAATGTTCGAGCATGTCGTGGATCATCGTCCCGCGCCACGCATGGTCTGGTTCGGTTCCCGGCGACGATAGCGCCTTTAGCCGCATGATTTTGGCTGCATAAAAAGAAAAAGGATCGGCTTTTAGCGTGTCGACTTGCGTGACCGAGATATCGACACGGCGCTGATCGGCATTGGGGCTGATCTTTGGACGCGGGGCGAGCGGGATGGCAGGGGCATCGTCGATCATCTTTGCCCATCTAAGCGCATCGTTTTCTTCGGCGAGATTAGACCCCAGCAAAGCTTCGATCCGCAGCCAGAACCGCGAGGCAATCGTAGGACCGGATCGATCTCGCCGCGCCCGGCTCACTATCACCTCGGGCGCACCCAGAGCTGAAACGAGATCGTGCGCTGACAATCCGATATTCCGCTCAAGTCCGGGCAGTTTCAACTTGCGGCGCAATCTTGGCGGCAACCACGGATCGGGTTGGGGATGTTGAGGCCATTTCCCTTCGTTTAACCCCGCACAGATCAACAGATCGGCACGCTGCATCCGCGCTTCGAGCAAACCCCAGATCGATACGCGCGGATGTCGACCATAGGCCGGACGCACGACTTCGCTTTCCAGCAATCGTGCGAACAGCGCGGGTAGCGCATCGTCGGCGACATCATCCAGCGGTGACAAATCCAGCACACTCAAAGCCTCGACTGCGCTCGCCAATTGCCGACCCGCCTCGCCCTTCCATGCTGCGCCTTCCGAAAGCTGCTGGGCCAGAGCAGTCATGTGGGTGATACGGGCAAGCAGCCCCAGCCTTGAACAATTTGCCAAGGGCTTCAGCTGTTCCGCCACCCCTGTCCACCACGCGCGCAAAGCATCACGGGGTGCACCTTCCTCAATCCCTGCAACAATCGCGTCGTCGATTGCCGAAAGCCCCACGCCGATCCGTGGACCACGCAAGACCAGATCGAGCGCGCGAACCTGATCAAGCCAAGCAAGCCGCTCCTCGCCCGCCTTTACCAACGGATGTTTGAGGAGGGCGAGAAGGCTTATAGGGCCAAATTCATCGGCACAAATATCTGCCAACGCCAAAAGCAGCGTAGCCGAAGGCGTTTGCAAGAGCGGGCGGCCCGCGCTGTCATCAACTATGATTTCCCAGCGCCGCAATTGTGCGGCAACGCGGACGGCCAGTTCGCGATCAGGCGTTAACAGTGCGACCCGCTTTTCAGGCACTTCGAGCGCCTGCCGGATCAGAATGGCGATGGCTTTTGCCTCTTCGGCGACATCCTGTGCCACCAATGCGCGCACATGAGGCAGCTTCTTGGTTCCATTTGGCAGCGCTTGCCACGTTTCGCTCGCCACTGCATTGCCAAAGGCAGCCGCCGCCGTTGCTGCTACCGCCGTACTATACTTACTCAAACCAAAGGCGGTGATTTCATCCCGCCCAACCGCCATTTCTTCCAATAGCAATTTGAGATGATATTGCGGATGGGTTTCGGCATCGCGCTTCGGTTGTTCGCCCTCGTCCCCATGGTGTGGGCCAAGTGCATCCCATTCTTCTTTCGGAAGGCTTAAATCAATATGCGGCAGGATCACCTGACCCTGCGGGAGCCGCGAAACCTGTTTCAGAAACCGGGCCACAGCTGGCGCAGCTGTCGTGATCCCGGCAGCAATTAACGGCGACGATGGCGGATTATTCGCCAATTGTTCGGTCAGCCGGTCAAGCAAAGCGTTGCGCCGCGCGGTTGGCCCCAGCAAACCCATTCCAGCCAAAGCAGCATTGTACGCCGCGAGCAGTTCGATAAAATCCCTATAAGCACTATGCCAGTGCAGCGCGAGCTCGCCCTCAAGATTGTCATCATTAATCTCTGATGGGGTCTTTTCCTCGATTTCCAGCTGGTCAATCGTCCGCGCAAGAAGCGTGGCAAGCCGCAATGCTTCCACTGCGGTCAAAGCTTTACGCTGTTTGCGGATCAGTCCGGCAAGTAGCAACCGTCGCTCGGTGTCGCCAATCGCAGGCGCAACGCTATCCGCACCGGCCATGGGTGCTACCAACGTTGATAGCGTATCATCCAGTCCCAAATCGCCAACGGCTGCCATGCGCGGCAATAACAGCCCTTGTCCTGCTTCCCTGACAAATGCCTCGATCAATGCTGTTCGTGCGCGGTTATTAGGCAAGAGAATGGTGACATCCGCCATCGCCAATTGGTCACCTGCGAAACGGGCGATCAGGGTTCGGGCAAGCTCGGTTACAAGGTCTGCTGCAAGCGGTACCGTGAACACAGCCGGGCGGGCAGCATCAGCCACAGGCGAGCAACGCTTCCTCGGTCGGCGCTATTGCGGCGGGCGAGCCGATATCGAACCAGTCACCCTCGTGGACCAGGCCAAATGCCTCGCCTTCTGCGATTGCCTTGTCCCACAAGATGTTGGTTGAAAACGGTCCGTCGGGTGCATCGCGGAGCAGGCGTTTGCTGATCAACTGTACGCCGGTGTAAACATAGGGTGCACTGTCGCGGTCGCCGCGCCGGATCAAATGGCCTTGATCGGCCAAGAAAAAATCGCCCTTGCCCCGATGGTGATGGGCATTTTCACGCGGCACCAACAACAGCAGTGCGTCCATTTTGTCGCCTTCCCAATGCGAAGCGAGCCGGGTAAGCGCATCGACGGCTCCATCGGTCCAGATCGCATCGCTGTTGATCGCGAAAAAGGGGTCTTCGCCGATCATCGGCAAGGCTTTGACCAGCCCGCCACCGGTTTCAAGGAGCAAATCACTTTCGTCGGAAATGGTGATGTCGATGCCGTCAATCCCCGCCTCCAGATAATCCACCATCATCTGCGGCAGATAATGGATATTGACCACCGCCTTGCTCACGCGCGCTAGGCGCAGCTTTTCAAAGGTATAGGCGATGAGCGGTTTTCCACCGACTTCGACCAGAGGCTTTGGTTTGTTGTCGGTCAACGGGCGCATTCGCGTGCCCAGACCTGCGGCCATCACCATAGCAGTGTCAGGAATGTTCATCCGGTCACGTGCTCCAGAGGGGAACCGTGCCGGATGTCGGCAGGGATTGTCCGATCAAACCATGCTTTCAAAGGAGCGAGTTCGGGATGCGCCAAATCACGTTCGAGCAAGCTCCACATGCGCGGCAGGAAATCGAGATAGCGCGCCTTGCCATCGCGCTGCCAAAGCCGTGTGAAAATACCGATGATCTTGGTGTTCCTCTGTGCGCCAAGCAGTGCATAATGGAAACGGAACTCTTCATCCGCGCCGGATAATGCTGCATGATGATCGAGCATCGCGCTTTCCAGTTCGGGGGACACATCGCGCCGCGCATCTTGAAGGATCGAGACCAGATCATAGGCGGGATGCCCGGCAAGGGCGTCCTGATAATCGATCAATCCTTGTGCACCATTATCGAGCAGCATGATATTCTCAGCGTGATAATCACGCAAAACTGTAACACCCCGATGCTCTGTTCCGGATATGGGGGACAGCGCTTCATTCCACAGCCTGTCATATTCATGCTCATCGAAATCCACGCCCATTGCGGGCAAATACCATTCGCTGAGCAACTTCACCTCGCGCATATAAGCGGCCAGATCATAAGGTGGCACGTCGGCAACCGGCGCCTTCGCCAATGCAACGAGCGTGGCCACGGCGGCCTCGTAAGTGCCACGCTCGTCGGTGGGATTTGCATCGATATGTTCGCGCATCCGCCGGTCACCGAAATCTTCGATCAACAGAAAACCTTGCCTCAAATCCTCGGCATAAATCTTTGGCGCGCGAAAGCCATTTTCGAGCAAATAGCGGGTGACGCCAATAAACGGAGTCGGGTCTTCATGCGGCGGCGGCGCGTGCATCAGCATCGCTCCCTTGCCCTTGCTGCCGATACGGAAATAGCGGCGAAACGAAGCATCACCCGCCAGTGCACTCACGCTCGCCCCGGCCCAACCGGCGCTTTCCAGAAATTCCGCAATCTGCGCGGATACGTCCATGATCTATCCTCTTAAATCGCAAGTTTCAGTTTCTACCGTAGCCCTGAGCTTGTCGAAGGGCGTCTCAAGGTTTGCGCTGCCCTTAAAGTCGCCCTTCGACAAGCTCAGGGCTACGGTTTTGTTGGAATCGATTTGTTACCTAACCCAATTCGATCATCCGCCCATTTTCTCCATCGGGTGTTATCCGTAATCGATAATGCGCCATTGCGGCCAAAGGCGGATATTGCTCTGCCCATTCGACCAGTGTGATTGCGTCACCTTCGAAAAGGCCAAGTTCGTCCACGTCTTCCGGATTTTCGATCCGATACAGATCGACATGCGCCAGAGAGAGCCGCACATCAGGCGGATCATATGGGTGGACGATGGTATAGGTCGGGCTGGTTACGTCGCCCACAAATCCCATCCCGGCAAGCACACCTTTGCAAAAAACGGTTTTGCCGGCGCCCAGCGGCCCATCAATGCCGACGATATCGCCGGGCTTCAGTTTGCCCGCAAAGTCCCGGCCAAATTGCAGCATTTCCGCTTCGCTCTCCACTCGCATCATCCTTCGCCCGCGCGCGGCAATAACAGGCTGATGGTCGTCCCCTGCCCTTTATGCAATTCAAGCTTGAGAGTACCGCCGTGCAATTCGACCAGTGTCTTGGCAAAGGGCAGGCCAAGCCCGCCCTCTCCATTCGCTTTCCGAACATTGCCACTTAATGCCCGTGCCTGCTCGCCTGCATTCATCCCGGGGCCATCGTCGGACACCGCGATCAGCACCTGTTTACGGTTTCCGCTGCCATGCAGCAACACCTGTGCCCCGCGCGGACAATGGGTGATTGCGTTGTCGAGAATATGGCCGATGGCTTGCGTCAAACGCCGCTCGTCTCCCGATAATTCGCCAACGCCCTCTTTGGCATCAAGAATGATTTCAACCCCCATTTCGGCGGCCTTGTCACGCGCATCTGCTTCGATTTTGCCAAGCATAGCTGCCAAATCAACCGGCTTGCGAATGATCGGCAAGGCTCCCGCCTCGCTTTGGCTGAAATCGAGCACGGTGTTGATCTGTTGCGAAAGCCGCTCCGCCGATTTGGCAATCGCATCGACATATTCGCTCGCTTGCGGGGTTAATTCGCCCGCGATTCCGCTGCCCAGCATTTCAGCAAAGCCCGATATCGACGTTAACGGCGTGCGGAATTCATAGCTCATATTGGCAAGGAAGCGCCCCTTGATGGTATCCGCTTCGGACAATGCTGCATTGCGTTCGCGCAGCGCTTCTTCAACTTGGGCGCTGTCGGTAATGTCCAGCATCGCCAACAAGGCATTTCCATCGGGCAACGGCACGGTGGACAGCTGGAACTTTCGCCCGTCGGCAAATTCCATCGTGCTGCGCCGTGGCTCACGATTGTTGATCGTCATTTGCAGCAGTTCACGCAGCACCGAAACCTGTGCGGCCTTTTTCAGCTTTGCCGCCAATGAATTGAGAATTTCGTCCATCCGGGGATGTTTGGCCAGCGTCGCTTCATCGACCCCCCATGTCTCCGCAAAACGCCGGTTCCATATGCTCAATTTACCATCAACGGCAAATACCGCGATAGCCTCGAACAGATTGTCAAAGGTCGCCGTCCGCACTCGCAGCAGCGTATCCCGCGCGCTCGCAAGGTGCACCTCTTCGGTGCGATCCTCAAAAATCAGGATCAGACCACCCTCGGGCGTAGGCTGGGCAAGCAACCGCAAATGCGCGCCATCGGGCGTCAACCAATTCTCCTCAACCGGAGCGGCACTCAAAAACCAGTTTTCCCTTTCCGAACGCCACAAGGGAAAATCGCGGACTTCGGGAATTTTGCCGCCCTCGCGCAACCGATCCAGCACACGGGCAAAATCGGGCTTTGCCGCTACCCATTCGTCCCGAAAGGCAAAAAGTCTGCGGAACGGCAGGTTGGAAAATTCCAATGTGCGATCCGCGCCAAACTGGGCAACCGAGGCCGATAATTTATCGAGCATATCGCGTTGTGTATCGGCCAGCCGCCGGAAATCGAGCCGCGCATCCACCAATTCCTGCACATCAATGGCAAGCCCTGCGATTCCAGATGGCCCCAATGGTATATCGATCACACGCAACTGCCGCCGTTCGCCTGCGATGGTCGACGAGACCATGCGTTCGAGGGGCGTGCCTGCTGCTTGCGCTTTGGCGGCATGGCTCATCGGGGTGTCGCCGCCCACCGGTTCGATCAGTTCAACGGCGCGGTCCACCACCGCGTCGCCATTGTCGCCACCCACCGCGGACACATAGGCGCGATTGACAAAATTGAGCTGCAAATCGGGGCCGCGATGCCAGATCGGAATAGGCGCATGTTCGATCAACCCGGCGAGTGCCTCAAATGCCAAGCGCGCTTCCGCCGATTCCATTTCCAAGCGTTCCAGATCGCGCACGGTATCAGACAGGTCGAAAAACCACAGTAATGCTGCGCCGTTGGGATAGATTTGTGCGTCTGCAACATCGCCCACCACCATCAAGCGGCTGTCCGATCCGGCGAGGGTCAGGCGCTGAACAAATTTCTTCCCCGTCCGCTGGGTCTCTCGCACCAGATCATCGAGCGAACGCCAACATTCGCCTGCATCACCCTGCCCAAGCAAAGCTACAATGTCGGTCATCTGCGTCACAGGCTCGTCCAGCCCCAATTGCCGATATAGCCGATCCGCCGCCTCAAGCTTACCATCACCGCGCACGATTACGGGAATGGCGGGCGCGGTTTCCAATAGTCGGCCCAGCCGCGCGGTTTGCCTAAGTGTTTTCTGCGCCTGACGCCGCATCGACAGCCCGGTCCATATTGCGACGGTTGCCGCAACCAACCAGGCAGCAAGCAACAGGCCAATCAACGCCATGCTGATCCCGCCCGTTTCCATTTAATGCTGAACCTTGCTGCTAAACATGCACGAAAGGCGGTGCATCGAAAGCCCACGCGACGCAATAAGAAATGGGCCGCCCGATTGCCCGGACGGCCCATAAATCCAATTAAATTGTGGACGAGCAATCAGTAGCGATAATGATCGGGCTTGAACGGCCCTGTATGGGATACGCCAATATAGCTTGCCTGCCTGTCGGAAAGCTTCGTCAGCTTTACGCCCAGCTTTTCCAGATGCAGCGCCGCCACCTTTTCGTCGAGATGCTTGGGAAGGACATAAACATCATTCTTGTAATTCTCGTTCTTGGTGAACAGCTCGATTTGCGCCAGCGTCTGGTTGGTAAAGCTTGCCGACATCACAAAGCTGGGATGGCCTGTTGCACAGCCCAGATTGACCAAACGGCCCTTCGCCAGAATGATGATCTGCTTTCCATCAGGAAACTCGACCAGATCGGTACCCGGCTTCACTTCGGTCCAGTTATAATTATCGAGCGCAGCAATCTGGATTTCGCTGTCGAAATGGCCGATGTTACAGACGATCGCCATCGGCTTCATCGCCTTCATATGTTCAGCGGTAATCACGTCTTCATTGCCCGTTGCCGTCACAAAGATATCGCAGCGCTGAACGGCTTCTTCCATGGTGACGACTTCATAGCCTTCCATCGCGGCCTGAAGCGCGCAGATTGGATCGATTTCAGTCACCATCACCCGCGCACCGCCCTGACGCAATGACGCCGCCGAGCCTTTGCCGACATCGCCGAAACCGGCCACGCAGGCGACTTTACCTGCCAGCATTACGTCTGTTGCACGGCGGATGGCATCGACCAGCGATTCCTTGCAGCCATAAAGATTGTCGAATTTCGACTTGGTCACGCTGTCGTTCACATTGATCGCGGGGAAAGGCAATTTGCCCTCCTTAGCGATCTGATAAAGCCGGTGAACGCCCGTGGTGGTTTCTTCAGAAACGCCCTTAATGTTCTTCACGGACTTCGGTGAGATATCCGGGCTTTTCTTTCAGGAACGCGTTCAGTGCGCGGACAAATTCGATTTCTTCGGCGTTGCTTGGTTCAAACAGCTTTTCACCAGCTTCGACGCGCGCGCCCCAAAGCGCAAACATCGTGGCATCGCCGCCATCGTCAAGGATGATATTCGCAGTTGTATCACCCCAATCGAAGATGCGGCCAACATAGTCCCAATAATCCGCAAGGCTTTCGCCCTTGATCGCAAAAACCGGGATATTGGCGGCGGCGATGGCGGCGGCGGCGTGATCTTGTGTCGAGAAGATGTTGCAAGTTGCCCAGCGTACTTCTGCACCCAGAGCGGTCAGCGTTTCAATCAACACTGCAGTTTGAATCGTCATATGCAACGAACCGGTGATCCGTGCACCCTTCAAAGGCTGCGCTGCACCATATTCCGCGCGCAAAGCCATAAGGCCTGGCATTTCGGTTTCGGCGATGGCAATTTCCTTACGGCCAAATTCCGCAAGGCTAAGGTCGGCAACGACATAGTCGGTCACAATAAAAACTCCGGCTAGGGGTGAATTATCGCCGCCCCTAGCCGTGTTCTGGGTGAAGTGCAATGCTTATATAAAGATTGCTTTATATGCTGCTCAGCGCGCTGCGATACGCGAAGGGCATTGTCCGCCGGGCAATTTAGGCCTTCCAGCCTTCATCTCGGCAATATTGATCAAAGCGGCAGAATCGCGGCTTTTGCTTCCCAGTTCGGCAGCCAGCTTTTTCAATTCGCCGCAACCCATGGTTTCATGTCCGGTGCCATAATGATTGGCGAGGCCGATGGTAAATCGATCAGCAGCGCCTTCTGCCGCCTTGACGCCATTTTGCCGGGCAAATCTCGCCTTTATGACGGCATTTTGCGCGCCAAGGCGCCGATTATTATTTTTTACGAAGCGGTTATATTCGGAAAGGAAATTGTCTTTGCCATTACGACAGCGCAACGCCGTTACCATCATCATCATATTCAGATTGGCGACACTTGCCGCTTTTGCTTCATGATCGGACCAACATGCTTGCGCGGGTTGTGCGACCAACATACCCAATGCGGCGGTCATTGCCGCCATCTTACCCTTTAGTCTCATGTTCATTCCCCTTCCAGACACCTGCCTGAAAGGCCAATTTGGGCGAAGGGTTTTACCGAATTTTCAACATCAACGGTGAAGGAAAATTAAGCATCTATCACTCTGAAAATATTGGTTCCGAATGTGGCCCTTGGATTAATCAAAGCGAGCGCCTATTTGAATGAAGGACTCGGCAAAATATTTGCTGCGACGCCCCCAAATCGAAAGGAAATTTCCATGACCATCGCTGTTGGCGACAAGATTCCCGATGTAAAATTCACCAAGGCTACCGCCGAAGGCCCGCAACCTGTTCAAGCTGCGGATTATTTTGCCGGCAAGCGCGTCGCGCTATTCTCCGTTCCCGGCGCATTTACCCCAACATGCTCGGCGAAGCATCTTCCGGGGTTTGTTGAAAAAGCAGGAGAGCTGAAAGCGAAAGGCGTCGACGAAATTGCCTGCACCGCCGTCAATGACGCCTTCGTCATGGGCGCATGGGGCAAAGCCAGCGGATCGGCAGACGTCACCATGCTCGCCGATGGCAATGGCGAATTTGCCCAGGCTGTTGGCCTTACCATGGACGGCAGCGGCTTTGGCCTTGGTCAGCGCGGTCAGCGTTTCTCAATGGTAGTCAATGACGGCGTCGTAGAGCAACTGAATGTCGAAGCGCCTGGCGATTTCAACGTAAGTTCGGCGGAACATATGTTGGGCCAACTTTAAGAGCAACGGCTCTTCATGCAGGCGTCATAAAGTGATGCCAATAAAAAGGGCGGGGACACACTCCGCCCTTTTTTTCTTGCCAATTTGCGCCAAATCAGCGATTTTCCTTCATGGTTTCAATTCAAACAAACGACATACTCGCGCCAAATTTCCGAACATTATGACGCGTCTGTTGCGCGATTGCGCGCGGCATTGACGCGTTTCCTGAATGATCGCACCCCGCCCGATCCTGCGGCACGCAAAGACGGCAGTTTTGCCTATCCGCAACTCGTGATCCATTATGATGGCGTCGAACATGGCAATATCACCAATCTTGCATTTGGGCGATTGGATAAGCCCGGGACCTACCGGATCACGATAACGCGACCGAAGCTTTTCGACGATTATCTGAAAACGCCAGATCGAATTGCTGTTGCAACAATATGCGATAACGATTGAAGTGAGTGCAAGCAGGCAGGAAATCCCCTTCCCTTATGTTCTCGACGGTGGTGACAATCTGGAGTTGGGCGACGTTACCACGGCAGAACTGATGCGCTGGTTTCCCGCTACCGAACTTGCCGCTATTGGCGATGAAGCCGCAGACGGCCTCCTGCTCCCCGATGAGGGCGGCGCACCATTATCGCTTTTTGATGGCCTACGCACCGATTTCTCGCTGGCGCGGCTCAAACATTATACCGGGACGCCGCCAGAGCATTTCCAACGCTATATCCTGTTCACCAACTATCACCGCTATGTTGATGAATTTGTGGGCTGGGCCTGCAAACAGGTGGGCAATGGCCGCTTTACCGCGCTTTCAGGCGCTGGCGGATTGTATGTCGATCAACCGACAGACGATCATGCACAGCTGGTGGCCGACAGCACATGGCGTCGGCATCAGATGCCTGCCTATCACCTGATCGGACCGAACCGATCGGGGATCACGCTGGTCAACATTGGTGTTGGCCCGTCCAACGCGAAGAATATCTGCGATCACCTGGCCGTGTTGCGCCCCGAGGCATGGCTGATGATCGGCCATTGCGGAGGATTGCGCGAGAGCCAGCGGATCGGCGATTATGTCCTCGCCCACGCCTATCTGCGCGATGATAATATCCTCGACAATGTGCTGCCACCCGAAATCCCGATCCCGCCCATCGCCGAAATCCAGCAAGCGCTGGCCGCCGCCGCCGAACAGGTTTCGGGCACAAGCGGCGCAGATTTGAAACGGCGGATGCGCACCGGCACGGTGGTCACCACCGATGACCGCAACTGGGAACTGCGCTATACCGACAGCGCGCTGCGTTTCTCGCAAAGCCGGGCAATTGCCATCGATATGGAATCGGCCACCATCGCCGCGCAAGGATATCGTTTCCGTGTGCCCTATGGCACATTGCTCTGCGTATCGGACAAGCCACTGCACGGAGAGATCAAGCTTCCGGGCCAAGCCAACCGCTTTTACGAAGAAGCCATCGCCGCGCATTTGCAGATCGGCATCCAGACCTGCGAATATCTGCGCGAGGCGGGAAATAGCCTTCATAGCCGAAAATTGCGGGCGTTTAACGAGCCACCATTTAGGTGAATGAGAATAACCTTCTCCAAAAACAAACTGACGTCATTCCCGCGAAGGCGGGAATCCATCACCTGACCTTCAGGTTTATGCAACGGGACGGCTTAAACTTTAGCATCAGGTGATGGATTCCCGCCTTCGCGGGAATGACGAAGTGTTTGTATTTATGGTGTGTAACCACTGTATTTCATACGACTTCACTGCACCCGCACATTGCGGGCCAATGTCTTGAACCGCTCACCATTCGCCTCTCGCACGGTGATGGTCGCATGGCCGGTTTTGCTCAATTTCCAATCCTCAACCACACCAGACCGGCCTTCATGCGTTCCGGCGATCACTTCGATATGATCGCCGTTCTGCACTAAACCGTTGTCTGGTGAAGGGGTCACCATCCCTTTTTCTGGCCCTTATTTTGCTTTTTCAGCCAGTCCATCAGCGGCTTGAAATAAGCAATCATCGCCTTGCCAGACATTTCCCGGCTGCCGGTGAATGCCTGCAAGGCATCGGGCCAAGGCTTTGATGCGCCCATTTCAAGCATCGCGTTCAGCCGCTTTCCAACTTCTTTGTTGCCATAAAAGGAGCAACGATGCAGCGGCCCTTTCCAGCCTGCGGCATCACAAGCCGCCTTGAAAAACTGGAACTGCAAAATCCGCGCAAGGAAATAACGGGTATAGGGCGTGTTGCCGGGAATATGATATTTGGCTCCCGGATCAAAGCGGTCTGCGGCGCGCTCGACCGGCGGCACGATTCCTTGATATTGTCGGCGCAGATCGGTCCAGCCCTTGTTGTAATTGGCGGTCGAGATCGACCCGTCAAACACCCCCCAACGCCATTTATCGACGAGCAAGCCAAAGGGCAGAAACGCCACCTTGTCCATCGCCTGACGCAGCAACAGCCCGGTATCCTTTTCCGCCCCCGGCACTTTTGCCTTATCGAGCAATCCGATCTGCACCAGATATTCGGGCGTGATCGACAGCGCGATGGCATCGCCAATCGCTTCGTGGAAACCGTCATTCGCGCCATTCAGATGCAGATAGCTCTTGCTTGTTATAGGCGCGCTGATAATAATTATGGCCCAGTTCGTGGTGGATCGTGACAAAATCATTCGAATTGATCTTGATGCACATCTTGATCCGCAGATCATCGACATTGTCAATATCCCACGCCGAGGCATGGCAAACGACTTCGCGGTCTCTCGGTTTCAGGAATTGCGAGCGATCATAAAAGCTTTTGGGTAATGGCTCGAAACCCAGTGACGAGAAAAAGCCCTCACCGGTTTTCACCATGCCGATTTCATCAACGCCTTTTGCCTTCAGCAATTCGCCAATGTCATAGCCAATTTCGCCCGAGCCCGCAGGGGCGACGACATCATAAATATCGCCCCATTCCTGCGCCCACATATTGCCGAGCAAATCCGCGCGGATCGGCCCGGTTTTGGCTTGCACCTTGTCACCATATTTCTTGTTCAGCTGCGCGCGAACATAGGTGTGCAGTTCGTCATAAAGCGGCTTCACCTCCAGCCACAACTTATCGGTCAGCTTGGCGAAATCATCGGCGGGCATATCATAGCCAGAACGCCACATTGCGCCGACATCCTTAAAGCCCAGCTCGGTTGCACCTTCATTGGCAATTCCCACCATGCGGGCATAATCCTTGCCCATTGGAGCCACCGACATTGTCATGCCAGCTGGTCCACATTTCCTTCAGTTCATCGGGGTTCCGGTTGGTCCCCATTTCGGCCTCGATATCGGAGCCGTTGATTTCCTTGCCGCGCAACGTGCCTTTGCCTTTGCCATAGGCCGATCCCAATTTGGTCGCGATGACAGAGAGTTCAGCTGCGGCCCCCTCCTTGGTTGGCGCTGGCAACACCAGGCCGCCGCGCAAGACATCCAGTTTGCGTTTGGTTTCCGCCGAAAGCCCGGCAACATTCTGGTATTTCGCAGCATCCAAAGCATATTTCACCGCTTTCTCGGTGCCGATTTCGCCATATTTAGCGGCCAGGGCATCGGTATCGTCGGTGATATAGGTTGCGTTGATCCAGCCAACACGGCCTGCTTCAATGTGAAATCGTATAAATCCTTCTCCGCCGTTGCGATAAAAGCCTCGGCGTCGGCAACGGTTGGCGCAGCTTCTTGCGCCAGAGCAGGTACGGCCATCAAAGCCGCCGCAATTGCGGCAACAGATGTGAAATATCTCATCGGAAAACTCCCCAGCAAAATCAATTTGGCCGGAAGAGTGGGCCTACCCGAAGCAGTGGTCAAGCTGTGCGGTTGCCGTTCGTCGAAACTATTGCGCCGCTTGCCGACTGGTTACAATTGCAACATCATTTCAACAGAAAATCGCGGATGGCGATGCCCAATTCGGGTTTCACGACTGCGCTCATATGATTGCCGGGTGTTTCAAAATAATGGCCATGGGGCAGCGCATCGGCAAGTGCGACTGGCCGAACCATTATCCTGATCCTCGGCCCCACAAATGACCGCGATGGGCAGTTCGAAAGCCTCGGATTTCGGCAAGTGTGGTATCGACAAAGCTGTCAAGCAAACGCAGCAACGCCAAGCCGTCGCCGCCCGTGGTTTTCAAAAATGCCTCTGCCATGAATGCGGGCGAACCTCGCTCGTGCTGTCCCAGATTTTCAAGCACATGGCGGAAATGCGCTGATCGCGCGCCGGTGTCGGTCAGCCCTTCGAGGCCCATGCCCGAAATGATCGCACGGCGCGGACGACAACCGCGCGCCAGCATCCGCGCCACCGTGCGCCCGCCCAGCGAATAGCCGCCCAAGTCGAAGATCCGTCAGGCCAAGATGGTCTATCAAGGCAAACTGATCATCGGCCAATATGTCGGGCGGATAGGATGCTCGGATCATGCGGCTTTCCGCTTTGCCCATGCGCGCGCAAATCAGGCATGATCACCCGAAAGCCCGCCTCCGCCAGCAGCGCGGCATGGCCATATCTGATCCAGTTGGTTTGCGCGTCGGAGAAAATAGCCATGAATCAGGATCAGGGGCTTCCCCCGCCCATTTCATGCACAGCAAGCGAATGCCGTCGCGGCATCAAATTGCCAAGTCTCCACCTCATTTCGGGACATCAAGGCCAGCCTCCTGCCAACGTTGTATCAGCTTATCATATTCATCGGCGCGGTCTCGCCGCAGCGCGCTGGTATCAATCCATGCCTCATGCAGCGACTCCGCCGCGAAATGCGCCACCGGTACAAAGTGCGATGGATCATCAAAGCTGCCGACGGTCAGATCGCATTTGCTGTGATCTGGATAGTCAAAACCCAAAGGCGTCCCACATATTGCGCAAAACGGCCTGCGCGCGATGCGCGATGATGCGTAATAGTCTGGCTCATGCGACCAGTTGCAGCTTTGCCTTTTCAACATTTTTGAACGCTATCGAAACATTACCGGTCGCCCGCTGACACATGCGACAATGGCACAGATAGGCGTCAAAATCATCGATCTCGACAGTGTAGCGAACACGTCCACATTGGCAGCCGCCGGTCACTGTTTCGCTCATGCTAAAACGTCCGGCACCACATCAAAGGCCACGGTCAACCGGTGCTTCTCGTTTTGAAACGGCAAAGTGCCATGCCAGAAATAAGATGGGAAGAGTACAAGCCGCCCGACTCTGGGAACTTCCACCCAGCGCGGAGGCAGATCGAGCCCATATTCGGCATCGGGCACACCAAAGGCAAGAGCGCCCGATTTGTTGTCCATTTCTGGCGGCAAATCGACATAAAGCGCGGAGCTGATCCAGCCCATCGGGTGGATATGGTTGATGTGGAAACCTTCGCTGGCCAGTCGCACCGACCACGAAGCGGAGAAATCAAATATGCTCGATTTACGCGACAAAAACGGATGCGTCTGATCATCGGGAAGCGTTGCGATTTGGGCAGCCACGGCACGCCGAATTTCATCCGACAACGCTTTCACCTCGGGCACGCGCCTGTCGAACAAATTGCCGCGAGTTTGTGTGCCTCCACGCAAAGACTGTTCAGCGGGATGCATCTGCAATGTGTGCATCGCCTCCAGTCTTGACTGCAAACCATCGGGAAGAGCAATATCGACGGGCATCACAAAGCGATCATAATCCGCTAGCCAATGTTCGCGGGCTTCCTCCAGCAACCGCCAGATCACGCTCAAATGCGCCCACGCGCTTTGATCGAGCGGAGCCAGTTGCGACGCCGCCAAAGCATGGGCCTCCGCCGCTTTTGGATCGTGCAGGCAAAGCAGACTGTGCGAGAGGAATAGCCGCGCGACGGGCATGTCGTCATAACGGCCCGACGAGCAAATCATGTGCCGCACGGTGATCGCCGTGGTGCTGGTGTGCCGCAGCCAAGGAAAGACGATATTGCGGCTCATCGCCAAATGTCCGCATTCCCAGTTGCGCCCATTCAGTCAATTGTTCGGCATCCTTAAGATCATGTGCCGCCGCCAACGCCGAGCCAAGCAACGCCTTGTTTTGTGGTTCCGCCGCAACGCGCGGCGATAACTGTCGAGAGCGGCCCTTCCCTGCCCCAATTGCGGTAACAGCTTGGCGAGCATTTCATGGGCTTCGACGTGGCCGGGGTTAAACTCCACCACGGCCTCATATTGCGCGATCGCTTCGTCATGCCTCCGCTAAATCCGCGAGTAAATGGCCCTCAAGGTAAGTGTTTCAGGCAAATCGGATTTCGCCTTCACAATCTCGGCAAGCGCCGCCGCGCTCTGGTCCATCGCGCGCAGGGCAGCGGACAGATTATGCCGAGCGCGGGCATCGTTTTGATTAACCGCAAGGATCGCGGCGAAATGTTTTGCTGCTCGGTCTGGCTGGTTGGTCGCGCGCGCAACGGTTCCCGCCAGTTCAAGAATATCGAGTCGCTTGGGTTCGATCCGCAACGCTTTTTGAATGGCTGTTTCTGCCTCTGGAAAATCATCGAAGCGCAATGCGATGCGCGCCAGATTGACCCAAGGATCGGCATAGCCCGGTGCCAATGTCCCCGCCTTGTCAAACGCCGCTGCGGCTTTGTCAGCGTGCCCCATGCCGTCGATCAAGCTGCCATAGCTGTTCCAATACGGCGCGTGGTGTGGCGCGAGTTCGAGACAGGTCTCCATGATCTGGCAGCGCTTCATCGTCGCGATTATTTTGCAACAGGGCAAAGGCGAACAGGTGCAGCGCCTCTGGATGCCGCGTGCGCTTTGCAACATTGGCCATTTGCAGCATCGCGCCTTCAAAATCACCGGATTGCAGGCGCGCTTGCCCGTCGCGCAATAACCTCAAGTCTTTTTGGGATAGTCCTTGCATGGCTTTGCCCTAAGCGCACTTAGCGCCGCTGCAAGCCCTTTTGTTGCATCCGCCACAGCGCCATTTCGATCCGGTCTTGCCCGAAAAAAGGTTCGCCATCAAACACAAACGTCGGCACGCCCCAATGGCCTGCAGCTTCCAGCGCGGCTTGGTTGGTGTGGATTTCGGCGTCGAGTGCTTCGGCGTCAGCAATTGCCTCTGCATCCAGTTCGGCAAGATTCAAGCCCGGCACGCTCGGCAGCGCCTGCCAAATGTTCGCCTTCATGCCAATTTTCGGCCCCGCCCCAGATCAGCTTCGCCACCTCATGCGCAAAGGCGATGCCCCTGCCCCGCCGCGCCGCCGCCTGCCCCAGCCGCGTCAGGCGAAGGATATAGGGTTGGTCGTCTGCAATCTCGCGCGTCGCCAAATTCTGCACAATCGGATCGGGCTTTGGCGGGCCAAAGGGAATGCCATGAAACTGCGCGACGCGGAACATGTCGGTAAAGGTATAGCGCAGCCAATTGGGATGGCTCCGTTCAAAAAAATTCGGGTCGCGGATCGCCAGCGGATAGACCGGGCGAAGCGCGATATCGACAGTCCCATTCCTCTGCCATCGCCCGGTATCGGCCGATGGCGAGGTAGCTATAGGGAGAGCGGAAGGAGAAATAGAGATCGGCGGTGAGGGTCATGCCGCCTTGTGCCACCGCAGCGACATGCATGACAAGCCTGCATCGATCATGCCAATTTGTTCAACCGGAAGCGGGATCGTGCGGACGCCAGAGCTTCTCGATAATCTCGCGGCTTTTGGGGAAATTATCGCCGATCAGTGCGGCATCGCGGATGCGGAGTTTGTTCGCGGCTTTTTCTTCGCCTGCAGGAACAAGGACCACCCGCAACCCGGCAAATACAGGCAAAGCCGCCATCTGCGGCAAAGCAAACACCGTTTCCTCGTCGATCAAGCTGCACCCGGTTTTGAAATGGAGCACGCCGGGCGGAGTTTCAGCAATCTCACCCTGCTTGCCCAGTTGTGCGAGCAAGCGGATCAACTCCTCCGCCCCTTCACGATCGGTCCGGCCAGACAGACCTATCAACACTCGGTCTGGCAATACCAAGATATCGCCGCCATCGGCATGCCCCGGCCCCTGCATTGCAATAGCACCCGTTCAAAGCGGCTTTCCAGCGTCGGCGCAAGCAATTCAGCCTCACCAGCACGGCGTCGGTGCGGCAAGGTTCGAGACAATCGCGCCTTCGCTGAACACCAAGGCTGGGTCCTCAACGAAGATCGAGTCCGGAAATGCTTCGGCAGGCGGCAAATGTTCGACTTCAAGACCCAGCCCGCCAATCGCCGCAACATAGGCATCATGCTCTGCCAACAGCGAGTTGAAATCTGGGTCGGCCCCTCGCCCGCCCTCAGCCCCGAAATAACCGAGACACCGGTGTCCGGACAATGGCGTGGGTATAATCAAACATCGTTGGTCAGACTGCTTCCGGCGATTGCGCTACGATTGAATAAACCCGCAACGCATTAAAACCCGACATTCGATTGTCTCACGCGAATGGTCA
>CAVSZW010000004.1:0-12924 GCA_963732535.1 uncultured Alphaproteobacteria bacterium | reverse complement strand
CTTAAAGGAGCGCGCCTACCCCGTGCCCAGATGGCGGAATTGGTAGACGCACCAGCTTCAGGTGCTGGCGCTGGTAACGGCGTGGAGGTTCGAGTCCTCTTCTGGCACCATTTGTTTGGCCTCAAGCGCCGGGCGGTCGCATCCGCTACGTTGCGGAGTTTGTCGCGATACCGCGACGGGGGCTTTCCTCGCATAAGCTCGGGCGGCCGGTCGGCCTTGCCTCACTTCGTTCGGAAATCAGGGTGTATCGTCTCCGCTTTATCTGTGTCGGCATCCGCCGATGGAGGAAGCTTCCGTCCGCTTCCCGCATCGCTTTCCTTAACGGTTTGGCAACGAACTGTCGCAAAGCGGCACAGTCTGCACGCGGGACCTTATTAACCACCTTTACGGCTCGCCAATATGGCTAACAAAGTCTTAACGTTCTTCCACAGGGAAAAAATTCCCGGGGGTTGGAAGGTTGAAACATGAACCGCAGGCTAGTGACTACCAGTGAAGGATCGGGCCATCCGTTCCGCCGTTTGATGCCCGCAGACGCTTTGCGCCTGTCGCCGGAAGAAATGCCGACACCGCTGAAATGGTGGCAGCAAGAAGACACGCATTTGTTCGTGATCAGCTTTGGCGCGTTCTTTACGGTGTTCTATACGTTTATCGCATAGGGCCGGAGCGTAAGGAGGCTGATCTAATCCGTCGCCTTATGCAGTGTTTGCGCGATCCATGCGGAAACAAGGCAGGCGAAGGCGACGTAAATCAGGGTCCCCTCTATCGTTGCTCCGATGCCGATCAGCGCACCGAGCGATAGCGACGCCACCACCATGAAGCCAGAGTTGACAATATTGTTGACGGCAATGGTGCGGGCCGTTTCTGTTTTGGCGACGGTAACCGTCAGATAAGCATAAAGGGGCACCACAAACATCCCGCCGAATATGGCTATGCCCAACAGCGCCAGCATCACGAAATCAGCCAGGGGATAGGTGATGAACGTGCGGAAGTCATAAAGCGGTCCGGTTGGCCTGGCCCCAGCTTTCCACCGCATACCAAAGCATCAGCACGAATAGCCCCATCATGATCGCCGAAAACGGGGAATAGCGGGCGGAGACCGTGCCTTTTAACAACCGGTTTACCGCGATCGAGCCGATGGCGATTCCGATGGAAAAGATCGCCAGAAATGCCGTCGCCACGCTTTCGTCGGCGTGCAGGGAATTTTTTACCAGCGGCGGGAATTGGGCGGCCAAAAGCGCGCCAACCGACCAGAAAAAACTGATGCAGATGATCGCAAGGCGGATGCGCCGTTCGTGCATGACATCGCGGATCAAACGCCACGATGCGGTAAATATGTTGAGGTCGATTTTCAGGTCACGCGCCCCGTCTCCGGGCGGCGCGGGGGGAACCATATGGCCCGTAACTCTGCCAATGATGGCAACGCCAATGACAGCGGCGGCCATTGTCCATTCTGGAACCGAACCGTCGCGCACCAATTGCTGGCCCCAACCACCGCAAATCGTGCCAAGCAGGATCGCGATATAGGTGCCTGCTTCTACCAGCCCCGTGCCACCCAATACGTCGCTTTGATCCAAATGTTGCGGCAATATTGCATATTTTATGGGCCCGAAGAATGTCGAATGGACACCCATGGCGAACAGCGCCGAAAGCATCAGGGGCACATTGTGCAGCATCAGTCCGGCAGCACCGAAAAACATGATGATGATTTCTGCGGATTTTACGATGCGGATCAATCCCGCCTTATCATGGCTGTCGGCCAATTGGCCCGAAATGGCCGAGAGCAAGAAAAAGGGCAGGATGAACAGCCCTTGCGCTATCGTACTAAACTGTGCCTCGCGCGTGGGATCGTCGTAAATCGAATAAATGACCAGCATCACCATCGCGGTGCGAAACAGGTTGTCGTTAAACGCACCCAGGAACTGGGTGACAAATAGCGGCAAAAAATAGCGCTTTTTCAGCAAAGACGTGGTTGTTTGCATGACTTTGTCATTCCCCCCTCGGAAGTGGCAAAGCCCTAGCCTTCGCATGGGGCAGGGCAAAGCAAATTTTTGTCTCCAATCGCGGCGACGCAAATTGCCTCGTGATTTTGCGCCGCACTGCGATTAGGGAGTTACGATGCTCAGCCTTCCCAATCTCCTCACGCTGTCGCGCATTTTGGCGGTGCCGATTCTGGTCTTCCTGCTGTGGCCCAGCTTTGCGCCGGGCAGCCAGCAGCCCGCCGAGTTGGATTATTGGCTGGCCTTCGGGCTTTATTGCCTGATGGGGATCACCGATTATTTCGATGGCTATGTCGCGCGGGCGCAAGGCGCAGTTTCGCGGATGGGGATTTTCCTCGATCCGATTGCCGACAAGATCATGATCGCGGCGGTAATCTTGCTTCTGGTGTTCACCCGCGATGTGGAAAGCTGGCATGTGATCGCCGCGCTGATCATCTTGTTGCGCGAGATTATCGTTTCGGGGTTGCGTGAATTTCTGGCGGGATTGCAGATATCGGTGCCGGTCTCGCAATTGGCGAAATGGAAAACGGCGGCGCAACTGGTGGCCTTTGGCGGGCTGATCCTGGCAGGGGCATTGCCCGATTGGGCGCTGTTAAAGCCAGCGGCGCTGGTGCTGCTGTGGGTGGCGGCAATCCTCACGCTGATCACCGGCTGGGATTATCTGCGCGTCGGCATAAAGCATATGGATTGATCGCGATGCGGCTGGTGTATTTTGCCTCGGTGCGCGAGGCGTTGGGTCGTGATGGGGAGCGAATTTGTGTCCGTAGAGGGCGTGGATAGCATCGCGCAGTTGCTCGATCTATCTCTCGGAGCGCGATTCCGAATATGCCCGTGCCTTTGCCGATCGCGGCAAGCTGCGTTTCGCGCTTGATCAGAATATGGCCAAGATCGACGCGTGATCTGGGCGATGCACAGGAACTGGCGATTTTCCCGCCGGTGACGGGCGGATGATTTCCGTACGCGTCCAAGGCGCGGACTTTGATGTCGGCCGCCGAACTCGCGGCGCTGCAACTGGAAGGCGTGGGCGCGGTCGCCAGCTTCACCGGGCTGGTGCGGGGTGACGACGGGGTGACCGCCATCGCGCTCGAACATTATCCGGCGATGACCGAAGCCGCTTTGCGCGCATTGGCCGAAACGGCGACGGCGCGCTGGCACTTGGCGGGCTGCACCGTTATCCACCGCATCGGCAAAATGGCGGTGGGCGAGGCGATTGTGCTGGTGGCAACCGCCGCACCGCACCGCGCGGCGGCGCTGGAGGCTTGTACGCTTCCTGATCGACCGGCTGAAAACCGACGCACCGTTTTGGAAAAAAGAATATCGGGGCGATGCCGCGTGCTGGGTGGAGGCCAAGGCCAGCGATGATGCGCGTGCCGGGGGGTGGGAGTTGCACTCAGGTGGAACGTTTAATCCAATCCGTTTATTCCGTGCGAGTCGAGGCTTCAAGCCGAGCGCAGTCGAGGTCTTCACACGTTTCAGTTCGCGGCTTCATTCGAGAAGCGCTCCTTCGACTTGGCTCAGGGCTAACGGATTTTTTAATTCGCGAGCTTCAGCATCCGTTCGACTTAACCAACCGGCCAAAGCCCGCGCATCGAATCCGCCAATAACTCAAATTCGGGCTGGCGCGGGCTGTTGGTGCGCCAGACCAGCGCGATCTCGCGGCTAGCATGGGGGGTGTCGAGCGGGCGGGCCTGCACTTCGGTGCCGTCGAGCAACCCCGCCTTTACCGCCATTTCGGGGATTAATGTTTGCCCCAAGCCATTATCGACCATCTGGATCAGCGTGTGGAGCGACGTGCCCAGCATCGTTGCCGACGCGCGCAGTTCGGGGCGGTTGCACGCGGATAATGCATGGTCCTTCAGGCAATGGCCATCGACCAGCAGCAACAAACGGGTTTCGTCAATCTGGTCCGGCGTGATCGTGGGCGGCGGATTATCGGGTTCGCCTTTGGGGAAGGCGACATACAGGCCGTCATCAAACAAATGGGCATGCTCGGTATCACCCGTGGCAAAGGGGAGCGCGAGCAGCACGCAATCGACCTGACCGCGGTGGAGCGCTTCACACGCCGCTGCGCTGGTTTCTTCGCGCAGATAAAGCTTCAGGTCGGGATATTGTTTGCGAAGCGCGGGCAGCATTTTTGGCAAGCAGAAACGGCGCAATCGTGGGGATCACGCTCATCCGCAATTCGTCGGCAAGCGGCGTTCCGGCGGCGCGCGCCATATCGGCCAGTTCCTCTGCCTCGCGCAGGATTCGGTGCGCCTTTGCCACCATTTTCTGCCCCAAGGGCGTAAAGCGCACCACGCGCCGGGTGCGTTCCACCAGCATCAGGCCAAGCAGCGTTTCCAGCTCCCTGATCCCCGCCGACAGCGTCGATTGGGTGACGAAACAGGCATCGGCAGCTTTGCCGAAATGGCCCTGTTCTTCGAGCGCAACCAGATATTGCAGCTGTTTCAGCGTGGGCAGATAGGTGGACATATCGCGCTCATTTCGATTAAAGATAGAATTCTAATCGAAATCGTCGATCAAATCCAGCGCGAACAGGCGAAAATTGCTTAAAGGGCTGGAATTATCCGTAAGCGATGCTTAACTTCACAGATGTAACACGGAACAACGGGGCAATTCCGGCAAAACCGGCGCACAAGTCGCGTCGGACATTCAGGAGTAAGACGGTCAAAATGTTTGGCGATTTGCTCGACTATCTGGATTCCATCAAGGCGCGCGATCCCGCGCCGCGTTCGCGGTGGGAAATTTTGCTCTATCCCGGCGTGTGGGCACTGGGGATGCACCGTGCCGCGCACTGGCTGTTTCCGCGGAGAGCTGTATTTCCTCGCCCGATTTGTGAACCATCTGGCCCGGCTGTTGACGGCGATTGATATCCATCCGGGAGCAACCATTGGCCGCAATTTCTTTATCGATCATGGCTTTGTCGTGATTGGCGAGACAGCGGATATTGGCGACAATGTCACCATCTATCAGGGCGCGACTTTGGGCGGCACCAATCCGACCAGCGGGCAGGGCGGAAAGCGCCATCCCACCATTGGCAATGATGTAATCATCAGCCTGGGTGCGGCCATATTGGGGCCAATTGTGGTCGGCGCACGGGCGCGAATCGGGGCCAATGCCGTCGTCACCAAAGACGTGCCCGAAGGGGCGACGATGGTGGGGATTCCGGCGAAGCAGACGCTCGTCGAGGTAAAGCCCGAAACGCAGAATTTTGTGCCCTATGGAACGCCATGCACCGAACGTTTTGATCCGGCGACGCAGAAACTGGAAATCATCCAGTGCGAAATGGAAACGCTGCAAAAGCGGTTGGCGCAATTGCTCGAAGAACGTGATGCAACGGCGGCTGCGAAAAGTGCAACACGCAAAAGCAGGAGCAGGAAATCGGCTTGAGCGCTACGATCACGCCCTTTCCGCTCCATGCGCTCCGCAGCCCTCAAGTGGGCTTTGACCGCGCCGAAATCACCCGCATCCTCGATCTTTATGGCCGCATGGTCGCCGCTGGAAAATGGCGCGATTATGCCATTGATCTGGGCCGGGACATGGCCGTTTTTTCGGCTTTTCGCCGCAGCTCAGAACGCCCCGAATTCCGCATCGTCAAAAATCCGGCGCTGCGCCAGAGGCAAGGGATATGGGCGTTGATGGGCGAGGGTGGTGCGGTGCTGAAACGCGGGCATGAGCTGGGGCCGGTGCTGGCTCCCGTCGAACGGAAATTGATGAAGCTGGTCGAGGCTTAAATCCGCTCCACCTCTGCCCGCAATTCCGCGATCAATGCCCCCACCCGTTTCAGCCGGGGCTCCTCTGAATCCAATATCGCCAAAAACGCCCGCTTTTTAAAGGCGAGTGCTGCCTCTGCATCGATCAGGCTGGCGTCGGGCAACGCCGAGATCACGATATCGACCAGCCGGTCCACCCCATGCAGCCGCCCCCAAAGATAATCATTTTCACGGTAGGCGCGGCTGAAAAAGGCGCCAAAATTGTTAAACTCGATCCCCTTTAAAGTGCTTGCAGCACCGCCCTTACGAATGGCGACAGCGTCGTCAGGGGAGATGCGATCCACCTTTATCGGATCAAATTCGTCCAGCCCCTCACCCTGCAACAGCGGCAACGTCGCGATGTCGTGCAAGGTATAGCCCAGATAGCCGAACAGCATCACTTGCCGAGCTTCGTCCGACAAATCCTGCATCCCGTGGTGCAAATTCTCATCCGTGGCCGTATCGGCCTCGGTCAGGTGGCGGCGGGTGGCCAATAAATCGATCAGGCGGCCCGGAGCAGTGATGCCCCCGCGGACGGCGTCCACTATATCCGCACCCAGAAATTCCGCTGTTTCGCGTTCCAGATACGTCGAAAGGCTCGCATAAATGGCATCGCGCATCCGGTCTGCACCGTCACTGGCGATATCATATTTCCCTTCGACTTCTTCCGACAGTCGGCGCGCAAGAAAGCGTAGGCGGCGGACGCGATAGCGGATATCCTGATCGCGGAAAAAGGCGATGGTCGGGCTGGCGATCACTTTGCCCTTGTCGCCAGTAACACGGTCCAGCTTACGTGCACAAAATTCGCGCCACAAAGCTTGGCGCAGTGCGTGGAAATGTTCCACCGGCCCTTCCGGCCATATGCGCCGCGCCGTCGCCACCATTTCGTCTAGCAGACCGGACAACCGCAAATGGGCATAGGCCGGATAGGCATAGCCTGCTGCTTCGGCGGATTTTTCCAGCATCGCCATGCGCCATTTGCCGATCCGCTGTGGATTGGGGCGGGACAAAAACCACGTCTTGCCAAGCATGGCCTCGATCATCCGTTCAACTTCTTCGTTCAGATGATCGCTGATCTCGCGCATCCGCTCGATCCGTTGCGAGCGACCTTCAATCGCATTCAGGCTGTCGCGGATCGGCTGTTCGCGCGGGATATCGGAAATCGCGCCGAAGATGGTGGCGAAAAAGCCCGGTGCCCTGATCTTCGGCTTTTCGCTATCACCCTCGCGGCGGCGCAGGCGGAAGCTGGGCAAGCCGGGCTTTGGATCGATATAGACAAAGCGCCGGTCCACCTCTCGCCGGGCGGGGCGGTTGCGAAGCGCATCAATCGCCTGCGTAAACGGCGCGTTGGCAAGCACCGATCCGTCGATCAAAAGCGCGTCCTCGACGGTTCCCGCCGCATAATGTTGTGGCAATATCCGCTTTAAAAAAGATTCCCGACTGTCCCAGCCGGTTTTCGTAACCTTTAGCAGCCCGTCCAGTTCACCCACGCTAAACGGTGGGAAGGCTCCGGGGAAACTTGCCGTCGCGCGCGCAGCGAAAACCAATTCTGCCAAATGGGCCAACGGACCACCGCCGCGTGTGGAAAAGCCGATGCTGATCCGGTGTTCGGTCTCGGTCACAAAGGCGGGGCTGTTCAGCCGCAGCGTTTCGCTATGTCCGCGAAAATCGGTTACGGTGACAAACAGATCGAGCGGCTGTCCTTTGGGAAGCAGGCTGTGCCCGTCGCCGGTTGCCGCCATCGATTGCATGGCATCAAGCAACAGCCGCGAAAACCCGCGTCCGCCAAAGGGCGGCTTGAACCAGCGCGCGCGCACGAAACGCGAAAGCTTGGTCGCCACTTCATCTTTCGCTTCGTCCGCCACCGATTGGTCCACCGCTCCCCCCCGGCGGCGCAATATCGCCCAAGCAATCGGCGTCGCCCAGAATTTGGAGAAACGTGATAGCGGCCGCGCATCGGGATCGATCAGCGTTTCGACATCGGCGTTGCGGAGCCACAGATCGGTGAGCGGTTCCAGTGATTGTCCGCTGGTGATCGCCTGCGCCAGAAAAACACCGTTGATCCCGCCCGCGCTTGCGCCCGAGATGATATCGGTCAAAACGCGCATCCGCACGTTCGAGACGCGCGCCAGTTCGGCAATCAGATCGCGGTACACGGCTTCGCTGCTGCCATTAGGATCGCTGCCATCGTGGAAAGCGCGGCTGGCACGGACCAGATGCCACACTTCGCGGGTGATGCCGTGCATATAGACGGCAAGGCTGACCCCGCCGTAACAAATCAAAGCAAGCCGCAGTTCCTTTTCCCGCATAGCTAGTCTTTACGCGTCGGAAATTGGGCGATCAGTTTGGCGATCTGGCTGTTAACAGCCTCCAATTCATCATCCTGTGTTTTCCCCAACCGCACGATCACCAGTTTTTTCTGAGGTGAAACCACCACATACTGGCCAAGATGCCCCAAGGCCGCAAACACATCGGACGGGGCCGAATTCGGGAAACAGGATTTGTTCACGATCCGCAGGTCTTTTGCGGTTGAGCCACAAATGCGCGCCGAAGGCGGGATCATGGCGACTGGGCGTTTTCATAAACCTTGGCCAACTGGTCGGCAACAATTGCGCCGCGCGCACCGAGCCATTGTTGCGGAGAAATTCACCAAATTTTGCCCAATCGCGCGCGGTCGCGTGGATCATGCTGCCCCCCAGCATGGTGCCGCTACGATCAAATTCGGGAAAGGTACTAGACATGCCCAAAGGCTCAAACAGTCGCCCGCGCGCATATTCGAGCATGGCGTCGCGGCGCACTTCGGGATCGTCGCTCGGCGTTAAGGCGCGCGCCATGATGTCGGCCAAGATATGGCTGGTCGCGGTGGAATATTCAAAGCTGCTGCCGGGCGCTGCTTCTAGTGGCCGTTTTTCGGCATAGGCCGCCACATTCTCGCGCCCGTCAAGGAACAGCAGGCGGGGCGTATCGGCCTCGTAAAGAGCATTTCCCTCGCGCGAATCTTCGCTGTGTTCCAATCCCGATGCCATATGCAGCAATTGCCGCAGGGTGATCTTCCCGCGCGGATCGCCCGAACTTGCCCATTCGGGAACGGGTGCGGGATCATCAAGCACCAGCAAGCCGTCTGCCACCATGAAGCCGATCAGCATCGCGGTTATGCTTTTCGACATCGACCAACCGATCAGCCGGCTATCGGGTCCATATCCCGCAGCATAGCGTTCGGCGACGACGTTTCCGCCATGCATGACCAGCAAGGCACGGGTTTCGGCCATGGCTTCGTCTTCAAAAAAGGGGGCAATGGCGCTTTGCAATTTCGCTTTGGAAAGTGCGGCTTTGCTCGCGTAATTTTCAAAGCCCACGGCTTTCGGTTCGGACGCAGTTTCCGTCGACGTCGCTGAACAACCCAACAACGCCACAGGCGCGAAAATCGAAAACAGGGTTGCGGTATAGCGGAAACAACTCTTAGGCATGTATTCCCGATGCACCAGAAGGACGAATGATGGCAACCGGAACTTCGCAAAGCAAAAAGCCTTTGCCGGGCCAGGCGGCCCTGTCGGGCCGAAAAAAGCTGCAATATGGATTGATGGCTTTTGCTATTCTGAGCTTGCTCTGGCTGGTATTCAACTTTGCCGATTTGAAGGCCAATGCCCGTTTGGGCAGTGCTTATGCCGCGCATGTCGGCTGTTCGTGCCGCTATATCCAGGGACATCCTTTGGACGCGTGTTACAAGAATTTTGAACCCGGCATGGGGATGGTGTCGCTGGCCGATGATCCCGAAAACAAGCGCGTCACCGCTTCGGTTCCGCTGCTTGCCCATGCCGTTGCCGAACGGCGGGGCGATTTCGGGTGTCAGCAGTTGAATGAAAAAGAGATTGATGCGCTGGATTAGGCGGCTAGTGCATTGATCGCCGCCTGCGTTTCTTCGATCCAGCCGCCGCCCAAAACCCGGTCGCCATCATAAAGCACTGCCGCTTGTCCGGGAGCGACGCCATATTCATCGGCGTCAAAGCGCAGCCATTCGCCCTCGATACGCGCAGGCACTGGTTTGGCAAGCGAACGGACTTTGGCCAGCACCGGCCTTCCTTCTACATCCGCAAGCCAGCTGGGTTCGACAATCCGTGCCGCACTGACGGCAAGCGCGCGCTTGGGGCCGACGATCACGCTCTGCGTCTCTGGTTCTAGCCGCACGACGTAAATGGGTTCGGATAGCCCGCCGATATCCAACCCGCGCCGCTGGCCCACGGTATAATGGATAAGCCCTTTGTGCCGCCCCAGTTCGCGGCCCTCCAGATCGATAATAGGTCCATCGCTTTCGGCTTCGGGCCGGATTTTGCGAACGACGCTGGCATAATCGCCATCGGGGACAAAGCAGATGTCCTGGCTGTCAGGTTTATTGGCGACCACCAATTGCAAATCCTGTGCGATCGCACGAACATCGCTCTTGGGCATCCCTCCCAATGGAAAGCGCAGATAATCAAGTTGGTTTTGCGTGGTTGCAAACAGGAAATAGCTTTGGTCACGCGCAGGATCGAGCGCACGGTGCAGCTCGGCTCCCGCCGGCCCCACAACCCGGCGGACATAATGGCCGGTGGCCAGACAATCCGCCCCCAATTCGCGCGCGAGACGAAACAGGTCGGTGAATTTCACCCCCATATTGCAGCGGACGCAAGGGATGGGTGTACGCCCGCGCATATATTCGTCGGCGAAATGATCGATCACCGAATCCCGAAACCGGCTTTCATGATCGAAAACATAATGGGCGATCCCCAGCCGGTCTGCCACCGCCCGGGCATCGCGGATATCCTGCCCCGCGCAACAGCTGCCCGCGCGCTTTACGGCGCTGCCATGATCGTAGAGTTGCAGGGTGACGCCGATGGTCTCCGCCCCCGTTTTGGCAGCCAATGCGGCGACCACCGAAGAGTTGACTCCGCCCGACATGGCAACAACAATGCGCTTGCCAGCCAGATTCTCGCCCAATTGGAAGTCGGATTGAAAAATATTTTTGTTCATATCGTTGTTGGTGTGCTGCTTTGGGACTGACGCAAAACTGCGGATTTTGGTCCGCCGTTCTCGAATTGATACAGGTTTGCGGGGTAAAGGCTAATCCGCGTTAACTCGGCCTAATGCCGTCTGAACGCGGCTTTTACCAGACGTTATGAGCGTCAGGCTAGTTCGACGATCAATGAATATGGATTTCCCTCATCCCCGTAACGGGTTGGCACTGCAATCCCGGCGCAGCAATTTCGCGGCGCTGGTTGCTCAATTGTCTGCACGTCAGGCGAACAGCCAAACGGCGCGGTCGATGATTTTCCCAGTTGCCATCATGGAGGCGACCGTCGAACCGGTTGAAGGCCGGATCATGTATTTCGCGCACAGCCGCAAATTGCCGGCGCACAGCATATACGGTTCGTTCTTTCCCGGAAATTCCCTGTCGCCACAAAATCCTGAATCGGCCGTTAACCCTGACGGTTCAATCAATCGCAAATCCCTGCCCTTAAACCGCTTATTGCCTGATGATGGGCAAGACATGCGGGGCATGGAAGTTTGAGGAAACTATGCTAGAGAATCAAAAAATCCGTCCAGCAGTGGTAATCGGTCCTTTGGGGGAATCGTTGACGCTGGATTTGCTTCCGCCGCCACAGACCACTCGCTGGGTTGTGCGCCGCAAGCCGAGGTGGTGGCTGCCGTCAATGGTGGTTTGCTGTCGGTGAACGAGGTGTGCGAACGCTATAGCCTGACGCTGGAAGAATTTGCGTCATGGCAACGGGCGATTGATCGTTCGGGTATGCCGGGACTTCGGGTCACGCGTATCCAGCATTACCGCGATCTTTACGAACGTCAGCAGAAATATTGATCGGCTTGGGCTCGTCCCAGTTGGTTGTCAAAAGGCCCGGTCTGTAATGGATCGGGCCTTTTTGTTTCTGTAGGTCCTGACCCTGATTCGTAAAATCCGCACGTAATGACATTCGGCGTTTGCCTTCGACGGGCAAGGCATTATGCTTCGCCCGGTTTTAGGAGTAGCCAACAGGAGGAGAACAACATGAATTTTATTATCGCATTGATTGTCGGCGGCATTATCGGCTGGTTGGCGAGCAAAGTTATGAACACGGACGCACAGCAAGGTATTTTCCTGAATGTTGTCGTTGGATGCGTCGGTTCGATCCTCGGCAAATTTATTGCCGGAAGCGTGCTCGGCATGGGCGGAATGGGCTTGCGCGATGGCATTGATATTCCGTCGCTCGGCGTGGCCTTTGTGGCGCCCTGGTGCTTTTGGGCATTGTCAATCTGGTTCGGCGCGGAAGCGTTCGCTAATACCCTATATTATAACAAGAAATGGGGTTGAACCTTACCGGGTTCAGCCCCATTTTTTTATTGTCTGCATGTCATTTGTCGAAACTTGTCGCAAAATTGTTTTTTGCCGTGATTAACCGGATTTTTTCCCCTAAACGACGGAAGATACTTGATCTGCGTGCAAGGTTGCGCGCGGTGATTTATGTGTGTAATACAGCTGGGGCCGGGTCGGGGTAATTTCTCGAACGAATGCCGGGCTATCATGGACTGAAATATGAACTACGAAACCAGCCTCACTGCGAGCGAAGACTATATCGACATCAACGGCGAAGCGCCCAAACGGAGCAAGCTGCGCTGGATCATGGCGGCTTTGGTTTTGTTAGGCGTAGCGGCAGCGGCCTATTATTTCATTGCCGGTCCGGGTGCGGATAAAAAGGGTGCGGCTGCCGGTGCTGATGGAAAACAGGCTCAGGCGCAAACGGTCCCGGTGATCGCACCGGGCAGCGAAACGGTGGTCAGGGCGATAAACGCCACGGGTACTTTGGCCGCGCGGCGCGAGATCCCCGTGGGGGTCGTGGGTGAAGGCGGGCAAGTCTCCCATGTTTTTGCCGATGAAGGCGATTGGGTGCAACAGGGCCAAGTGCTGATCAGCGTCGAACGCTCTGTGCAAACGCAACAGATTGCCAGCCTGCAAGCGCAGATTGGCGTTTCGCGCGCCGATTTGCGGCTTGCACAAAGCGAGCTGGATCGCGCCATGCAACTGGTGGAACGCGGCTTTATTTCCAAGGCGGATATTGACCGGAAAACAGCAACCCGCGATTCCGCCCGCGCCCGGGTGGGCGTGGCCGAAGCACAGATTCGCGAAATGCAGGCCCGCACGGCACGCC
>CAVSZW010000003.1:0-59497 GCA_963732535.1 uncultured Alphaproteobacteria bacterium | reverse complement strand
GGCGAGGGTGGTGCTGTGCTGAAACGCGGGCATGAGCTGGGGCCGGTGCTGGCTCCCGTCGAACGGAAATTGATGAAGCTGGTCGAGGCTTAAATCCGCTCCACCTCTGCCCGCAATTCCGTGATCAATGCCCCCACCTGTTTCAGCCGGGGCTCCTCTGAATCGAATATCGCCAAAAACGCCCGCTTTTTAAAGGCGAGTGCTGGCTCTGCATCGATCAGGCTGGCATCGGGCAACGCCGAGATCACGATATCAACCAGCCGGTCCACCCCGTGCAGCCGCCCCCAAAGATAATCATTTTCACGGTAGGCGCGGCTGAAAAAGGCGCCGAAATTGTTAAACTCGATCCCCTTTAAAGTGCTTGCAGCACCGCCCTTACGAATGGCGACAGCATCGTCAGGGGAGATGCGATCTACCTTTATCGGATCAAATTCGTCCAGCCCCTCACCCTGCAACAGCGGCAACGTCGCGATGTCATGCAAGGTATAGCCCAGATAGCCGAACAGCATCGCTTGCCGAGGCTTCGTCCGACAAATCCTGCATCCCGTGGTGCAAATTCTCATCCGTGGCAGTGTCTGCCTTGGTCAATTGGCGGCGGATGGCCAATAAATCAATCAGGCGGCCCGGAGCAGTGATGCCCTCATGGACGGCGTCCCCTATATCGGCACCCAGAAATTCCGCTGTTTCGCTTTCCAGATACGTCGAAAGGCTCGCATAAATCGCATCGCGCATCCGGTCTGCACCGTCACTGGCGATATCATATTTCTCTTCGACTTCTTCAGACAGTCGGCGCGCAAGGAAGCGTAGGCGGCGGATGCGAAAACGGATATCCTGATCGCGGAAAAAGGCGATGGTCGGGCTGGCGAACACTTTGCCCTTGTCGCCAGTAACACGGTCCAGCTTACGTGCACAAAATTCGCGCCACAAAGCTTGGCGCAGTGCGTGGAAATGTTCCACCGGCCCTTCCGGCCATATTCGCCGCGCCGTCGCCACCATTTCGTCTAGCAGCCCGGACAACCGCAAATGGGCATAGGCCGGATAGGCATAGCCTGCTGCTTCAGCGGATTTTTCCAGCATCGCCATGCGCCATTTGCCGATCCGCTGTGGATTGGGGCGGGACAAAAACCATGTCTTGCCCAACATCGCCTCGATCATCCTTTCAACTTCTTCGTTCAGATGATCGCTAATCTCGCGCATCCGCTCGATCCGTTGCGAGCGGCCTTCAATCGCGTTCAGGCTGTCGCGGATCGGCTGTTCGCGCGGGATATCGGAAATCGCGCCGAAGATGGTGGCGAAAAAGCCCGGTGCCCTGATCTTCGGCTTTTCGCTATCACCCTCGCGGCGGCGCAGGCGGAAGCTGGGCAAGCCGGGCTTTGGATCGATATAGACAAAGCGCCGGTCCACCTCGCGCCGGGCGGGGCGGTTGCGAAGCGCATCAATCGCCTGCGTAAACGGCGCGTTGGCAAGCACCGATCCGTCGATCAAAAGCGCGTCCTCGACGGTTCCCGCCGCATAATGTTGTGGCAATATCCGCTTTAAAAAAGATTCCCGACTGTCCCAGCCGGTTTTCGTAACCTTTAGCAGCCCGTCCAGTTCACCCACGCTAAACGGTGGGAAGGCTCCGGGGAAACTTGCCGTCGCGCGCGCAGCAAAAACCAATTCTGCCAAATGGGCCAACGGACCGCCGCCGCGTGTGGAAAAGCCGATGCTGATCCGGTGTTCGGTCTCGGTCACAAAGGCGGGGCTGTTTAGCCGCAGCGTTTCGCTATGTCCGCGAAAATCGGTTACGGTGACAAACAGATCGAGTGGCTGTCCTTTGGGAAGCAGGCTGTGCCCGTCTCCGGTTGCCGCCATCGATTGCATGGCATCAAGCAACAGCCGCGAAAATCCGCGTCCGCCAAAGGGCGGCTTGAACCAGCGCGCACGCACAAAACGCGAAAGCTTGGTCGCCACTTCATCTTTCGCTTCGTCCGCCACCGACTGGTCCACCGCTCCCCCCCGGCGGCGCAATATCGCCCAAGCAATCGGCGTCGCCCAGAATTTGGAGAAACGTGACAGCGGCCGCGCATCGGGATCGATCAGCGTTTCGACATCGGCGTTGCGGAGCCACAGATCGGTGAGCGGTTCCAGTGATTGTCCGCTGGTGATCGCCTGCGCCAGAAAAACGCCGTTGATCCCGCCCGCGCTTGCACCCGAGATTATATCGGTCAAAACGCGCATCCGCACGTTCGAGACGCGCGCCAGTTCGGCAATCAGATCGCGGTACACGGCTTCGCTGCTGCCGCTAGGATCGCTGCCATCGTGGAAAGCGCGGCTGGCACGGACCAGATGCCACACTTCGCGGGTGATGCCGTGCATATAGACGGCAAGGCTGACCCCGCCGTAACAAATCAAAGCAAGCCGCAGTTCCTTTTCCCGCATGGCTAGTCTTTACGCGCCGGGAATTGTGCGATCAGTTTGGCGATCTGGCTGTTAACTGGACCGATTTCTTCATCTGGTGTATTGCCCAACCGCACAATCACCAGCTTCTTTTGTGGTGCAACAACCACAAATTGTCCCAAATGACCCAATGCAGCAAACACATCGGACGGGGCAGAATCGGGAAACAGGATTTGTTCGCGATCTCCCGGCCTTTTGCGGTTGAGCCAAAGATGCGCCCCATATGCACGATCATGCCGACTGGGCGTTTTCATAAACCTTGGCCAACTGGTCGGCAACAATTGCGCCGCGCGCACCGAGCCATTGTTACGAAGAAATTCACCAAATTTTGCCCAGTCGCGCGCGGTCGCGTGGATCATGCTGCCCCCCAGCATGGTGCCGCTACGATCAAATTCGGGAAAGGCACTAGACATGCCCAAAGGCTCAAACAGTCGCCCGCGCGCATATTCGAGCATGGCGTCGCGGCGCACTTCGGGATCGTCGCTCGGCGTTAAGGCGCGCGCCATGATGTCGGCCAAGATATGGCTGGTCGCGGTGGAATATTCAAAGCTGCTGCCGGGCGCTGCTTCTAGTGGCCGTTTTTCGGCATAGGCCGCCACATTCTCGCGCCCGTCAAGGAACAGCAGGCGGGGCGTATCGGCCTCGTATAGGGCATTTCCCTCGCGCGAATCTTCGCGGTGTTCCAATCCCGATGCCATATGCAGCAATTGCCGCAGGGTGATCTTCCCGCGCGGATCGCCCGAACTTGCCCATTCGGGAACAGGGGCTGGATCGTCGAGCACCAGCAAGCCGTCGGCCACCATGAAGCCGATTAGCATCGCGGTTATGCTTTTCGACATCGACCAACCGATCAGCCTGCTATCGGGCCCATATCCCGCAGCATAGCGTTCGGCGACAACATTTCCGCCATGCATGACCAGCAATGCACGGGTTTCGGCCATGGCTTCGTCTTCAAAAAAGGGGGCAAGGGCGCTTTGCAATTTCGCTTTGGAGAGAGCGGCTTTGCTTGCGTAATTTTCAAAGCCCACGGCTGCCGGTTCGGACGCAGTTTCCGTCGACGTCGCTGAACAACCCAACAACAACACAGGCGCGAAAATTGAAAACAGGGTTGCGGTATAGCGGAAACAACTCTTAGGCATGTATTCCCGATGCACCAGAAGGACGAATGATGGCAACCGGAACTTCGCAAAGCAAAAAGCCTTTGCCGGGCCAGGCGGCCCTATCGGGCCGAAAAAAGCTGCAATATGGATTGATGGCTGTTGCAGTTCTGAGCTTGCTCTGGCTGGTATTCAACTTTGCCGATTTGAAGGCCAATGCCCGTTTGGGCAGTGCTTATGCCGCGCATGTCGCCTGTTCATGCCGTTATATTCAGGGGCACCCTTTGGACGCGTGTTACAAGAATTTTGAACCCGGCATGGGGATGGTGTCACTGGCCGATGATCCCGAAAACAAGCGCGTCACCGCTTCGGTCCCGCTGCTTGCCCATGCCGTTGCCGAACGGCGGGGCGATTTCGGGTGTCAGCAGTTGAATGAAAAAGAGATTGATGCGCTGGATTAGTGTTAGGTCTTGACTCTAAATTGCGACGATATTCGGTTGCAAATTCACCGTAGCCCTGAGCCTGTCGAAGGGCGCTTCTCCGCAAAGCGTGCTTCGACAGGCTCAGCACTACGGTACTTATCGATATCATCACACACGCTAGCCGGGGCCTAAGCGGCCAGTGCATCCATCGCCGCCTGCGTTTCTTCGATCCAGCCGCCGCCCAACACCCGGTCGCCATCATAAAGCACTGCCGCTTGCCCCGGAGCGACGCCATATTCGTCGGCGTCAAAGCGCAGCCATTCGCCCTCGATACGCGCAGGCACTGGTTTGGCAAGCGAACGGACTTTGGCCAGCACCGGCCTTCCTTCTACATCCGCAAGCCAGCTAGGCTCGACCAGCCGTGCCGCACTGACGGCAAGCGCGCGCTTGGGGCCGACGACTACGCTCTGCGTCTCTGGTTCTAGCCGCACGACGTAAATGGGTTCGGATAGCCCGCCAATGTCCAACCCGCGCCGCTGGCCCACGGTATAATGGATAAGCCCTTTGTGCCGCCCCAGTTCGCGGCCCTCCAGATCGATAATAGGTCCATCGCTTTCGGCTTCGGGCCGGATTTTGCGAACGACGCTGGCATAATCGCCATCGGGGACGAAGCAGATGTCCTGGCTATCGGGTTTATTGGCGACCACCAATTGCAAATCCTGTGCGATCGCACGAACATCGCTCTTGGGCATCCCTCCCAATGGAAAGCGCAGATAATCAAGTTGGTTTTGCGTGGTTGCAAACAGGAAATAGCTTTGGTCACGCGCAGGATCGAGCGCGCGGTGCAGCTCGGCTCCCGCCGGCCCCACAACCCGGCGGACATAATGGCCGGTGGCGAGGCAATCCGCCCCCAATTCGCGCGCGAGACGAAACAGGTCGGTGAATTTCACCCCCATATTGCAGCGGACGCAAGGGATGGGTGTACGCCCGCGCATATATTCGTCGGCGAAATGATCGATTACCGAATCCCGAAACCGGCTTTCATGATCGAAAACATAATGGGCGATCCCCAACCGGTCTGCCACCGCCCGGGCATCGCGGATATCCTGCCCCGCGCAACAGCTGCCCGCGCGCTTTACGGCGCTGCCATGATCGTAGAGTTGCAGGGTGACGCCGATGGTCTCCGCCCCCGTTTTGGCGGCCAATGCGGCGACCACCGAAGAGTTGACTCCGCCCGACATGGCAACAACAATGCGCTTGCCAGCCAGATTCTCGCCCAATTGGAAGTCGGATTGAAAAATATTTTTGCTCATATCGTTGTTGGTGTGCTGCTTTGGGACTGACGCAAAACTGCGGATTTTGGTCCGCCGTTCTCGAATTGATACAGGTTTGCGGGGTAAAGGCTAATCCGCGTTAACTCGGCCTAATGCCGTCTGAACGCGGCTTTTACCAGACGTTATGAGCGTCAGGCTAGTTCGACGATCAATGAATATGGATTTCCCTCATCCCCGTAACGGGTTGGCACTGCAATCCCGGCGCAGCAATTTCGCGGCGCTGGTTGCTCAATTGTCTGCACGTCAGGCGAACAGCCAAACGGCGCGGTCGATGATTTTCCCAGTTGCCATCATGGAGGCGACCGTCGAGCCGGTTGAAGGCCGGATCATGTATTTCGCGCACAGCCGCAAATTGCCGGCGCACAGCATATACGGTTCGTTCTTTCCCGGAAATTCCCTGTCGCCACAAAATCCTGAATCGGCCGTTAACCCTGACGGTTCAATCAATCGCAAATCCCTGCCCTTAAACCGCTTATTGCCTGATGATGGGCAAGACATGCGGGGCATGGAAGTTTGAGGAAACTATGCTAGAGAATCAAAAAATCCGTCCAGCAGTGGTAATCGGTCCTTTGGGGGAATCGTTGACGCTGGATTCGCTTCCGCCGCCACAGACCACTCGCTGGGTTGTGCGCCGCAAAGCCGAGGTGGTGGCTGCCGTCAATGGTGGTTTGCTGTCGGTGAACGAGGTGTGCGAACGCTATAGCCTGACGCTGGAAGAATTTGCGTCGTGGCAACGGGCGATTGATCGTTCGGGTATGCCGGGACTGCGGGTCACACGTATCCAGCATTACCGCGATCTTTACGAACGTCAGCAGAAATATTGATCGGCTTGGGCTCGTCCCAGTTGGTTGTCAAAAGGCCCGGTCTGTAATGGATCGGGCCTTTTTGTTTCTGTAGGTCCTGCCCCTGATTCTGTAAAATCCGCACGTAATGACATTCGGCGTTTGCCTTCGACGGGCAAGGCATTATGCTTCGCCCGGTTTTAGGAGTAGCCAACAGGAGGAGAACAACATGAATTTTATTATCGCATTGATTGTCGGCGGCATTATCGGCTGGTTGGCGAGCAAAGTTATGAACACGGACGCACAGCAAGGTATTTTCCTGAATGTTGTCGTCGGATGCGTCGGTTCGATCCTCGGCAAATTTATTGCCGGAAGCGTGCTCGGCATGGGCGGAATGGGCTTGCGCGATGGCATTGATATTCCGTCGCTTGGCGTGGCCTTTGTGGGCGCCCTGGTGCTTTTGGGCATTGTCAATCTGGTTCGGCGCGGTAGCGTTCGCTAATACCCTATATTATAACAAGAAATGGGGCTGAACCTTACTGGGTTCAGCCCCATTTTTTTATTGTCTGCATGTCATTTGTCGAAACTTGTCGCAAAACCACTTTTTGCCGTGATTAACCGGATTTTTTCCCCTAAACGACGGAAAGATACTTGATCTGCGTGCAAGGTTGCGCGTGGTGATTTATGTGTGTAATACAGCTGGGGCTGGGTCGGGGTAATTTCTCGAACGAATGCCGGGCTATCATGGACTGAAATATGAACTACGAAACCAGCCTCACCGCGAGCGAAGACTATATCGACATCAACGGCGAAGCGCCCAAACGGAGCAAGCTGCGCTGGATCTTGGCGGCTTTGGTTTTGTTGGGCGTAGCGGCAGCGGCCTATTATTTCATTGCCGGTCCGGGTGCGGATAAAAAGGGTGCGGCTGCCGGTGCTGATGGAAAACAGGCTCAGGCGCAAACGGTCTCGGTGATCGCACCGGGCAGCGAAACGGTGGTCAGGGCGATAAACGCCACGGGTACTTTGGCCGCGCGGCGCGAAATCCCCGTGGGGGTCGTGGGTGAAGGCGGGCAAGTCTCCCATGTTTTTGCCGATGAAGGCGATTGGGTGCAACAGGGCCAAGTGCTGATCAGCGTCGAACGCTCTGTGCAAACGCAACAGATTGCCAGCCTGCAAGCGCAGATTGGCGTTTCGCGCGCCGATTTGCGGCTTGCACAAAGCGAGCTGGATCGCGCCATGCAACTGGTGGAACGCGGCTTTATTTCCAAGGCGGATATTGACCGGAAAACAGCAACCCGCGATTCCGCCCGCGCCCGGGTGGGCGTGGCCGAAGCACAGATTCGCGAAATGCAGGCCCGCACGGCACGCCTTGATATCCGTGCGCCGGTGGGTGGCTTCATCCTCGAACGCAATGTTGAACCCGGACAAACGGTGGGTGCGGGAACCGGGATATTGTTCCGCATGGCGCAGGGCGGCGAAATGGAATTACAGGCGCAATTGAGCGAGGCCGATCTGGCGACAGTTTCCGAAGGCGTTTCTGCGACGGTGAAACCCGTTGGCGGGGAACAGGTTTTCACCGGACGGATTTGGCAAATTGCTCCTATCATCAACGCTCAGACCCGTCAGGGCATGGCGCGAATTGCCTTGCCCTTTGATCGGGCATTGAAGCCCGGCGGCTTTGCCAGCGTGGAAATTCGGGCGGGCGCGATCACGGCTCCAGTACTACCTGAATCTGCTGTGCAAAATGACAAGGAAGGTAGTTTTGTCTATGTCGTCATGCAGGACAACAAGGTTGAGCGTCGGCCCGTGAAAACCGGCGTGGTGACGCAAAACGGGCTAGCCATTGTTGAAGGCTTGGACGGTACCGAACGCGTGGTGCTGTATGCCGGCGGTTTCCTCAATCCGGGCGAGACGATCAATCCCAAATTGCAGAAGCGCAAGAACTAAAGGCCCATCGCCATGAACTTCCGCAACATTTCTGCTTGGTCGATCCGCAATCCGATTGTTCCGATCATCATTTTCATCGGATTGACGCTGGCGGGGATTTATTCCTTCCGGCAGATGGACGTGCAGGATATGCCGGACATCGAATTTCCGCTGGTGATCGTTACAATTACCCAGCCCGGGGCTTCGCCTTCGGAAATAACAAACCAGATCACGCAGAAAGTGGAATCCGCTGTCCGCAGCGTCGAAGGGGTTCGCACGATCAGCGCTAGTGCGGTGGAAGGCAGTACGACCATAACCGCCGAATTCCAGATCGGTGACGATGTGAATGCTGCCGTCAACGAAGTCAAAAATGCGGTGGACCAGATTCGGGGCGAATTGCCCGACGGCATTTTGGAGCCGCAGGTTTTCAAAGCCAATATGTCGAACGATCCGCTCGCTTATTATGGCGTGCGCGCCGAAGATATGACGCTGGAGCAACTCAGCTGGTTTGTCGATAATACGGTAGCGCGCCGGTTGCTTGCGGTTGAAGGCATGGCGGGCGTTGAGCGCAATGGCGGGGTGAACCGCGAAATTCGGGTGATTCTGGACCCGGCTAAAATGCAATCACAGGGCGTCACCGCGGCGCAGATTAATACGCTGCTTCGCCAGCAAAATATCGACGCGGCGGGCGGACAATCGGAAATCGCGGGATCGCGCCAATCGGTTCGCGTTTTGGGCAATGCAGAGACGGCTTTTGCTCTTGGCCAACGCCAGATTTCACTGGGAGGTGGCCGCACCGTTAAGCTTGCCGATGTGGCCAGCGTTACCGATGGCTTCAGCGAACAGCGCAGCATGTCTTTCATGGAAGGCAGGCAGGTCGTCACCTTCAACATGTCGCGCGCGCGGGGGGCATCGGACGTCACCGTTTTTGACGGGGCCTTTGCCGAAATGCAAAAACTGGAAAAGGAAAATCCCGGCATCAAGTTCATCGAGATGTTCAACGGAGTTACCTATACCAAGGGGCAATATAACAGCTCGATGGCGGCGATGATCGAAGGCGCGTTGCTGGCGATTGTCGTGGTGTTCCTGTTCCTGCGCGATTGGCGCGCGACGATCATATCGTCGATTGCCATTCCGCTGTCTGCCATTCCCACCTTCTGGTTTCTGGATTTGATGGGCTTCACATTGAACACGATGTCGCTGCTCGCTCTCGGGTTGGTGGCGGGTGTGTTGGTTGACGATGCCATTGTGGAGATCGAGAATATCGTGCGCCACATGCGGATGGGCAAATCCGCCTATCAGGCCTCTATCGACGCTGCCGACGAAATCGGGCTGGCTGTGGTTGCAACGACATTTTCGATTGTCGCGGTCTTTTTGCCGGTGGGAATGATGGCCGGGGTTGGCGGCCAGTTTTTCCGCAATTTTGGACTAACCGTTGTTATTTCGGTCCTCATCAGCCTTGCCATTGCGCGCATGATCACGCCGATGATCGCGGCCTATTTCATGAAGTCGCACGGGATTGCCGAACATGGCGTGGGGCCGTGGATGGATCGCTATATGGGGATATTGCGGTGGACACTGGATAAGAGCGAGGCCGAAAAATACCGCGCGGCCAATCCGGGGCTTGGCAACCGCATTTTCAGCCTGTTCAAGGATCACCGTTTGTGGGTGATGGGTGTTGGCGTGTTGGCGCTGATGTCCACAATCGGATTGATGCTTGGGCTGAATAGCCAGTTTTTCCCCGATGGTAATTATGGCTTTAGCAGGGTCCGGATCGAAATGGTTCCCGGAACCACGCTGGAGCGTACCCGCGAGGTGGCGGATGAAGTGGGCGAAATCATAACGAAGCAACCTGAGGTGCGGACTGCGCTCGTTTCGGTGCGTGAAGGCAGTGCCTTTTCGTTCATCACGATGAAGCCCGAACGCGAGCGCACCGATCAGGAATTTGAAGAGCAGGTTCGCCCGCTTTTGCAAAAAATCCCCGATGCACGCGTAACCTTCCTTGCCAATGGCCCGGGCGGTGGTGGCGGCGGATCGGGACGCGATGTTTCGATCATGCTTTCGGGCTCCGATCCGATATTGCTTCAAAAAACAGCTGCTCAGCTTGCCGAGCAGATGAAGAGCCTGAAAGAGGTTCAGGCTCCACGCATCGCCGCTGATATGCAACGCCCTGAACTGATCATCAAGCCGCGGCAGGATATCGCCGCGCAATTGGGGGTGACCACCGTGGCGCTCAGTCAGGCGATCCGGATCGCAACGTTGGGCGATATCGATCAAAATGCGGCCAAATTCTCGTTGGTGGACCGGCAAGTTCCAATTCGCGTCATGCTCGGCAAAGAATCGCGCAAAAATCTGGACAATATCCGCAATCTGCCGGTGCCGACCGCCGGTGGTGGCTCGGTGCCTTTGTCGCGAGTAGCAGACATCAGCTTTGGTGCCGGTCCGACGACGATCCAAAGGCAAAACCAGAATTTCCGTGTCTTTGTCGGGGCTGATTTTGCTCCCGGTGTGGTCAATTCCATTGCCAAAAAAGCTATCGATAATTTGCCGGTCATGAAAAATTTGCCGATGGGTGTTTCGGAAGCACCCTTTGGGTCCCAGGAATGGGAAGAGGAGATGATTAGCGGCTTTGCCCTTGCACTGGTCGCCGGGACGATGCTGGTATTTTCGGTGCTGGTGCTTTTGTACAAACGGTTTGTGCCGCCCATGGTGAATATGGGCTCGTTGCTGCTCGCGCCATTGGGCGGGCTAATGGCGTTGGCACTCACCGGGCAACCCATATCGATGCCGGTGTTTATCGGTATTTTGATGCTGTTTGGGATCGTCGCCAAAAACTCGATCCTGCTGATCGATTTCGCGATTGAAGAAATGGACCGCGGCACTCCGAAATTTGAAGCGATCATGGAAGCGGGGCACAAGCGCGCACAACCCATCATCATGACTACCGTGGCGATGACGGCGGGGATGATCCCCACCGCCATTTCGCTTTCGGGCGATGGCGCATTCCGCGCGCCGATGGGCACGGTGGTGATCGGCGGGCTGATTGTTTCGACCTTGCTCACTTTGCTGATCGTGCCTGCGGGCTTTAGCCTTGCCGATGGTCTTGAAAAACGGTTTGGTCCGTGGCTGCGGCGCAATATGCTCACTTACACGCCCGGTGATGATCTGGGCGGTGGCGGCTTACCTGTTCGCACAGAGGGCCCTCGGCCATCGGGCGGGCTGCAACCTGCGGAATAGCTGCAAAATTTGCAGGCATAGCGCCACTGCTGTAGGCCCATATTCGTGAAAGCCGTTAGCCAGCTCAACCAGTCTGAACGCGAACGCTATGTCTGGCGGCAGGATGAGTTGCGCCGGATGCGGATTATCGCCACCTGTCTTTTGGGTCTGATGGCAGTTCTGTTTGTCGTGGGCATCCAGCTGGAACGCAATTTTCACGCCGGTTGGGGCTTCCTGACCGCCTTTGCCGAAGCCGGGATGGTGGGCGGGCTGGCCGATTGGTTTGCGGTGACGGCATTGTTCCGGCATCCGCTGGGCATCCCCATTCCGCACACCGCGATCATCCCGCGTAACAAGGATCGGATCGGCCGCACATTGGCGTCGTTCCTCCGCAGCAATTTTCTGCAAACAAAAATCGTCGCACGCCGTGTTCGCAATATGGATGTGGCGGGTGCGATGGGCCGTTTCCTGACGACACCGTCGGGCGGCGAAGGCCGGATGCGGATGGGGGCATCGCGGCTGATGGGCGATATCATTGCCTCATTGGACGATGAACGCATGGGCGGCATTGCAAAGGGTGCAGTTCGCAAACAGCTTGAAAAGCTCGACGTAGCGCCGTTGCTGGGGCAATTGCTTCAATCCATGATCGCGGGTCGGCGACATATTCCCTTGATCGATGCAGGTGTGAAATGGGCGGCAAAAACACTTGAAGCGAATGAACATCTGATCCGGCAAATGGTGGAAGACCGGGCAGGGGCGATCATGCGCTGGACGGGCTTGGACGACAAATTGGCCAATGCTATCGTCACTGGCCTGGAAAAAATGCTCGCCGAAATGGCGGCGGACCCCGACCATCCGTTGCGCGCCAAAAGCGAAGAGGGCCTTGAAAAACTTGCCCGCGATTTGAGGCGCGACAAGGAATTGCAGGCAAAGGTGGCGCAATGGAAATCCGAACTGCTTGATAATCCGGCGATGGCAAAGTGGATCGAAGGGCTTTGGGATCAGGGGCGCAAAGCACTGCTCAAAGCTGCGCGCGATCCCGATGCGGCGCTGGCTGGAAGCTTTGGCGACGCGCTGATGAAACTGGGCAACAGCCTGCAAGACGACGCCCGGTTGAAACAGCAGATAAACCGCTTCGCCCGCCGCGCGATTGTGGGCACAGCGGAAAATTATGGCGACAATATCGTCAGCCTTGTTTCCGATACCATCGGCAACTGGAACAGTTCCACGATCACCGATCGCGTGGAAAATGCGGTGGGCAGCGATCTGCAATTCATCCGCATAAACGGTACGCTGGTTGGCGGGCTGGCGGGGCTGGTGATCCACGCCGTGGGGCTTTGGATTTAGAGCTAGATGACTTTAGTTAAACCGTAGCCCTGAGCTTGTCGAGCCGAAGGGCGGCCAGAGGCCAATGGCGTCTATCAGAACCGAGAAGCGTGCTTCGACAAGCTCAGCACTAGCGGTATGATTGAAATGAATGTTATCATACGCAATAGGTCCTGGCCCTAAAGATCAGGCTTTCCCAACCGGCGCATCATCGCCCAGGTCTTCGTACCAGGCTTCAACCGGGCCTTTCAGCATCAATTGCATAGGGCGGCCTTTACGGTCCAGGCTTTTGCCGGCCTGCACTTTGATCCAGCCTTCGGAAATGCAATATTCCTCAACGGTCGTCCGCTTTTCGCCCTTGAAACGGATGCCGATACCGCGCGACAGTTTGTCGGCGTCATAAAATTCGCTGAAAGGATGGATCGAAAGCCGGTCTGGCGGAGTGTCTATTGTGTCGGTCATAGCTCGCGCCTTTGCCGGACACGCGGGCAAAGTGCAAGTGGATGTCTTTTGGTGAGTTCTCAACACGCCGTTATTGGCTAGCATTCAAGCGACCCGAACATGGAAAAAGACTGTGGTGCATTCTGCGGCAACCGTTTAGGCTCTGAGGCCAATGACCGAGCAGGCGGGGACATTTTGGGGCAGATTTCGCCAGCGAGCGGAGTCGATTGAACTGGCGCATCCTATCGATCCGCGCTCGCGCCCGCTTTATGTCATCATATTTGTCGCTTTTGCGATCGAGCTGGCTTTGCTTTTTGCCAGTGATTTCACGGTCTCGTTGAACATCATTGTCAAAATGTTCGTCTTTTTGATCTTTGTCGCTTTTGCTGGCCTTGCCATGCGGCGCTATGGCAGTCCAAAAATTGGCAGCCTATTAGAAGCATTTGCCCTGCCTCTGATTGTCGGTGCATTAACAGCGGTTTCCACCGTTTTCCTGACGACTGTCAGCTTTCCCTTCGCCGATCAAATGCTTGCTGATGCGGATAAGGCGATGGGCTTTGACTGGCTCAGCCTGTTTGCGCTTTATCGCGACTATCCGTTGCTCGTCTATTTCTCCGATTGGGCCTATAGTTCTATCTATCTGCAATTGACGGTCGTCACTGTGTCGCTGATTCTCGTCAACCGGTCTCAACGCGGCTGGGAATTCATGACCGCGTGGGTGTTGGCCAGTTTGGTAACGGTCCTGATTTATCCCTTCTTTCCGGCGTCCGGCCCTTACCTCCATTTCGGCGTGACCCCTCAGGATATTCCCCATTTCGATGTCGATTTCCCTTGGACAACCGGTGATACGATCACGGCGATAAAGGATGGATCGCTTCGAGATCTGGCAAAAGCGATGACCGGGCTGGTCTCATTCCCCAGTTTTCATTTTGCGGCAGCCGTGCTGTTTGCATGGGCAATCCTGCCAGTGCCCTGGCTCCGCGTCCCTATCGTTTTGCTGAATATCGCCATGGGTTTTGCGACGATCATCATCGGCAGCCATTATTTGGTTGATCTGTTCGCAGGCGCCGCAGTCGCGGCCTTGGCGATATATGGGGCCAAGATTTTGGTGCGGAAGTCGGCTATAAACGAACCTGCGTTATCCGGCCTATAGCCTTCGAGCCTCAATCGTCCTTATTGCGCGCCTTGCTGGCATAGATCAGCGCGGCAGCAAGCGCGGCCGAACCGATGCCAATGCCTGCGGCGGTCTTCCAGCCCATGCCGCCCGATTTGGGTTCCACCGCTTCCTTGCGCGCTTTCGCCCGCTTCACTTCGCGCATGGTTTCGTTGTCGGGTGTGGGTTTGTTTTCGTCGCTCATGCTCATCTTCATGAATCAGGTAATGGCCCGCGTCAAGCCGCTCCGATCAATTCGCGCCCGATCAGCATCCGGCGTATCTCGTTGGTGCCTGCACCGATGTCGAGCAGCTTGGCATCACGCCAATAGCGTTCGACCGGCCAGTCCTTGGTATATCCTGCGCCGCCCAGTGCCTGAATGGCTTCACCCGCCACCTTCACTGCGCTTTCGCTCGCCAGCAGGATTGCGCCTGCGGCATCGAAGCGGGTCGTCTGTCCGGAATCGCAGGCGCGGGCGACGTTATAGACATAGCTGCGTGCCGAATTGAGCGCGACATACATGTCGGCGACCTTGGCCTGCATCAATTGAAAGCTGCCGATGGCCTTGCCGAATTGCTTACGCTCGCGAACATAGGGCAGGACGACATCAAGGCACGCCTGCATCACGCCCAATTGCAATCCCGCCAGCACCACACGCTCGTAATCAAGGCCGGACATCAAAACGCCCACGCCGCCATGCAGCGGTCCCATGATTTGTTCTTCGGAGACGAAGCAATCGTTGAAAACCAGTTCCGCCGTCGGCGATCCGCGCATCCCCATCTTGTCGATTTTCTGGCCGATGGAAAATCCGGGCATATCCTTTTCGATCAGAAACGCAGATATCCCGCGCGATCCGCTTTCGGGTGCGGTTTTGGCATAGACCACCAGCGTGTCGGCATAGGGGGCGTTGGTGATCCAGAATTTTGTGCCGTTGAGCACAAATCCGCCCATTGCGCCGCATCGGCCTTCAGCTTCATGGAAACGACATCCGAACCCGCACCCGCCTCGGACATCGCAAGGCTGCCGACATGTTCGCCCGAAATCAGCTTGGGCAGATATTTCGCCTTTTGCTCCGGGCTCGCCCAGCGGCGGATCTGGTTGACGCAAAGGTTGCTGTGCGCGCCATAGGAAAGTCCGATGGAGGCAGACGCACGGCTGACTTCTTCCACCGCGACGACATGCTCCAGATAGCCGAGGCCAAGTCCGCCATCTTCCTCGCTCACGGTGATCCCGTGCAGGCCAAGACCTCCCATCGCGGTCCATAATTCATCGCGCGGGAACCAATCGTCGGCATCGATTTTGGCGGCCAAAGGTGCGATTTTTTCGGAGGCAAAACGCTGTGTGGTATCGCGGATCATGTCCGCCGTTTCGCCCAAAGCGAAATCGAGGCTGGGGAAATTGCTCATAACTATGTTTTTGCAGTTCTGGCTCGCATAATCAACCGCTGGCCTTGGCTCGCCAATTTGCCTAACGCAATTGGCCTCTCCTAATGTCAAAAGCGAATCGAATGGAACCCCACGAACTCTCCGCCAATATGCTCACCGCCCTTCGCCGCTATGCCAAATCGGTGATGGTGATCAGCAGCAAGCATGAAGGCACGCGTTATGCGATGGCGGCAACGGCGGTGTGCGAGGTGAGCCTTGATCCGCCGGCGATGCTGGTGTGTGTGAACCTTAACAACTCCATGCACGGGCCATTGTTGGATGGGGCCAATTTTGCGGTGAATATGCTCCACGGCGGACAGGAACAGATTGCCCGTAATGCGGGCGGCGCAATGAAGGGCGAGGACCGGTTTAGCGAAGGCGATTGGTGCGAGGGTGCGCTGGGCCAGCCCTATCTGGCCGACGCCCAAGCGAGCTTTATTTGCCGGAACAGCAAATCGCTGACCTTTGGCACGCACACCATCTTTATCGGCGAAGTCGTATCGGCGCATTGTGCCGATCAGGTCGATCCATTGGTGTATGTTGATGGCGGTTATCGTTCGAGCCGGACGGTCGGTTAGCACCGACGCCGCAATGCAAGGAACAGGGCCATGCCCGCGCCGCGCGCCAATCTGACGGCTATATTAGGGCCGACCAACACCGGCAAAACCCATCTCGCGGTTGAGCGGCTCTGTGCCCATTCGAGCGGGATGATGGGCTTTCCGCTGCGGCTACTCGCGCGTGAAATTTACGACCGCGTGGTCGCCATCAAAGGCGCTAAGCATGTCGCGCTGATCACTGGAGAGGAGCGGATCGAGCCGCCGGGCGCGCGCTGGTATCTGTGCACGGTGGAATCGATGCCCACCAATAAAGAGTTCGCGTTCGTGGCGCTTGATGAGGCGCAATTGGGCGCGGACCCGGAACGCGGGCATATTTTTACAGATCGGTTGCTGCACGCGCGGGGTTGGGAAGAAACGATGATCCTGGGCTCGGAAAGTCTGCGCCCGATGATCCGCAAATTGCTGCCCGATGCCGAAATCATCTCGCGCCCGCGCTTTTCAACGCTCAGCTATGCAGGCGCGAAAAAACTTTCTCGTCTGCCGCCCCGTTCGGCAATCGTGGCTTTCTCCGTCGAGCAGGTTTACGCCGTTGCCGAATTGTTGCGCCGGTTGCGCGGCGGCGCGGCTGTGGTGATGGGGGCGCTGTCTCCGCGCACCCGCAATGCACAGGTTGCCATGTTCCAATCGGGCGAGGTCGATTATCTGGTGGCCACCGACGCGATTGGAATGGGGCTTAACCTTGACGTCCACCATGTTGCCTTTGCCGGACTTTCCAAATTTGATGGCAATCGCACAAGGCGGCTGACCGTGGCGGAAATGGCGCAGATTGCCGGGCGCGCCGGGCGACATCAGCGCGACGGCAGCTTTGGCACTTTGGCAGGTGAGGCGGGGGAAATGATGCCCGAAGAGGTGCTTGGCCATCGAAGAACACCGCTTCCCCAATCTCGACTGGATGTATTGGCGCGACAGTAAGCCGCGCTTCGATGATCTGCCCTACGCTGATTGCCGATCTGGAAGCAAAGCCGGACAGCCCTCCTTTGCGGGCCGCACCCGAGGCGGTTGATCTGGCAGTACTCAAACGATTGGCAGACATGGGCGAGGTGCGCGAGCTGTTGCGCGGCCCGGCATCGGTGGCACGGCTTTGGGAGGTCGCAAGCTTGCCCGATTTCCGGCAAATGGGGGCGGAGCATCACAGCCGCTTTGTCGCTTCGCTTTGGCAGCATTTGGGCCGGGGCCAACCGCTGCCGCATAGTTATGTTGCGGGCGAAATCAGCAGACTCGATACGATTCAAGGCGATATCGAAGGTATTTCAGGCAGGATCGCCGCTGCGCGAACATGGAGCTATATCGCCCAGCGTGCTGATTGGGTCGATGATCCTGTCGCCATGGCCGAACGTACCCGTGCGCTTGAGGAAAAGCTCTCGGATGGCTTGCACAATGCATTGAAACAACGCTTTGTTGATCGGCGAACCTCGATGCTGCTGCGAAAGGGGCGACAGATGAAGCGCTTTTGCCGGTGGTTGTGAACGAAGATAAGCAGGTATTGGTTGATGGCGAAGTGATCGGAACGCTTGACGGCTTCGCTTTCAAAGTCGATCCAGCGGCAAAAGTCGGCGAACGCAAAATGTTGCTTGCAGCAGCCGAGCGGCATCTGGCAGCATATCTGAAAACAAAGGCAAGGGCGGTGGCGATGGCCGAAATGAATGAATTTGCACTGGCGAAAGATGGCGAGGGGCGGCCCGCGCTGTTCTGGAACGGTGCGCCCTTGGGACATCTGGCAAAGGGAAAGACCTTGCTCCAACCGTTGTTCAAGCCTGCCCGCGCCGTCGCCGGGCTTGAAGGTGAGGCACTGCGCGAAATCGCCACCAAGGCAGAGGAATGGATATCGCTGCAACTGGCGAAAAATATGGGCGGGATCGTGGCGCTTAACCAATTGGCGACCGATGCTGCGACCGACGGGATTGTTCGAGCATTGGCCGCAAGGCTGGCAGACGCCGGGGGAATTGCGGGGCGCAATTTCCTCGCCGATACTTTGCAAGCTTTGCCCAAAGAGGCGCGCGGTGCAGCGCGCAAAGCAGGGATCGTTTTCGGGGCGCTTGATGTTTATCATCACGCGATCCTGAAGCCGGCGGCGACGCGTTGGCGGGCGGCGCTGTTTGCTGCATTGAACGAAGCGCCGATGCCCGATTTGCCGCCCGAAAGTGCGGTGCATTTGAAAGAATGGAAATTCGAATCGGCCGCTGATTGCCGCAACGCAGGCTATCGTAGGATTGGCAATGAATATGTCCGCATCGATCTGGCTGAACGCGTTATCAAAAAGGCCCACGAAGCGCGCGGGCAAGCATTGGAATTCGGCATGGACATGGCCTTTGCCACCTCGCTGGGGCTGAGCGAAGAAGGGTTGAACGCGCTGATGCGCGATGCCGGGTTTAGAAGGGTTGAGGCGAAGGTTGCGGAGGTTGCGGAGGTTACGGCGGAAACAGCAAACGATAATCCTCCCCGGAACGGGGAGGTGGCAGCCGGAACGGCTGACGGAGGGGCCGGGTTAGTCGGTGCTCTGTCGACCGATGGCGAGGATGACGGAGAGCGACCCCTCCACCATCCTTCGGATGGTCCCCCTCCCCGTTCCGGGGAGGATTTGGAGAGCGCCGAACCCACCACACCCCAACCCGTCGTCCTCACCCATTGGCGCTGGATCGGGTTGCGGAAGGCGAAGCCGCAAAGCCATCGCCCCGAACGCGACAATAGTGCCGCCAAAGGAAAGCCAAAGGGAGATCGCAAACCGCGTCCGCGCGAGGACCGCCCATCCAACCAAGAGCGAACCCGCCGCTCCTTCCGCGCTCGCGCTGCAATTGGCGGCGCTTAAGGAAAAAATGGGCGGTTGAGATTGGAACTGCAAGCGCTAGCGCGTCGATAAATTGCTGTGGCATTTGCGCCTGTGCAAATCGCGCAGTCAGGCACAGATGCTGATTTCCGAAGGCCATGTGCGGCTGAATGGAAGGCGTGTTGAAAAGCCGAGTATCGAGGTGAAATTGGGCGACACGCTCACACTGCCGCGCGGCGAAACCGCGCTCGCCATCCGTATCCTCATCCTTCCGCCGCGCCGCGGGCCCGCCCCCGAAGCTCAGGGCTGTTTTGAAGAAATTTAAGGGTGCAGCAAATTTCCCCCGTTGACTTGGGGGGCAAAGGCACAATAGGCGTTGTCCAGCACTACGCGCTACTTGGGAGAGCTTGACCAATGACTTATGTTGTCACCGATGCCTGCATCAAATGCAAATATATGGATTGCGTCGAAGTATGCCCCGTTGATTGCTTTTACGAGGGCGAGAATATGCTCGTCATCAATCCCAATGAATGTATCGATTGCGGCGTGTGCGAGCCAGAATGTCCGGCTGAAGCCATTTTGCCCGATACCGAAAGCGGGTTGGAACAATGGCTTGAACTGAACACCGCATATAGCGCCGAATGGCCCAACATCACCTCCAGCCGCGAACCACCTGCAGATGCCGAAGAGTTTAAGGGCGTCGAAGGCAAGTTCGACAAATATTTCTCGACAGAGCCCGGCCAGGGCGATTGATCCGATGATCCGGAAATTCATGGCGGTGGCGGCGTTGTTCGGCACTGTCGTGGTCGGTATAGGCTTTTCGTTGCCTGTCGTTGCCAAAAGCCCTCCGGCCAGCGACGAACAGGCGGTGCGCGCGATTATCGAACGCACGTATGAATCCTATATGCGGCCGATCCCAGAGGCTCCGGCAGACGGCGGCTATGCGGCGGAGAACGGGCCGGGGACGGCGATGGATGGCTATGAGCCGCCCTATACGGCGACGCTCGGCGCGTTGGTTGATCGTTGGGGAAAGCTGATGCAATCGAGCGACGAGCTTTATATTCTCAACAGTTTTGACTGGTTTTGCCAATGTCAGGACAATGACAATAAAACCGCAAAGCTGGTGCGGCAAAGCTATAAGGCAGCGGGGAAAGACCGGATCGACGCGACCGTGCTGTTTTCTCCCGGCCAATGGAATGGCAAGGACAGCGGCAAACCACTGCTGTTCCGTTTCAAACGCGAAGCCGGGGCGTGGAAGCTTGATGATCTCAAATTCGGCGAAGGCGGCGGAACGCTGCGCCGCGATTTGGCGAGCGATATCAAGGATGCCACGCGCGATCAGGCGGCGGTGCATAAGCATTAAGATGTTTTGTACCATTCCGAATAAAACCGTAGCCCTGAGCTTGTCGACAAGGCGGCCGAGCCAACGGCGCTTCTCCGTCAAGCGCCCTTCGACAAGCTCAGGGCTACGGTTTTATTCGGAATGATAATCCCGACATTTGCTAGCGTTGTACCCAGCCAGTCATCCACCGTTCATAATGAGATAATATAACATGCATCAATCCAAAGAGGGAGGATTGACCATGACCAGATTATCTCGCGTTCACAAAATTCGCATTTTCCTTGTCCGCCATTGCCGTTATTGGCGGCTCCCGCAACCCCCGGCCTGTCGCGCACTCCGCCGCATAAACCAACTGTGGAAGAACAGGACAGCCCAGTCCGTTGCCAAGGTGGGCAGGATTACGAAGACGGTATGTACCGCGTTCAGCCGATCAGGGGGCGTCCGGTGCCAATGCCATCGCCGGTCTATGCACCACCACCCCCGCCGCCACCTGCACCTACGTCGAGCAATACAGCACCCGTTATGGTAACCGGAGCAGTTGCCCACGAAGCGCGCAAAATGGCTCCCGGCTATTATCCGCCATCGCATGTTTTGCAGGATCGCGAACGCTATGATGGCAAAGCGGTCGCCGCGATCAACAGTGTCGCCGATGCGCCCGTCTCCACTTTCTCGGTTGATGTCGATACCGGCAGCTATGCCAATGTTCGCCGTTTCCTAACGCAGGGGCAATTGCCGCCCGCCGATGCAGTACGCACCGAAGAACTGATCAACTATTTCCGCTATGATTATCCGCTGCCACAGGATCGTTCGCGTCCGTTCAGCGTGACCACCGATGTTGCGACGACGCCGTGGAACGCAGATACGCGACTGCTCCGCATCGGCATCCGCGGCTTTGATCTGCCCGCATCCGAAAGGCCGCCCGCCAATCTGGTGTTCCTTGTCGATGTGTCCGGATCGATGAATGCCCAAGACAAACTCCCGCTCGTCAAAAGCGCATTGGCCATGCTGGCAGATCGGCTTGGCCCGAACGACAAGGTTTCGATTGTCGTCTATGCGGGCGCCGCCGGGATCGTGCTCGAACCGACAAGCAAGGCCCGATATGTCAAACAGGCGCTCGATTGCCTGAGCGCGGGCGGATCGACCGCAGGCGGGCAGGGGATGGAGCTAGCCTATGCCACCGCCAAGGCGCATTTCATCAAAGGCGGGGTCAACCGCGTGATCATGGCGACCGATGGCGATTTCAACGTCGGCATATCGTCAGACGAGGGCATCGAAGCCATCGTCAAAAAGCACCGCGAGGCCGGAATCACGCTGACCACGCTGGGCTTTGGCCAGGGCAATTATAACGAGGCGATGATGGAGCGCGTGGCCGATGTCGGCAATGGCAATTATGCCTATATCGACAGCGCCATGGAGGCACAAAAAGTGCTTGATGAAGAAATGGCGGGCACGATTTTCACCATCGCCAAGGACGTGAAAATTCAGATGGAATTCAATCCGCAATCGGTGAAGGAATATCGCCTGATCGGCTATGAAAACCGCAAGCTGGCCGAGGAAGATTTCGACAATGACAAGGTGGACGCGGGCGATATCGGTTCGGGCCACCAAGTAACGGCGCTTTATGAAATCGTGCCGACCAATGCAAAGGGCTGGATCCCGGATCGCCGCTACGCCGAAAACCGTGTGATGCAGCCATGGGGCAAATCGGGCGAAATGGGCTGGCTGAAACTGCGCTACAAATTGCCCGATGGCGATACATCGATGCTGATCGAACGCCCGGTTTCGGCATCGTTGATCGGCAGTGCAAAGCCTCCGCGTGGCGATATGGCCTTTGTGACCGCTGTTGCGGCTTACGGCCAGAAACTGCGCGGAGACAAATATCTGGGCAGCTATGGCTGGTCCGACATCCGTTCGCTGGCAGGCGAACCGCAGGGCTATTTGCGCGGTGAATTTGTGAAGCTCGCGAGCCTTGCGAGTGCCCAACAACAGCCTTGATGAAAGAGGGCGGGCCAAATTCTAGACATGATGACATTAAGTTAAACCGTAGCCCTGAGCCTGTCGAGCCGAAGGCGGCCAGAGGCCAACGGCGTTTCGCAGTACCGCGAGACGTGCTTCGACAGGCTCAGCACTAACGGTGTGATTCAACCGAATGTCATCAAGCTCTAGCCCGCCCCTTTTCTATCAGAACGATATGCTCGCCTCCACGCCCACCACGCGGCCTTTATTGAGCGGCGAGAAAGTGCCTGCGGCCGGGCGTGACTTCAAAGGGCACATTAGTGCCGTCAGACAATACTCCACCAAAGGGCACTTGGGTGTCGCCACCAAATTGCACTTTGTCGAGCAGGTTTTTGCCATAAAGCGACAGTGTCAGCCAACCATTGGCTTTCCAATCGAGGCCACCTTCCAACTGATCGGACGCATTGAGCCAGCCGAAATTGCTATCGGTATAGGCCGCACGATCCCGGTGTTGAAAATTGATCCGCGCGGTCAGCGTTGATGCATCGCCAAGGGGCAAGTCATAGAGCAGACCAATGCCCCAAGTTGCCTTTGGCACGCGCGGCAAGGCAAGTGCCAAATCTGCCGCATTGATCGCGCCATCGCCAGAGATATCAAACAATATGCGTTTGTAATCGGCATTGATCAGACCCAGATTGCCGCTCAGCAAAAGACTGTCCGTGATGGCAAAGCGCCCTTCAAGCTCAAGCCCGTAGATGCGCGTGTCGGCGGTGTTAAAGATCGATTGCGCTACTCCTGATGTCGCACTTGATTGGTTCACTTCGCGCTGCATACCTTCAATATCCGTGCGGAACGCGGCGGCGTTGAAGGTGATCCGGCGGTCGCTCGATTGGAATTTGATGCCCAATTCATAGCTATCGACCTTTTCCTCATCAAAGGCGAAAGTTCCGTTTGCAGCGGCAATCGCTTCAAAGGCGACCGGTGCGGTAATGCGGAAATTATAGCCGCCCGAACGGAAACCGCGGGTCCAGCTGGCATAGACTTGCGCGTCTTCGTTGAACTTATATTGCGCGCCCAAACGGGGGGTCCAGTTTTTCCAGCTTTGCGCGTCGACAAAGCCGTTTCTTTCGGTGGGGATACCCGGATTTACGCCGGTCGTTGGGCAGGTTCCGGCAATCACGCTGCATGCCGCACGCGGGCGGACATAAGTGACTGCGGCGTCCTTGTCTTCCTGCGACCAGCGGATCCCGGCAGACAGGGTCAACGCCTCGGTCAGATCATAATCAAGCGCTGCGAATACGCCGTAAACATCATGTTTTTGCTTGCCGCCACCAAAGAAGCGGTTCGCTCCTATGGTTCGTGCTTCATCATAGGCAACGTCTTGCGTGAACCAATAACCGCCGATGGTCAGATCCGCCGCGCCAAAGCTGCCAGCATAGCGCAACTCGTTAGAAAGCTGGTCTTGCTCTAAAGCGGTTGTGGAATGGAAGATTGTGCTGGGAGTGGAATCGATATCCGCGTCGGTCGTGCCTTTATAATCGCGATAGCCAAATATATTGGTGATCTTTCCGGTATCGCCCACTTCAATGTCCGTCCGCAGCGTGGCAAATTTGGATCGTGCATCATAGGAGCCACGATTGTTGATTGAAAAATCAAAGCTGTTGCGCGAAAACAGGCCATGGTTTTGTGCAGCTGGGCCATCGCCGCTGCTGTCAAAAATCTCGCCTTTGGCAAGGAATGTGATTGTGTCCGTTGGGGTGAATTCCAAACCACCGCGCAGAATTACCGTGTTGGCTGAACCAAAGCGGCGGCCATCAAACAGATTTTTGAAATAGCCGCGATCCCGGTTGTGATAGGCACCCAGTTTGAAGTTCAGTTTGTCGGCGATAATCGGGCCGGATACTGTGCCCTGCACCGTCAAAGTGCCCGATCCACGCCCGCTGTCAACTGGGCCATCATAAGCAATTTTGGCTTTGCCTTGCAAAGTGTCGGTTGGGTTGCCTGTATTTAAAAGCACTGCGCCGCCCGTTGTGTTGCGGCCAAAAAGTATGCCCTGGGGGCCGCGAACAAGCTCGATCCCGCCCAGATCGAACAGATCAAACGAAACGCCATTATTCGTGCCCAGATACACGCCGTCCACAAATACGCCGACGGTTGGTTCGACAGAGGGAATACCGCTGTTAATGCCAAGGCCGCGAACCGAAAAATTGGCAACGCCGCGGGTTGTGCCGACTTGGTCGAGCGAGACATTGGGGGCGCTGAAACTGAGCGAGCCCAGATCGCGTACTTTCAGAACGTCGATGGTTTTTTCGTTGAAGGCTGTAACCGCCAAGGCGACGTCTTGCACATTTTCAACATCGGCTTTTTTCGTGGCGGTTACGACTATTTCGTCGGTCAATGCGCTCACCGCGCCATCATTCTCGCTCGCCGCTTCCTGGGCAGCGGCAGGGAAGGCGATGGCAAGTGCCAAAATGGAGACGCCAATGACAATTGTGCCTTTGCTGTGCATAGTGATACCTGTGTTTTGGAGAGATTGATTGGGCAAAGCCCTGAGCGAGTAAACGCGTTTGGCGTTTAGCTGGGGATAGAAAACCCGAGGAAACTTGGCATCGGGCCATTCCAGCCATCGTCGGCGGGTTCCTGCTCGCGCTTTGGCTCGGGCGTCCGCTTTGCTTCGCGCACCTGTGGCTTTGCGTCGACCTTTGCAGGCTTTTCCGCCCGCTCCGCCGGTTTACGCTCTTCGCGCTTTCACGCTTTGGCTTTTCGGCTCTGGCTTTTTCCGCGCGCGGCTTTTCGGCGGCCTCTGGCTTTTCAACTTTGCCCAGACGTTCGATCTTGATGCCGATCAGCTTCTCGATGCTCTCGATCGCTTCTTCGTCGGCCTTGGTAACAAAGGTAAAGGCTTTGCCCTTGGCCCCTGCACGACCTGTCCGGCCGATGCGGTGGACATAATCGTCGGGATGCCATGGCGCGTCGAAATTAAAGACGTGGCTCACGCCTTTGATATCAAGCCCGCGCGCGGCAACGTCTGATGCCACCAGCAGGTTGATCGTTCCCGCCTTAAACGCTTCCAATTGTCGTTGCCGTGTCGATTGATCGATGTCGCCGTGGATTTCGCCGGAACGGAATCCATGCTGTTGCAAGCTTTTGTTCAGTTCGCGCACGGTGGTTTTGCGGTTGCAAAAGATGATCGCGGTGGAAACATCTTCGCTGCGTAACAAGTCGCGCAATACTTCGCGCTTCTTCATCGGCGTCACATTGACCAGCTTTGCCTCGATATTGAGATTTGACGAGGCGGGCCTTGCCACCTCGATATATTTGGGGTTCGACAGGAATTTATCCGCAAGCTTTTTGATTGGCGGTGGCATCGTTGCCGAAAACAGCATTGTTTGGCGCGTAGAAGGCAATTTGGTGCAGATAAATTCGATATCGGGGATGAAGCCCATATCGAGCATCCGGTCTGCCTCGTCGATCACCAGCAATTCGCAGCCGTTGAGCAAAATCTTGCCGCGTTCAAACAAATCCATCAACCGGCCGGGCGTCGCGATCAACACATCGACACCCTTTTCCAGCGCCTTGACCTGATCGCCCATTTGGACTCCCCCGATGAGGAGGGCCATGGAAAGTTTGTGGTTCTTGCCGTATTTCTCGAAATTCTCGGCAACTTGAGCAGCCAGTTCGCGGGTCGGCTCCAGAATCAAACTGCGCGGCATTCGTGCACGGGCACGACCGTGGGCGAGGATGTCAATCATCGGTAGCACGAAGGAAGCGGTTTTCCCCGTGCCGGTTTGGGCGATGCCGATGATGTCTTTCATCATCAAAACGGGAGGGATTGCTTGCGCCTGAATGGGCGTCGGAGTGTCATAGCCAGAATCGGTTATGGCTTGCAGCAATTCGTCAGACAGGCCGAGATCGGCAAATTTCATATAAAATGTGTTCCGGAAATGGGCGACTACTCATCAGTAAACCCTGAGCAGCGGTATGTCGCCCGCTAGGCGCAGTATAGCCCGAATGTCAAGTTATTTGGCCTTTTGCGGCACCATCAACCGGAATTTGTCGATTTCGCACTGTGCGCCAGTACGTGCATGCAATATGTCGCGATCTATGCATAATTTGCCATCGGATGATTTCTCGACATAGGCTCCGGCATAAAATTCACGTGCCAAACAGCCGTCGCCCAAATAGGCGCGGATCAATTGCTGATCCTTGGTCACAAATTCCAGCCGATCCTTGCCTTCGGGGCGCGAGCCGATAAGGCGGCTGACGAGCACGCATTTGCCGATCTTTTCTTCCTTATATTTGATTGGTTTGCCGGTGCTATACACGCCATTGCCCGCATTGCTGGGAAAGCGGATGATGATGCGTTGCTGCACGCGTGCCTGAAAATCTTTGGCTTGAAACCACTCATCGCCAAACAGGATATGAAGCTGGCTCGCCAAGGAAGGCGAGGCGAAATGGGATTGGCCTACAGCTACGCTTCCCGCAAGGCAGGTGATAGCGGCGGCAGCAATGATCCATATGTGTCGCAAATGGCGAATCCGGTAGTTATACCCCAGACATCATTCGATAGCGTGCCGGGTTGAACGGAGCATTAATCTCGCCCTATGTTAAGAGCAAGAAGCGACTCTGCTGGAATTTCAATTTGGGACATAAAATGGCATTAGACGCCGCATTGGAAGAATTTCGCGCATTGCTGGGGCCGAAGGGTTTTGTCGATGATGCCGATACGCTTTCGCCTTGGCTTACCGATTGGCGCGGGCGTTATACAGGCCAAGCGGCGGCGATGTTGTTGCCGCAATCGACGCAGGAAGTATCCGCGATCATGCGGATTGCAACCGAGCACCGGGTAGCGATTGTGCCCCAAGGCGGGAACAGCGGCATGGTGGCGGGGGCCACACCTGATGCAAGTGGCAACAATGTCCTGCTGTCGCTGCGCCGGATGAACCGGATCCTGTCGATGGATGCCGAAAGCGGGCTGGTGGAAGTCGAGGCCGGTGTAGTGTTGCAGACTCTGCACGAAGCGGTGGCCGAAACCGGGCGGAGATTTCCGTTAACGTTGGGCGGAAAGGGCAGCGCCACCATCGGCGGGCTGGTTTCCACCAATGCCGGGGGAACGCAAGTGTTGCGCCACGGGACGATGCGGGCTTTGGTGGAGGGGATAGAGGCCGTATTGCCCGATGGCTCGATTTATAACGGCATGGCACCGCTCAAAAAAGACAATCGCGGTTATGATCTGAAACATTTGCTGATCGGGGCAGAAGGCACGTTGGCGATTGTGACCGGAGCGGTGTTGCGGACGATCCCGGCGCTGGTTGATCGCTGTGTTGCATGGGCCGGGGTCGCGACGCCCGATGCTGCCTACCGGCTGTTGTTGTTCATGCAGCGCGAAGCCGCCGATAATCTAGAAGGGTTTGAGATATTGCCGCAGCGCGCCTTGGACGCGGTAGTCCGTCACATTTCGGGGACCCGCGCTCCTTTAAGCGAACCGCACGGCTGGCATGTATTGATCGAATTTGTGCAAGACAGGGCAGGAGGCATGTCTCCCGCCGAACAGGCCGAAACGCTGGTGGCGCGCGCAATGGAGATGGGGCTTGTCGAAGATGCTGTACTTGCGTCGAGCGAGGCGCAGGCGGAGGCATTTTGGAAAATCCGCGATAGCATTGCCGAGGCAGAGCGCGCGGCAGGCCCGGCATTGCAGCATGATATTAGTGTTCCCGTCGCCGATATGGCGCGTTTTATCGAGGCTGAAACGCCCGACGTCGAGGCGCGCTTTCCCGGAACCGGCGTGGTTGCCTTTGGCCATTTGGGCGACGGCAATATCCATTATCATGTGAAGGCGCCTGACGGCGTCGATCCGCAAAATTGGTATGCCGAAATGGCGGAAACGATCAGCGGTGATATCTATGATCGGGTGGAGGCCTATCATGGATCGATTTCGGCTGAACATGGCATTGGTTTTGCAAAGATTAATCAATTTGCGCGCCTTGCTGATCCCGCCCGTTTGGCCGCATTGCGCGCAATTAAGACAGCATTCGATCCTCTGTGTATTTTGAATCCCGGAAAACTCGTGCCTCTTGCCTCTCAAGGCGCTGCCGCCTAAAGCCGCGCGCAACAACAAAGATTTTTGATTCTAGTTTTTAGTGGAGTTTATCAATGGCCAGCCAGCCCGCAGCACAAGCCCTTCCCATTTTTTACAATGATCTCGTTCCTTTGAATAGTAACGAACATGCGAAATTTAAAACGCGTTCGCTCGATAATGCGAAGTTCATGGAAAACCAGCACGCCGTCCCGTTGACGGTCGAAGAATTTGTGCAGGCTTCGCGTTACTATCCGATCATTTTTTCCGCATCCGAAACGCCGGTTCCGCTGGCGCTTATGGGCATGAACGAAGGCGTAAATACCTTCATGGACGATAAGGGCCAGTTTTCGAGCCCTGTGTATCTCCCGGCCTATATCCGCCGCTATCCCTTCATGCTCGCCCGGCTGCGTCCCGAAAGCGAGGAATTGTCGCTCTGTTTCGATCCGTCGAGCGATGCCGTTGGCGAATTTAAAAAGGATGGTGAAGCGCTGTTCGACAAAGAAGCCAAGCCCACCGAAAACACGCAAAATATCCTGAAATTCTGCGAAGAATTTGAACGTGCCGGCGCACAGACCCACCAATTTGTGGAAGAGCTGAAGAAATATGAGTTGCTGATGGATGGCGAAGTGTCGATCCAGCAGGAAGGCAATGAAAATCCATTCGTCTATCGCGGCTTCATGATGGTGAACGAAGAAAAGCTTCGCGATATGCGCGGAGATGAACTTCGCAAGATGAACCAAAACGGTATGTTGCCCTTGATCTATGCCCACCTCTTTTCGCTTCAGCTGATGCGCGAAGTGTTTGCGGCACAGGTCCAACAGGGTAAAGTGCCGCAAACGACGGAACTGCCGAAGGTCTGATCAACGGGCCTTTCGGTAATAGGTTCTGACCCCAGGAGAGGAGCCGACATGACTGCACGTTACTCAACAATCGCCATTGCGTTGCACTGGTTGATCGCCGGATTGATCATCGCCAATTTTGTAGTGGCGGGCATGGCGGAGGATATGCCGAAGGCCGAGGCAGGAGCGTTTATGGCGACGCACAAGTCGATCGGGATATCGATTATGTTGTTCTCGCTGTTCCGCCTAGTGTGGCGTGCCGGGCACAAACCACCGGCACTGCCCGCGTCGATTCCGGGCTGGCAAGCGGGGCTTGGTAAAGCCGTGCATTGGATTTTCTATTTCCTGATCATTGCCGTTCCGCTTTCGGGCTGGATCATGGCCTCTGCCCACCCCAAAGCACCGCCGGTCGAATTCTTCGGATTGTTCGATGCAACTTTGCCGACAGGAAAGGTGGAAGCGATCGCGGGCCGGGGGCATGATGCCCATGAAATTTTGACGAAGCCGCTGTTCTTTTTGATCTTGCTGCACGTCATTGCCGCCCTGAAGCATCAATTCATTGATCGGCTGCCATTCATCCGGCGCATGTGGCCCTGAAGTGAACAGGCCGAGTCGCTCAGTTTTGCATTGAAACTGGCTTGTTCGTTTGTTCGCAATCGTAAAATCTGCGCCAATTCGAGGCAGAATCCCGTTCATTTGCTTAGAAAAACCGAAAAATCGACTTTAGCCTATTGATTTCGCGCCAACACAAGACCATCTTTTATTCAGGACAGGCATCTCCCCTCCCTTGTCTGTCCTACCGGCGCTGTCAGGCAGCGCCACCTCCCTGAACCTTGGCCACCCCGGAGATTCTCCGGGGTGGTTTTTTTTGGGATTTCGGCAGGGTGATTATTCCGCGTGATTATTCCGCCGCTTCGGCCATGGGCCACTGCGCTGTTTGCGTTAGCGCAAGGACAATTTCGTTGATGATGGCGCCAGTGGCAGACAGGCCGGGTGTCGGCTCGCGCAGCAGTTCATCAAGATATAGGCTGCGATCCACTTCGATCTGGATGGCGTGAATGTTTTGCCCCGGATTGCCATGCATTTTCAGGATATGGTCGCCGGGATAGGGGTGGTTCAGGGCTACTTCCATGCCGGCTTGCAGATAATACAGCGCGGATCGTTTCGGCATGTTCTGATGCTGCGCTTTGCCCAAACCGGTCCCCGATCACCCACTGCGCCTGATTCCAGCCATATTGCCGATTGAGCGGCGGCATACTATGAATGTCGAGCAAGATGGCAAAGCCGAATAGCGCGCGCATCTGGCGAAGAATGCGATCAATTTGGGCATGATAGGGGCGGTAAAAGCTTTGCAGTCTTTGCTCGATTTCCGCATGATCGTGCATCGATTTCCACAATTCACCACATCCAGATAGGCGGCGAGGCACCAGTCCTAAGCCTCCCCGCGTTTTTGCACTTGGCTGAAAGGCCACATCCGCCGGAACGCCCCGGATGATTTCCCGGTCCAAATCCTTTTCTGCGCGATTGAGATCAAGCCAGGCGCGCGGATGCCGGGCGATAATGGCCGATATGCCGCCGGAAACCGCCTGTTGCACCAAGCGGTCGGCATATCGATCTTCCAGCCGGACCAATTCGGCAGGGCGCACGCGGGCCTTTTCGAGCAAGGCCGGAGAATAGTCCCGGCCAGCATGGGGAACGGACAGCAAAACGGGCGATTGAGGGGCTTCGCAATGGAAAAGCGAAAATCCGGTATTGTCGGGATGGCTTTCGGCCTTGGCATCCGTAGCTGGCATGAATCCGCTTAACGCAAAAAATCCCTAACGCGGTGGAAAAAATTAAAACAATCGCGCTATACCGTAAATGTAACAAGCCGACGGATGAGCGGCGGTATGCGGGAATATGGGAAAATGATCCGGATTTTGCTGGCAGAAGACGAAACGGCAATGCGCGAATATCTGGCCAGAGCGCTGGAAAAATCGGGCTATGAAGTCGTGTCGGTGGATCGCGGAACCGACGCAGTTCCGCTGCTGGATGACGAATCACAGCATTTCGATCTGTTGCTGACCGATATTGTGATGCCCGAAATGGACGGGATCGAACTTGCCCGCCATTGTGCAAAAGCATCGCCCAAAACCGAAGTGATGTTCATTACCGGATTTTCCGGCGTTGCCCTGCGCGCGGGCGAATCGATGCCCAATGCCAAGGTTTTGTCAAAGCCCTTTCATCTGAAAGACCTCGTTTTGGAGGTTGAGCGCCTGTTCAACAAAGAAAGCGCCCAAGGCCAGATTTAAGGGACTTGTGCGGAGGCGCGTCACTCGCTAGAGGCGCTCTTCCGGAATGGGCGTATAGCTCAGTGGTAGAGCACTATGTTGACATCGTAGGGGTCGCAAGTTCAATCCTTGCTACGCCCACCATTCCGAAAAAATTCAATCTGGCAGGATCGCGTTAGCCTTTGGCACGCACCCGCCAGATGATGTTTCCAACGTCATCGCTCACCAACAGGGCTCCGCTTTTGTCAACGGCCAACATGGTCGGGCGTCCTTGGGCGTTGCCATCCTTGTCGAGAAAGCCCGTCAGCACGTTCATGGGCTGGCCTTTGGGCTTGCCATTTTCAAAGCCGACGAAAATCACATCATAACCGGCGGCGGGTACCCGGTTCCACGAACCATGGCGTGCCACAAAGGCCCCTTGGGCGAATTTACCGCCAAGCTTTGCAGTGTCGGCAAAGGCCAGACCCAGCGATGCGGTATGCGGGCCGAGTGCGTAATCGGGGCGGCGTTCATATTCGCGCTTTTCCTGCTTCGTCGGCTGGACGCGGAAATCGGTGTGCCGCCAATAATGCCATGGCCAGCCGAAATCGGCAGCAAAGGGTACTTTGGTCAAATAGTCTGGAACCAGATCGGAGCCCAGCATGTCGCGTTCGTTGACAACGGTCCACAGATCACCCTGACTGTCCCAAGCGAGCCCCACCGGATTGCGAAGGCCGCTGGCAAAGCTTTTGTCTTTCTTTGTCTGCAGATCAAATTCGATTATCTGCGCGCGGCCGATTTCCTTGTCCAAACCGTTTTCGCCAATGTTGCTGTTGGACCCCACAGAAATATACAGCCTATTGCCGTCTGGGCTGGCGGCGAGATTGCGGGTCCAGTGATTGTTGGGCGCTTGTGCATTCAGATCGAACAGTTTTTCACCCTTGGCGGTGATCTGGGTGTCTCCCTCTTTATAGGGAAAAGCGAGCAGGGCATCGGTGTTGGCGACATAAAGCGTCTCGCCGACCAGCGCCATGCCAAAGGGCGAATTCAGCCCCTCGATAAATTTGCTGCGAAGTTCCGGTGTTCCGTCACCATCGACATCGCGCAGCAGGGTGATACGGTTTGCCGACGGCACGCCCGCGCCAGCTTTATCGAGCAGTCGTTTGGCCACCCAGCCGGTGATCCCTTCCATCCGCCCCGGAGGCGAATTGGTTTCGGCGACCAGGACATCGCCGTTGGGCAATACCACCAAGTTGCGGGGATGATCGAGGTTTTCCGCAAAGCGTTCGACAATCAGCCCATCGGCGGCTTTGGGAGCCTCTCCCGCCTTCCAGCGATCCACTTCGGCGACGCCGGTCGTCGGGATATACTGCTTGCGCGGTTCGCCAAATATCGGTTCCGTACCGGTCAGTTCGGATATGGGCTGCTGCGCCACATCGGGGCGCGTTATGTAGAACAAGCCGATGGCGATCAGGACGATCACGAAAAGCGAAAAATTCCGGATGTGCTTCCACATATTACTTACCCTTGTTCCGCATACTATCGGCCAGCCAGAGCAGTATCGCCAAGGCCGCACCGATGCCGAAACCGGCGATCATGCCCAGTGAAGGCTGACCATTTGCAATGCCAATAATGCTGCCTGCAAGCAGTCCGACGAATATGAAAATGCCACCCGCCATGGGGGATTTTTTGAGCTTGGATTTATGATTGGAGTCCATGATCGGTTCATTCCCGAACCACGGCCATTGTGCAAGCGGCGAAGTCGCAAAACATATGAATAATATTTGGGTAACCAATCCCTGTCAGCCTTAATCCATGCCTTTATGCGATACCCGGTTTTGCAAGCGGGCTGCACCCCAGCCTGCTTGCTACCAACCATGTTTGAAAATGGATCGCCCTATGTATCTTCCGCTTTATGTCGAACCGCGCGATGTGCATGAAGCAGAAAAATTGATGGCGGCTTTCGGAAAAGCGGCGGGTCTTGAAGCCGCAGAGCGCGCCGAGGCCAGCCGCAACATCGGAAACCATATCAGCTTTTGCCGGTGGCGGCAGATTGAGCGGCTGGTGATCCTGCTGGGTCTTGAATCGTCGCTCGGGACGATTCACTGATTTCAACGCTTGTTTGTCGCCCGCCAATTCTCGGGCCGTTCAAATGTACCGCGCCAAATGCCCAATTTTGCCGAACGGGCGCGGTCTTCCTCTTTGCCATAATCGCGCATGTCGGCAAATTCATGGCTGACCGCCATTCCGTTTGATACCTGAGCGGCGGCAATGTCGGGCGTATATGCCGTTTTGCATATGGCCAATTCCCGGGCATATTTGTCTGAAATTTCAACTTCACAGGATATTTCCGGTTCGAGCAGGATTTTTTCAAGGGCCAGTCGGGCGGATTTTCCGCATGGCCAGGCGCGCCCCGATTCGTCGATGCAGTTTTGCCGATATTCCGGCGCATCAATCCCGGTAAGGCGCATTTTGCGTGGACCGATGGCAAAGCTATCCCCATCGGCAACCACGATTTTTTGTCCGGTTGCAGTGCCGGTTACTGTGCCGGTTACTGTGATCGTCTCTCGTTGGTCGGTAAGGATGGCATAATAATAGGCTGCGATCACGCTGGCAATCAGCAACAATCCCGGCAACAGGATCGGACGCCGCCTGCGCGGATAGACCCGGCTTTTGGGAAAGCGCAGCGCCAGAGGTTAATCCTCAATCTTGCCGCTAAGCCCGACGCGCGAGCATCGGATGGGTTTTGATGATATGATCATAAATGGCCTCGTGCAGTCCATTGACGAACTGGCAGCCATATTCTTCCTTGTCTTTGCGCGCGATTCGCGCCTCAAGCGGCGTGAAGCCGGGCAGGGTGATAAAAAGCGCCCTTTCCGGATTCAGGTACATCGGCGTGATAATCTTGCAGCCCGAACGCGAAAGGTCCGCGATCATGGCCTTATGGTGGCCAAAACCCTTTTCACGCACCTCACAGGGTATGCGAACATCGCCCCGGTTAAACTGGCGCATGTTGAACGCAGTCTCGTCTTTATCTTCGGATTCAAATTCGTCCGTCACACCTAGTACCTTCAAAGTCGCTTTTTGCAGGTATGGGAAAGCGCTCAACAGCGTTTTTGCAACCTTCCCCTTCCCAATAGCTTAGCGACAATGAACGAATGATGCCAGACTTTGCCTTATATTTTATTATCAATCGAGCACTAAAGCCAGAACGATATATATCAAAAGTGCTGATCCAAAACCGAAAATTGTTGCCAGTACAAACAATATACGGATTACCGTAACGTCAATTGCGCTCCAATCGGATAGCCCTGAACAAACGCCGACGATTTTCTTGTTAGCCCGGTTGAGCATCAATTTGTTCATTTTCCAGTTCCTTTTCTTAACGGGGGTGATGAAGGGTGTGTCGCGGCGCATCAGGCCACCGCGACCGCAGGGGTTGGGTTGATCGCCGGAGCAACGCTTGCGCCAACGGTGACGAAGGCAAACAGGAAAGCGGCAACAACAGCTACGAAATGATTGCGTGAGGAGAGGGTCATGATAATTTCCTTTTCAAATTTGGTTTTCCGGGTTGTTCCGGAGATGCCAGATACTTTGCAGAAAGCGTGCCAGTTTCAGTTTATATAGTAAAAACAATAGAATATTGGATTTACCTGCTTCTTGAACCAAATTTACAAACCTGAATATTGGGAAAATACACCATTTGTTGGATTTTATGACAAGCTGCATATCAGGTTGACCCTTCGTCGCCATCGGATAGGGCAGGCGTAATGTTCCTCGACCGGCTCGATCTCAGCGATTTTCGCAACCATGCGGCGCTCTCGTTGCGGCCGGACGGCAATTTCATCATTTTACACGGACCAAATGGCGCGGGCAAAACCAACATATTGGAAGCGCTTTCACTGCTCGTTCCAGGGCGCGGTATGCGGCGTGCAGCTTTTGCCGATATGGCAAGGCGCGGCGGCGGTGGCGGTTTTGCCGTTTCGGCAGAGATGGCGGGGAGCAATTTGGGAACGGCCATGCAGCCCGATGCCCCCGGGCGACGCCAAGTGCATGTCAACGGAGCAAAGGCGGCGATTAACGATCTGGCCGAATGGCTGGCGATCCTGTGGCTCACCCCGGCGATGGACCGGCTGTTCACCGATAGCGCGAGTGGGCGGCGGCGATTTCTGGACCGGCTGGTGCTGGCGCTTGAGCCTGCCCATGCGCGTGCCAGCAGCCGTTATGACAATGCCCTGCGGCAGCGCAACCGGATGCTTGCCGAAGGGCAGGGCGATGCCAATTGGTTTGATGCGATAGAAGCCGCCATGGCCGAATATGGGGCTGCCGTTGCTTCCGCGCGCCAAAGGACCATAGGGCAATTGTCGTCACATCTGCTGGCAATGCCCGAAATGCCCTTTGCCCGCCCGTGCATATTGCTCGAACAAAACGGGCCAGAGGATGAAGCTAAGTTGCGAGACGCTTTTGGCCCGCGAACGGCCACGTGACCGGGCGGCGGGCCGCACCCTTCAGGGGCCGCACCGGGCCGACTTGATCGTATTTCGCGCCGGGAATAATGCGCCCGCCGCGTCTTGTTCAACAGGTGAGCAAAAGGCATTGCTGCTGTCGCTGGTTTTGGCCCACGCGCGATTGGTAAAGGATATGCGCGGCGCGCCGCCATTGCTGTTGCTCGATGAAGTTGCCGCGCATCTTGATCCGGCCCGCCGGGCGGACTTATTTGGTTTGCTTGCGGAAACTGGCGGACAGATTTGGATGACCGGCACCGAACCTGCACTGTTTGAAACTGCGCCCGTCAACGCCATGCGCTTGCGCGTTGCCGATGGCGGCATAGAGGTTTAGGCGGGCGGCATGAACGATCAGGTCAAACGCTCGGTCGCCGCCAGTATCCGCAATCCGCAACTGATCGAGGCGGCACTTGCGATCAATGAAGACCGGCTACACGAGGCCGAACCGATACTGCGCGCGCATCTGAAGGCCAATCCGCTGGACGTGGCGGCGATCCGGCTGATGGCGCAGCTGGCAGCGCGTGTCGGGCGCTACAAAGACAGTGAGGCATTGCTGCGACGTGCGTTGGAACTCGCCCCCGCCTTTGTTGCTGCGCGCTCCAATCTTGCCCAGATACTCTACCGGCAAAATCGCTTCCCCGAAGCGGTGGAAATGTTGAACGCGGTGCTCGCCGAAGAAAGCGGTAATGTCGCCGGGCAGAACCTGATGGCTGCCGCGCTTGGCCGGATCGGCGATTATGATGAAGCCATTGGGCTATACGACGAGCTGACTACGCGCTTTCCCGATCATGCCAAGCTGTGGATGAGCTATGGCCATATGCTGAAAACCGTGGGGCGACAGGACGATAGCATCGCCGCCTATCGCCGGGCGCTCGATGTCGAACCGACGTTGGGCGAGGTTTGGTGGAGCCTCGCCAATCTGAAAACCGTTCGCTTTGACGAAGCCGACTTTGCCGCGATGAGTGCAGCCTTGGCAACGCCGGGGCTGGAAGCCGAAGACCGGCAGCATCTGCATTTCGCTTTGGGCAAGGCGCATGAAGACCGGCGCGAACCCCCGCAAGCATTTACCCATTATCAACAGGGCAATGCCCTGCGTCGCGAAACTTTGGATTATGATCCGGCGGTGATCAGCGATCATGTGGACCGGATTATTGGCTCATTTACACCCGAATTTCTGGCGCAACGAACAGGGCAAGGCGATGCCCGGCCTGATGCCATTTTCGTACTCGGTATGCCGCGCGCCGGATCAACGCTGATCGAACAAATATTGGCGAGCCATTCCGAAATCGAAGGCACGATGGAGCTGCCAGACATGCCCGCGATTGCCATACGTGAAGGGCGCGGCAACGGACCGGCAGGTTGGATCGAAACGGTGGCGGCGATGGACGGCGCGCAATTGGCCAAGTTGGGCGCAGAATATATCGAACGCACCCGGATCCAGCGTAAAAGTGACAAGCCCTTTTTCATCGACAAGCTGCCCAATAACTGGGTCTATACCGGCCTGATCCACCTGATCCTGCCCAATGCAAAGATCATCGACGCGCGGCGGCATCCGCTCGATTGCTGTTTCTCCAACTATCGGCAGCATTTTGCCAAGGGGCAGGCGTTCAGCTATGATCTGGCCGACATGGGAGGCTATTATGCCGATTATGTTCGGTTGATGGCGCATTTGGATACGGTGCTGCCCGGGCGGGTCCACCGCGTGATCCATGAAGAACTGGTCGAAGATCCCGAACACCAAGTGCGCGCCATGCTTGATTATCTCGATGTGCCATTTGAAGAAGCTTGCCTCAATTTCCACGAAAACCGGCGCGCGGTGCGAACGGCATCGAGCGAACAGGTGCGCCGACCGCTCAATCGAGACGGGATGGAGCAATGGAAGCCCTATGACCAATGGCTCGGCCGGTTGAAGGATGCGCTGGGCAGTCTTTGGGAAAGCTATCCCGATCCGCGATAATCGTTGCCGATTTGCCACAGGCTGCGCGTAAAATCGCGCAATCCGCACCTGTTTATCGAAATAAAATTGCAACAACCGGGCAAATATGAGTCTATCCGCGCCGGTCGCAAAAAGGGAGAAGGCGCAATGCGCTCAATAACAAAAAATCATATACGGGTTGCCATGTCGGCATTGTGGGCCAGTTCGGCCATGGCTTTGGCGGTTCCTGCCTATGCACAGGATGCTGCGGACGAAAGCAATGACGGTGAAATCATCGTCACCGCCCAAAAACGCGAGCAGAATTTGCAGGATGTTCCGATGGCGATTACCGCCATGGGTACCGAAAAGCTTGATCAATTACAGATCAACGAATTTCAGGATGTGGTGAAATATCTGCCGTCGGTCACGATCCAGCAGGCAGGCCCGGGCTTTGCCCAGGTGTATTTCCGCGGCGTCGCATCGGGTGAAAATGCCAACCATTCGGCGTCATTGCCCACCGTTGGCACCTATCTCGATGAAATGCCAATCACCACGATTCAGGGTGCGCTCGATATCCATGCCTATGATCTGGCGCGCGTCGAGGCGCTCGCCGGGCCGCAGGGCACGCTTTACGGCGCAAGTTCGATGGCGGGTACGCTGAAGCTTGTGACCAATAAGCCCGATCCTTCCGGCTTTTCGGGATCGGTTGGCCTTGAGCTGAATCAGGTCGCGCACGGCGATATGGGTGGCGTTGCCGAAGGCTATCTCAATATGCCGCTTGGCGAGCGCGCTGCCGCACGTTTGGTTGGCTGGTATCGCCGCGATGGGGGCTATATCGATAATATCCTCGGCAGCCGGACCTATCCGACATCGGGCATCACGCGCAGCAATGCCCCGTGGGCCGAAAAAGACTATAACGAGGTCGAAACCTATGGTGCGCGGCTTGCGCTCGGGATTGATCTTGATGATAATTGGACGGTGCGTCCTCTGGTTATGGGCCAAATCCAGAAGGCCGGCGGCAGCTTTGCACAAGAGCGTTCTGGGCAAACCACGCGCAGCCTGCAAACCGTGCAATATCAGGCAGAGGGCAGCAAAGACAGATGGCTGCAAGGCGCGCTGACCATCGAAGGCAAGCTGGGCAATTGGGACTTGACCGCAACGGGCGGCCAGTTGCGCCGCAAAACCGAGGTTGAAAGCGATTATTCGGACTATAGCTATTTCTACGATGCGCTTCTGGGTTATGGTAGCTATTGGTATGACAATGCCAATAATCTGATCGATCCGACGCAATATATTCAAGGTATTGATCGTTATAAGAAAAGCTTTGGCGAAATCCGTGTGGCGTCGCCGACGGATAGCAATCTGCACTTTATCGGCGGGCTGTTCTGGCAGCGCCAATCGCATAATATCGAACAGCATTATATCATCGACAATCTGACCAGCAGCTTTGTGGTTCCCGGAACCAACAGCAATATCTGGCTTACCAAACAGCAGCGAACGGACCGGGACTATGCGGCCTTTGGTGAATTGAGCTATGATATCACTGAAAAATTGTCGCTGACCGGTGGTGCGCGTTATTATAAATATAAAAACTCGCTCGTTGGCTTTTTCGGCTTTGCCAATCCCGGCTATAGCTCGAACGCCAGCTATTTGTGTCAGGGGCCGGCACAGGTAAACGGTTCGCCCTGCACCAATGTTGATAAAACAACATCGGACAGCGGATTCATCCATAAACTGAACGCCACTTATAAATTAAGCGACGATGCCTTGGTCTATGCCACATGGTCGCGCGGTTTCCGACCCGGCGGGATCAACCGGCGCGGTTCATTGCCGCCCTATGGCGCAGATGAGCTCGACAATTATGAATTTGGCTGGAAATACGGCGCGAACGGCTTTCACCTGAATGGTGCGGTCTATCAGGAAGACTGGAACAATATCCAGCTATCGTTCCTGGGTGCCAATGGTCTTACGGAAATCCGCAATGCGGGCATTGCGCGTATTCGCGGGATCGAACTCGACGCTGGTTACCGCAACGGAGGCTTCAGCTTCAGCACGGGCGCAAGCTATAACAAGGCTGAAAGCCGGAGCAATTTCTGCGCGATTGCCAATCCGACCTTTGATTGCACCATCGATGTCGATCTCGATGGCAGCGGCGCAATCGATGCTGCAAACGAAGTCAATGATACGCTTGCTCCGTCAGGATCGCGCCTGCCGGTAACGCCGAAGTTCAAGGCGAATGCGGTCGCGCGTTATGAATTTCCGTTGGGCGGTTGGGATGGCCATGTCCAGTTCGCAGTCAGCCGCACCAGCGGCCGACGCAGCGATTTGCGGACGGTGCAAAATGCGATCAAGGGCAATCTGCGCGGTTATACCACCGCCGATTTCAGCATTGGCGTGAAGCAGGACAGTGCCTGGTCGATTGAAGCCTATGTCACCAATCTGTTCGACACGCGCGGTGTGGTGAACACGGGTGTGCAGTGCGTGGAAACGGTTTGCGGTACGCCTGTAACTGGCTCTACGCCCACTGGCGGGGCGTTCTATGATGCAGTCATCAAACCGCGGCTCATTGGCGTGAAAGTCAGTCGCGACTTTTAAAGAATTTCGTCACCGGACGAGAGGGGGAGAAGCCGGGCCGAAAGGTCCGGCTTTTTCCGTTTGGGGGGATTGGGAAGCGGCGAGAAGGTGAGAGAGATTAGGGTCCGGACCCTAGACCGCGAACTTCCCACTCTCGCTAAAGGTGCCGATACACCGCGCGCTCATGGCTGAAAGCTTTAAAGCCAAACACCCCGTGATAGCTGCCCATGCCGCTTTGATTCACGCCGCCAAAGGGCAGCTGGTTTTCGAGATAATGCGAGAAAACGCCGTTCACCGTCACGCCACCCGATGAGGTGCGTGCGAGGATTTTTTCGACATTGGCTTCGTCTTTGCTGTAAATATAGAGCGCCAGCGGCTTGTCGCGCGCCTCGATATAGCCGATTACCTGATCGAGCGTATCATAGGTCATCACCGGAATCACCGGCGCGAAAATTTCGTCCTGCAATATCGCCATCTGCGGGGTTACGTCGGTGAGCATCGTGGGATGCACGGTCAGGTCGGCGGCATCGAGTTCTCCGCCCGCAGCAATCGTCGCGCCCTTCGCCACCGCATCATCGATCAACGCTTTGACGCGGTTGAAATTGCCGTTGTTTACGATCTGCGCGATGCTTTCCTTTTTGATTGCGCCGTCTGCATAGAGATTGGCAGCAACATGCGCCTTGAAGCCCGCGACCAGTTCCGCTTTGCGCGCTTCCTTTACGAACACATAGTCCGGGCAGATGCACGCCTGTCCGCCATTGAATTGCTTGGCATGGGCGAGATCGGCGGCGACTTTGTCGATATCGGCGCTGTCATCGACGATGACGGGGGATTTTCCGCCCAGTTCCAGCGTTACTGTGGCCAAATGCTTGGCCGCCGCTGTCATCACCAGCTTGCCCACGCGGGTGGAGCCGGTGAAGAAGATATGATTGAACGGCAGTTCGAGCAGGTCTGTGGCGACGCTCACATCGCCCTCGAACAAGGCGACTTCATTTTCGTCAAACGCCTCGCGGATGATCTCGCCTGCAATCCGTGCGGTTGCCGGGCACAGATCGGTGAGTTTGACCATGCAGCAATTACCCGCTGCAATCGCCGCCGCTACCGGGCCAAGCGTAAGGCCAAGCGGGAAATTCCACGGACCCAGGATCAGGCAGACGCCGCGCGCTTCATACAGGATTTGCGCTTTATCGTCGGGGTTCAGCGACGGGGTGATTTCTACGGGCGTCATCCAGGCTTCGAGATTGTCGATGTTGCGCTGAATATTGCCCATCACGCCCAGCACTTCGGTAACGCGGATTTCGCCTTCGGGTTTTCGCGTATCTTCCAGAACCGCCGCGACAATTGCATCGGCGCGCGATTCCACTGCCGCCTTTAACTTCGCCAGTTTCGCCTTGCGCGTTTCGGCAGACGAGGCCTTTACATTCCACTGGTTTGCTTGCTGCAGGGCAAAGATGCGGGCGATTTCGGAAGGGGTTGGCGAGGTCTCGATCATGGTCTTACCCTGGTTGAAATGGAATTTGCGGCCTCATAGAATGTTCCGCCATTGCAAGACAAGGGCAGTTTCCGATCAACGTTCCTACATCAGGTGCAATCGGGCGCGCTACGCCGGCGGGGATATGCCTTTTCAGCTTACCTGTTTGCTCGCCGCCAGTTCGGAGAAATCCACCGGCGCTGAAATCGCCATCACCTGATCGCGGACCGCGCGCGCCTCAACCAAGGGCAAGGCCGAAAAAGACAGGGTTCCCCCGGCAATGCCAAAATCGAGATTGGCCAATCCTCGCCGCCGGATGATGGGGCCTTGGGAGATTGTAACCGAATGGACATTCATCTGCCGTGCGATGTCAAATTTTTGCTGCCACCATCCCCTTCGCGCATAAAGCTGGCGCGCGTCGAGCGAATGGCTGCGATGCCGCCAATCGTGCCAAATCATAAAGCCGAGCAACGGTGAAATCAGCAACATCCACCATGCGAAAATGTTGCTGGCAAAGTACACTATGCCGATGCCCATAATGACGGCGAGTGTCAGCATCAGCCACAAATCGAACCACGGCGCTTTGGGCCGCCGGTCAAACGGCAAATGCGCCATCAGGCGGCAGTAAATTTGCCTCTGCCATAATCGGCCAGATTTCGTGAAGGCTCGCCAAGGGGGCGACCATATGGTCTTTGTCATCCTTGCTGTCTTGGGCAAGGCTGATAAATTTCAACGCATACCAGCCGTTCCGTTTGCGGATTGGGCCGGTGACGATGCTCGCCGCCTGAACGCGGTTCACCGGCATGACGACATCGGTTTTGGTCAACAGTCCCCGGCGTCGGCGAAAGCCGCGTTCGGTGCGGTCTAGCCGGAAGCCATAGTCTTTCAGGAAAGTACGGCCGATGCCCGTAGCAATGCCAACGCCAATCAGGGCGAGAAGCGCGAAAACCGCGCCGATGATGCGCGCACCAAAGCTGATACTATCAATGCTTACGCCGCGATCTTCGGCCATGCCGATCCAGTGACCAAAATCCCAGAAGTCAAATGGCAGCAGGAAATCCATCTGATTGGCAACACCGCCAAGGACCGCAAAAATCACGAGCGAAAAGGAATAGAGACCAAGGATGAACAGTCGCCGGTTGTCCATCGCGAAGACCGGAGGCATTTCGGTTGAATGGGTTTCCGCGGTGACAGTGCCGCCCGCTTCGGCTTTTCGCGCACGCACAGTTTCGCGCAATGCTTCGGCGCGGTCCATGCCGACAAAGCTCAGCTTGGCATCCTCGCCATCGCCGCTGCCGGTTTCAAACTTCACTTCGCCAAGGCCCAGCAGGCGAGCGAGTGGCTTTTCCTCGATGCTGACATCCTGTATCCGGTCATAGGGGATCGAGCGGACGGTGCGGTTCAATATCCCGCGTTCGATGCGGATATCGTCTTCATCAAGGTGAAAGCGGAAACGCAACCAGCCGATCCATCGAAAGAAAAGGCTGACGAACAAGACCAGAGCGATGATTGTCGGGATGCCCAAACCGGTTTCGCGGATTCCGAAAAGTGCGGCAAGCATCGGAAAAATCAGCTGCGGAATTCCGGTGACGAAGCCCACAAGGAGGCCCAATGGGTGCAGTCTTTCCCCTTCACCCGTCGGCGCATCCGTGGCGCTGTCACCCGCCGTAGCGGTCATTTCTGAGCTTTCCGGATATGTTCGCGGATGCGCTCACGCAGGGCGAGGGCATCACCGTGTTTCAGGCCGGGCAAAGTGACGGTGCTGTTATGGCTTCCTGCTGTATGCACCGACAATGTCGCCAGATCATAGCGCCGTTCAATCGGCCCCTGATCAACGTCGATATGCTGGATACGACCAAAGGGAACGACGGTGTCGCGGTAAAACAGATAGCCGCGCTCGATCCGCAGGCGATCAACGCCTGCATCATAACCCCAGCGATTATAGCGCCGCTGCGGCACCATCCACACAGACCAAACAAGCAGTGCTATTATCGGACCGACGATCACACCGGTCGGCAGCAATCGCGTGGTTTCCAGCACGACAGCGGCGATCAGTGGGACAAGCGCGAAAATGGCGGAGAGTATTCGCAACACTTTCACATAAGCGGGGTCCAGCGGGCTCAGTGCGTCATTTTCATCCATGCGCCGGATATGGAGCGGCTGTATTGCATATGCAAGACGGTTTAGGCCCCTGTATCGGCGGCAAATCCAGCCGCAACAATCCCTGCAACCGCGCAGATTTCATCATTGTCAGATGTGTCGCCGGTGACGCCGACCGCCCCCACTATCGAGCCGCTTTCCGAACGGATCAAAACGCCCCCCGGAACGGGCACGACCCCTTTGGGGAAGATCGCCTGAATCCCCGTCATAAAACTGGGCATATTCGCCGCGCGCTTGGCCAATTCGCGCCCGCCAAAGCCCAGACCGATGCAACCGGCGGCTTTGCCTGTCGCGATTTCGGGCCGGTAGATCGAGGCCCGCTCATCCCGTTTCAGTGCCAGCACATGACCGCCGGCATCAAGCACGACAACACAAAGCGGAGCAAAATTGCGTGTCTTTCCTTCGGCAAGGGCAGTGTCGATAATTGTGTTGGCGTGATCCATCGTGAGCATTTGGCAGTTTTCCATTTCTACGCTGCACTATCACAGCCGCTTTTGGTGACGCATCCACAATTGAATTTCTTGCTATCCACATAATTGCTTTTTGGTATCGCTGCAAACGGCTATGCGGGCATGAACTAGAAGAGAGATTCCCATTGGAAAAACAGAATATCCTGATCATTGGTGGCGGTATTGGCGGTTTGACGTCGGCCATTGCGCTGGGCCGCGACGGCCACAAAGTGACCATCGTTGAAAAAGACCCGAACTGGGCGGTTTACGGCGTTGGCATTATCCAGCAGGGCAACGTCATTCGCGCGATGAAGCAACTTGGCATCATTGATGATTATCTGGATACCGGCTTTGGCTTCAATTTTGTCGAAGTGTGCATCCCGACGGGCGAAATGGTGGCGCGCATCCCTTCGCATCCGTTGGTTGAGGGCTATCCCGCCAATATGGGTGTGTCGCGGCCCGGATTGCACAAAGTGCTGGGGGAACGCGCCAAGGCTGCCGGGGCCGAGGTGCGTCTTGGCATCACCGTTGATGCGATGAACGATGATGGGGCGCAGGTGACCGCGCAATTTTCCGATGGATCGAGCGGCAGCTATGATCTCGTGATCGGAGCGGACGGGCTATATTCACGCACCCGCGAACAGATTTTTCCCGACTGCCCAAAGCCCGAATTCACCGGCCAATCGGTGTGGCGCTATAATTTCACCAAGCCCGCCGATCTCGATTGCCTGCGCGCCTATGACGGGCAGATCGGCATCGGCCTCGTTCCGCTTTCCGACACACTGATGTATATGTATGTGACCACGCCGGAGCCTGGAAATCCGTGGTATGAAACCAACGGGCTGGCCGCCGCGATGCGCGGAAAGCTGGCGGGTGCCGCTCCCGCGATTGCCGCGTTGGCAGCGGAAATCACCGTTGATGAAGAGGTGGTTTATAAACCGCTCGAAACGTTGTTGATCGGCGGCGATTGGCACAAGGGTCGCGTTGTTCTGCTGGGCGATGCCGTTCACGCCACGACCCCGCATCTGGGCCAAGGTGCCGGCATGGCGATCGAGGATAGCATCGTTCTAGCCGAAGAAATCGCTGCTCACGATACGCCCGAAGCCGCCTTTGCTGCATTTCGCGCGCGTCGCTTTGATCGCTGCAAATATATTGTCGATGCGTCACTTGCCATTTGCCACGGCCAGTTGGGCAAAGGACCGCGTGTCGATCAAGCCGATGCAACCCGGGCGATGTTTGAAGAAACCGCCAAACCCATTTGAATTGAGGATCCCATTGTGAGCAGAGTTACTGAAATCCGCTATGTCGGCTATGCGACCCCTGATTTTGAGGCGGAGCGCGCCTTTTACGCAGAAACCTGGGGATTGGAGCCCGTGCCGTCTGACGATGGCATGGCCTATTTCAAGGCCAAGGGAGCCGCCGAACATCATGTTGTGCGCCTGCGCCAGTCCGACACCAAGCGGATCGATATCATCGCGCTTGCGACTGAAACTCGTGCCGATGTAGAAGCGCTGCACGCAAAAGTCGCGGCATCAGGGGCAAAGATTGTTCATGAACCACGCGAACTGACGTCACCGGGTGGCGGCTATGGTTTCCGCTATTTCTCGCCCGATGGGATGCCTTATGAAATTTCCAGCGACGTCGCAAAGGGTGATGTCAGCGAAGTCGCGCGTTGGGACGGTGTGCCGGTGAAGATCAGCCACATCGTTCTTCACTCTCCGCAGCATAAGGAAATGACCCAGTGGTTTGTCGATGTGCTCGGTTTTAAACTCAGCGATTGGCTCGGCGATTTCATGAGCTTTTTGCGCTGCAATTCGGCGCATCACCGCTTTGCTTTCCTGCCCGGTCCGCCCTGCCTCAACCATGTCGCTTATGATATGGAAGGCGTCGACGGCATGATGCGCGGCATCCACAATCTGAAGAAGAAGGATGTCGACGTTGTCTGGGGCCCTGGACGGCACACTGCGGGGAACAACACCTTCAGCTATTTCGTCTCGCCCGCCGGTTTCGCTGTCGAATATACCTCCGAGCTTGAAGAGGTGGATTTTGAAAATTGGGAAGCCAAGACCCATGTCCCCGGACCGTTGGTGATGGATCAATGGTCGGTCGGCGTCGGCGGCCCGCAAACCATGCCGCATCCGGAGGCCGATGCTGGCCTTTTCCAGCCAGCAGGAGTTTGAACTATGGCATTATTTGAACCATTTCCCAACTATATCTGGAACCTGTCGGTCGCAATTGCGATGGAATCGGGCGCGCAGATAGGCGAGGTTGTTGACATCATCGCCGCCGCCAAGGACGCAGCAGGCAGCAGCGCCGACAATGGCACCAATGCTTTCATGCAGGCGTGGATGGCAAAGGCTGAAACACTGATCGAACTCGCCGCCGAAGATGAAGCACTTGGCCGCAATTTTGCCGCAGGATCCAAGCTGGAGCGCGCCGCGCTCTATCTGCTCAATGGTGAGCGGATGCAGGCGCATGGCACGCCGGGGCGGACCGAAACATTCAAGCGCGCGCGCGACTGTTTTGACCGGGCGACAAAGCTCGGCAAACTCAATTGCGAGCGGGTCGAGATCCAGCTTGAAAACGGCATGATGCCCGCGTTGTGGACGCGCGCACCCGGAGAGGGACGCAAGCCCGCCGTCGTTTATTGCAATGGCCTCGATAGCAACAAGGAACTGCTTTACTGGTCATGGCTGCCCCATGCATTGGCGCGGCGGGGGATTTCGACATTGTGTGTCGATCAACCGGGGACGGGCGAGTCATTGCGCCTCCAGAATTTGCCCGCCACACCCTATAGCGAGCAATGGGCGTCCAAAGCCGTCGATTGGCTGGAAACCCAAGATAGACGTCGATGCGAACAAAGATCGGCATGACCGGCATTTCGCTTGGCGGCCATTATGCACCGCGCGCGGTTGCCTATGAACCGCGCTTTGCCAGTGGTGCTTGCTGGGGTGCCAATCATAATTGGGCCGAGGTGCAGCAAAAGCGTTTGCGGCGCGAAGGCGAAAATCCGGTGCCGCATTATTGGGCGCATGTGATGTGGGTGTTTGGGGCAACCGACATGGACGATTTCCATGCCAAAACCGCCGACATGAATTTGAACGGCCATATGGACCGGATCAAGGTGCCCTTCCTTGTTACCCACGGCGAGAATGACCGGCAGATCGGCGTCGAATATGCCCATCAGGCGTTCGCACAGCTGGTGAACAGCCCGCGTCCCGAACTCAAAATCTTCACGCCCCGCGAAGGCGGCGTCGAGCATGTGGGTGCGGACAATATGGCGTTCGGACGCGATTATATCGCCGATTGGTTTGCCGAAACGCTGGGCGGCCACACCGCCTGATGCCAATCCCGCGCCTCGATATCGATCCGTTCGACGAGGCGTTTCTGGCCGATCCTTATGCGCACCATGATGCCCTGCGCGATGCGGGGCCGGTGGTGTGGTTGGAGCCGGTTCGGCTGCTATGCAATGGCGCGCTATGCAGAGGTTTCAGCAGGGCTGAAGGATTGGGAAACCTATATCTCGTCGCGCGGCGTGGGGATGACCGATTTTGCCACCGAAGAACCGTGGCGGCCACCATCATTGTTGCTGGAGGCTGATCCGCCGCTGCATGATCGCACACGCGGCCTGATGAACAAAGTGGCCTCGCTTGTTTCCCTGCGCGCCTTCATGCCCGAATGGAAAGCAAAGGCAGCGGCGCTGGTTGATAATTTGGTTGGCCGCGAAATCGATGCTGTCACCGAATTGGGAGAGGCTTTTCCGCTGTCGGTTTTCCCCGATCTGATCGGCATCCGGCAGGAAGGCCGCGAACATTTGATCCCCTATGGCACTACAGCCTTCAACGGCTTTGGCCCGCGCAACCGGCTGTATCACGAGGCAATGGAAAAGGCGGCGGATGCGACGGCGGCGGTGATGGAAAGCTGCAAACGCGAAAATCTTGTCGCCGGTGGCTGGGGCGCACAGGTTTATGCGGCGGCAGATCGCGGCGAATGTAGCCATGCAGAGGCAGAACGGTTGGTGCGTTCCTTTCTGACGGCGGGTATCGACACCACCGTCAACGGCATCGGCAATATGATCCATGCCTTTGCCACGCACCCCGATCAATGGAGCAAGCTGCGCGCGGACCCCGGCCTTGCCAAAAAGGCTTTTGAAGAAAGCCTGCGCTGGGACGGCACGGTTCAAACCTTTTTCCGTACCACTTCGCGTGCAGTGGAAGTTGCGGGCGGCATCATTCCCGAAGGCTCCAAAGTCATCCTGTTCCTCGCCGCCGCCAACCGCGATTCCCGGCATTGGGAGCGCGCGGAAAAATTTGACATCACCCGTTCGGCCAGCGGCCATGTCGGTTTTGGCTTTGGCATCCATCAATGTCTGGGCCAGATGGTGGCGCGGATGGAGGCGGAGGCTGTGCTATCGGCACTCATCCCGCGCATTGCCGAAATCCGGCGGACGGGCGAGCCGGTGCGACGATTGAACAACACACTGCACGCTTTGGCCGCGTTACCGGTCAAACTGATTGCTGCATAAGGAGAATTCATGATGTTTTCGCTGGCCGGAAAAGTGGCGATCATCACGGGTTCGACCAGCGGCATCGGCCGGGGGATTGCCGAGGCGTTTTTGGCCCAAGGGGCGCAAGTCGTGGTGTCGAGCGAATCTGCGGACGATACGGCGCGCGTCGCCGCTGAACTCAGCGCAACGGGAATCGCCTGCGATGTGACCCGCAATGACCAACTCGAAGCGCTCGTCAGTGGCACTGTGGCGGTGCATGGCGGGATCGACATCCTTGTCTGCAACGCAGGGATCACCGATAAGCGGGGCGATAGCAGTGTCGAGGACTTTGACCGTGTCATCGCAGTGAACCTGCGGAGCCAGGTTGCCCTTACCAACATCGCCCTGCCACATCTGGCCGAGCGGCAAGGCGCAATCATATTGATCGCCAGTATCAGCGGCATCCGGGGCAATGGCGCCATCAATGCCTATTCCTTGGCCAAGGCAGGAGTAGCGCAAATGGCGCGCAACCTTGCGGTGCAATGGGGGCCAAAGGGCGTGCGCGCCAATGCGATTTCGCCGGGGCTGATCAAAACGGGTTTAATCGCGCAACTGCCGCAGGATAGCGACTTCATGCAGCGCCGGATGCAAATGACGCCGCTGCGCCGTATGGGCACGGTTGAAGAAATCGGCGCGACCGCGGTTTACTTGGCGAGTGCTGCGGGCGGCTTTGTCAACGGCCACAATCTAGTGGTTGATGGCGGCACGGTGATTACTGACGGCAGTTGACAGACGTTCCCTCTCCCACGGGGAGAGGGTTGTGCAGACTTGCGAACTTGTTCGCTTGTCGAAGCTGGGTGAGGGGTAGTGTCTAATCGATGGTGCACAGCCCCTCACCAACTTCGCCTAGGCTGCAAGCAGCCAAGCCTTCGTATCCTCTCCCCATGGGAGAGGAAGAAACTCCCTCAACCCTTAGGCGGAGCGAACGCGCAAATCTTGTTGCCCACAGGATCGCGCAAATAGGCACCATAAGGTGCGCCTGGCGCATTTTCGCGGATGCCCGGTGCGCCTTCGTCGCTGCCGCCATTGGCAAGACCGGCGGCGTGGAACGCATCGACGGCGGCTTCATCGGGAGCTTGAAAGCCGATCGTTCCTCCATTGGCGTGGCTTGCCGCATTGCCGTCCGCCGGGATCATTACCAAAAGCTTGCCGGTTTCGGTCGCATAGACGCAGGTGCGTTCATTGATTTGGCCAACGCTGTGGACGCCAAGCGGGGTGAGTGTAGCGTCATAAAATGCCTTTGATTGGTCAAGGTTTTGGGCGGATTGGCAGATATGGGTGTACATGAATTTTTCTCCTCGAATGAAATGCTGGCCGCTGATAGACAGGAAAGTGCAGAACGCGCAAGACGAATACTGTATGCTTTACATACAAAATTGACCGCCCTATCCGCGAAGGCAATATGGATCACAGCGCCATCATCGCAAAACAGCTTAGCATCGCCGCCGCAGCGGATGAAGTTGCGGCATTGGGCGGCAGTTTTGCCGAAGCAACGCCCGAACTGATCGCGCAAATCCTGCATTCCGCAGGGCGCTATGCCGAAGAGCATTTGGAGCCACTCAATAAGGTGGGAGACCGCGACGGATGCCGTCTCATCGATGGCCGTGTGATCACACCAACCGGTCACCGTGCGGCATGGGACGCCTTTGTCGAGGGCGGCTGGCTCGCGCTCGATGCGCCGGTGGAACTCGGTGGTGCGGGATTGCCCAATGCGCTGGCCATCGCCGTGCAGGAAATATTCGACGCGGCTTGCCCTGCCTTTGGCATGATGCCGGTACCGCAAAAGGCCAGCGCGCGCTTGCTCCACGCGCACGGCGATGAAGCGATCAAGGCCGAATGGCTGCCCAGGCTGATGTCGGGCGAATGGGGGGCGACGATCTGTATTTCCGAACCCGATGCAGGGTCAGATGTCCGCCGTATCCGTACAAAGGCGACGTTGGCGGATGATGGCGGCTGGCGGATCAGCGGCGAAAAATGCTGGATTTCGTTTGGCGATCAGGATTTGACCGCGCGCATCGGCCATTTCCTGCTGGCACAAAGCGGCACGGGGATCAGCCTGTTTCTCGTGCCAAGCTGGCTGGAGACGCGGGAGCAGCGCAACCCGATTACGGTGCGCCGGATCGAAGAAAAACTCGGACTGCATTTGTCGCCGACTTGCGCGCTCGGTTTCGAGGATGCCCACGCCACATTGATCGGCGAAGAAGGCAAAGGCCTCCAGCAATTGTTTGTGATGATCGTGAACATGCGGCTGGCAACGGGTGTGCAGGGCGCGGGGATTGCGGCGAGCGCTTATGCCGTCGCAAAGGGCTATGCCGATGAACGCAAGCAGGGCGGACATGGTCCGCAACCTGTGGCCATATCCGAACATGCCGATATCCAGATGCTATTGCTCGGCATGGCAGCGCGCTTGGAAACACTGCGCGCATTGAATTTCGCCGTTGCCAACCATGCCGATCTGGCCCGTTCGTCACCCGATCCAGAGATCAGGGAACAAGCCACAGCTTTGAACGGCTGGCTGCTGCCGATTGTGAAAACTTTGGGGGGCGATGCAGGGTTTGAAAATGCCAGCGACGCGATCCAGATTTTGGGCGGCTCTGGCTACACGCGCGAATGGCCGGTCGAGCAAGCTTTGCGCGATGCACGCGTGTTGACGATTTTTGAAGGCACGACGGGGATGCAGGCGCAGGATTTGCTGCTGCGACGTTTATTAAAGGGTGGCGAAAGCTATCGCGCCTTCGTTGCCATCGCCGCGAAAGACGCCCCTGATTGCCCGGCATTGGCAGCGCTTAAAGAAACCGTCACCCGTCTGTCCGATCCCGTTCTTTCGCGCCGCGATCTCGAAGCCGCAGCCACGCCTTTTCTGCGTCTTGCGACTTTGGCCGCCCAAGGCTGGGCCGCTGCCCGGCTGATCGCGCATGATGATGGCACACCACAAGCCAAACATCTTTCCGCCGCCGCGCATTATTTCCTTTCTGATCTTGCATCGCGCAGCCAGTTTGCCGCAAGGCAAGTCGTGCCCGACGCCCAGCGCTTTTCCGCCTTTGGAGACCTTTTATGATCCTGCTCGATGCCACCGCCACCTATGCAAAGGCGATGCCACACCATCTGGCGATTGGCGATCTCGCCAGCGGGCGGAGCTGGAACTATAGCCAGCTACATACGGCGGTTGACCGCTTGGCCGCATGGATTGTGGATGCGTTCGGCCCAAACAGCGGCGAACGACTGGCGACGCTATCCAAGAACAATGCCGAAATGGTGATCCTACAATTGGCCTGTATCCGGGGCGGCGCGATTTTCATGCCGCTCAATTGGCGGCTGGCGGTGAAGGAGCTGGAGGGCTTGATCGGCGATGCTGCCCCGGTTTTGCTGTTCGCGCAGAATGCCTTCAGTCCGCCCGAAAATGCGCCGCGAACCATCGATATCGCGGAGATGTTGACGCTGGGCGAGGAAGGTGCAGTCCCCCCGATAGAGGCCCGCCGCGCCTTCGATGACGTTTCGACGCTGCTCTACACATCGGGCACCAGCGGGCGGCCAAAGGGCGTGATGCTATCGGAGCAAAATAATTTCTGGGGCTGCACCAATTTGATCCACGGCAATGCCGTTAATCCGTCGAGCACTTTCCTGTGTGACATGCCCTTGTTTCACACCGCCGGCCTGATGGCGGCCGCGCGCACGCCCTTGTTGGCCGGAGGGGCGGTGCTGATTTCGGAGGGCTTTGATCCCGAATTGACGCTGCAACGGATGAGCGATCCAGAGCTTGGCATCACCCATTATTTCTCCGTCCCGCAAATGGCCGCAACGCTTTGGCAGCAGCCGGGTTTTGATGCGACAAAGCTACAGAAAATTGTCGCCTGGGCCATTGGCGGCGCGCCCAATCCCAAGGCACAGACCGAGCGGTTCTTGTCCGCCGGTGTCCGCATTTCCGAAGGCTTTGGCATGTCCGAAACCGGCAGCAACTTTGCCCTGCCGCCGTTTGAGTTGCCCGAAATGCTTCGCAAGGCGGGAAGCTGCGGCCTGCCATTGATGACGATCCGCGCCAAGGTGGTGGACGATGATGGCCATGAAGTTGGCCCTGGCGAACAAGGCGAATTGCTGATCTCCGGCCCCAGCGTCGCCATGGGCTATTGGGACCAACCCGAACTCACCGCCAAGGCCTTCGTCGATGGCTGGTTCCACACCGGCGATGCCGCGATGCGCGATGAGGAAGGCTATTTCTACATCGTTGACCGCAAGAAAGACATGTACATATCGGGCGGCGAAAATGTCTATCCGGCAGAGGTTGAGGCGGCCTTGGCCGAGCTGCTATCCGTCGGCGAATGTGCGGTGGTGGGCGTGCCTGACGAACGCTGGGGCGAAGTGGGCCGCGCCTATGTGATCCCCGCGCAGGGCAAGAGCATCACCGCCGACGACGTGATCGCGCATTGCACCGGACGGCTGGCGAAATTCAAGGTGCCCAAAACGGCGGTGATCACCGATCAAATCCCGCGCACAACTTCGGGCAAAGTGCAGAAACATGTGCTGAAGGCGCGGGCGTTGGAGGAATTGGGGATTGGTTAGGTTCCGGAAGCGCAATGATTTTCCGATGCCCCTTTTCCAATCCGATCATCCCGAGCGCAGTCGAGGGACTCATTCGAGCAATATCTACGCTGTGGCCTCGACTACGCTCGGTACAGTTCCTCGACTTCGCTCGGAATAAGCGGAAGAGGGAAGCGCGAGCGGGTTGACGCGAAGCACTGAAAAACGAAATCTAAAAACAAACCCCGTCCATCAATTTCCGTGCGGTCCTGAGCAAGGCTGCCGAACGGACGCTGCCAGAATCGTCCAGTTCCAGCACACAGCTCATCTCGCCGGTGGGATGCTCGACCGATAGTGTTTTGCGCGCACCATCCGGAATGTCGGCAACTTCGGCAGCGGGGGAGCCGGGGATCAGGCAAGCGGTCGCGACGCTGACTGCGCCCAGCACGCCGATGGTGGCATGGGCGCGATGCGGGATGAAGCTGCGGACGGTGACGGCTCCACCATTTTTGGGCGGCGCGACCAGCATCATTTTGGGGACAGATTTTTCGCGCACATCGCCCAAATTCATGGTCTCGCCAACGGCCAACCGGATTGCTTCGATCCGGGCTTTCAGCTCGGTATTGGCATCAAGCCAATCGCGGTCTTCATAGCCGGTTATGCCAACATCGGCGGCCTTCATCACCACGCACGGCATCCCATTGTCGATCAGGGTGACGGCGACCCCGTTGACGATGTCGACGGCGTTGCCGCTGGGCAGCAATGCCCCGCAGCTGGATCCAGCAGTATCCCGAAATTCGAGCGGGATAGGCGCATGGTTGCCCGGAACGCCGTCGATTTGCGCGTCGCCATCATAGGTAACGATACCACCGGGCGTTTGCACCGTGGCAACCGCAACTTGCCCGGTATTTTCCATGAAGATGGTAACCGCCGTTTCGCCATCCGCCGCGCTCACCAGTCCGCGCTCGATAGAAAAAGGCCCGACACCGGCAAGGATATTGCCGCAATTCTGCGCGTCGGTGACGATCGCCTGATCGACGAAAACTTGCAGGAATAGATAATCGACATCGACGCCAGCACGCGTCGATTTGCTGACAACCGCGACCTTGCTGGTCAACGGATCGGCACCGCCCATGCCGTCTATCTGGTTCGGATCGGGTGATCCCATGATGCGGAGCAAAGCGGCGTCGCGGGCGGCGGTATCGGCGGGCAAATCGTCTTTCAGAAAATAGCCGCCCTTTGACGTTCCTCCGCGCATCCACATGCATTTTATGCCGTCGCTCATTGTGCTAAAAGTCCTTCAAGAAACTTGTATGTCTAACATACAATCATTAGAGACTGTGCCATGCGGAGCCAAGAGAAACAATGACCAGCCTTGCCCTCATCGGTTTTGGCGAAGCGGGCAGCACATTTGCCGGTGCTGCGGGCTGGGGCGCGGACGTGCGCGGCTATGATGTGCAAGCATTGGATTTTGGCGCAGTGACGCGTTGCAGCAGCAATATGGCGGCGGTTGCAGGTGCGACGGCAATCCTGTCTTTGGTCACGGCGGACCAGTCTTTAGCGGCGGCGGCGGAAACGGCGAGGCATATCGATTCCGGCGCATTATTCTTTGACATGAATTCGGTTTCGCCGGGCACAAAGCGCGATGCGGCGGCAGCGATCACTGCTGCGGGCGGTCGCTATGTGGATGTTGCGATCATGGCTCCGGTGGACCCCCAACGGTTGAGCGTGCCATTGCTCGTGAGCGGTCCCCACGCCGAAGCAGGTTCGGCCGTATTGCGCGAACTGGGCTTTGCCAATGTCCGCATTGTCGGCGATGATGTCGGCCGCGCTTCGACCATAAAGATGCTGCGTTCTGTAATGTATAAAGGCGTCGAGGCGTTGACCGCCGAATGTCTGCTGGCTTGCGAAAAGGCAGGGGTGACCGAAGAAGTGCTGGCAAGTTTCGGCAATGATTGGTCGAGCGGAGCGCGGATTACCGGCTTGACCGGATGCTGGTCCACGGCGGAAGTCGTTCGGCAGAGATGGCGGAGTCGGCAAAGACATTGAGCGAGCTGGGCATCGAGCCGCTGATGACGCGCGGCACGGTGGAGCGGCAGCGGCAAATCGGCGCTCTGAATATCAAATCGCCGCCCGATGGGCTGGACGCAAAGCTGGAGAGACTGTCAAAGCTATGACCATGATTATCGATTGCCACGGCCATTATACCGTCCTCCCCAAGGCGCATGACGATTGGCGCGACGCGCAGAAGGCGGCGTTTAAGGCGGGAACCGAATGCCCGCCCTATCCGGATATTTCGGACGATGACATCCGCGAAACGATCGAGGCAAACCAGTTGCGTTTGCTCAAAGAACGCGGCGCGGACATGACGATCTTTAGCCCCCGTGCCTCCGCCATGGCCCCGCATGTGGGCGATCAGATCGGTGGCGGTAAAATGGGCGCAGGTGTGCAACGATCTGATCGCGCGGGTCGTCGGGCTGTATCCGGAAATTTTCGCAGGCGTCTGTATGCTGCCGCAATCGCCCGAGGCCGATATGACGTCTTCGATTGCGGAGCTTGAACGCTGTGTCGATATGGGCTTTATCGGCTGCAACCTGAACCCCGATCCCGGCGGGCGGAAAATTCAGCCATCCGCCGCTGACCGATGACTATTGGTATCCGTTTTACGAAAAAATGGTCGAGCTTGATGTGCCCGCGATGATCCATGTTTCGGGTTCGTGCAACCCGGCGATGCACGCGACCGGGGCCTATTATATCGCCGCCGATACGATTGCTTTCATGCAGTTGATCGAAGGCAATTTGTTCAAGGATTTCCCAACGCTGCGCTTCATCATCCCGCATGGCGGCGGGGCTGTGCCCTATCATTGGGGGCGCTATCGCGGGTTGGCCGATATGCTGAAACAGCCTGATTTGTCGACGCATCTGATGAACAATGTGTTTTTCGATACCTGTGTCTATCATCAACCGGGGATCAATCTGCTGGCCGATGTGATCGATAATAAGAACATCCTGTTCGGCAGCGAAATGGTCGGCGCGGTGCGCGGGATTGATCCGCAAACCGGCCATTATTTCGACGATACCAAGCGCTATGTCGACGCGCTGGAAATTTCGGATGCAGAACGCAGTGCGATTTTTGAGGGCAATGCGCGGCGGGTGTTTCCGCGGCTGGATGCACAATTGAAGGCGCGGGGGCTGTGATGTGCTTTCTTCAATCTCCGGACGGAGCTCCGACGTGGCTCCGCGTGAAACTCGAATTTGGATGCGCCGAGACGCTGTAGTCGCGGACTGCATCGTTCGGCGGATTATGACTTCCAAATGGATGCCAATTGGCTCCCCTTCCATCCCGAACCCAAGAAGCCTGACTTCATTCTGCCCGCGGGAGCGGTGGACGCGCATTGCCATGTCTTTGGCCCGGGCGATGATTTCCCTTATGCGCCCGAACGCAAATATACGCCGTGCGATGCGGGCAAAGACCGGCTGTTTGCCCTGCGCGATCATCTGGGTTTTGCGCGCAATGTCGTGGTGCAGGCGACGTGCCATGGGGCGGATAATCGCGCGATGGTTGATGCGCTGATCCATTCAGACGGCAAAGCGCGCGGCGTTGCGACGGTGCGGCCGGACGTGAGCGAGGCCGAGCTTGCCGCGATGCACGAAGCGGGTGTGCGCGGCGTGCGGTTCAACTTTGTGAAGCGCCTGGTCGATCCCAAGCCCGATGCCTATTATCACGGGATCATCGACAAAATCGCGCCGCTTGGCTGGCACATTGTTGTTTATTTCGAGGCTGCGGATCTGGAAGAGCGCTGGGATTTCTTCACATCGCTGCCGACCGTGGTCGTTGTCGATCACATGGGCCGACCTGATGTGACCAAGCCGGTGGATGGCCCCGAATTCGCGCGTTTCCTGCAACTTTATGGAACGCGACAATGTCTGGTCAAAGGTAACCTGCCCCGAACGGCTGTCGAAAATGCCGCCGCCGGATTATGCGGATTTCATCCCCTTTGCCCGCCATGTGGTGGAGCATTTCCCGGACCGCGTATTGTGGGGAACCGATTGGCCGCACCCGAATCTGAATATGGTGGGCCATATGCCCGATGATGGCGCGTTGGTCGATTTGATCCCGGCAAATCGCGCCGACACCCGAATTGCAGCACAAGCTATTAATCGAAAACCCGATGCGCCTGTATTGGCCGGAGGAACTATGAAACAAGACATCCACGAATATCTCGCCGAACTGGAAGACATTCCGGGCACCCGCGTGTTCACAGCGGCACGGGCGCGCAAAGGCTATCATATCAACCAATTCTCGATGAGCCTGATGAAGCCTGAAAACCGCGAACGTTTCAAGGCCGATGAAAAAGCCTATCTCGACGAATGGAAATTATCCGATGCGGCAAAGGCGGCGGTGTTGGCGCGCGATTATAATGCGCTGCTCGATCTGGGCGGCAATGTGTATTTTCTGTCAAAGATATTTTCGAGCGATGGCCTGCCCTTTGCCGAAGCCGTATCGACGATGACCGATATGACCTTTCCCGAATATCGCCAGATGATGCTCGATGGCGGGCGTCCGGCTCAGGGCAATCGCTCGATTAAGGGAGGCTATTAACATGGCACGTATTACAGCCGGTGTCGGCTCCAGCCATGTGCCCTTGCTGGGCGTCGCGGTCGATCAGGGCAAATGGCAGGACGATTATTTCGGGCCGATTTTCGCGGGCTATGAATGGACGCGCGAATGGGAAAAGGCGGAAAAGCCCGATGTCGTGATTTTGGTTTATAACGACCATGCCAGCGCCTTTGACGCCAACATCATCCCGACCTTCGCCATTGGCTGCGGCGAGCATTATAAGCCCGCCGATGAAGGCTGGGGGCCGCGTCAGGTGCCTGATGTGGAGGGCCATGCCGATCTTGCCTGGCATATCGCGCAAAGCCTGATCCTCGATGATTTCGACATGACCATCATCAACGAAATGGATGTCGATCACGGCCTGACGGTGCCGCTGTCCATGATGTTTGGTCAGCCCGACAAATGGCCGTGAAAGTCGTGCCGCTTGCAGTGAATGTCGTTACCTATCCAGTGCCATCAGGAAATCGCTGCTGGGCATTGGGTGAAGCGATTGCCAAGGCGGTGGAAAGCTTTCCCGAAGATCTGAACGTGCAAATCTGGGGCACGGGCGGGATGAGCCATCAGTTGCAGGGGCCGCGCGCCGGCCTGCTCAACCGCGAATGGGACAATCAGTTCCTCGACCTGCTGGAGGCGGATAATGACGATGTGCGGCATATCCCGCATATCGAATATCTGCGCGAAACCGGCAGCGAAGGGATTGAAATGGTGATGTGGCTGATCATGCGCGGCGCGCTTGGCAAGAGGTCAAGACGCTGCACCGCCATTACCATATCCCGTGCAGCAACACGGCCATCGGCCATATCGTTTTGGAGCCAGAACATGAGAATTGCCTTTGCCGGCGCAGGCGCGTTTGGTGAAAAACACCTTGACGGATTGAAGCTGATCGATGGCGTGGAGATCACTCGATCATCTGCCGCCGCCTGGAACAGGCCGAAGAGGTCGCCAAGAAATATGGCGCGAAGCATTTTTCGACCGAACTCGGACGATGCCCTGGCCCGCGATGATGTCGATGCCGTCATCCTGTGCACGCCGACGCAAATGCACGCGGAACAAGCCATCGCCTGTATGAATGCGGGCAAGCATGTTCAGGTCGAAATCCCCTTGTGCGACAGCTGGGCCGATGCCGAGGCCGTGCTGGCGAAGCAAAAGGAAACCGGCCTTACCTGCATGGTCGGCCACACGCGGCGGTTTAACCCGAGCCACCAATATGTGCACAACAAAATCGTCGCGGGTGAGTTCAACATCCAGCAAATGGACGTGCAAACCTATTTCTTCCGCCGCAAAAATATGAATGCGAAGGGCGAGGCGCGGAGCTGGACCGATCACCTGCTTTGG
>CAVSZW010000002.1:0-82718 GCA_963732535.1 uncultured Alphaproteobacteria bacterium | reverse complement strand
GCCCGATCTTGCATAGCCTCGCCAGATTGGACTGCTGTCGCACGATGCGTGTGGGCAGCTTGGGAGGACAAAATGCTTGCTACCGAAGACCTCACGCCGTTGGATGCCATTGATTTCGCGCGGTTTCCCTGGACGATTTCCACCGACCGCTATATCTCGCCCGAAACTGCCGCAGTCGAACGCGAACGCGTGTGGATGAAGGTCTGGCAGATTGCCGGGCGCGCCGACGAACTGCCGAACCCTGGTGACTGGAAGCTACAAATCTTCGATCAGTCTTTCGTCATAGTGCGCGGCAAGGACGGTGACCTGCGCGGCTTCGTAAACGCCTGCCGCCATCGCGGCAATGTGCTGTGCGACAAAGCCAAGGGTCATTCCGGCCGGTTCACCTGTCCCTATCACCTATGGACCTACGGCCTGGACGGAAGCCTGCTGGCCGTCGCGCGGCCTGACCTCGTCGGCGATATCGACAAGGGGGCGCACAGCCTCGTCGAGGTTCCGGTCGATACCTTCGCGGGGTTCATCTTCATCAACCCCGACAAGGACGAGCCGCTGGCCGCTTTCCTGGGCGAAGAAGTGACGCAACGACTTGCGGCCTACAAGCTCGACGAAATGGTGCCTGTCGGCATGGACGTGCGCGAAGCGCTCGAATGCAACTGGAAAGTCGTCATCGACGCCTTTTCCGAAGGCTATCACATCATCGGTGTGCATCCCGAACTGCTTTCGGTGATCGACCTGGAGGCAGGCACGAGCCGCCACGGCATGTTCGGCGATCATGGCATGGCCTGTTCGCCCTTCGAAGTGAAACGTACGCAGGATTGCGGACTGGAAGAGCAGGTCGAGGGCATTCGCGCTCTGCCGGGCACCTTCCCGACCGTTGCAGAGGTGCTGCCGCGTTTCGAGGAGCTGGTGAACGGCCATCGCGATGCAGAGGGCACGCTGTGCTTCCCGGAAGGAGACACCGTGCGCCGCCTGCTTCAGACGGCGACGCGCGAGACGCTGACGGCAAAGGGCCTCGATGTCGGCGGACTCGCCGACGATCAGATGAGCGACAACCAGGGCTGGTTCCTGTTTCCCAACTTCTTCATGACGATCCGTGCGGGCGAGGCGACCACGATCATGTCATTCCCGCATCCATCGGGTGATCCCAACAGGTGCATCTGGCACGTCACCGCCTACATGTGGCTCCCCGAAGCGGCGCGGGCGCAATACCGGGCCGAACTGACCGACGTGACCGAGCCGGGCAGCTATCCTTATTTCCTCGCCTTGCAGCAGGACTACGACCAGATGCCGCGCCAGCAGATCGGACTGCGCAACAATGGGCTGAAGCACATGTCGATAGTGCGCGAGGAACTGAGCATCGCCCGGTTCCACAATGTGCTCGACCGCTACATCCAGGGCGCGAGTGCCTGAAATGTTTAAGGGACATTGATGAGGACGTCGAGCGGAAACTATTCCGGCCTTTCGCGCAAGGCGCTCGAGTATACGCAGACCTCAAGCGGCTTTTCGACGCCGCCAAGCAGCCCGGCTTCTCGGAGAGAGCATGGCGCCGCTGGCAGCACTGGTAGCGACAGAAAGGTTCGAGCGCGTCGGCAATTTCAAGGAAGTGATGGCCTGGGACGACTATGTCGGCTTCCTCACCGCCTGGGCCCCGACAGCCGAGTGGGAATGTTCATTCAAGCGCGTCACCGAGGCACCAGTCTTGCGGATCCTCGAGCTGGAGGAAAGCAGCCGCGGGCGAGCATCGCAGCGTGGTCAATTCGGTTTCGGTCTATGAATTCGACGCCGATGGCCTGATTACCCACCTCGACATCTACCTGCAGATGCCGATGCCTGACCCCGAAATGCTCGCTGGCTACGCAGGGATCGAAATCAGCGGATGACCCGCCGTCTGCCCTCTTTGCTAGCAAAATCGACAAGCCTCGGGAACGGCCGCCGGGGCAGACCGCCAGCGGCGGTGATCGAGGCGCGCAACGGGGAACTGCTCGACCGCGCGCTCGACTTGTTCCTCGAACATGGCTTTGCCGCGACGACGATCGAGATGATCTCGGCCTCGCTCGGCATGGGGCGGCGCACGATCTATGCCCGCTACGGCGACAAGGAGATGCTGTTCCGCGCCGCGCTTCAGAAGGCCATCGACGAGTGGATCGTGCCAGTCGAAGACCTGCGCGCCGCCGAGGCGGAGAGCCTAGAGGCACCTTGCTCGGCGTCGCGCGGTTGTGGGCGGCGAACATCCAGAAGCCTTCAGGCTGGCGGCTGGTACGCATCGCCGCGACCGAGGCCTACACCAGACCCGATGTTGCCGTCTACCTGCGCGGGCAGATGAGCGAGGGCACGATCGACTATGTCACCGACCTGCTGCGGCGCAGCGCTGTACCCCATGCTAAGGACGCGGCGGCGGCCTTCATGATCCTGATCGTCGAGGGCACGGTGCAGCATGCGGTGTGGGACGGTGGCGATCCAGCCGAGCTGGACCGGCAGACCGTCTACCGCGTAGGGTTGTTCCTTGACGGCACGAAGGGCGGCGTCAAGCTCAAGCCCAACATTGTTGACCAGTAGCCTAGCCCCGGTCACCGGGCGGTGTCACCGTAATCGGTATTTTCCAAATAAAAATAGGGGACAGGCAATCGCATGTCCCCGTAAAAATGCGGGGATCCGTATTCGGTGTCCCCCAATCAGATCAAGCAAGCTTCTCTTTGATCTCTGCCGCAACATTTGACGGAACTTCATCATAATGATTGAAGAACATCGAATAATTGGCGCGTCCTTGCGTGAACGAGCGCAGCTGGTTCACATAGTCGAACATGTTAGCAAGGAATTACGGGGGGAATTACGGTGACACTTTACTTAACCCCACACTCTGTCAACTCCTGTGGCGAGGGGACAGCCAATAGGCTGTCCCCGTTCCCCGCTGCGACCTCTCGTTCAGAGCCAAGTGCGCGGGGAAATCAATGGGTTGGTTGATGGGACGATTGGGGGTTAAGTAAAGTGTCACCGTAATTTTCCACCTTAATGGTCATGATTTCTTGTTAAAATCCTTTCGGATTCCCAAAATTGTTTCGTGACCCTCATAGTCTTTTCCATAAGCAATTAGTGAAATAATATAGATAACCATAGATCCGACCGCCCACCACCTAAGGTTTTCAGAGAAAATAATAACCAAAAAAATAATGAATGGGAGACATCGGAATATAAAATAACGCAATGCTCTTTGAGGACTAACAACCCGGGTCATATAATTTCTCCGCCAATTCAGCGTTTAACGTTGCTCCCGCCTCTCCGCCGATTTTCCCCTTTGGAATAGGAGGAGAAAGCCCAACTCCGACATTTATATTTCCTCCGTTGAATGACCCTGCTTCAAAGCCATACCCCGTCTGCACCGATCCGCCGGCGGTCCAACACCCGAACCTACTTGCCCTGTAACAGTTGCTTGCGTGTCAGTTTGCGGAATTACGGTGACACTTTACTTAACCCCCAAACTCTGTCAACTCCTGTTGCGAAGGGGACAGCCAATAGGTTGTCCCCGTTCGCCCGCTCAGAGTGGGGACACGCAATAGCATGTCCCCGGGAATTACACAGACGGGGACACGGAATACCGTGTCCCCTTCGAAGACGTCTCACCCTCGGCTTGGGGACACCGAATACGGTGTCCCCGTCGTTCTACCCCGGAGAACCCCTTATGGCCCGCCTGCCCCGTGTTGTCATTCCCGGCATCCCGCATCATATTACCCAGCGGGGCAACGGGCGGCAGAAGACGTTTTTTGAAGACGCGGACTATGCGCTTTATCTTGATCTGCTGGCGGTGGCGGCACAGCGGGCTCAGGCACAGATTTGGGCCTATTGCCTGATGCCCAACCATGTTCACATCGTGTTGGTGCCATCGGACGAATATGGCCTGTCGCGCACCTTTGGTGAGCTGCACCGGCGCTATACCGGCTATATCAACGCCCGCCAGCGGACGACCGGCCATTTGTGGCAAGGGCGTTTTGGATCGGTGGCGATGGACGAGGAGCATCTTTATCATGCGTTGCGCTATGTTTCGCTCAATCCGGTGCGGGCAGCGCTGGTTGCCAAGGCGGAAGATTGGCGCTGGTCAAGCGTGCATGCGCATATGTCGGGCGTTGACGACGCGGTGGTGACGGTTGCGCCTGCGCTGGAGCGGGTGGGCGATTTCCGCGCCTTTCTGGACGAGGAATTTGACGAGGCGCAAAGCTATGCGGCGCTGCGACGCGCGGAAAGCGTGGGGCGGCCGGTGGGTTCGGCGGAGTGGCTGAAGGATATGGGAGAGCGGACCGGGCGGGTGCTTGCGGCGGGGAAGCGGGGGCCGGTGGGGGCGCGCTATTCGCTGGCTTCTTCGTTCGTGCAACGAAAAGGGGACACGCAATAGCATGTCCCCTTATCCGAGCGGTGACACGGAATACCGTGCCCCCGGATCAAGCAAGCTTCTCTTTAATCTCTGCCGCAACGTTCGATGGCACTTCATCATAATGGTTGAAGAACATCGAATAGTTCGCGCGTCCTTGCGTGAACGAGCGCAGCTGGTTCACATAGCCGAACATGTTGGCAAGCGGCACCATAGCCGTCACAACCTGTGCGTTGCCGCGGGTGTCGGTGCCCTGGATCATGCCGCGACGCGAGTTCATGTCGCCGATTACGTCACCCAGATATTCTTCGGGAGAAACAACTTCGACCTTCATGATCGGTTCGAGCAACTTGATGCCTGCCTTTTGCGCGGCTTCACGCATCCCGGCGCGACCTGCGATTTCAAATGCCAGTGCCGAGGAGTTGACGTCATGATAAGCACCGTCATACAGCTCGATGTCGAAATCGATGATCGGGAAGCCGATGAGCGATCCGGACTCTGCGGTTTCGCGCATACCCTTTTCAACGCTGGGGATATATTCCTTGGGAATATTACCGCCCTTGACCGCATCGGTAAAGGTGATGCCAGAGCCGCGTTCGCCCGGTGTTACCTTGAACTTGATCCGGCCGAATTGGCCCGAACCACCCGACTGTTTCTTGTGGGTGTAATCAATCTCCACCGGCTTTGCGAGATATTCGCGGTAGGCCACCTGCGGCGCGCCGACATTGGCTTCAACCTTGAATTCGCGGCGCATACGATCAACGATGATGTCGAGGTGAAGCTCGCCCATCCCCTTGATGATTGTCTGGCCCGATTCGTGATCGGTCGAAACGCGGAACGACGGATCTTCGGCGGACAGGCGATTGAGCGCGATGCCCATTTTTTCCTGGTCAGCCTTGGTCTTGGGTTCCACCGACAATTCGATAACCGGATCGGGGAATTCCATGCGTTCCAATATGATCGGGAAACGCTCGGCACACAGCGTGTCGCCGGTGGTCGTTTCCTTCATGCCCGCAAGCGCGATGATGTCGCCTGCAAAGGCTTCGTCAACGTCCTTACGCTCGTTGGCGTGCATTTCGAGCATGCGACCGACTTTTTCCTTCTTGTCCTTCACCGAGTTCAAGTACGTGCCCTTGACGAGCGAACCTGAATAGATGCGGATGAAGGTGAGGCTGCCCACGAACGGATCGTTCATCACCTTGAACGCAAGCGCCGAGAACGGTGCTTCGTCGGTGGCGGGGCGGCTATCGGGTTCGAGCGTGTCCATGTGCACGCCCTGCACGTCTTCGATGTCGAGCGGCGACGGCAGATAATCGACGACGCAATCGAGCAAAGGCTGAACGCCCTTGTTCTTGAACGCCGAACCACAGCAGACGGGAACGAACGACTGGTTGAGCGTACCCTTGCGGATCAGCGCCTTCAACGTAGCGACGTCTGGCTCGTTGCCATCGAGATAGGCTTCCATCGCGTCATCGTCTTGTTCGACGGCGAGTTCGATCAGTTCGCTACGATATTTCGCGGCTTCTGCGGCAAGGTCAGCCGGGATTTCTTCGTAAAAGAATTCGGCGCCAAGCGCTTCGTCTTTCCAGATGATCGCGCGGTTTTCAACCAGATCAACCAGACCTTTAAGGTCCGCTTCAAGGCCGATGGGAATGTAGAGCACAGCGGGCTTTGCACCCAGACGATCGATGATCGACTGCACGCAATATTTGAAGTTCGCACCGGTACGGTCCAGCTTGTTGATAAAGCACATGCGCGGAACGCCGTATTTATCGGCCTGACGCCATACGGTTTCCGACTGCGGCTCAACGCCGGCAACGCCATCGAAACAGGCAACCGCGCCATCGAGTACGCGCAGCGAACGCTCGACTTCAATCGTGAAGTCAACGTGGCCGGGGGTGTCGATGATGTTGATCCGGTGATCGTTCCAGAAACAGGTGGTCGCAGCCGACGTGATCGTGATCCCGCGTTCTTGCTCTTGCTCCATCCAGTCCATGGTGGCCGCGCCATCATGCACTTCGCCGATCTTGTAGGATTTTCCGGTATAAAACAGGATACGCTCGGTGGTCGTGGTTTTGCCCGCATCGATGTGCGCCATGATGCCGATATTGCGATACATGCTGAGTGGATGGCTGCGTGCCATGGTCTTTACTCCAGTGGGATGGCCCAAATGGCCTAAAAAGTTGCGGGGGCCAGTGCGAAACCGGCCCCCTAATAGCTGATTATGACGTTATCGTGGCTTACCAGCGATAATGCGCGAATGCACGGTTGGCTTCGGCCATACGGTGCGTATCTTCACGCTTTTTCACAGCATTGCCGCGATTGTTGGCTGCATCCATCACTTCGCCTGAAAGACGAGCCGCCATGGTGGTTTCGCTGCGGTTACGCGCAGCCGAGATCAACCAACGAATGGCAAGCGCCTGAGCGCGTTCGGGGCGAACTTCGCATGGCACCTGATAGGTCGCACCACCAACGCGGCGGCTGCGGACTTCGATGCCCGGCTTCACATTGTTCAATGCTTCATGGAAGGTTTGCACCGGATCTTTCTTGGCCTTGGCTTCGACAGTTTCAAGCGCACCATAAACAATGCGTTCTGCGGCCGATTTTTTACCATCGAGCATCAGGTTGTTCATGAATTTGGAAAGGACGATATCCCCGAACTTTGGATCGGGAAGGATAACGCGCTTTTCGGGACGACGACGACGTGACATTTTCTATACTCCCCGTCTTATTTCGGACGCTTCGCGCCATATTTGGAACGCGATTGCTTACGGTCTTTGACGCCTTGTGTATCAAGCACGCCGCGCAGAACATGGTAGCGAACGCCGGGAAGATCGCGGACACGACCGCCACGGATCAGCACAACACTATGCTCTTGAAGGTTGTGGCCTTCACCGGGGATATAGGAAATGACTTCGCGCTGGTTGGTCAGACGGATCTTGGCAACCTTACGCAAGCGCCGAGTTCGGCTTTTTCGGAGTTGTTGTGTAAACACGGGTGCAAACGCCGCGCTTTTGCGGGTTTTGCTCCATCGCAGGGACCTTTGACTTGGCCTTCTGCGGGACCCGGCCCTTGCGGACCAGCTGGTTAATCGTTGGCATATCTTCACCTTGAAAATAAGATTGGTTACTTTGCGCGACAAGACGTTTCTCCGTTGCATAAAGCGCGGGAGCGCGGCGGAGGCTCAGCCTGTATTCCGCCCGGCCAGTCGAACAATGTTCAGCCTATGTGGGTTTTCCTTCGGGCGCGGAGAATCACTCCTCGCGACCTTGGGAAGGCGGGCCATTAGCGGGGGATGGGGGCTTGGTCAAGGGGTGTGCGTGAGAACGCCAACCTGCTTGCTACCACTTCCCATTGCAGTGACAATGCAGAACCAATCAGACAATCGCTAATCTGGCTGTTCTCGGCAAGCTGCCTATGGATTCGTTTTTTGTCGACTTTTTCGGGATATTGCAGCTAAAGTCTGTTTCATACTTGGTGGCTTAACCACACCGTTCTCGTCTAAATTGTCGAGGTCGTCAGCGCCGATTTCGCTTACTCGTATGATTAACGCCTCCCACATGCCTTCTAACAGCAGGCCTTGAGAATTGGCGCGAGCAATAACATGATATGGGTTGTAGAGTAGCGCATAAGATATTGGCCCCGAGGGTCCGGCTTTCAAATCAATGAAGCCCAATTCGGCCAGTCTGTTAATCCGATCCTTCCAAGTCCGAAGTGCCCGTTGTCCAGAAAATCCAGAATAGTAGGACATTTCATCAGCGCGATTTAACTGCACAAATCCTTCATCGAAAGATCTGCACCATATATCGAGATATACTTGGCTCACCGGAACTCCTTTGCCAGCAAGATGGTCCATGATCTTCATTATCAATGGCATTGCGCGCGGCATGGTTACAAAACCATCACGCTCCAAACGATACCAAATCTGATGGTTTGCAACATTCGGCCAAAGCTTATTTCGCGCTTCAACTTGCCGCTGATAAATTGCGTTAGATTTTGATTGTGACATTTGGCTTCCTTACAAAGGTGCGGCCCCAGATTTGGATCCTGAGGCCTTCGCTTGTCAGTCCCCTCCACGTCAATAGGGGGCCTCCGTTTCCCTGAGTTTGGACCTCAAGGCAGGAGATCGATCATCACGATGACCTAAATATACGCTTAAAAATGTCAGAGTAAACTGCATTGTTATGCAGATAGATGTCACAAATATAAATAAATTGTACTATCTTAAACACTGTATTAGCATTAATATGCACGACTGAAATATTCAGTTGTCATATTTATACCAAATTAGTCTGATATATTGTTTTATTACAGTGATATACGAAGTCTCATGCGGTGGTGACGTGGTAATGTGGTCAACGTGGTAACTGTGATGCGGTGGTGTCGTGATCGGCATTTTTATTCGAGGCCCCGCTTAGGGTTTCAGGCGAAACTACCCTAAACAGTCAAGCCGCCAAATACCGTTCGATCACAAACTCGCCCTCCCGCTTCCGGGCCTCCGCAATTTCCCAGATGGTTTGCATCCGCAACAGCGTGTCCATCTTTACCCCGAACGCCTTTTCAAGACGCAGCGCCATGTCGGACGATAGGCCGCCGTGGCGGTTGACGAGGTTGGACAGCGCCTGCCGTGTTACGCCAAGCACGGCAGCACCCGTGGTGACGTTCAGTTCATGCCCTTCGATAATCTCGCGCACGAAATCGCCGATATGGGCGGGGCTGTGCATAGTGATGCCAGTGACATTGATGCTCGTGCCATTGATGCTCGTGCCATTGATGCTAGGGTTTGCCATCAGTGATAATCCTCCAGATCGAGTATCCGAATTTCCTTGGCGTCATTGTCAACTTCGAAAGTCAGCCGATAATTCGCCGTAACGTGAAAGCTCCAGCGTCTGTCACTCAACGCGTGGGCCTTCCAAAAGGCCAATTCGCGCAATTCGTCGCCATGTTCCATCGCCAACAAAAAGGTTATTTGCACACGCAGCTTTGCAACGATGCGCTTGTCCAGCTTCGACGCATCGCCTCTCTCGACAAATCGGACCAAGCCCTTGTGACGAATAGAAACGATTTTCACTGAAGTTTTATAGAGTGGCGCTGGCGTTATGTCAATAGACTATTGACACTTTGCAGTACTGCCGCACCCAAAACTGTAAAAGAGACGGGAGGAGGGGAGAAGGCAAAGTTCGCCAAAACATCTCCCCCTCTCCCGTCTCTTTTACCCGTTCATAATCTAGCGCTAATCAGCCCTGCTGCCACAAGAGCACAGGCGACATTTACTTTCTTCGCACACGCCATTTTCGCGCTTGTAATGTAGGATTTCATTTGCGAACCAGATGGTTGGCTCTTTGAAATTGTTGGTATCCCAAAGCCCGCACGGAGGTTTTTGCCCAATCCGCGCGGCCGCAATTTGTTTTCACGAAGCCGTCACGGGTGGGGGACGGGTCGTGTACTTTATGTACTTTGTAAGGCTGACCTTACAGTTTCTCGGCACGCCCCTTCACGCAAAGGAACCCGAAATCACCGACGAATCGGCGATATCGAATCAATGCCCGGCTTGCTCCCCGCGCTCCAGCCCGCTTGCCGCCAGTTGTGCGTCAATCTGCGCCATCAGCCGCTCCAGCCCCGCCTCGCTTGAAGCCTCCGCCCGCGCCACCAGCACATCTTGCGTGTTCGAGGCGCGCAATAGCCACCAGCCGTCCGCCGTATTCACGCGCGCGCCATCGGTGGCGTTTACGTCCGCGCCATCGGCTTTCAGTCGGGCCAACACCTCGTCGATCACCGCGAACTTACGGGCTTCATCCACCTGAAAGCGCATTTCGGGGGTGTTGATCATCTCGGGCATGGCCGAACGCAGCTCGGTGACGCTTTTGCCCAGCTTTGCCGATGCGCGCATCAGGCGCAGGGCGGCATAGATCGCATCGTCAAAGCCGTAATATTCATGCTTGAAAAAAATATGGCCGCTCATTTCGCCTGCCAAGGGCGAACCCGTTTCCTTCATTTTGGACTTAATCAGGCTGTGCCCCGTTTTCCACATCAACGGCGCTCCGCCCAGTTCGCGCACCCGGTCAAACAGCGCCTGTGATGCCTTCACATCGGCGATAATTGTGGCTCCCGGCACCTCGCCCAGCACATCCTCGGCGTAAATTTGCAGCAATTGGTCGCCCCAGATCACCCGGCCTTGCCCGTCAATCGCGCCGATCCGGTCACCATCGCCGTCAAAAGCCAGTCCGAAATCGAGCTTCTTGTCGGCGACAAGCCGCTTCAGATCGACCAGATTGGCCTCGTCGGTAGGATCGGGATGATGATTTGGAAATTGGCCATCCACATCCACAAAAAGCAGATGATGCTCCCCGGGCAACATCTTGACCAGTCTTTCAATCACCGGTCCTGCCGCACCGTTTCCGGCATCCCAGCCGATACGAAAAGCCTTGGTCGGCGCCGCTTCGGCGATGCGCGCAACATAGCGATCCATGATGTCGAGGGAGCGCGAAGTGCCAGTTCCAGAATCCCAATCCCCTGCCGCCGCGATCCGGCCCAACTCCTGAATGTCATTCCCGAAAAAGGGACGCCCCTGGAAGACCATCTTGAAGCCGTTATAATTGGCGGGATTATGGCTGCCGGTTATCTCGATCCCGCCATCAACGTCGTCCAATACTGCCTCGGCATAATATAGCATCGGCGTGGGGCCCATGCCGATGCGGACGGCATCGAGCCCCGCATCGGTGATTCCGCGCACGAGCGCTTCTTCGAGCATCGGCGAGCTGACCCGGCCATCATAGCCCACCGCGACCGCCTTGCCGCCAGCACGGCCCAGCAAAGTCGCAAAGCCCCGGCCAATGGCATAGGCGTCGTCGGCTCCCAGTGTTTCGCCGATGATCCCGCGAATGTCATATTCGCGTAAAGATGTAGGGTGGAAATTATGCGCCATTTTTGCTCCGATATTGATCGTTGGTTACGCCCTTAACGGGATTTGCTTTCCAAATCATCCAAAAGCAGATCACGAGATTGGTTCAATTCGGTGGCTCGTTCTTCTGATCCACCGCGATCAGGGTGGTTTTCCGAAATCAAGATACGGTGCCGCGCGCGAATCCGTTCTGCATCATCATGCGCCGATACACCCAGCAAGGCGCGGGCATTGGCGAGATGATATTCGGGGCTTTGCTTGGCTTTAGAGCCAAATAGCCGCCAAGTCAGCCCGCGATACCAGCTGACACCAATGCCAACCGCACCCAGCCCGATCAGCCATTGCCCGCGAACGGCAAGGAAAGCCCCGGCAAGCGCCAGCAAGACCGGCGGCAATTGGGCAGGCGTGATCCGCTTTGTCCAAAGTGCCCAGCCCAATGCGGCTGCAACAAGGCCAAGCAGGAATGGCATTAAAGCAAGGCTGGCTCTGCCGCTGTCAGTCCGAATTCGGGAAGTGATAATGCGCCAACCAACTCGCGTAATTCCTGCCGCGCGATCACATGGGCGGTGGCCAGATTGCCCAAATGGCCTTTGTCGACCAGCGTCAATCCCGACGGGAACAGCTCGCGATAGATTACCCGTTCGTTCAGCCCGGGAATGGCGCGGAAGCCGGCGCGTTTGGAAAGCTCGGCAATGGCATCGGTCATCCGTTGCTGATTGCGCGCTTCCATATTGTGCAGCCGGTTCCGCAGCACCACCCAATCGATGGTCACACCATCGGTCTTTGCCCTTGCCATCCGCGCTTCCCAGATCAGCTCGGCATAGAAGCTCAGTTTTTTGACCTTGAAATTTTCGGCATCAACTTTGCCGATCAGATCAAAATCGACAAAGCTGTCGTTGATTGGCGTGACGAGCGTATGCGCGCGGGTGGCAACGAAACGGGCATATATATCATCCCGGCCCGGCGTATCAAAGATCAGGAAATCACATTCCTGCTCCATGGCTGCGATCTGCTGCTCAAGCCGCTCTTGCGATTCTTGTTCAAAAACATCGAAGTGGGGCATCGGCAGTTTAATGCCGCGCCGTTTCACCGTTTCACCCCGGTTTTCCAGATAGCGATACAGCGTGCGTTGCCGCGTATCGAGATCGAGGCAAGCCACGCGCGCGCCGCGCGCCGCCAGCGCAATGGCAACATGCACCGCCGTTGTCGATTTCCCCGTGCCGCCCTTTTCGTTGGCGAATACGATATGATGTGCCCCGGCCATCTTGTCCGACGCGCCCCCGCTTTCCTGGTTCAGATTGTCCTGCAAGGCTGCTACGGCCTTGCGTCGAGACATCGACATAAACAAGGCGGGCGGCGCGTGCAAACCATCAATCAGCTTGAACATTTGCGAAAGGCGATTTCGCAGTTGCGCGCGAATCAAAAAAGAGTCGCTTTGGTTCCCACCATGGGGGCGCTTCACCGTGGCCATTTGAAGCTGGTTGAAGTTGCCAAACGCCATGCCGACGCCGTGGTGGTCTCGATCTTCGTGAACCCAACCCAATTTGGCCCCGGCGAGGATCTCGATGCCTATCCGCGCACGCTTGGAGGCCGATGCGGCGCTGCTTGCACCGCTGGAGGTCGATATTATCTGGTCGCCGACCGTGGCTGAAATGTATCCGCACGGCTTTGCCACCGGCATCCATATCGAAGGACCAAGCAGCGGTTTTTGCGGTGGCGCGCGACCGGGGCATTTTGATGGCGTCGCGCTGGTCGTCACCAAATTGTTCAATCAAGTGCAGCCCGATTGCGCCTGTTTTGGCGAAAAGGATTTCCAGCAACTGGCTGTGATCCGGCAATTTGTCCGCGATCTGGATATCAATGTAGAGATCGTCGGCGTGCCGACCGAGCGCGATACCGATGGCTTGGCGCTGTCGTCGCGCAATGCTTATTTATCAGCCGAGCACCGGCAAGCGGCGGTCGCCTTGCCGCGGGCGATGCAGGCGGCGGCGGGGGAAATTCGCAGTGGAGGGGATATCGCGGCGACTTTAGAAAAGGCAAAAGCAGAAATTCTGTCCGCCGGATTTTCCAGCATCGATTATCTGGAATTGGCCGATGCCAAAACCTTGAAACCCGCAGAAAAGCTGGATGAAACTCCGCTCCGGCTGCTCGCTGCAGCCCGCATCGGCAAGACGCGATTGATCGATAACTGCGCTGTTTGAAAATCCGCACTTGTAAATTGGTTGACCGCGTTAACCATTTGTTGACCATCTTCCGCTGAATTGGCCTTGTTCTTAAACAGGGGGAACCAGTGGACATGGCTAATAGTTTTAAAAGCGCCAACTTTCTGATCGAAAGCCGGCTTGCAGATGCAGCACGGGGCAGCGTGAACGCGTTGTTCGAATTGGGAGTCGCCTTTTCAACCGGCTCTGACGGAATCGACATTGATCTGATCGAAGCGCATAAATGGTTCAATCTCGCGGCCCTGAACGGCAGCGAAGAGGCGATGACATGCCGCGCCGAAATTTCCGATGAAATGACAGCACGCGAAATCGGTGAAGCCCAAAAACAGGCGCGTGCCTGGCTGCAATCGACCGAACGCCGCGCGGCCTGAGGTTTAAAGCAACGTAATCCCGACCTTGCCGAAAAATGCGCCGCTTTCCAGTCGGCGATAGGCATCGGCCAACCGCTCTAGCGGATAGACGACATCGACCACCGGACGGATGGCGTGTTTCGGCGCAAAAGGCGAGCATGGCTTCATGTTCTTCGCGGTTGCCCGTGGTGATCCGGCCCATGCGTTTGTCGTCGAACTGATCATTCCCCCACGAAAAATGCGCGCCCAGCATCCCGATGGCGGCCACCAGCCCGCCTTCGTTGAGCAATGAAAGGTTCAGCTCAAGCTGATCCTTGCCAACAACATCGACCACCACGTCAATCCCGCCACCGACGCCGTCGCGGATCGCCAGCGCCAGATCAGGCACAGTGCGATAGTTGATGCAGACGTCGGCCCCCATCGCCTTGGCCCGCGCAAGCTTTGCGTCCGACGATGATGTAATCACGACATGCGCGCCTGCGGCCTTGGCAAATTGCATTGCGGCGAGGCTGACCCCGCCAGTACCAGGACAATAGACCCATTCGCCGGGCTTAATCGGGCGGTGCTGGAACAGCGCATTCCAAGCCGTCAATCCCGCACAAGGGAGGGTCGCCGCCTCCAGATCGCCCAACTCCGGCGGGTTGATCACTAGGCCTTCGGCATCGAAGGTCGCATATTCGCGGGCAGTACCATCGGCAAAACCGCCGAGCATTTGCATCGAAGGGACCCGTCCGGTCAACCCAGACCTGCGAGAAAATCGGGCTGACCCGATCGCCGACCTTCACCCGGCTGACGCCCTCGCCCACCGCCTCGACGACGCCCGCGCCGCAGGAAAGCGGCACATAATCCGGCTCTTTGGTCATCCCCGGCAAGGCCCCTGTTATGAACAGCCAGTCACGATAATTGAGCGTCGCCGCGTTCAGCCGGACGAGCGCTTCGCCGGGAGCGGGAGTGGGGGTTTCCACATTTTCGATGCGGATTGAATCGATGCCTTTGCCGCCAATGGCTTTTGCCTGTTTCATGATTTCAGCCTATCATTAAAAACCGTAGCCCTGAGCCTGTCGAAGGGCGCGTCTCGGGTGTAGCGCTTCAAGCTGTCAGTCGCCCTTCGACAGGCTCAGGGCTACGGTGATTTTGCAGATCCAATTATCGGCGGATCTAAAACCCCAGATCCTTTATCTTCCCGTCGAAATTTCCGCCCAGCATATTGGTGGCCGTCGCCAGCTTGCCTTGATCGACACCCGAAAGATGGCCGTCGATGATCCGGTTATAATTGCTGATCATGCCTTCGATATCCTTTGACAGGCGCATGAAATCAAAGCCCTTGGCGTGCATCCCCTTTTGCTGCAGCGGGATGTTTGAATAATCCTGCCGCGGAATTTCGGGGAATTTGTCGCTGTCATAGGGTAAAATCGTCGGTTCCAGCACCGGCGCTGGCTCTTGACCCTCCGGATAGAAAGTGAGCGACCAAAGCTCGAATGTGCAGCTTTCGGGCCCCGTCGGGCGGATGCGATAGGCCGACATATTGGAGAAGAACGGCAGCAGGAAATAATGCGGGAACAGAAATTCTACGGCGTTCACCGGATGCGATTGGGCGACCGCATTGAGATCGGGAATAGGCTCACCCTTGGCACCCAGTTGTTTGTGGATCTGATCCTGGATCGCGCCAAACCACATCATCACCGCCATATGCGGATCATCAGGCAGTTCGATATCGACGAGTTGCCGGGCAATCTCGATTTCCTTTTCATGCACCATTCCCGCCATGCCCGAGCTGAGCAATTCGAGATGCTTCATTTGCGACGCGATATTCTCTTTGATCGTCATATTGGGGTTGGTGGGAATCCCCGTCTGCTTCATCTCCGCAGAAACGCCGCCATCGCCCTTGGGATCGGAATACATCATGTTGTAAAGCTGCGGCGCGGTGCGTTGCAGTTGCGGATGCGTCCGCATCACATGATAGCCCTCCATGAAGGCTTCCATCGCGACCTTCCAATTGGCCGGAATTTCGGTCGCATACCACCATTCGGCGCGCAGCTTGCTCGCCCCGCGCATTTCGATATTGTCGATGATCGGGCCCAGCGTTTCGCGGAACGACGGCGCGTCATCATCAAAATTGATCCATGCACAGCCAATGGCTTCTTCGATCCGACATTCGCGCAGTTTCAGATCATCGGAGTCCAATTGCTGTTCACTGAACATATGGCGGCCATAGACAAAGGTGTTCTTGCCTTCGCTATTCCAGCGCCAGCCGTGGAACGGGCAGATAAAGCCTTGCGTCTTGCAATTGCCGTGGCGTGCCGCTGTCGGCCAAAGGCACGCCGCGGTGGCGGCAGGCATTATGGAATGCCTTCACGCCATCCTTTGTGCGGACGACGATGACCGATTTGCCGAGATTGGAATATTCGACCCAATCGCCGACATTCTCGATCTGCTCCAGTCGGCAAGCCATCTGCCACACATGCGGCCACAGATGTTCGACTTCGGCCTTGTAAAAGCCTTCGTCAAAATAGCGCGGTGTGGGGATGCGTTCGGGATCGGTTACCGGAAACGGAAAGTCCCGCCCCATATCTGCCTCTGCCATGTCCTGCTCTCCTTAAATTTCAAATCGTCAATGCGAACCCATATAGCGACCGCCATTGGTGCTGATCGTTTGGCCGGTGATATAGCTTGCTTCTTCGGATGCAAGATAGGCAGCGGCGGCGGCGATGTCTTCGGGTTGGCCGACGCGCTTCATCGGCAATGTCTGGGCAAACGCCTCGGCATCAATCGGCGCGGCGCGCAGCATCGGCGTATCGATAAAGCCGGGAGGGATCATGTTGAACGTGACGCCAGTCGCCGCAAATTCCAGCGCCAGTGCTTTGGTCATCCCCATCAGGCCGCCCTTGGCCGAGACATAATGCCCTTGCGTTGGCGAACCCGTTTGCACCGACGATGATGTGATGTTGATCACCCGACCCCAGCCAGCGGCAAGCATATCGGGCATGACTTCCTTCGTCACCAGCCACGGCCCGCGCAGATTGATGCGGATCACCTTGTCAAACAAATCGTCGTCGGTTTCCATGAACGGCGTGAACGGCGCGATCCCGGCATTGTTGACGAGGATGGCAATCGGGCCAAGCTCTGCCCGCACCTGCGTCGGCAGCTGCCGCAATCGCCGCTTTGTCCGAACAATCGACGTTCAGCGCAATCGCTGTCCCGCCCGCATCGCGGATCATCTGCGCGGTCTCTTCGGCCCCTGCCAGATTGATATCCCAGATCGCGATTTTGGCAGTGTCTTCTGCCAAGCGCTTCGCAATCGCACGGCCAATTCCCGAACCTGCGCCGGTCACTACCGCAACGCGGCTATTTAACGAACGTGTCATCTTTTTTCCTTGCTTCAGAATTTCAAAATCGAGAGCGATGAGACTTAGGGCCACTCCCTATCCCATGGCCTGCGGGGCTTGGGTAGCGGTTGGGATGGGTGCTGACGGGTTATCGCAGGCGCGATAGGGGATTTGGGCGAAAACAGCACTGGCTCACCGACATAAATGATCTTACAAAAAACCATAGCCCTGAGCCTGTTGAAGGGGCCTTACAGGACAGCGCAACCTGAAGGGCGTGCTTCGACAGGCTCAGCACTGCGGTAAATAATTTAGGGTCAAGACCATGAAACAACGCTTTCGCCAAATCAGTTTCGTTGCCCTGTCGGTTGCGCTGTTGCACACACCCCTCATCGCCCGTGTGACGCGCGTCGAGATTGAAAGCAACAAGCCCGCTGCAAAGGGATATGAAATCCTGCGCGGCACTTTCCATGGTGAGGTAAATCCCAAGGAGCCGAAAAACGCCGTCATCGTCGATCTGGAACACGCACCCCGCAATGCCCGGGGAATGGTAGAATATAGTGCCAGTTTCCAGATTGCACGCCCCGCAGACCTTACCGATGCGAGCGGCGTTTTGCTCTATGACGTGCCCAATCGCGGCAATGGCGCGGCAATGCCGGACGATGACGGGCATATCCGCGTAATCAGCGGCTGGCAGGGCGACATTCCAGCCGCATCCAATGTGCAATGGGCGAAAGTGCCGACGGCGGCGGGCATAACCGGGGCGGCCATGGCCCGCTTCGACAGCGTACAAGGCTCACCCAACAGCGTGGCAATCGTTAGCGGCTTTGGTCGCAAGGAACCGCGCCCCTTGCCGGTTTCGCTCGATACGAAGAGAGCAAAGCTGTTCGTCGAACGCAACGGCCAAAAGCGACGGCAGTTGAAAGCCACTGAATGGGCCTTTGCCGATTGCCGCGAAGTGCCTTTTCCAGGGAAGCCCGATGGTACGCAGCTATGCCTGAAAGATGGCTTTGCGCCCGACGCTGCATATACTTTGGGCTATATCGCCAAAGACCCGCAGGTGCTGGGGCTGGGCTTTGCCATCACCCGCGACCTTGTCACATTCTTGCGAAGCGGCGAGGCCGACGATGCAGGCAACGCCAATCCGGCGGGGCAGAATATCCGCTGGACCGTTGGAGCGGGGCAATCGCAATCGGGAAATTATCTGCGGAGTTTCGTAAACCTCGGCTTCAATCAATCCGAAGCCGGAACCCAAGTTTTTGATGGCATCCACGCCAATATCGCCGCGCGGCAGATTGTGCTCAACGTCCGTTTTGGGGTGCCGGGCGGCGGCGCGCGGGCCTATGAACCCGGCAGCGAAGGCACATTATGGTGGGGCCGCTATGATGACAAAGCGCGCAAATTGGGCAAAACCAGCCTGCTCGATGCCTGCACCAGGAGCAACACTTGCCCCAAAGTGGTCGAAACATTGGGATCGGCGGAATTTTGGGGCCTGCGTGCTTCGCCCAATTTTGTCGGCACCGATGCCAAAGCCGATATTCCTCTTCCCGCCAATGTCCGCCGCTATTATTTCCCAAGCGTAACGCATGGCGGAAGCTTTGTTGGCGGATTTCAAACCAAAGGCGAAGCCGGCCCCTATAGCGCGCAAGGATGTGTCCTCGGCGGCAATCCCAACCCCTCACGCGAAAGCACGCGCATCGCCCTTCGCGCGCTCGTCGATTGGGTGAAGGCGGGCAAGGAGCCCCCCGCCAGCCGCTATCCGACATTGGCGGCAGGCGAGCTGGTTGCGCCAACAGCGGCGGCGATGGGCTGGCCCGATATTCCGGGCGCGCCAACGCCCGATGGCAAGCTCTACACTTTTGACGATTATGATTTTGGCAGCGGTTTTGACCCAAATAGCGTGAGCGGTGCACCCAAAATGCAGCCGCCGCGCATCCGCCGAACACTTCCCTCTCGCGTGCCGCGCGTGAACGCCGATGGCAACGAAATGGCGGGCGTACCCTCGGTACAATTGCAAGTGCCGCTTGGCACCTATACCGGCTTTAACGAACTGGCAGCCGGCTATGGCAAGGGCGGGGGCTGTGTATTCGCAGGCGGCTTCATTCCTTTTGCCAAGACAAAGGCCGAACGCCAAGCCAAGGGCGATCCTAGGGCTTCACTAGAAGAACGCTACGGCGACCATGCGGGTTTTGTCGCCAAGGTGCGCGCGGCGGTGGCCCAGCAACATGGCCGATGGCTGGTTGCTGGCAGATGATGCGGAAAAGCTGATTGGGGAAGCGGAGAAGAGCGGGGTTTTGCGGTAGCGAACTTAGAATGCTTCAAGCACAATAAACCGTGCCCACATGATCGAATAAAAAACCGCAGCCCTGAGCCTGTCGAAGGCGCGCTTAGCCGACAGAGCGCCCTTCGACAGGCTCAGGGCTACGGTCTGTTTTTAGCCGAATTTCCTAAGGCCGCAACACCCAGCCGCCATCGACATGGATGGTCTGGCCGGTGATCCATTTGCCCGCATCCGAACAGAGTAGCAGCAGTGTGCCGACCAAGTCCTCCGGCGGGGCGCTCGCGTCGGTGCAGACGCTCATTTGCAGAAACTGTTTGAACGGCGAACCTTCGGGGACCAAGGCGCTGCCCGCCTCGCTCGTTACATTGCCGGGTGCAATGGCGTTCACCGAAATGCCGCTTTTGCCGAGTTGCTTGGCCAGCAAAGTGGTGAGGCCGGTGAGTGCCAATTTGGTAACGCCGTAGAGCGAGATTGCGGGAAAGGCTCCGCCAGACACCTGATTGACGATCCGCCCGCCGCCGCGCGCCTGCATAGATGGGATCACGGCCTGAGCGCAAATGAGCGCGCCGGTGGTGTTCACCTCCAGCATCCGGGTCCATTGATCGATAGGAACATCGACAGCCTGGAGCGCGGCAACTTCCATCATCAGGGCGGCATTGTTGACCAATATGTCGATCCCGCCGAAGGATTCGGTTGCCGACTTCCGCCATCGCCGCGACCTGATCGGGCTTGGTGATATCGACTTTGCACGCAATGGCCTTTCCGCCACCCGCGACGATTTCATCGGCAACCCTTTGTGCGCCTTCCAAGTTCAAATCGGCAACCACCACAGAAGCGCCTGCCGCTGCCAAACCCATCGCATAGGCCCGCCCGATGCTGTTGCCGCGTCCACCGGCTCCTGTGACAATCGCGACTTTTCCGTCCACGCGAAAACGATCCATATCAAAGCTCATCCTGCTGTAATCCCCTGATCCATATTGATATCTGCGCCGTGGAATCCGGCTGCTGCGGGAGATGCGAGAAAGGCGATGAAGTTTGCCATGTCTTCCACTTCGACCAGCCCGCGCAATGGCCTGATCCGTCCCAATAATGTCATATCCGCGCCCTCGGGCGGAATGAAGCTTGCGCCAATCGGCGTGGCAAGTCCCCCCGGCGAAACGGCGTTGATTCGGATCGGCTGCAATAGATATTCCATCGCCAAGGCCTTGGTCAGCTGTGAAAGCCCACCCTTTGACGCGCAATAAGCCGCCGAATAAGCCTCGCCGATATGCGCGGCGAGCGAGCTGACATTCACAATCGCCCCTTCGCTTTTCAAAAGATGCGGGATCGCGGCTTGGCACAGGAAAAAGGGCGCGGAGAGATTGACCGCGATCACCGCGTTCCAATCCGCCTCCGCCATTTCGTGCGCGTGGGCGAGTTTCAATATCCCCGCAACATTGCACAGAGCATCGAGCCTGCCGAATTGCGCGACCGCCGCATCAACCACCGCCTTGCAATTGGCCGGCTGGCTGAGATCGACCGCCTGCACCAGTGCGACGCGGCCCAGCGCTTGGATGGCCTTTGCCGTTTCGGCCAACCCATCGGCCTTCACATCGACGATGCAAATATCCGCCCCCGCCTTTGCCAAAGCAATCGCCGTCGCCGCGCCGATGCCGCCACCCGCGCCTGTTACCAATGCGGCCTTGCCGCTCATGTCTGATGCTGCGATCATGGTTGAAACGCTAGTCCTTTCTCGACGCGCTTGGCCTGTTCCATAACCACCGCTTGAAACGCCGCCCCGCGCGGCCAGCCGCCGTGGAGCGCGAAATGCAGGCAGAATTCGAGCAGTTCATCCTTGGTCAGATCGCCGCTGTTCATCGCCGAATAGGTATGGCTCCGCATCGGCGTTGGGGCGTTTGAAAAGGCCGCGCCCACCAAAGTCACAAAGCGCCGCGAGCGTTCGTCGAGGCCGGGGCGGCCCCATAGGTCGCTCATCACGAAATTGAGCACGCCGGTATCGAGATAGGGCGTACAATGGCGGCGGCGCATCGGTTTGTGCGACGCGGCGGAAGCTATCCTGCCCGCGCGCGATGCGTTCGGCGCGGTCGGCGGGATCGTCGGGCAGGCGGTGGATGGCTGGCTCGGCCAGCCCCAATTCCCTCGCCGCCGCCGTCACCGCCCGGTCAAGCACTCCGCCCGAGGCCCAGCCATCATAGACCGCCAGTTGTAACGCCGCTTCGCGCAGTTCGATCATGGACAAGATGCCCGCCCTTGAGTGCGCCTGTGGCATAGGATTGGCACGATGCCGCATCCTTGGTCGCCGCCGCTTCCGGCGAGCGAAATCAGCAGGCGTTCCCGCAATTTCAAGCCCTGGCCTTGTCCACACATCGGCGTGGACAAAATCGCAGAGGGTCGATTCGAGCAGCGTCGTCGGCGCAGGCGCTGCGGCCCCAGTTGCCTCGGCATATTTGGCGGCACCGCGTGCCCCGCGTGCATTTTTGCTCATGCGATATTCATCCAGACATTCTTGGTTTGCAGAAATTCATGTAAGCCCGCTTCGCCGCCCAAACGCCCGAAGCCCGATTGCTTGAACCCGCCAAAGGGCGCGCACGGCGTCATCCCCTCGCCGCCGCCGTTCACATGGATCATCCCGGCATCCATGGCTGCGGCCATCCGGTGACCGCGTCCCAGATTTTGCGTGTGGATATAGGCGCCCAAGCCATAGTCAGTGCCATTGGCGATGGCGATGGCCTCTTCCTCGCTGTCAAAGGGTGTGACCGCGAGAACCGGACCGAACACCTCATGTTGGGCAATATCGCTGTCATGGGCGACATCGGCGATTACGGTGACGGGCAGGAAATAGCCGCCGGCAAAATCGCCATCGCGTCGCCCGCCGCCGGTTATCAAACGCCCGCCGGATGCCAACGCCGCATCGACCATCCCGGTGATGCGGTTAAGCGCGGCTTCGTTAATCACCGGGCCCATGGCTGTGCCGGGTGCGAGCGGATCGCCCTGCGGGATATGCGGCGCCATGCCTGCCAGCATCTGGCAATAGGCGTCGTAGATGGGCCGTTCGATCAAAAGCCGTGTGCCGTTTACACAACCCTGACCGCCAGCACTCACCGCGCCGGAAATCCCGCGTTTTGCGGCCTCTTGCAAGATCCGCATCGGCAAAGACGATCACCGCCGATTTGCCGCCCAGTTCCAGTCCGCAAGGTTTCAAGGATTGTGCCGCATTGGCGAGCACCTTCTTGGCCGTGCCCCCCGAACCCACAAACTGGATCTTGTCGATTCCCGGCGTGCGAGACCATTGCCTCGCCCGCATCGGGGCCGCCCACCACCATGTTGATCACGCCGGGAGGGAAGCCTGCTTCCATTGCAATCTCGGCGAGCCGCATCACGCTATAGGGGGCCAGTTCCGGGGCCTTCAGTACCACGCAATTTCCTGCCGCAAGGGCAGGGGCAATCACCATGGTTGCGGCAAACAACGGCCCGTTCCACGGAATGATCGCGCCGATGACACCATATGGTTCATAGGCGACATAATCATGGGCGGGGCCGCCCCAGGTCTTGATATTCAGCCCTTGAATCTTGTCTGCCCAGCCACCGAAATAGCGGAATTTCTGCGCGGCATCGGCGGCCATATGCGGCCCCATCATGACGGGGAGCCATTCTCGATCGCGCCAAGAAGCGTCAGGGCTTGCACTTCCGCGTCAAACTTTGCAGCCAGCGCAAACATCAGATCGCGGCGCTTGTCCCCGGCCATCGCACGCCAAGCCGGAAAGGCCGCGCGGGCAGCAGCGACCGCAGCATCCACTTCCGCTGGCCCCGCCAGCTTCAATTCGCGCGTTACCGACCCGAGTGCCGGATAGATATGTGTGTGCACAGGACCGCTGCCGCTGTCGGCACGTTCATTGCCCGCGATCAGGATATTGCGCGGAAGCGAAGAAAGGTCGGGAGATTGATAAATGCCATGGGGTTCCTTAATCAGGCGGGCCAAAGCGGAAGACGCAAATTTTGTTGCCATCGGGATCACGGAAATAAGCTCCGTAGAATCCGTTCGGATCGTCTCCGCTGATGCCGGGTGCGCCTTCATCACTGCCGCCTAGTTCCAAGGCCTTTGCATGGATTGCATCAACTTGCGCGCGGCTTTCGGTTTGAAACCCGGCCATATTGCCGTTGCCAACCTCATGCACACCGGCAAACGGCATGCCAATCAGCAGCATGCTGCCCTCTGCGCCACGAAACGCGATCAGGGTTTCCCGGTCGTAGATCTGCTTGGCTCCAACCATCTCAGCAATCGGTCCCAAAAGGCCTTGGCCCGCGCCAAATCACACGTGCCTAAACGGGTTGTCGTAATCATGCTTTCGGTCCTTTCGTCAGCACTGTGTAGGAAGGGTCGCTGCGATCCCGGCTACCGCGCGTTGTGGGGCGCAGCGGGGTGACTTCGCGGATTTCGTCAAAATCATTGATCGAAATCCGGTGGTCTATCGCCCAGCGACCATCGCGCTTTGACCATGTGTCGATATAGCGGCTCCACACGCTCATCTGCATCAACCTGCCTCCGCTTTCGATCCGCAACGTGGCGGTGACGGACGGATTCGCTTCCTGCCTTGTCGCCATCAATCTCGATGATGATGTTGCCCATCTGGTGCGAGTGGTGCGAGCAATCTGGGCGTGCTGCTTGCAAACATGATCGACAAAGCCGCGCCCTGTGCCCTGAAACACATCGGGGCCATAATCGGCCGTGCCATCTTCATGCCAGATCGAATAGCCAAGCTCGTGATCGATCCGGTCCATCGCGCGGCAATAACGATAGATTTGGTCGGTGATGGCTTCGCGGTCGGTCATAGGATCGGCGTTCATTGTTGCGCTTTCAGATAAGCGCCGGACATTTCCTTGATCTTCAAGATACGCGCGCGGCGTTCGTCGGGGGAATTGGGGGCATAGCCCGCCACGTCGTTCGTTTGTCCCCAATTATAGGTTGGCCCGTGCGGCAATTGCTCAAGGCCGATACGCGCGACATCCGCGCTCGACGCCATTTGGCTGGTATCAAACGGCCTGCCATTGGCTTCCGATATGCGCTGGTGTGCCGGCGTGTTGGTGCGGCCCAAAATCAGGTTGAGCACATCAACCCCGTGCGGCTCCATCTCCGCCCAAAGCCCCTCACCAAAGCACAGGTCAAATGCCTTCACCCCGCAATACACGCCCATGCCATAAAGCCCGCCATAGCAGCTGCCCGATCCGACAAGGATCATCCCGCCTTTGCCGCGCGCGCGCATTCCTTGCCCGAAATGGTGGCAGTTGCGAACGGTGGTGAGCGATGTTGAGATGTGATCAGCCGTTCCCAGTTCTGCACATCATTGTCGAGGAAGAGCGAGCTGTTGGTATCGGCTCCGGCATTGGCGATGAACAGGCCAACCTCGCGGTCCCCCGCCGCCGCCACGATCCGGTCGGTGGCATCGGGCGCGGTGAGATCGACCGAGGCGGTCACGCATTCCACGCCCTTTGCCCGCACCTGTTCGGCAAGTTCCGCCAGCGGCCCTTCGCGGCGCGCAATCAGGATGCAGTTGATCCCTTCGCCCGCCAGTCGCAGCGCAAATTCCGCGCCGACCCCTTCGGACGCGCCAGTAATGACCGCCCAAGGGCCGTATTTGTCGCGCAAACCCATGTCAGCGCCCGCCCATCTGCACCCAGCGTTCGTCGGTCGCCCAGACATATTCGAGATAATGGCCACAGAAATCGCGGCCATCGAGATAAAGAAATTTCAGCAGATCGCCCTCGATTGCGCGTTCGAGCACCACCGGCAGATCTTGAGCGTCAACGCTCGGCGCGGAAACTATCCCAATCAGAAACCCGGCTGCACACATGGTGAAAATGCATGATGCCGCCATTGTTCTGATAGTTGCTGTAAATGCCGGTCTCATCGTCAACTGGCTGGATCAGCTCGTTCTGCATGTCGCCGATCCACACGAAAGCCAGCCGGGTGGCGACGCGCTTCATGCCGTTCGGGGTCCATAAAGATTGCTCAACATCGAGAATGGGAACATCGCCAATTTCGGCGCGCTGCGCCAAATGCAGCGACAGCGGCTTCGATGTCGTCGCAAATATAGGCATTTTGCCAATGATGTCCGGTTATCATGCAGCCGCCTTCACTACAAAAGAGCCATTCACCGGTTCAGTCCCGGCAAGCGTGGTGCGGTGCATGGTGCGTTTGGGATCGTCATAAGGCTGCACCCGGTGCATCACCCCGGTATTGTCCCAGATCACGAAATCGCCGGGTTTCCAATCATGGCTATAGACGAAATCGGGCTGCGCCGCCCATTCGCCCAAGCGGCGGATGATCGCTCTCCCTTGAGCATATTCCATGTCGATGATCTGGTCGGCATGGCTGCCAAGCAACAAGGATTTGCGCCCGTCGGAATGTTTCCACACCAACGGATGGTTCATCTTGTCGGCGACGTTCAGCAGGGCGACGGACTTTTCGTTCACCTCGTCCATAAACACTTTCATACTGGCGCCGATGGTGTGGAGCACGCGCAGCTCCTCCAGCCCCTCGCGCTCCCAATCGGGCAGATGCTCCCATGCTGCATAAAGATTGGCGAATTCGGTGCGCCCGCCTTTGTCCGACAACACGCGCGCCGAAAGCAGCGTCGCCTTGGGCAGCGGCTGGTTGATCGTCGCACCATCGACGTGCCAGAAAAAGGTGCCGAGTACATATTCAGGGTGATCGTTGATGTCGCGATCAAGCGTGATCTTATACACATCCTGCTCTGCTGCATTGCCACCGGGCGCATTTTTGGTGAAATTGACACGTTCGCCCAACAGATCGGTAAAATCGAGCTGCTCCTGATCGGTCAAATTAGCCTCGCGGGAATATGATCACGCCGCGCGCATCAAGCTCTGCCAGACAGGCCTTTGCCACTTCGGGGTTGAACATGTCTGCACGGTCAACATGCACAATCGAGCCGACGTTGGGTTTGGGATGGGTGAAACTGACTTTGGCCACGTTGAGGGTCTCCTTCTGCCCGCGCATATTGTGCGAAAGCCGGGCCACATGCCAAGACTGCATTTGAGTCATCGGCGCGGCGATTGGCACGGCACTGGAAATCCGCGCGCGCCTCCTGCAATGGTTTTTCCACCAAAGGAGATGGATATGGCCAAAGGGCTATTTGATTGCACAGGCAAGGTAACGCTGGTCACCGGCGGCAATGGCGGGATCGGTCTGGGCTTTGCCATGGGCATTGCCAAAATGGGCGGCGATATCGCGATCTGGGCGCGCAATGCGGAAAAGAATGCGGCGGCAAAGGCAGAGCTGGAAGCGGCAGGCGCAGGCCGCGTTGAAACCTATATCGTCGATGTTTCGTCCGAAGAGGCGATCCTTGCCGGATATGACACAGTTGATGACAGACTTTGGCCGGATCGATTGTGTCTTCGCCAATTCGGGCGCTTCCCCGCGCTATAATTCGATCTTCGATATGCCGACCGAGCATTGGTATGAATTTCAGAAGACCGCGCTCCACGGCGCGTTCTTCACGCTGCGCGAAGCCGCGCGGCATATGAAGGCGCGCGCCGAGGCGGGCGAGCCCGGCGGCAGCATTGTCGCATGCGGCAGCCTTTCGATGTATCAGGGACTGCCCGGCAAGGCCGAATATGCCGGATCAAAATCGGCCATCGGTGCGGTGATCCGCAGCCTGTCTGCCGAAATGGGGCAATATGGCGTGCGCGCCAATGTGGTTGCACCGGGGCTGATCCTGACGCCGATGATGGGGCCAGCCGATGGCCCGGCGGCGCAATATCTGAACGGCACTTATGCGCCGGTTACGCCGATGAAACGTGTGGGGGCAGTTGAAGATTTTGAAGGCATTGGTGCGTTCCTCTGTTCCGATGCTTCGTCCTTCATCTCCGGCGAGACGATCAACGTCGACGGCGGATATATGATCCGCGGATAGGAAACGAAATGGGCCATTTATTGAAAATCCACGGCGTCGGCGATGTCCGGCTTGATGATTATACACGCCCCGAGGCTGGCCCGAAAGACGTCGTCGTCAAGATGAAGGCGTGCGGGATTTGCGGGAGCGACCTTAGCTACATCAAGGTCGGCGGGATGCCGCGCGAACCCGGCGGCACGACCGCGCTCGGCCATGAAGGCGCTGGCGAAATCATGGCGGTGGGCAGCGAAGTGCAGGGCATTTCGGTGGGCCAGCCGGTGATCGTCAACCCGATGAACACGCCAAGCTTTATCGGTTCGGGCGGGCCGGAAGGGGCCTTTACCGAAGAGCTGCTGGTGCGCGACGCGCGGCTGAATGATTCGATCCTGCCGATCCCCGAAGGCATATCCTATGAAATCGCCGCGATGTGCGAGCCGCTGGCGGTGGCGCTGCACGGGGTGAACCGGGCAGAAGCCAAAGCAGGGACCAAGCTTGTCATTTTCGGCTGTGGCCCCATTGGCCTGGGCATGGTGATGTGGGCGGTGGACCGGGGCTGCGATGTGATCGCGCTCGATCTGGCCGAAGAGCGGCTGGAACGCGCGCGGGCGCTGGGCGCAAAAACGATCAATCCGGGCAGCGAAAATACCGTGGCGCGGATCAAGGAACTGCACGGCGCCGAACAATATTTCGGCCGCGAGCGTGCACAAACCGATGCCTATATCGACGCCGCTGGTGCGCCTTCGATCCTGTCCGATGTCGTTTCGATGGCGAAGAAACATGCCCGCCATGTGATTACCGCCGCCTATATGAAGCCCATCGAATTGCCCGCAGGCGCAATGCTGACCAGCGAAATGACGATCACCACCGCAGTCGGCTACCCCGATGAATTTCCCGACGTGATCGCCGCGATGCCGCGCCTGAAAGACAAGATCGCGGCGATGATCTCCCACCGCCTGCCGCTCGAACGCGTGCTCGAAGGGCTGGAAATCGCGGCGACACCCGCAATCGGCCAAGGTGATGATCGAATTTGAGGAAAGGAACTGACATGGGCAAGGAAGCGACACCACTTGGCAACCTCGCCCGCGCGGGCGACGCGCAAACCGAGGCCATTGCGATCACGCCATTCATCTTTCAAGCGAACGACATTTCCAACGCCTATCTGGTCACCACCGATCACGGCGATGTCATGGTCAACACCGGCTTCATGGATGACGCCAATCAGCAGCGCAATGTCGCGTTGCTGAAACCGCACCGCACCGGCGCGCTCAACTATATTTTCCTCACGCAAAGCCATGCCGATCATTTTGGCGGTGTGCCGGTGTTCAAAGAGGCGGCAACGAAGGTCGTCGGCGGACCCGGCTATAACGAGGCCTGCCACGACATGCTGAGCCTGCAAGCCTATTTCGGCCCGCGCAGCAAGAAGCTGTGGGGCAGCACATTGCGCCGCGCCACCGCACCCAAGCCCGCGCCCGATGTGGTTCCCGACATCCTTGTGGATCGCACCCTCACCATCGAACAGGGCGGACGCACATTCGAGCTGATCAGCGCGCCCGAAGGAGAGACGGTCGATAATCTGATCGTCTGGATGCCCAAGGAAAAGATCGCATTTACCGGCAATATCACCGGCCCTGTATGGAATTCGATGCCGTTCCTGTGCACCCTGCGCGGCGACAAGCCCCGGCTGGTGTGGAATTACCTGAAATCGATGGCGAAGCTGCGCGATCTGGACGCGGAGATCATCATCACCGGCCATGGCGATCCGATCAGGGGCGCGGCCACAATCCGCGCCGATATCGACCGGATGATCGGCGCGGTCACTTATGATGCGCGATTATACGCACGAAGGCATGATCGCGGGCAAGACCGTGCATCAATTGATGCGCGAAGTGAAACTGCCCGAGCATCTCAAAATCGGTGAATTTCACGGCAAAGTCAGCTGGGCGGTGAAGACCATCTGGGAAGAATATTCGGGTTGGCTGCATTATGAGGATGGCACGACCGAGCTTTATGGTGTGCCGCGTTCGGCGGTGAACGCCGATCTGCTGGAATTGGCCGGGGCCGACAAGCTGGTCGTCCGCGCGCGACAGCATATTGAAGCGGGCAGACCGTTGGAAGCAATCCACTCTGCTGGATATTGTTCGCGGGGCCGACCCCGAAAACAAGGATGCGCTGACCGCCTATAAAACAGCGCACGAACATCTTTTGGTGGCGAGCGGCAGCACCAATCTGTCTGAAACCATGTGGTTGAAGAGTGAGATCGCAGCGGCGGACGCGGCGCTAGATTGAGGTTTTTGGCATGACCCACAAAGTCTTCATCTTCCTCAAACGCCGACCGGGGATGAGCGTGGAGGAATTCCGCGACCATTATGAAAACCGCCATCGCCCGTTGATGGACAAATATATGGCTGGGATGACGCGTTACACACGCAACTATCTGAACCCCATGCCGCATATTGATACCAAGGAGCTGACAGAGCCCGAATTCGATGTCGTCACCGAACTGCATTTCGAGAGCAAGGCGGCGTTCGACGGGTTGAACTGGATGGTTTCCAAAGGGACGCTTCCGCCCGAGATACTGGAAGATGAAATGCGGGTCTTTGACCGGCCCAAAACGCGTTATTGCTGGATTACGGAGTGTGATGGATGATTAATGCCGATGAAATGCTTGCCAATGCCCGCGCCGAGACGGGGCTGACCGATCTGGGCGATGATGGCATTTTGGCGCCGCTTTCACCTGCTGGTGGATTCGCTCAACAAGGACGCAAACTTAACCGAGCGGGGCGAAGGTGCGTTTGTCCGCACGGTGACCGGCTATCTCACCAACCGGCTGAAGGTCGAGGATTGGCTGCACGCCATCCCGAATTGCTCGAACGCTCCGGTGGAAAAGCCGATGTTCGTTTTCGGCCTGCCGCGCACGGGGACGACCTTTACGATCAACCTGCTCAATGAAGACCCTGCACGGCGCAATTTCCTGCGCTGGGAGGCGTTTGATTCGGTGCCGCCACCGAACGCCCGAAGAAATGCACGCTGGCCCGCGCTTTCAAAAGGCGCAGGACCAGATTGATTTTTCGATGAAGCACATGCCGCATATCTCGGCGATCCATCATGAGGATGGCGATAGCCCTTGCGAATGTCAGTTTGCGATGACGCCCAGCTTTGTTTCCCAAGTCTATGACTCGCAATATCACATCCCCGATTATCACAAATATTTCCTCTATGAGGCCGATTATCGCCCCGCCTTTCGCTACCAGAAAACGCCTGCTGCAATTGCTGCAGGCCGAACAGCGGGCGGGCAGTGGACGCTGAAAAATCCATGGCATCCGCTCTATCTTGATGCACTGAACGAGGTATTCCCGACGCGCAATTGGTGATGACGCACCGTGATCCGGTCGATGTGGTCGGCTCGGCATGCAGCTTGGTGTGGAATGTCCGCGTGATGCTGAGCGATAAGGTGGACCGCGAACAACTGGGCCGCGACATGGTGGAAACGTTTGAAGCTCATGGTCGCGCGGCAAAACGCTTTCCGCGCGAAACACGGGGCGAAGCGCAATTTACGACATCCAATATGACCGAACAGGTCGCGCGATCCCATCGGCACGATGCAGCGGCTCTACGCGCATTTTGGCGACCGAACTGAGCGCGGATGCCGAAAGCCGGATGCAGCGCCTATATCACCAACAAGCCCAAAGACCGTTTTGGCAAACATGTCTATGATCTCGCCGATTACGGGCTGACGAAGGAATATATCCGTGAGCGTTTTGCCGATTATTGCCGTGATTTCGGGATATCGACAAAGGGGTGACGAAATGGATCTGGGACTTTCAGGCAAAGTCGCCATCGTCACCGGCGCTACCGCCAATATCGGCCGCGCCATCGCGCTTGATCTGGCGACCGAAGGCGCAAAGCTGGTGGCTGTCGGGCGCGACGAGGCGGCGGGCGCAAAGCTGATCGAATTGGCCAAGGAACGCGGTGCAACCGATGCCATTTTCGTGAAGGCGGACCTGCTCGACATTCAAGCCCCGGCAAAAATATTGGCCGCCGCCGAAGCGCTTGGCCCTGTCGAAGTGCTGGTCAACAATGTCGGCGGGAACGCGGCGGCGGGGCATTTCGCGCAGTCCGATCCCGATACATGGGAGGCTGATCTCGATATCAGCCTGAAGACCACGCTCCGCATGACCCGCGCGGTGGTGCCGGGCATGATCGAAAGGCAATCGGGCCGCATCGTCAATATCGGATCAACCGCAGGGATCGTCGGCGATTATACGCTTTCGCTCTATTCCACCGCCAAGGCTGCGGTGCATGGCTTTACCAAAATCCTCGCCAAAGAAGTTGGCCAATATGGCGTGACGGTCAATTGCGTCGCCCCATATGCCACGATGGCGCGCGATCCGGCAGCGTTCAGCGCGGGCAGCCGTTTCAATCCCGAACGCGGATTTTTTCAGGAACTATTTGCAGGGTCCACGCCGGAAGATGCCGCCAAGCGCTCCCGCAAAACCGTGGTGCCTGCACCGATGGCACAGCCGGAGGATGTCTCCGGACTGGTGGTCTTTCTGGCTTCGTCACGGGCGGGCTTTATCACCGGACAGGTCTATCCCGTGGATGGCGGCAGTTTGCTGTAATTTTGGTGGAATGATCAACCGTAGCCCTGAGCCTGTCGAAGGGCGCGGCAAAGGGCAGCGCAAACGTTAAGGCGTGCTTCGACAAGCGCAGCACTTCGGTTTTCATTCAGGCTTGATGCCGCCAATTCCGCCAGCGTGTCGCCATCGACCCGAAACACCGTCCATTCGTCCATCGGCCTTGCGCCCAGCTTTTTGTAGAACTGGATCGACGGTTCATTCCAATCGAGCACAGACCATTCGAGCCTAGCGCAATCGCGCTCGACGGTAATGGCAGCCAGCCGTTTGAGCAGCGCCTTGCCCAATCCGGAACCCCGCGCTTCGGGCCGCACGAACAGGTCTTCCAGATACACGCCGGGCTTCCCCTCAAAGGTGGAGAAATTGTGGAAGAACAGAGCGAAGCCCTGCGGGACGCCAGCAATCTCGCCTATCAGCACCTCGGCATAGGGGCGAGCCCCGCCTCCCGAACAGGCGGTCGCCGAGTGCGGCCTCATCAAAGCGCACTTCGTGGGCGAGCTTTTCGTACTCCGCGAGGTCACGAATGAACTGCGCGATCAGGGGGAGGTCGGCGGGGATGGCGGGGCGGATGGATAGGGTCATAAAAACAGACTCCCGAAATCGCGCCGCGCATCGATCACACGGACGATTTCAACCAATTGTCCATCGGGCTGTTGAGCGTAAAGCAGCATGTACGGGTTCATTGAATAAGCCAATATGCCCTCGGGAAGTTCGTTTCGCGTACTGCCAAGGCCCGGAAAATCGGAAAGGCGGTTGATCGCAGCTTCTATTCGCTCCAGCCATCGATCTGCCGCATCAATGTCGTGCTCTGCGATATAAGACCAGATTTCGAAAAGATCGGTCTTGGCCGATCTACTGCGGACCACCCGCCATTTACGCTCCACGTTTTGCCCGAAGCTCCCGGAACTCGCTTTGCAAGGCCTCTGCCCCCTCCCACGGTTCGAACGGTCCTTTCAGCCCTTCCGCAACCAGTTGACGCAAATGGGAAATTTCCCTCTCCCGCTGCTTCTTCCAATCACGCAAGGCATGGCGGATAACCTCGCTCGACGAAGCATAATCGCCCGACGCGACGGCATCCTTAACCGAAGCGAGCATTTCGTCGGTTAGGGCGATGGAGATTTTTTCGACTTTGCTCATGGTGGGCATTGGTAGCACTTGTTGCTACCACAGTCAATTGAAAGGCCTATTCCCAAGCATCAATCCGAGTGTGGTCGATAAGTTCGTTCAAGAGTGTTGGCATTATTTTCATCACTTTATCCTCTTCAGCAAATGCGTCGTCCATTCGATGCTCTGCTTGCTTGGTGTCGCCTCGCTCATAATATTGAGAAGATCTTTTAAAGTGCTGTTTAGCCCAGAAAATGCCACTTAGTGCCTGATCGAGATTTTTCGTCACGTCGGGTGGAAAAAGGAGTTCTGCTTCGCGGAAAAGTGCGTGGAAATTTAACCACTCTTCGTCTGTCAGTTTCATGTGTGCAATCCAAGCACTCGATATTTTCCTCATGGACTCAACACATTTCGAACGCTTTTCAAGCAATTGAATCTTAAGATCGTTTTCGATTAGCTTCGTTTGTCGTCGTTGCAGCTTGACCTGGTTGAAGCCAACCCAAGCTGCCACACCAACTGCAAGAACGCCGGTTGTAAGCGTGGCAAATGCCTCCCAGCTGAACATTTTCCAATAAATGCTCAACCCATCTTCCCGTGCGCTACATCCATGCTCACGCTCGTCCCGGCATCAATCTCCGCCGCCTTGGCCTCCACCAGCTTCACGATATGGTCGATCATCTCGCCATCCTGCACATGATGATCGGTGACGCCTGACAGATAAACCATATGCTTGCCATTGCCGCCGCCGGTGATGCCGATGTCGGTTTCGCGCGCTTCGCCGGGTCCGTTTACCACACAGCCGAGGACCGAGAGCGACATCGGGGTTTTGATATGGCCGAGCGCATCTTCGAGTTTTTGCACGGTGCGGATCACATCAAAGCCTTGCCGCGCGCAAGAGGGGCACGACACCACCCTCACGCCGCGTGTCCTGAGGCCTAGGGACTTCAGGATTTCATACCCGACCCGAACTTCTTCCTCTGGCTCCGCCGACAATGAAACGCGGATTGTATCGCCAATCCCCGCCCACAACATATTGCCCATGCCGATGGAGGATTTCACCGTGCCGCCAATCAAGCCTCCCGCCTCGGTAATCCCCAGATGCAGCGGGCAATCGACCGCCTCGGCCAGCCCCATATAGGCGGCGACCGCGAGGAAAACGTCCGACGCTTTCACCGCCACTTTATATTCGTGAAAATCCCGGTCTTGCAGCAGCTTGATATGATCGAGCGCGCTTTCGATCAGCGCCTCTGGGCAAGGCTCGCCATATTTTTCGAGCAAATCCTTTTCGAGACTGCCTGCATTCACGCCGATGCGGATCGCGCAGCCATTGGCCTTTGCCGCATTGACCACCTCGTTCACGCGTTCCGCGCTGCCAATATTGCCGGGGTTGATCCGCAAACAGGCCGCGCCCGCATCCGCCGCCTCCAGCGCACGTTTATAGTGGAAATGGATATCCGCGACGATGGGGACATGCGCTGCACGCACAATTTGCTTGAGCGCGGCAGTTGACGCTTCATCGGGGCAAGAGACGCGGATGATATCGACGCCGGCATCTTCGCAGCGCCGGATTTGGTCAATCGTCGCCTTCGCGTCGCTGGTCAGCGTGTTGGTCATCGTCTGCACCGAAATCGGCGCATCGCCGCCGACTGGAACAGCACCCACCATGATCTGGCGGGATTGACGGCGTGCTATATCACGCCAAGGTCTGATAGAGGACATAGCCGCGCCTATAAGCCAAGCAAAGCCGTGCGGCAATCACTGCCGATGATAGTCCGGTCTCGACGTTCAGTGCGCCGAATTGCCCTCGCTATCGACCTTTTCCACCCATTCGGGGAAAAACGATGGTGCGCGTTTTGACCAGCCGGGCGCTGTCGCCACGGCTTCGCTGATCGATTGCAACAACAGCTTGCGCCGCTCTGGCTGCAAATGCGGCATAGAGGAAGCCGCGCAAAAGGCGGCAGGCAGCCAAGGCCGGGCCTCGGGTCCGATCAAGCGCTCGTACAGGAACCGATAGGCCGAAAAGCCATCGATCCGCCCTTGCCCCAAATCAAAGGCCGAAACCGAGATCAGCGGCGAGAGAAAGGGTTCGGCATCGCCAATCGAACTGCTATCGGGGATCAACGCGCGGATATCGGGCAGCCGATCATAAAATTTATGCTGCGCTTTGATGCTGGCGGCTTCGACCACGTCGCGCGACCATATCTCCACGGCATCGATGCGATCAAAGGCCACGTCGAGCGAGCGGCGGATATAACGCTGTGCCCCAGCGGCAAAGCCCGCAAATTCCTTGATTTCTGCAAAGGTCAAATGACCCGGTGCTGATATGCTGCCACTGCTCATCTTGTCTGGCCCTGTTTATTTCTGCCCGACAGATGTTTCTCATAAACATGGTTATCGAATGGTTAACTCCACACCGCCTTTTCGCAATTTCGGGGGCGTAGTGCTTCGATCAAATAGGGGCATTATTCGACAAGCAACCGATCCACTTGCATATTTTCTGCAAATTACGCCTAAGATAGATAGCCATGATCCAGCGGTTCAAACCCCAATTGTCCCAAACAAAGCGCACGCTTGTCGGCCATCAGGTCGCACTATCGACGATCATCGGCTTTTGGATTTTCCATTTCGTAATCGTTTCGTTGCGTTCGGCACTGCTCGAACTGCCCGGTGGAGCCGAATTGACGCTACGCCGGGTGATCGTGACCATTGTCGGGGTTTTCCTGACATGGCTGCTATACCTGATCCTGCGCGCTTTTGATCGCAGACCGTTGGTGCACCGCATGGCGAGCGCCTTTCTGCTCGCGGTCCCCTGTGCCTTCGCCATTGCCTATGCCAATTATTATATCTTCAACATTTACGATCCAGCGGGGCTGTTCGCCGATTTGGACCCTGCCCTGAGCGCACAGGATTTAAGCGAGCAATTGGGGATGACCGCTTGGCAGGAAGTCAGCGAAATTGCCGTCACTCGCTATTTTTTCATCATCGCTTGGGCGGCACTTTATCTGGCGCTTGGCTATGCTCAGGAAGTACGCGAAGCCGAACGCACGGCAGCACGCTTTGCCCAGGCCGCACAGGACAGCGAACTTCGCTCGCTGCGCTATCAAGTGAACCCGCATTTTTTGTTTAACACGCTGAATTCGCTTTCCAGTCTGGTGATCACCGGCAAAAACAGCACGGCAGAGGCCATGATCCAGAATCTGTCGAATTTTTATCGCACCAGCCTATCCATCGATCCGCTGGAAGATGTAACGCTGGACGAGGAAGTGGCGCTGCAAAGACGCTATTTGGAAATAGAAGCGGTTCGCTATCCCGAACGGCTGAGATCGGACATCGCCATTGCCGATAATGTTCGCGCCACAAAGCTGCCCACGATGATCCTGCAACCGTTGATTGAAAATGCTATCAAATATGGCGTCGCCCGCACCAACCGGCCGGTAACCGTCTCGATCACCGCCCAAGCGACGGAAGCGGGGACCGAAATCTGTGTAAGCGATAACGGCGAAGCCGCGCCCACGCCTTCGACGACAGGCAGGCAAAGTGCCGGGATTGGCATCGCCAATGTGCGTGACCGGTTAGAAGCGCGTTTTGGCAGCATGGCGCGGCTTGAAACCGAACAGCTAAGTGAAGGGGGCTTTGTCGCCCGGATCATCATCTACAAGGAGCGCGGAAATGGCGGATGAGAATCCCGCACGGATGCGGACATTGATCGTCGATGATGAACCCCTTGCGGTCGAACGGCTGGTGGCACTCTGCTCTGCATTACCCGACATTTCGATTGTGGGTACGGCCAGCGACGGGCTGGAAGCATTGCGGATCGCGACCGAATGTGCCCCCGATCTGGTTTTTCTCGATATTGAAATGCCGCGCATGGACGGCATTGCAGCGGCCCGCGCGCTCCATGCCATTCGCCCGGCCCCAGCGGTCGTTCTGGTAACTGCGTATGATAATTTTGCAGTTGAAGCCTTTGATCTGGATATCGCCGACTATCTGCTGAAACCCGTTTCTACCGACCGGCTGGAGCGTGCCGTTACCCGGGCGCAAGCGGCGAGGGCGCAGGCGGAAACCGTCGCGGGAGGCGCTGGGCGATTATGCGAGCGAATTCTGGGTTTCGCATCGCTCCGAACTGATCCGGATCGCGGCGCATGATATTGAACATATCGAGGCGGAACGCGATTATATGCGGCTGCATGTGGGCGGGCGCAGCTATTTGCTACACCAGACGATTTCAGCGCTGGAAGCGCGGCTGGATCCTGCCCAATTCCAGCGCATCCACCGCAGTCATATCGTGCGACTGGACCGGATCAGCGGCCTGCGCCACGAAGGCGGCGGCGTGTGGCATGTCATCTTTGCCGACGGGGAATTGATGCGGATCGGGCGCAAATATCTGTCGGATGTAAAACGGTTTGCGGGCAAATAAAGGGCCCCGGCAGCCAAGACCAGAACGTTTGGGCCACCGGGGCCAAGGGACCTGACCCGATAGGATGGGTACAGGACTGGAACCGGAGTTAATTTTGGCTAAGCTGCGCCTTTGCCGTGTCTTTGGCATGGACACGGCAACTGGCCTCGCGCCGGGTTGCTGCTGCGCCTCGGATTTCGTTTGTTGCACACACCCGGCGCGCCGCGCGATCTATGCGTTTATCGAGCTGGTCCCGGCCAGCTTTGCTGGCAAGATCGAGATCGTGCACGTCTACCGAGACCGACCGCGCCGAAACCAGCGCCGGAGCGCAAAACATGGCAATCGCCGACAGGGAGCCAAGAATTTTCAGGGTCGTCATAATATCCTCCTCAAATATAGGGAAAGGGCGCAGACCGGAGGGCAACTGAAACTGGGGAGCTAAAAGCACCACCCGGCCTGCCTTGAAAGCAATAGCCGGACTGTATTAGTCAAGCACTACAGTTTCGTTGAAATGCGTCTTGGTTCGACCGTGCGACAAACGACATGACCAACGGCAATGCGCCGTCGATGAAATGCGTTTTGGCTGCTTAACCTGACTCTAAATCAGGCCCGCCAACGGACTCGAAGGATCGGCATACATCCGCCTTCCCATGCGGCCGGCCAAATAGGCCACGCGACCGGCCTGAACCGCCAGCTTCATCGCAAGGGCCATACGGACCGGGTCTTTGGCTTCGGCAATCGCGGTGTTCATCAAAATGCCGTCGCAGCCCAATTCCATGCCGACGGCGGCGTCGCTCGCGGTTCCGACGCCTGCATCGACCAGCACCGGAACCTTTGCGCCTTCGACGATCAACCGGATCGTCACGCGGTTCTGGATGCCGAGGCCCGAACCAATGGGCGCGCCCAGTGGCATGACCGCAACCGCACCTGCATCTTCCAATTGCTTCGCGGCAATGGGATCATCGACGCAGTAAACCATGGGAAGAAAGCCTTCGTTCGCCAACACTTCTGTGGCGCGCAATGTTTCGCGCATGTCGGGATACAGCGTCTTGGCCTCGCCCAAAACTTCCAGCTTCACCAGATCCCATCCCCCCGCTTCGCGCGCCAGCCGCAAAGTGCGGATCGCGTCATCGGCGGTAAAGCAACCGGCAGTGTTGGGGAGATAGGTGTATTTTTTCGGATCGATAAAATCCGTCAACATCGGTGCTTTGGGATCGGACACATTCACCCGGCGCACAGCCACGGTGATAATCTCTGCACCCGAAGCGACCAAGGCAGCCGCATTCTGCTCGAAATCCTTATATTTCCCCGTGCCGACAATCAGGCGGCTTTGGAATGTATGTCCGGCGACGGTCCAGCTGTCGGTGTTTTGGGCTTGGTTCATAGCGTCGCGCCTTAGCCGCCACCGACAAAGTGCACAATCTCAAGGTTATCGCCCTCGGCCAATATCACGTTGGCGAGTGTTGATCGCGGCACGATTTCAAGATTGCGCTCGACCGCAACCTTTTTGGGATCAAGCCCGATTTGGCGAACAAGATCGGCGACGGAACTGCCCAAGGCGATGCGATGGGGTTCGCCATTGAGGGTGAGGGTGAGAGGCGGGCTGGTCGGTCATAACTGGCAAGATACCTTGACTTATTCGTCATTCAACTGTATAAAGTTTGCAAGTGGACTGGGAGTTCCCGGTCGGCGCTAGGCCTCAGAGAGATCTGGGGCCTTTCGCTTTCTTGGATTATGGTGATATTTCCAATTCGTCCGTAAAGCTTGGTGCGGACGATTTCAAATGCATGATTTTTCTGTTCGGGATTGAGGTAGTTCCTTCCAATCGGGTGACCGATTAAGTCAGCCAACTGCAGACCTGCCGAATTTGATTTTTTCTCGGCAAACAGTAATTCTATTGGGAAATTGTGAAAGTCCCTACCTTCACCGAAACTGAATTTTTTTAACTCTTCCAAATGCCGATTTAAATCACTTTTTAACAGGCGATCTTCAAACTTACCTCGGGCCTCTGCAATAATATGGGTTACGCGTCCTCCCTGCTGCTGTTGCCGCAAAATTCCAAACAGTGAGAATAGCGCCATTCTTAACGCGACGTAATATGGATCATATGCAGGATGTGTGAACTGCTCGGCGGCGACACCTGTTATCAATCTCTTATCTATGACATGCGCTATCACCTCCATTTCCGAATCTGCCACATAATCGATCAATACCTGCTGTGAATTTGTCATGCTTATCAACATCAATTAAGAAATTGAAATCGCCGCGCTTTTTGCGGATATCCGAGCTGTGTAAAACAGTGGTGTCATGCCCAAAATGCTCCAGTTTCAAACGTTTGAAACTGCGGGTTGAATTTTAGCTGTATAATGGGCTTTCTTGAACACGCATAAAACCAGCACAAAAATCGGATATTCTGGATCAATCCGACTAAGCGTCGGCGAGCCGCTTTCGTCGACGAACACGATATAATCCGAAAATTCAGGCAAAACGTCTCCCATGACTTTGCTTTGCACAAGCGGGCCGGGCTTTCTATAGGCGGCAACTACCTTTAGAGAAAATCAATCATGCCCAAACGCCCCATCATCTTCGTCCTCAACGGCCCCAATCTTAATCTGCTTGGTACGCGTGAGCCGGAGATTTACGGGACCGATACCCTCGATGATATCGCGGGCCGCCTCGACGATCAGGCACAGGCGCTGGGATTTGATATCGATTTTCGCCAATCGAACCATGAAGGCCATCTGGTCGATTGGCTGCATGAAGCGCGGAGCGTGGGTGCAAAGGCAGTGTTGCTCAATGCAGGGGCCTATACACACACTTCGATTGCGCTTCACGATGCGATCAAAGCCATTCAATTACCGGTGATCGAGGTTCATCTTTCGGACCCACACAAACGTGAGGCTTTCCGCCATATCAGCTATGTCGGCATGGCGGCGCATAGCTGCATCGCGGGGCATGGGGCGAAATCTTATGAACTGGCGCTGGACGCAGCCGCGCAACTTTGACTATAGCGGCGCGATATCGCTCTGGCGTCACAGGATAAGGACAACACTAATGGCCGCAAAATCGGGCAGCACAGGCGGGATGACCGTCGATACCAAATTGGTTCGCGAACTGGCGGACATGCTGAACGATACGGGTTTAAGCGAGATCGAAGTCGAGGACGGTGAGCGCAAAATCCGCGTTTCGCGGACGATGGTCGCGGCCCCGATTGCTTATGCTGCACCCGCCGCCCCTGCCCCAGTAGCCGCGCCTGCTGCCGCACAGGCGGAGGCTGCATCTACGGCACCATCTGCCAATGCGCTCAAATCGCCGATGGTCGGCACAGCCTATTTGACACCAGAGCCCGACGCCGCGCCCTTTGCCAGCGTGGGTGACAAGGTGGCGGCAGGCGATACCGTGCTCATCATCGAGGCAATGAAGGTGATGAACCCGATCATCGCCCCCAATGGCGGTACGGTGAAGGCCATTTTCGTCGAGAGCGGACAGCCGGTTGAATTCGATCAGCCCTTGATGGTTATCGAGTAAGCGCTTCATCATGGCCATCGAAAAAATCCTGATCGCCAATCGCGGCGAAATCGCGCTCCGCATCCACCGCGCGGCGCATGAGATGGGCATAAAGACCGTCGCCGTGCACTCCACCGCCGATGCCGACGCCATGCATGTCCGCCTTGCCGACGAAGCGATCTGCATAGGGCCGCCGGCGGCCAAAGACAGCTATTTGAATGTTCCGGCGATCATTTCGGCAGCCGAAATCAGCCATGCCGATGCGATCCACCCGGGCTATGGCTTTCTGTCTGAAAACGCACAATTTGCCGAGATTATCGAAAGCCACGGCATCGCCTTCATCGGCCCGAAGCCCGAACATATCCGCACCATGGGCGATAAGGTGGAGGCAAAGCGCACCGCAGGCGCACTTGGGATGCCGCTGGTTCCCGGCTCCGCTGGTGCTATCGAGGATGTGGGCGAAGCGAAAGCTATCGCCCGCGACATCGGCTATCCTGTGATCATCAAGGCGGCGTCGGGCGGCGGCGGTCGCGGTATGAAGGTGGTGAACAGCGAAGGCGAGCTGGAAACCCAGATGCAGCAAGCGGGGACAGAGGCGAAGGCGGCCTTTGGCGATGCCACCGTCTATCTCGAAAAATATCTCGGCAATCCGCGCCATATTGAATTTCAGGTTTTCGGAGACGGCGAAGGCCATGCCATCCATCTGGGCGAGCGCGATTGCTCGCTGCAACGCCGCCACCAAAAGGTTTTGGAAGAAGCGCCCTCGCCCGTCATTTCCGCCGATGAACGCGCGCGCATGGGGGCTGTGGTATCAAACGCAATGGCCGATATGCACTATCGCGGCGCGGGCACGATTGAATTTCTTTGGGAAAACGGCGAATTTTACTTCATCGAAATGAACACCCGGATTCAGGTTGAGCATCCCGTCACCGAAATGATCACCGGCTTTGATCTGGTGCGCGAACAGATCCGCGTCGCCGATGGTCGCGGGCTTTCGGTGAAACAGGAAGACCTGGAATTTCGCGGCCATTCGATCGAATGTCGGATCAACGCCGAAGACCCGCGTACATTTGCTCCGTCGCCCGGCGAGGTGACCTATTACCACGCAGCAGGCGGGATGCATGTCCGCGTCGATAGCGGGCTATATTCGGGCTATCGTGTACCGCCTTATTATGACTTCATGGTCGCCAAGCTGATAACTTATGGCCGGACGCGCGAAAGCTGTATGATGCGGATGCGCCGCGCTCTGGAAGAAATGGTGATTTCGGGGATCAAGACCAACATCCCGCTGCATCAGGAGTTACTGCGCGATCCCGATGTGATCAACGGCGATTATACGATCAAATGGCTCGAAGAGTGGCTGGCGAAACAGGACAGCTGAACCGGCGTTATTTTGCCGCCGGGGCCGCGTTGCTGCCCATGCTGGGTGCTTGTCGCCAAGGTCCGGTTGAAAATCAACCGACACAGATTTCGCCCAAATCGGCAGCCGGAAAGCCCGGCGATCTGGTTGAACTGATCGCGCTCGATCCCACGATCAAACTCGATATCCGCTATGCAACGGCGGATAATTTCACCGGCAAAATACTGTACGATCAGCCGCGCGCCTTTCTTGTCCGTGCCGCCGCCGAGGCATTGGTCCGCGCGCACAAACGGGCGCAGGCCGACGGCTTTGGCCTGACCATATTTGACGGCTATCGCCCTTGGGCCATCACCAAGACATTATGGGACGCAACGCCGCCGGGGCCGAAGCGCAATTATGTCGCCAATCCGAAGCAAGGATCGCGTCATAATCGCGGCTGTGCGGTCGATCTGAGCCTGCATGATCGCGCAACGGGCGCACACGTCGAAATGCCCAGCGGCTATGATGAATTCAGCGAACGCGCACACCGCGATTTTATGGACGCTCCCGCCGCTGCTATCGCCAATCGCATGCGACTCGCAACCTATATGGAGGCAGAGGGTTTTCGCGGAATGTCTAACGAATGGTGGCATTTTGATTTTATCGGTTGGGAAGCGTTTCCCATTCTCGACACGCCTTTCGCGGAAATCGGCCAATAAGTTCTGTTCATAAAAATCGCACCTTTCATGAACATGACTGCCCCGTTCAGCGACGAGACAGCCATTTGGCGTCATACAGGACCCGTTAGACCACAGACATCGTGTCTGCGAGTCATTGGGGAAAAGTGATGAAACGCACATTTTTCGGGCTTTTGATTGCCGCAACGTTTTTGACGCCAGCTGCACAGGCGGCAGATGCGCCCGTGCCTAACGGACAAGCAACGGTCGAAACAGGCGGCGATGCGGATTATCGGCGCGGCGGGCACGATGGTGATCGCCGAGGCAGCTGGGGACGTGGCCAAAATCAGGGCCAGAATCAGGGCCAAAACCAGAGCCAAAATCAGCAACAGCAGAGCCAGCAGCAATCGCAAGCACCGCAAGGTGGCGGACGGCAGCGTGGTGGCAACTGGAGCCAGGCTCCACAACAACAGGCACCCCAGCAACAGGCTCCCAGTGGCGACTATCAAAGACAGGAACGTCGCGGCAATCGCGGCTGGAGCCAGGCGCCCCAGCAACAACAGCAATCTGCGCCGCAGCAACAGCCTGAATGGCGGGGTCGCAATGACCAGCGCAGCAATGATCGCAGCACAGCGCGCGGCTATCGTTCCGACCGCGAAAGCGGCGCAGATAGAAACTGGAACGATGGCCGCAATGACGGGCGCAACGATAATCGCCGTTACGAAGACGCGCCACAAAACCAGCGCCGTGATGATCGGCAATGGAGCAATAATGACAGGCGCGGAGATGATAGGCGCGGCTATGACAATCGCGGCTATAACAGTCGTGATGGGAGCAACCATAATCGCAGCGGCAACTATGGCCGAAACGACAGCCGCCGCTGGGACAATGGCTGGCGCAATGATCGCCGCTATGACTATCGCAGCCACCGGCAGCGCTATGGCGACAATTACCGGATAGGCCGTTATCACGCGCCGGATCGTTACAGCCGCTATCGCCGCTTCTCCATCGGTCTGTACCTCGGCCATAATTATTACAGCGACCATTATTGGATCAACGATCCTTGGCAGTATCGCCTGCCAGACGTCTGGGGATCGTATCGCTGGGTCCGTTATTATGACGACGTGTTGCTGATCGATCTTCGCAACGGCCATGTTGTCGATGTGATTTACGATTTCTTCTGGTAATTCCTGATCCCGCCGGAAGGATGAAACCCGGGCCGAGCAATCGGTCCGGGTTTCTGCTTGAAACAAGCGCGCCGCCATCGCATGAGTCGGTAAATCCTGACGGGCGCACTCATGGACGGCAACGACGTACAAACCAGTATCGATCCCAATAGCGATCCGGCCAAACTGGCGTGGATCGGGCAGACGGTGCGGACAAAGCTGGCGCGCAATCCCAATGTAATTCCGGTCGAAGTCGAAAATCTGGAATTGCTGGTTTATCGCCAATTCCTCTCCGATGCGGATTGCCGGCTGCTGATCGCAAAGATTGATGCCAATGCTGTTCCGTCCACTTTATACAAAGGCACCGAAAAGCCGGGATTCCGCACCAGTTATAGCTGTCATCTTGACCGCAGCGATCCCGATATTGCCAATGTCGAAAAACGGATGAGTGCCATATTGGGTATCCCCAATCGCCATGCCGAGACAATGCAGGGGCAACGTTATACAAGCGGGGCAGGAATTCAAGGCGCACCATGATTTCTTCCATCCCGGGCAAGGCTATTGGGATCATGAAGGCCCCAATGGCGGGCAACGCAGCTGGACGGCGATGATCTATCTCGATGTCCCGGAAGAAGGAGGCGAAACCGAATTTCCTCACGTCAAAATCGGTATCCGGCCTGAAGCGGGAACGATGCTGATCTGGAATAATTGCAACCCCGACGGCAGTTTGAACTACAACACGCTGCACACGGGAACTCCCGTTAAAAACGGCGTGAAGCATGTGATTACCAAATGGTATCGGCAGAATGACTGGCTGGCTTTGAACGGCGGTTAAGCGGATTTGGACGAGTGGACATGTCGTCTATCGAAACACACTTGTCGGCGCAGTAATGCTTGTTTTGAAAGCGAACCATTCAAGGAATGGCGCAAAGCTGTTCCAATTGTCCGGGAACTCTTAAATGAAAATTTTCTCAAAAGCCATTTGCGCTGCGCTCATCGCGGGCAGCGCCGTTTCACCTTTTTCAATCGCTACCGCCGCCGAAACGCCGCCATCCTGGGTCGGTGCGCCCAGTGCCGAAGGCGCAAAAATGACGGCATTGTTTGCCGCCGACGACGAAGCCAGCCTGAAACGCAATCCGATCAGCGCGCTGTTTCGCGGCGATATGCGCTATGCGGACCGGTTGGGTGATTTCGTCAGCGACGCCTATTTTGATGGTGAGCGCAAAGCCGCACAGGATAACATCAAAAGACTGAAAACGATCAAGCGGGCGAAACTGAACCCGACCGAGAAAATTGCCTATGATGTCTTTTTGCGAAACCAGAATGATACGATCAAGGGCCTGTCCAAGCCATATCTGCAATTGACGGCGGTGCGTCCGATCAACCATTTTTTTGGCTTCCACACCTTCTACCCGAATTTCGCCAGCGGGCAGGGAGCGGCTCCGTTCAAAACGATTGCCGATTATGAGAACAACCTGAAACGACATAAAGAATTTGTCGGACTGCTCGATGCTTCGATTGGCCGGTTCCGCGAAGGCATGAAATCAGGCGTCGTCGAAACCAAAATGACGATCCGCAATGTGATCGACCAGCTCGATACCCAACTGGCGCAGAAAGCCGAAGAGTCACCCTATTTCGGCCCTGTCAAAAAATTTCCAGACGGCTTTTCGGACAGCTGACAAGGCAAGGCTGACGGCGGGCCACCGCGATGCCATCGAGAAGGGGATTTACCCCGCCTATGTTCGCTTACGCGATTTCCTGAAAAATGATTATCTGCCCGTGGCGCGCGAGGGCGCTGGTTTGATGCATATGAAGGGCGGCAAGACGCTGTATGATTACCAGATTGAATCGACCACCACGCTGCCGATGAAGGCCGAAGCCATCCACGCACTGGGCCTTTCAGAAGTCGCGCGGATCAAAGGCGGTATGGAGGCGATCAAACAGGAAGTGGGCTTCAAAGGTACGCTTCCCGAATTTTTCGAGCATCTCCGTAGTGATGCCCAGTTCAAACCGAAAAGCCGCGAAGGCCTGACGCAGGGCTATTATGATCTGGGCAAAAAGGTGGATGGGGTAATCAAAACCCAGTTCAAATATCTACCCAAGGCCCCGCTCGAAATCCGGCCTTATGAAGAATTCCGCGAAAAATACGAAGCGGGCGGCAGCTACCAATCCGGCACCCCTGACGGCAAACGCCCCGGCATATTCTATTTCAACGCCTATGATCTTCCCAGCCGGACCACGCCCGGGATGACCACGCTCTACTTGCACGAAGGTGCGCCGGGCCATCATTTCCAGATCAGCATCGCGCAAGAAAATGAAACGCCTGCCGGCCTTCATGCGCTTTGGCGGCAACACCGCCTATGTTGAAGGCTGGGCGCTCTACGCGGAAACTTTAGGCTATGAAATGGAGCTGTTCACCGATCCCTATCAACGTTTCGGAACACTGTCAGACGAGATGCTGCGCGCAATGCGGCTGGTGGTTGATACCGGCATCCATGCCAAAGGCTGGACCCGCGAACAGGCCATCGATTATATGCTCGCTAACAGCGACATGGGCAAAACCGATGCGACCGCAGAGGTTGAGCGCTATATCGCCATCCCGTCCCAGGCACTCGCATATAAAATCGGCGCGCTGACCATCCAGCGCTTGAAGGCTAAATCAAAAGCAGCACTGGGCGACAGGTTCGACGTCCGCGAATTCCACAATCAGGTGCTGAATACAGGGGCTTTGCCGCTGACCGTGCTCGAAAAGAAAATCGACGATTGGATTGCGTCGCAGAAATAGGCGTTCATTCGGCGTTCAATCGCATCGGGGCAGCTTCTTCCTTTCGGTGAAGGAAAACTGCCCCATGCGATCCGCAATCCTTATCGTCGCCTGCCTGCTGGCAACGCCGTTATCCGCTCAGCAAAGCGCTGGCAGCCCGCTGATCGACTATGCCGGTTTTCAGCAGCTGACGAGCGAAGTGCAGCCGCACCGTTTAAAACGGCTGATAAAGCTCGATGAATTCAACCAGCGCGGGGCCAAACGCGATGTGTTGATCCTCGATGCGCGTTCGGCGCGGGCGTTTCAGGCGGGGCATATCAAAGGGGCGGTCAATCTGCCGCTGCCCGATTTCACCGCAGATTCACTGGCCGAGGTGATCGGCAAAAACCGGGGCCGGGAAATCCTGATCTATTGCAACAATAATTTCGTCAATAACCGCGATCCCGTGAGAACCAAGGCGCTGCCGCTGGCGCTCAATATCCAGACCTTCATCAATCTCTATGGCTATGGCTATAAAAATGTTTATGAGCTGGGCGAGGCGGTGGATATGGACGCGCCCGCCGTTAATTGGGTAGCGCCGCCGCGACGTAGCGGATTTGAAGCTTGGGCAAAAGCGCGTATGTTGCCGCCATGCCCGCTGTGAAAGCTGCCAACCCCAAGACAATTTTTGCGCCCCAAGATTGGGCCGCAATTACCCATGTGTCCGAATGGCGGGGCGCTTGGCTGGTGCTGCATGGCTGGCTCGTGGTGGCGCTCGCGGCTTTTGGTGCGGCTTGGGCGTGGGATTTTCATTGGGCCGCAGGATTAACCGCGACGCCGGTGGCACTTGCCCTATTGGGCGGGCGGCAATTGGGACTGGCGATCCTGATGCACGATGGCGCACACGGGTTGCTTAGTCCGAACCGTAAACTCAACAACTGGCTGGGCGAATGGCCGTCGGGGGCAGCCGTAGGCAGCGATTTGCAAAGCTACCGCGCCTATCACTTGACGCACCACCGTTTCACGCAGCAACCCGAAGATCCCGATCTTGGTTTGTCCGCGCCGTTCCCCACCAGCCGTGCCAGCCTGTGGCGCAAGGCGATGCGCGATTTGACCGGACAGACTTTTCTCAAGCAACGCACCGCGCAATTTGGCTTTGCGTGGCGCGGGGTAAAAGCGATGCTGCGGCCCGGCGGCGAAGAACCGGGCAAGCGCAACACGGTTGCCGGAACTCCCTTTAACAAGCAGGCGCAGTCTTCGGCGGGCCTTTCCGCGCCGATGAACGAAAGCGCGGCGATTCCTGTTGCAAAAACCGTCGGGCGGTTTCTGCTGGTGCAAGCCATGTTGCTGGCGCTTTCGCTGCTGCTGTGGGGATGGTTGCCCTATGCGCTTTATCTGCTGGCGCTTGCCACCACATTCCAGCTTTTCCTGCGTATCCGCAACATCGCCGAACATGCCTGTACCACAACCGGCAGCGACGATCCCTTCACCCATGCCCGCACCACGCAAGCAGGCTGGCTCGAACGCGCCACCGTTGCGCCCTATTGGGTGAATTACCATAGCGAGCATCATTTATTCATGGGTGTACCTTGCTACAGCCTGCCGACCGCGCACGCACTGCTCGGCAAAGGGGGATATCACCAGCGGATGAGGATTGAGCCGGATTACCGGGCGGTATTGCGGTTAGTGACCCGGGATTCTCCGATTGTCATCAAAGCATCACCGTAGCCCTGAGCCTGTCGAGCCGGAGGCAACAAAGCGATGTCCGGCGCGGTCCTTTGCCACATGTGCCGGATCGAACAATTGCCCGTTCATAGCGATATAGACGCCTTCGCCCAAACATTGCACCGCCGCCAATGCAAAGCCGACATTGAATTCGGCATCGCTGTTGCGGAGCGTGGCCGGTTGCATCGCTCCCGTCAGGACAATGGTTTTGCCTGCAATATCCGCCAGCGCCCGCCCGGTTTGCGCCATGGTATCGGTGCCATGGGTGATCAGGATTTTTTCCGCCGTGCTGGCGACCACGGCATCGCGGATCACCTTTCGGTCTTCCTCGGTCAGATCGAGACTGTCTTTCCGCATCAATTGGGTCACGCGGTGCGCGACGAAAACATTATTTTCCTGAAGCAGATCGGGGATGGCGGCCGGGCCAATTTGATATTCGGACAGAGCGTCGAAATAGACTTTGTCTATCGTTCCGCCCGTCGTGAAAATCTCGATCATAGCCAGCCGGAGCGTTTGAAGCGGACATAAAGCGTCGTGCACACCAGCAAGATCACGCCCCAGACAGCCGCATAGCCATATTTCCAGCGCAGTTCGGGCATGAAATCAAAATTCATCCCGTAAATTCCGGCAATCGCCGTCGGCACGGCAAGGATTGCCGCCCAAGCCGCCAACTGCCGGGTGATCGCGCCTTGGCGTTGCTGTTCGAGCAGACCGCTGGTTTCGATCACTGATGTCAACGTATCGCGCAATCCCGCCACGCGATAATTCACCCGGCGGACATGATCGGCCAGATCGCGGAAATAGGGATCGATATTCTCGTCGAGCTGCGGCAAATCGATATTGATAAAGCGGTTGGCGAGGTCTTCCATCGGCCCCAATATCCGTTGCAGCCGGAAAAGGTCGCGCCGCACCGTGAACAGCCGCGCGGTCGTTGGCCGATCAAGGAAACTGTCGAGCGCATGATCCTCCATCTCCAGCACCTGTTCCTCGATTACATCGATCACCTCGAAATATCCATCTACGATGAAGTCGAGTATGGCGTGGAGCACATAATCTGGTCCGTTTTTTAACAGCCAAGGCGTCGCTTCCAACTGTGTACGGACGGGAGCATGGCCTCGATCAGAGCCGTGGCGTACGGTGATGATGAACTGCCGCCCGATGAAAATCGCAGTGTTGCCATAGGCGATCCGGTCATCGTCGAGATGCACGGTGCGGGCGACGACGAACAGATGGTCGCCATAGCTTTCCATCTTGGGCAAATGCCGCGGATCAAGCGCATCCTCGACCGCCAATTCGTGCAAGCCAAAATTCTTGCTGATCGCGTTCAGCGCATCGTCATCGGGTTCGTGCAGGCCGATCCACAGAAAATCACCCTTCTGGTCCAGCTTCGGCGTCGCCGCCAGCGCGTCTATTTCGGACAGCAACCGGCCTTCCCGGTAGATGCGGGCGGCAATAACGCTCAAGATGCAACACTCATGAAAGGGCCTCGGCAATCAGCTTGCGGCTGTTTTCAATCCCGTAGAGCGCAATGAAGCTGCCCATGCGCGGGCCTGCGCTGGAGCCGAGCAGCGTTTCATAAAGCGCCTTGAACCAATCGCGCAGATTTTCAAATCCGCCGTGTTTTGCCGATTTCATAGACGATATTCTGGATATCCTCCGCCTTGGCATCGGCGGCCAGCGGGGCGAGTTCGGCATCGAGCCGCTGGAGCGCGGCAATCTCGATCCCTTCCGCCTTGCGCCGTTGCAATGTCGGCGCGACATGATCGCGGTTATAGGCCAGCGCCAGATTGATCAGCGTCGCCAGTTCGGGATGCGTCGCGGCGGTTGCATCGGGCACATAATTGGCCAGATATCCCCACACTTGCGGCGCGGTTGCATGCGGCCCCATCACCCCTGCCAGATTGAGCAACAGGCCAAAGGTTACGGGCGGCGCTTCGCCCGGCACCGCCTCGCCCTTGGCCGCATGGACATGGTGCACCGGATTGCCCAGCTTCTTGTCTTGCTCCTGGGCGGCATAACCAGCGCGCATCTGGAAATATTCATCCACCGCGCGCGGGATCACGCCCAGATGCAGCTGCTTGGCGCTTTTGGGTTCGCGGTAAGCATAGAAAGCAAGGCTTTCTTCGGTGCCATAGGACAGCCAATCTTCCAGCCCCAGACCATTGCCCTTGGATTTGGAAATCTTCTCGCCCTTTTCATCAAGGAACATTTCATAGATCAGCCCTTCGGGCTTGCGCCCGCCAAGCACCTGCGCGATTTTGCCCGATTGGATGCCGCTATCGGTCAGGTCTTTGCCATACATTTCATAATCAACGCCCAAAGCGACCCAGCGCATCGCCCAATCGACCTTCCATTGCAGCTTTGCCCGCCCGCCAAATACCGACTGGGTGATCGTCTCGCCCGCTTCCTCGAACGACACCAGCCCCGCCTCGGCATCAACCACCGTCACCGGCACTTGCAACACTTCGCCCGTTGTCGGGCTGACCGGCAGTACCGGCGAATAGGTCGCGGCGCGTTCGGCTCGCAGTGTCGGCAACATGATGTCCATGATGCCTTGATAGTTTCGGAGGACGCCCTTCAACGCATCGTCAAACGCGCCGCCCTCATACATGTTGGTCGAGGACACAAATTCATATTCAAAGCCGAACCGATCCAGAAATTCGCGCAACATCGCATTATTATGGGCGGCAAAGCTGTCAAACTTTCCAAACGGATCGGGGATGCGCGACAAAGGCTTGCCCAGATGCTGGGTCAACATCGCCTGATTGGGCACATTATCCGGAACCTTGCGAAGGCCGTCCATATCATCGGAAAAAGCCACCAGCCGCGTCGGCATGTCGCTCATTTCCTCAAGCGCGCGGCGCACCATCGTGGTCCGCAACACTTCGTTGAAGGTGCCGATATGCGGCAAGCCCGATGGGCCATAGCCGGTCTCGAACAGGATCGGAGCGCCGTCCGCCTTCCCCTGCGGATAGCGTTTGATGATGCGCCGCGCCTCTTCATAGGGCCATGCCTTTGAGTTTAGGGCTGCTGTGCGGATGTCAGTCACTGTTGCTCTTTCGTTCTGTATGCGCTTATTGGGCGGCAATGCCCACTCCCCTAACCTTTCCCGCGCTCTATGCAAGCCATGCCGGTATCTGGATTGCCTCGCCAGAGGGAGAGGTGCGGGCGGTGAGCCGTGGCGAGGCGGTGGCGCGGGCAGCGGAAACGCCGATGATCATGCTGAACGCGCCGATGATGGCGCAGCGGCTGGGCTATGCCGAACTTGTCGGGGCTGGATGTGCTGGAGCTGTTTGCTTTTGTGCATCCTGCGCGCTTTGTGGTGCCGACGGCGAAGGGTTTGGGCGAGGTTTTGGGATTACGATAAGCCCCTCCCCTTCAGGGGAGGGGTTGGGGTGGGGACTTTCCGCAAACACTGCGCCAGATGGACAGTCCCCACCCCCAACCCCTCCCCTGAAGGGGAGGGGGGATGATAGCACAGTCCTCTTCCTCCAAACCGCCACCCAACATCTCCTCGAAACGCTTCAAAACCCCGCATGGCCACAACGCGAGGGCGCGTGGGATTCGGCGCAGGCTTTGATGCGCCTGCGCTGGCCATGGGCACAAGCGGTTGTGCAGCAGCTCACCAAGCCCGAAAAGCCCGAACGCTGGCTGTTCGCACGGTTGCCCGAATGGGACGAGGCGGCGCCGCGCAATGCCCCGTCGATGGTGCGGCTTGATCCCGGCGCAATCGCCCAGCAATTGGATCGTTTGCGCGGGCCGGGTGCAGAATTGCGCGAGGGGCAGCGTGCCTTTGCCGAGGCCGCCGCGCATATCTTCAATCCGCGCGCCAAAAAGGGCGAGCCCAATATGCTGCTCGCCGAAGCAGGAACGGGGATTGGCAAGACATTGGGCTATCTCGCCCCCGCCTCGCTTTGGGCGTCGGCAGCAGACGGCGCGGTGTGGATTTCCACCTATACCAAGGCATTGCAACGCCAATTACTGCGCGAGGCGAAGCGGATATATCCCGATGAAGCACAGTTTCGGCAAAAGGTGGTCGTGCGAAAGGGCCGCGAGAATTACCTGTGTTTGCTCAATCTGGAAGACGCGCTGCAAGGCGGCTTTGCCGGACGCGCGGCAACACTCGCGCATCTGGTCGCGCGCTGGGCCAGCTATTCGGCGGATGGCGATATGGTGGGAGGAGACCTTGCCCGGTTGGCTGCCAACATTGTTCCGGCGCAATGGCGCAACCGCGCTGACCGACCGGCGCGGCGAGTGCATCTATGCCGGTTGTCCGCATTTCCGCAAATGCTTCATCGAACGCGCAAGCCGGGCGAGTGTGCAGGCCGACATCGTGATCGCCAATCATGCGCTGATGATGGTCAATGCAGCAAGGGGCCGTGAAGAAGCCAGCCGCCCGACACGGATCATCTTCGACGAAGGCCATCACCTGTTCGATGCGGCTGACGGCACTTTTGCTTCGGCGTTGTCGGGGGCAGAGATGATCGAAATCCGACGCTGGGTGATTGGCCCCGAAGGCAAATCACGCGGACGCAGGCGCGGGCTTTCGGCGCGGCTCGGCGATGTCGCGAGCTATGATGAAGACGGCGGTATCGCCATCGAGAACGCCCGGATCGCGGCCGAAGCGCTGCCTTCCGAAGGCTGGCTCGCCCGGATTGCCGAGGGCTTTCCCTCCGGCCCCGCCGAAAAGTTGCTATCCGCCGTGCGCGCCACCGTATTCGCGCGCGACGAGGGGCAGGCGGAAAGCGGCTATGGCTTGGAAACCGAATATGCAGGGCTAGATGCCCCGATCATCGACGCCATTGCCGAATTGATGAGCGCACTCGAAGCGCTGGCCCGCCCATTGACGGTGCTGGGACAGCGTATGGAGGCGATTATCTCAGAGCCACCCGACTGGCTCGATGGGGCTGCCCGCGCGCGAATCGAAGGGGCGATGGCGAGCCTTGGCTGGCGCATTGACACATTGAACGGCTGGATCGCGTTGCTCGCCCGCGGCGGCGGCCCAGCCGATCCTGATTTTGTCGACTGGCTGAACGTTGAACGCGGCGAAGGGCGCGAATTTGATATCGGCATCCACCGCCATTGGCTCGATCCGACCAAACCGGTGGCAAAGGTTGTGCTTAAACAAGCGCACGGCGTGATGGCGACCTCGGCCACGCTCCGTAGCGGCGGCGATTGGGATAATGCCGAAGCGCGCACCGGGGCGGCGCATCTGGATCATCCGGCAGAGCATTTCTCCGCCCCCAGCCCCTTCGACTATGCTGCCCAATCCGAAGTGTTGATCGTCACCGATGTTCCGCGCGGAGATATGGCATCGCTTGCCGGAGCCTATTCGGCGCTGATTGCGGCATCAAAGGGTGGGGCGCTCGGGCTGTTCACCGCGATCAAGCGGCTGCGAAGCGTCCATGCCCGCATTGCCGACCGGCTGGCACGCGAAGGGTTGCCGCTTTATGCCCAGCATGTCGATCCAATCGATACCGGCACATTAATCGATATCTTTCGCGATGATCCCCGCGCCAGCCTGCTCGGAACCGATGCCCTGCGCGATGGCATGGATGTGCCGGGAGCATCGCTCCGCCTCGTCATCATGGAGCAAGTCCCCTGGCCACGCCCCGATATATTGCATAAGGCGCGCAGACTGGCGGGTGGCGGCACCAGCTATGATGATCGCATCATCCGCGCGCGGCTGGCGCAGGCCTTTGGCCGATTGATCCGGCAAGCGGGAGATCGCGGGCATTTTGTGCTGCTCTCCCCGGCGACGCCCTCGCGCCTGCTTACCGCTTTTCCGCCCGGGACGCCAGTTACCCGTGTGACGCTTGATGAAGCGGTTGCGCGAATCAAATCCGGTCTTTCACCTGCAACAAATTTGGTGCAGGGCATGGGTGAAAGCATCGCCGACGAGGAAATCCCTTTTTGACCAAGACGCTCTATTTGCTGCGCCATGCCAAATCTGGCTGGGACGATCCGGTGCCGCGCGATTTTGATCGGCCGCTCAACAAAAAGGGCGAACGTGCGGCGCGGGCGATGGGCCAGTGGATGGCGTCAAACGGATTGAATTTTGAACATGTCATAGCCAGCCCGGCGGTGCGCGTGATCGAAACGCTCGACGGCGTTTGGGCAGGCTTTGGCCGCCGGATCGAGCCGACATGGGAGCGGCGGATATATCTCGCTTCGGGGGCAACGGTGATCGATGTGTTGCGCGAAGTGGATGACGCGCATGATGTCGTTCTGGTCGTCGGCCACTGCCCTGCGATGGAAGATATTGTTCTCGATTTGGTTGCCGATGATGGCAGCTCTCCCTTGCGCGAAATCGTTGAGGATAAATATCCCACGGCGGCGCTGGCCGAGCTGGTGCTGGAGATTGGAAACTGGTCCGACATCGGCAAAGGGCCGGTGCATCTCAAACGCTTCGTGCGCCCGCGCGATCTGGATGCCACGCTTGGGCCGGACGAGGAATGACGCCGATCTGCTGGCGGCGCGCTGTTCACGGCGACGAAGAAGCATTGTCGTTGCTGGGGCAGGCGACCTTTCTTAATACCTTCGCCTTCGATCATCCCGGCCCCGCGCTGATCACATTCCTTAAGGACCTGCACAGCCCCGAATTTTATGCCGCCAAACTGGCCGCATCCCAAATCGATATCATCATTGGCGAAACCCCGCTGGGCGCGCCCGTGGCCTATGCGATGCTATGCCCGCCCGAACATCCCGAATTTGCAACAGCCGGGCGATTGGGAATTGAAACGCATTTACCTCCTCCCCGGCTGGCAGGGCGGCGGCAATGGCAGGGCATTGATGGGCGAATGTTTGGCCGTTGCCCGCGAAAGGGAAGCCAAGCGGTTGTTGCTTGCGGTCTATGAAAACAACGAAAAGGCTGTCGCCTTTTATGCCCGCAACGGCTTTGCCAAGATTGGCGAGACCATCTTCATGGTCGCCGATGTGGCGTTTCGCGATATGGTGTTTGCGCGAGATATGGAGAAACTACCATGACAAATCTCAAGCACATTTCCGTCATCAGCTTGCTCCCATTGATGGCTATAAGCTGCGTCCCGACGGTTGCTGAGCAGAGTGCAACGACACCCGTTGCCGCCACCGTTCGGGGCATCGATGCCTATGCCCGATGACTATGTCGCTTTGACGTTGGAAGCGGGAACACATGAAGCGGAATGGGTTGACGCCTATTATGGCCCCGCCGAATTGAAGCAGGCGGCCGAAGTTCGTCCGCGCACTAAGCCCGAACTCCTTGCCGATGTGCAGGCGCTGAAAGCGGAGATCATCAATGCAGCAGTTGCAGCGGGTGAAGCTGACCAGCGGCGGCGGGCGCTGTTGGGGATGCTGGTGGCGGCGGAAACGCGGCTGCAAATGCTCGAAGGCAAGAAATTCGCCTTCAACGATGAAGCCAAGGGGCAGTTTGCGACCGTCCCCAACCTAAAACCGCTCAGCGTTTATGACACGATCCTTACCCGTCTCGAAAAAGAAATCCCCGGCAGCGGGCCGCTAGCCGCGCGGGTCGATGCATTCAACGAAGGTTTTGTCATTCCCAAGGATCGGCTTCAGGTCGTGTTTGATGCCGCCATCGCCGAATGTCGCAAACGCACTGCCGCGCATATGACGCTGCCTGCTGACGAGAATTTCAAAATGGAATTCGTCACCGGAAAACCTTGGTCGGGCTATAATTATTATCAGGGCAACTACAAAAGCCTGATCCAGATCAACACCGATCTTCCCATCCGCATCAGCCGCGCGGTCGATCTGGGTTGCCATGAAGGCTATCCGGGGCATCATGTGCTGAACCTGATGATCGAGAGCAAGTTAGCGCGTGGGAAAGGTTGGCAAGAATTTCAGGTCAACCCGCTCTATTCTCCGCAAAGCGTAATCAGCGAAGGCAGCGCCAATTACGGGATAGACCTGGCCTTTCCGGCGGCAGAACGGCTGAAATTTGAGCGCGATGTGCTGTATCCGCTGGCGGGGCTCGATCCGAAAAAGGCGCAAGGCTATTGGCAATTGCAACAGGCGACCGAGGCGCTGTCCGGCGCGCGGATGACGATTGCGAAAATGTATCTCGACGGCGAAGTCACCCGCGAAAGGGCGCTTGAGCTTACCCAGAAATATCAATTGCTCAGCCCCGCCCGCGCCGAACAACAGGTAGGCTTCACCGATCATTATCGCAGCTATGTGCTCAACTATGGCTGGGGCAAGGAATTGGTAAAGTCCTATATCGAACGCGGCAATCCGGACAGCTCGACACGCTGGCGGCGGATGGAGAAGATTTTATCGGAACCCGTACTGCCCGCCGATTTGGGAAGCTCTTGAGAATCGCTTGACTTTTACCCCTGCACCCCGCAAAGGCGCGCCATATTCAGGGGCGGCGATGCGTCGCCCTCTTTCATTTTAACCGATTGTCCGAAGGAACAGGCCATGGCGAAGCCAGCCACAGTCAAGATCAAGCTCGTGAGCACCGCCGATACCGGCTTTTTCTATGTTACCAAGAAAAACCCGCGCAACTTGACGGAAAAGCTGACTTTCCGGAAATATGATCCGGTCGTGCGGAAGCATGTCGAGTTCAAGGAAGCGAAGATCAAATAAGCATTTCGCTGATCGATTAGGCAACAATCGAGGGACCTTTCCGGGTCCCTTTTTTGTTGCCTTATCGATTCGCAAAGCCCTGATTTTTGATTGCCGCCGCCAATCGCAAAATGGCAAAGCCCGCAATGGCCGACAACACCGACCCCATGAGCACGCCAAGCTTCACCATGTCCTGAATCTTGGGATCATCAAAGGCCAACCCGCCAATGAACAGGCTCATGGTGAAACCAATGCCGCAAAGCAGGGCGACACCGTAAACCTGCAACCAGTTCGCATCCTTTGGGCGCTTTGCCCAGCCGAGTTTGACGCTGAGCCAAATGCTCCCGAAAATCCCGATCTGTTTGCCGACGAAAAGTCCGAGCGCAATCGCCAATGGCAGGGGCATGAATATCTGCTCCAACCCGATCCCCGAAAGCGACAAACCGGCATTGGCAAAGCCGAACAGGGGAATGATCAGAAAGGCAACCGGCCTGGACAGCAAATGCTCCAATCGGTGCAACGGCGAATCCGGTGAATCCGGGGTTGCCAGCGTGCGGCGATAGGGAATGGCGATCGCTGCAAGGACGCCTGCGATCGTGGCGTGAACGCCCGACAACAGCATTGCATACCACAGCAGCCCGGCCAGCAAGAGATAGGGCCACAACATCATGAAACCGCGCCGGTTCAAAAACAGCATGAGCAGCCAAATTGCGCCGGCAGCCAACAGCGCAATGCCATTGATCTGGCCGGAATAAAACAAGGCGATGATGGCAATCGCACCCATATCATCGACAATGGCCACCGTTGTCAGAAACAGTTTCAGCGAGGTCGGCGCCTTTTTGCCGAGGAGAGCAAGGACACCAATGGCAAAAGCAATGTCGGTGGCCGCCGGGATCGCCCAGCCGCGTAGCAATGCGGGATGGTCCTGAACAAAGCCCAGATAAACCAGCGCTGGCACGATCATTCCTGCTGCAGCGGCCACCACCGGCAAGCGGCGATCCGTCCAGCTCGCCAAATGGCCGTCCACGAACTCCCGTTTGATCTCCAATCCTACAAGCAGGAAAAATACCGCCATCAAGGCGTCATTGATCCAAAGATGGACCGTCATTGCCCCAATATTAGGAGACAGGATCGGACCGGTGACGGCGTGGATAAAATGGAAATAGGAATCAGCCCATATTGAATTGGCCAAGAACAACGCGAGCGCAGAGACGGCGATCAGGATCAGGCCACCCGCCGCTTCGCTGTCCAGAAAGGACCGCAATGCCGATGCAGGCCTTTTTGCGATCATAGCCAATCCCGTTTTCGTCATGTCTGACTCTGCCACTAAATTTTACTCCAATGCAGTTCAATTCGGGATTCTGTAAAAATGTTGCAATTTACGGCGCATTGACATTATTAATGCCGCTGTCACTGATAAACTGAATTCCGGAAAGTTTCGAAAGCAAAAGGGGCGTCTTCGCAATTTCCAATATGATTTATCTTGTGCCCGATAATGAACGGCTAGATCGTCTTACAGACCGTCAGATTGATTGCCTGTCGCTGGTCGCACAAGGTTTTACCTCAAAAGAAATCGGCCGCCAGCTGGGCCTTTCGCCTTCGACAATTGACAACCACATATTGGCGGCGATGCAGGTGCTGGATGCGCCCAGCCGCGCGGCGGCGGCACGGAAACTTTCATCGTCATTGGATAGGCAGAAAATGCCTAGTCAATCGGCGACACTTGCGAATTCCCACAATCAACGCACCATGCAACCCGAAGCGGTGGCAGGCGTACAAGCCCATTGGGGCAAGCACGTATTTGCGCTTCCGCCATTGGGAGGGCAGAAAAATGACTTAGGTTGGGCAGAACGAACAATACGTGTTTTTCAAGTTGCAGTTCTTTCTCTCGGGGCATTGTTAAGTCTGGCATTGGTTATTGCAGGCGCATTCGCAATTTTCCGCTGAACTGTTTTTTTCCACATTTCTAAATAAAAGGCGCACCAGACCCATCTGGCGCGATGGTAGGGTTATGCAAAAATTTGACGCAAATCTTGGCGCATTGGTCGCTGCAGATTCAAAGGACACGATCAAGGCTTTAGACGAGGCCATATTATCGGAACTCAAGATGTGCACGACATTGGTCGAAGCCATTCAAGGCAATGATCTGCCCATCAATTCGAGCCAGAAACTGCTCAATACGATGGCATCCGGCATCAGCAACATCATCGCGGGCCGCAACGATATGGCCGCGACCGTCCGGCACCTTACCGTGCTCAAACAGGATAGTAATCTTGCGGTTTATGATTTTGGTTGTCCGAATGCTTCGCTCGACCGAATTGCAGATCGCCAGTCCGAGCCTGTGATGGCTTAAGGGCACCACGGAAGTCTGAAACTTTTCGATTGAACTCGCGCTTGGCAAATTTTGATGTTATATTTCCATCATAACAATATGCTCATAGTTCCCACACTATTCTGGCTGCTTCTGTCGCTATGTTGTAGTTTCGCGGCATCTGCCGGTGGAAAGAGCGGGCGGATTGGTGCGGCTTTGCTGATGGCGGCTACGCTGGCGACGTGGCTTTTGGAAAATACCAGCAGCTGGTCGCAAACCCATTGGCCGGTGATGGCAATTGATCTCCTACTTTTCTGCGGACTTTATTTCCTCGCACTGCGAAGTGAAGCATATTGGCCAATTTGGGCAGCGGGTTTCCACCTGCTAACCGTGGCGGGCCATTTTGCATCCATCATAATGCCGGATTTCCGCATGGGGATTTATTGGCGCTTTAGCGGAGTTTGGGCAATTCTTGTCCTCATGGCGATGGTTGTCGGAATCTCGGTTGATCGCTCGATGTGGTATCGGTCCAGACACGCGACCTGATTTTTACCTCGCTTTCCGTTAAGTTTCAGAATTTTCCGTCTCGCTTGAGCTGAGCAGCCTTTTGCATCCGCAAAGGATAACTAATGCATTTTTTTGGCGAAGAATTTGGCAGTTCATGGGCCTTCATTGCCTTTTGGCAACAGGAGTTGCTGCTGTTCAGCGCCTTTTTCTTCCTGCTTGGAGCCGCAGACGACGCTGTGGTGGACTTGATCTGGATTACCCGTGCGTCAATCCGGCGCGTGACAATTTACCGCCAGCAACCGCCCCAGCGGGCGCACACGCTGCCACCGCCAAAGCAAAGCGGATTGCTGGTTATTTTTGTGGCGGCTTGGCAGGAGGCCCCAGTTATCGGAGCAATGCTGGCCCGAACCCGTTTAAGTTGGTCAGAACGCGGAGAAAACTATCGCATCTACGTCGGCTGCTATCCCAATGATCCAGCCAGCGTAACCGAGGTGATGCGGGCTGCGCGCTTTGATCCCGCAATCCGGCTTATCTTGTGCGAAGCCCCTGGACCCACCACAAAAGCCGATTGCCTTAACCGGCTTTGGCGCGCGCTGCTTTCCGACGAATTGAAAGAGGGCGTGAAAGCGAAAGCCATCATTCTCCACGACGCGGAAGATTCGGTGCATCCCGACGCGCTGCGTGTTTTTGATTATCTGGTGGAAAAGGCATCGGCAGTACAATTGCCGGTGATACCAACGCGGGTACCCGGATCGCGGTGGATCAGTGGCCATTATTGCGATGAATTCGCCGAGGCCCATGGCAAGACGCTGGTCGTGCGCGAAGCCATTGGCGCGGGTTTGCCTTTGGCGGGTGTTGGCTGTGCAATCGAGCGAAACAGACTGGGGCGCATCGCGCTTGATCGGGGAGGAGACCCGTTTGATCCCAAAAGTTTGACCGAAGATTATGAACTGGGTCTTGGCATCGGCCAGCACGGGAGCCGGGTGATATTGGCGCGCTTGCTGGACAGGGAAGGAAATCTGGTTGGCACGCGCGCCTGCTTTCCGGACAGCCTGGATGCCACGGTTCGGCAAAAGGCACGGTGGATGACCGGAATAGCACTGGCAGGCTGGGACCGGCTAGGCTGGACGGGTGGCCCCGCCGAATTTTGGATGCGGTTGCGGGATCGCAAGGCCGTTCTATCCGCCATTGTGTTGTTTGCCGCCTATCTGTGCATCGTTTTGACCGTTGCCCTGATACTGGCCACCGCCGCAGGAGTTGCCGCGATACCCGCGTTAAATGAAACCGCGAAACTGTTGCTGACTGCCAATATAACAATGCTTGTCTGGCGTATGTTGGTCCGCGCGGCCTTCGTTTTCCATGCACAGAACTGGCGAGAAGCCATTTTGTCCATCCCACGCACCGTGCTTGCAAATATCGTTGCAATCATGGCGGCGCGAAAGGCGTGCTGGATTTATCTGCAATATATCTTTGGCAAGCAACTGGTTTGGGACAAAACCGCCCACAGCCATTTTCCAGTCGATGTCAATCGCCATGGATAGAATACCCGGCCGCCCCTTACTGTTCCTGTTATTGGTTCTTGCTGGCTGGATTGGCGGGCGAATATTGAATGGCGCGCCTGAACTCGCCTTCCAAATTCATCCGGCCAAAAATACGGTGCGATTAGCCGCGAGCACGACAAACGGACTATCTGTTTCACAGCACGGACAAACGGCAACGTCCATCGCCGGACAATTTACCGAAAATCCACGCCAGCTTCAGGCGCGCAAAATCGCCCTTACCTATTCCCATTCCTCCGTTGCTTTACCCTGGGCAGCGGAGGGCCAGCCTCCAGGCACTTCTCTGCTTAATTGGGTCGCTCCAGCAGAGAACCCGATAAACTTGCGAGGGACCACCCCCCGACCGCAGGTTTTGGAAACGGAGGCTGGCAGCAATTATAGAGCAGCCGGTTTTGGTCCCGAAGTAAAATCGGAAGGTCAAAATGGAGGCCAAAACGCAGACAGCCGCGTCTCGGTTTATGCCTATGGTTTCTGGCGCGCGTCCGACACTCCATTGGGCTCGGGTTTGGCCCCAGCGCCGCAATATGGTGGCAGTCAGGCTGGCTTGATCGCCGCGTGGGATCCGTTTGGTGCGGCCAATTCCGGCCCCGCTTTGCTTTTCAGGACGAGCTTTGCACCACCGGGAAACCAGCGCGAATTTGCCGTCGGTGCGAAATGGCAACCGAAGAAGAGCCTGCCCGTTTCGCTGACGGTCGAACGGCGGTTCCGCTGGCCAGAGCCCGATGCATTTGCCGGCTATCTTTCCGGGGGCGTTGATAATGTTAAACTGGCAGGTGCCGTCAATCTTCACGCCTTTGCCCAGGGCGGATATTTGGGCGGCAAAAACAATACTGGATTTTTCGATATTCAGGCGCGGGCAAACCGGCCTGTCGCCGATATCGGCAAAATGCAATTATTCGCCGGTTCAGGGATTTGGGCAGGCGGCCAGAAAGGTGGTTCCCGATTGGATATTGGGCCAAGTCTCGAAACGGTGATCCCACTTGCCCAAACATCGCTACGGCTTCAGGCAGACTGGCGCTTTCGCATCGCAGGCCGGGCATTACCGGCAAGTGGCCCCACCCTAACGCTATCGAGCGGGTTTTAGGATCAAGACGAAGCGCCCCGCTTCGATTACATCATTCCCAAGAACAGCAAAATGGTCATGAATAAAGTCACTACGATCATGATCGAAATCAATAGCGGGATCATCCGGATGACAGCGCCAGCCCGGGTGAGGCCATAGCTGTACCGCAATTGCTTATACAGATGAACGGGCGGAATCAGGCTGATGAACGCGCCAACAATCGGATTTACACCCATCCAGTCAAGCAAGGAGGCTACCACGAAAAGGAAGCACATGAAGGTGATCGAATAGGTCGCGAACACGGCATGATCGTAAAAATGGCGACCGCGCACGCCCAAGGTCACCAGCCAGATAAAGGGCAATGACAGCGGGATCAGTAGCCATGCGAATTTATACCCGTTGGTCTGCAGCTTGTAAAAGGTGAGGCTGGGATTTTCGACCATCTTTCTGCCGCCTTCGTTCAGCTTTTTGTCGAGCCACAACCAGCCTGTGTCAGATTTAAATGCGGATATTTTGACCTTTCCATCCGGCGTAGTCGTTCCACCTACATCGTCATAGATTGATTTGCCGTTCGTGGCCCATGCAATGCCGTTGCGTTCGGATTTCAGCTCGTCGAGTTTTGATTTCAACTGATCGGCATAGGGCGATCCTGTGGCCGTACTGGCAAGCTTCACCTCGGTTTCGGCGATGGACTTGTCCAATATAATCGCTTCCTTGGCAATATCCTCCTTCCAATTGCCTCGCACCTGCCCGTCAGGCGCGCCACCGAAGCTGAACACGGCAAACATCAGGAAAATAGAAAACAAGAATATCGCCATGGGGGACACAAATTTGGCCCGCTCGCCATGAATGTAGCGCCGGGTCAATTCACCCGGTTTAAAGGCCAGCATGGGCAAGGTGCGCCACAATTTACCGTCAAAATGCAGCACGGAATGGAGGATATCGTGCCAGATGGCCGACAAGGTTCGCGGCACTTCTGCTTTCTGCCCGCATAGCGGGCAATAATTTCGATCAACAGGGGAGTTGCAATTGAGACAGGTCTTTGCCACCCCGGATACGCTTGTCACTCCGTGCCCTGGCTCTATCGACGCGCCCAAAAGAGCGCCTTCGATGGCCGAACCCGCAGCGTCCAATTCCCCTGACATTAATATTGCCTATCATTCTGAATGCGTGAACGGAAGAGCAAAGCTTTCGGGCAAATCCCGATATCGCTGGAGGTTGTAACGCAGACAGGATAGCAGGCGGCGAATATGCCCCAGATCCTTTCCATTGCCACCGCGCTACCCAAGCATATGTTAACACAAGACGGCGTGATGGCTGTGCTCGACGCGCGCGGAACATTGCCACCAAGGATCGCGGGGATCTTGCGAAACAGCGGGATAGAGCGACGCTTTCTCGCCATGTCGCCCGAATATTATCTGGAGGAACGCAGTTGGGCAGACCGCGCGGCGGTTTATGAAAATGTCGCCGCATCGCTGTTCCGGGAGGCCACTACCGATGCACTGAAACGCGCCGCACTTTCGCCGCAGGATATCGGCCAGATCGTTTTTGTTTCGACCACGGGCACGATGACGCCCAGCCTGCCGAGCCGGATGATTGCCGACATGGGGTTCGCTCCCGATACCCGCACATTGCCGCTGTTTGGCTATGGCTGTGCGGGGGGAGTTCTGGGGCTGTCGCTGGCGGCGGATCTGTATCGGGCCTCGCCGGAAAAACCGGTGTTACTGGTCTGTCTGGAACTGTGCAGTCTGGCCTATGACCACGATCAAATGGGCAAGAAGGACATGATCGCACTGGCCCTGTTCGCCGATGGCTGCGCCGCAGCGGTGGTCGGCAATGGCAAAGGCCCGGCAATCGCCGCCGCTACCCAGCATGTCTGGCCCGATACGCAAGATATGATGGGTTGGGAAATCAGCGATACCGGCTTTGATCTGGTGCTTTCGCGTGACATTCCCACCTTTGTGACCCGCGACTTTGCGCCCTTTACCGATCAATTTATGCAGGCGCACGGCGTTGCGAAAGCCAGCATGGTGGAGCCCGCCTGCCATCCTGGAGGTGGCCGCGTGGTCGATGCGCTGGCCGGCTATTTCGGCAGCGACCTACCCGCGACACGCGCCGTGCTGCGCGATCATGGCAATATGAGTTCGCCGACGGTGCTGTTTGTGTTGAAGACGATGCTTGATGCGGGGCCGCTGACGGGGCCAACGCTGGTAACGGCATTGGGGCCAGGCTTTACCGGAGCCTTGGCGCTGTTGCGGCCTTGACGCTCTCCATTTCAGCTTGGCCCGCTTGGGCGCTTGGCTTGCTGGCCTATGTCATCGTGCAGCGATTGGGCGAGCTTGTTTATGCCCAAGCCAACACCCGCCGCTTACTGGCCGAGGGCGGCGTTGAATATGGACGCAGGCATTATCCTTTGTTCATCCTGCTCCATGGCGGATGGCTCGTGGCTATTGCCCTTTTTGCCCTGCCCGGGCCCGCCCCGTCACCGCTCTTGCTCATCGCCTTTGCGGCAACGCAGGTCTTCCGTTTCTGGACGCTAGCCAGCATCGGACGCTGGTGGACCACACGGATTATCAGCGCCGCCCATTTTCCGCGCATCCGCAAAGGGCCATATCGCTATATGACGCACCCCAATTATGCGGTGGTCGTCGCCGAAATCGCACTGTTGCCACTGGTGCTGAACGCCCCCATTGTGGCACTGGCCTTTTCGCTGGCGAACGCTGTCCTGTTGTGGTGGCGGATCGGCGTGGAAGCACGGGTATTGAGGGAGAGGGAATAATGCCAAGCCTGTTAGCGCGCCTGACCGGGGCGATGTTACGTACCACCGGGGTGCTGCGGAGCCAATATTCCGCTGGCCCGGGCTTTGAAAAGCGGATCACGGCTTCGCGCGACAATCCCTTTCGGCCCACGGCGAAGATGCGGGCGCAGGTCAATATCGAAGCCCGCGAATTTGAGGGCCGCACAATCTGGACAATAGCCCCAAAAAATACCGTCCCCTGCCGCACAAATGCTGTATTTTCACGGCGGTGGTTATGTCTATCCTGCGGTCGATGTGCATTGGAAATATTTCGTCCGTATGGCCCAAAAACATGGACTTGCCATTACCGCGCCTTTCTATCCGCTCGCGCCCGAAGCCGGGGCCGAAGAGACCGTCGCTTGGGCGATGGCGGTTTACCGGGATTTTATTGCCAACCATGGCGGCAAGTTCATCTTGGGCGGGGATAGTGCGGGAGGTGGCCTAGCCGCTGCGGTGGCCCAGCAAGCGCGCGATGCCGGATTGCGGCAGGCGGACGGGATGTTGCTCATCTGCCCATGGCTCGACCTCACCGTCAGCAATCCCGATCAAAAGCGGATCGAACCGCGTGATTGCATCCTCACCGTCTCGGGCGCGCACGCAGCGGGGCGGATGTACGCGCGCGATATGGCGCTGGACGATGCCCGCGTTAGCCCGATCAACGGAGACTGGAGCGGATTGCCGCCGGTGCTTACCTTTGGCGGTGGCGATGACATATTATTGACCGATGCCCGGGCCTTGGCAGCAAAATTGCCGACCGCAGATTATATCGAAAAGGATGGCCTGATGCACGATTGGCCGATTTTCTTCTTTGCTGAATCGCGCCAAGCTCAAGCGAAAATGGCCGAATTTGCTGTGCTTCATACCGGATAGCAGTTGCATTTTGTGCAACTCATTCGGCCAAAGCAACAATTGCTTTCGCACATGCAGCATTTATACAGAGATCAAATAATAACAACAGGATGTTCTTGAAGGCTGTATCCGCCAACACCTCATCCGGGGTGGCAGGCAAAGTAAAAGGAACAGCACCATGGAAAAGATTTTTTCGCTTTTCGCAGCAGTCATGCTCAGCGGCTTTGTGGTTTCGATCGCCGCCGTTTAATCCCTCCCTCTCCCGGGATATAGCAAGAGGGCGTTCCGCAAGGAGCGCCCTTTTTGCTTGTGGAGATTAACCGCTTTTTAGCCTGCAACCGCTATCGTTCGGCGCCATGACACACCCTGTTTTTCCCGCCGAAGCGATGGCCATCCTGGATCGGCTGCTATCCCCGGCAAACGGCCAAGTTGCCGCATACGTTGCTCGACCACGCCTTGCTGCAACTCGATGCACTGGTCGATCTGGCGGCGGCACTGCCAAAAGACAGCGTCGAATATAATCCCGGCAACTTGCCCGTAGGCATCCGTCCCGAAGATGTGCCCGCCCCCGAATTGAGCGTTGCCGATACAATCCGTTCGATCGAAGAAAACGGATCGTGGATGGTAATAAAGCGGATCGAACAGCATCCCGAATATGCCGCGCTCCTCAAAAACACGCTCGCCGAAATCGAGCCGCTGGTGGCACAGCGCACAGGGAAAATGCTGGGGCTGGAAGGTTTTATCTTCATTTCGTCTCCCGGATCGGTGACCCCGTTCCATTTCGATCCCGAGCATAATATCCTGCTGCAGGTGCGCGGACAGAAAACCATGACGGTGTTTTCTGCCGAAGACGAAACCCTCGTCCAGCCGCAGGCACACGAAAAATTCCATCTGGGCCAGCATCACCGCAATCAGCATTGGGAAGATGCCTTTGCCGCCAAAGGCCAGCCGATTGCGATCATTCCGGGTGAAGCGATCTATGTGCCGGTAAAGGCCCCGCATTGGGTGCAAAATGGCGATGCCGTATCGATCTCTTTGTCGATCACTTGGCGTTCGGACTGGAGCTATTCAGAGGCCGACGCGCGGGCGTTCAACCATCTGGTGAGAAAGGCCGGGATCACACCGCAAACTCCGGCCCCATGGCCGTCGCGCAATTTGGGGAAATCACTTGCCTATCGCGCGATTGCCAAGGCCCAGCGAACCTTAGGACTGCGCTAAGATCAGTCCTGCTTACCAACGCCGTCCAAAATAATCGCCGCAACCTCATCAATGGTTCCGGTGACGAGCAAGGGCGAGCCGCCGACGATGCCGATCTGGGTTTGTCCATTTTCGGCGGTACGGAGCCAGGCGACATTGTCCGCGACTACTAAATAGGTGCCGCCGCGCGAAGGCATGGTAATGAATTTCATGTAGAGAAGCTCCTGACACCAACGTGGTGACAGGGAAACCTCTCGTTTCGATTAACGCATAGCCTCAGCTTAACAGAAGCCCTTATTCGGCTGCGGCGACCACTTCCTCGTCGCTCGCCTTGGGGCGGCGGGCGCGGGGTTTGCGGGCAGGCGCCTTGGCAGCTTGCTCTTGGGCAACGGGAGCATCCGCCTCGTCATTGGCGGCAATACCGATTGCAGGGGGGAGCACCGCAATATCGAGCCCGCCTTGTGCAGGTGCATCGTCGCGATTGAAGCGTTCCGGACGCTCTCTGCGCGGGCGATCATTGCGCGGTTCGTTGCGTGGTTCGTTACGGGGTTCAGGACGGGCCTCTGGCCGCGCTTCGGGCCGTGCATCAGAACGCGGCTGGCGTTCTTGGTTGCGCTCCGGATTCCGATCCTGATTGCGCTCCGGCCGATCATTACGGTCATTACGGTCATTGCGATTTTGCCGTTGCGGACGACGTTCTTCGCGGACTTCGCGTTCGTCATTGTCTTCCGGGGCGTTGTCGCTGCTTTCGGTGTCGCGCGCTTCGTCCATGTCGCGTTCGCCATCACGCCAATCGCCGCCTTCGCTGCCATCACGATCATCGCGCCATTCGCTGCGCTGTGGCCTGCCTTCTTCCTGACGACTGCGGAAATCGGCGAGTACCCGGAAATAATGATCGGCAAACTGGTGATAATATTCGGCCTGCACACGATCCCCGTTTAATTGGGTGTCTTGCGCCAGCTTTTTAAATTTTTCGAGCATCTGCGACGCATTGCCACGCGCGCGATTGTCGATGCGGTTCTGATTATCATAGCCGTTGCGATTATTATTCGGCGTACGATTATTATTGCCCCTACCGCGTCGGCGGCTGGTTTGGCGAATATTCATAAAGACTTTTCCGTCCTGATAAATTTATCTCACTGGTTCAGAATGTTACCCTTGCAACGCGCCAGCCTCTCTTGGGCTGCCTCCTGCCATCAATGCGTTGGGGCGGCTTCGCAAAAAGGGCCGGTAAAGGGCCACATCGCTGCAAAGCTGATGCCGTCCTAGCGCCTTGATAGTGCGATTCCAAGTGAAATTTTGGCTAATTTCTACAAGTGAGTGTTAAGGCGCGGATGATTCCAGCCAGATCGGCTCGGGTTTGGACGCTAAACCCCGCTTCCCGGGCGAGTGTCGAGACTGCATCGTCTTGCCCTTTGCCGATCTCGAAAATGGCTGCGCCTTGAGGCCGCAGCAAATCGGGAATTTGCGGGATCAGGATGCGGTAATCGTCCATCCCCTCACTCCCGGAAAATAGCGCGGACGCAGGCTCGAAATCGCGTACCGAACGATCAAGCAAAGCGTCATCCTCTACATAAGGCGGATTGCAAAGGACCAGGTCAAATCGGCCCAAATCGCGCGCCCAGCCAGCTTCGCGCCAGCTTGCGTGCAGAAAAGCACACCGCCGTCCAAAGCCGCAGGCAAAGGCATTGTCCTTGGCCACCGCCAAAGCTGCTACGCTTGCATCTATGCCAACACCTTTCGCATCGGGAAACAGCGACAGGGCGGCGAGCAATAGCGCCCCTGAACCAGTGCCAAGATCGAGGATTTTTGTAGGCGGTGACCCTTCCGGCGAAATGGCTTTGCGTCGCCTCGATCAAGGTCTCACTATCGGCCCGCGGGATTAAAACATCGGGAGTGACTTTCAGGGTGAGGTCCCAAAATTCCTGCACCCCGCAAATATAGGCCACCGGTTCACCGGCCTCTCGCCGTTCGATGAGCGCTGCAAATCCCGCCGGTACGGAAAGGTCGCGCCGTTTCAGCAGCATTTCTCCGCGTGTCATGCCCAGCGCATGGGCCATCAGATATTCGGCGTCCAAGCGGGGGGTTTCGGTTGTGCCCGTTAACGTGCTCGTTGCCGCTTTCAAGGCCATGTCTAATTTTTCAGGACCTGAAATCATCAGCGTATTAATGCACCGTAGCCCTGAGCCTGTCGAGCCGAAGGCGGCCAGCGGCCCGACAGGCTCAGGGCTACGGTTTCCATCACTACCAACGGTTTCTCAACCATCGGTTTCAGGGAGCGGCGCTCCCGGCTCCAACGTTCCGGCAAATCCGGCTTCGCAAGTTCCGGCGGCCACATATTTCCAGCGATCAGGCATATAATCTTTCGTTGCTGTTCCCGCACAATCGCTTTTCGGGCCGGCGGCGCAATCATTATATTGGGCAAGGGCGATGCCATAGCATTTCTCGCGCGCGGCCTTTTTGGGTTCGGGCATGGTGATGCCACGATCCTCCGAACTATAGCGGATATCTTTGCTCTGGCTCTCGCCATCACAGGCCGATAGCGTGGCAGCAGCCAGCAGCAATCCGGCCAGATGCCCCAAATCTGTCTGGCGATTTTGCCCCATAGCGGCCCCATAGCGCCAAATGAAGCTGCCAGCTATGGCGTATTGCATGACAGAACGATTCGCCTTCAAAATCAGTGCGACAGACGGCAAAGCCCGCACCGGCAGCATCCAGATGCAGCGCGGCGAAATCCGCACACCCGCCTTCATGCCGGTGGGTACAGCAGCGACGGTAAAGGCGATGCGGCCCGAGGAAGTGCGCGCAACCGGCGCGGATATCATCTTGGGCAATACCTATCACCTGATGCTGCGACCCACGGCGGAGCGCATGGCGCGGCTGGGTGGTTTGCACAATTTTATGAAATGGGATCGCCCGATCCTTACCGACAGTGGCGGCTATCAGGTGATGAGTCTTTCGTCTTTGCGGAAAATTACCGAGGACGGGGTGACGTTTCAAAGCCATTTGGATGGATCGCGGCATATGCTCAGCCCCGAACGCTCAATGGAGATACAGCGTTTGTTGGGCAGCGATATCGTGATGGCCTTTGACGAATGTCCGGCGAACGGCGTGTCGCGCGACGAAGCGGCGAAATCTATGGCACTCTCGATGCGCTGGGCAAAGCGCAGCCGCGAAGGTTTTGATGCAGGGGGAGACCATGCGGAGCGCGCGGCGCTGTTCGGTATTCAGCAGGGATCGCTTGATGAGGCGCTCCGCCGCGAAAGTGCCGACGCGCTGATCGACATCGGCTTTGACGGCTATGCCATTGGCGGGCTTGCGGTTGGCGAAGGCCAAGAGGCGATGTTTGGCTGCCTCGACCATGCGCCCGATATGCTGCCCGCCGATAAACCGCGCTATTTGATGGGGGTGGGAAAGCCCGACGATCTGGTGGGCGCGGTGGCGCGCGGCGTGGATATGTTCGATTGCGTGCTGCCGACACGCAGCGGACGCAACGGACAGGCGTTTACCTGGGGCGGAGCGGTCAACATCCGCAACGCCAAACATGGCGAGGACCTGGGGCCTTTGGATGAACGCTGCGATTGTCCGGTGTGCACCACCTACAGCCGTGCCTATCTGCATCATCTGGTCAAATCGGGGGAGATATTGGGGGCCATGTTGATGACCCAGCATAATCTGCATTTTTACCAAAGCCTGATGGCGGCGATGCGTGGAGCGATTGCCGAGGGGCGGTTTGCGGCGTTTGCGGAGGACTTCAGACGGGATTATTTGGGCTGATGGAGGCGTTATCCCGCGCACAGGCCAACAGCCCTTTTCTCGCCGGACTGATCGAGCGCCAGCCCGAGCTGGTGGCGTTGTTGAAACAGGGTCAATATGACGCCGCATTGGCCGCCGCCTTGGCAGTCAATATTGCAGGCGACACCGGAGCCACGCTCCGCAAGCAAAGGCAGGGCGTCGCGCTGGTCACTGCCATTGCCGATCTTGCAGGTGTATGGGATTTATCCCGCGTCACCCGTATCCTTTCAGACTTCGCCGACGCAGCCCTTGATGCCGCAATCGCCGCCGCCATCGAAGAACGCGTGCCCGGGGCCGTGCCAAAAGGCTTTGCCGTCATCGGCCTCGGCAAACATGGTGGGCAAGAACTGAATTACAGCTCCGACATCGATCCCATCTTTCTCTATGATCCCGAAACGCTCCCCCGGCGCGAACGCGAGGATGTGGCCGACAGCGCGGTGCGGATCGGGCGGCGCGTGATCGAGTTGCTTAGCGCACGCGATGAACATGGCTATGTTTTTCGTGTCGACATGCGGCTGCGTCCGTCGCCCGAAGTGACGCCTATCACGCTGCCCGTTGAAGGCGCGCTCAATTACTATGAATCCAGCGCTTTGGCTTGGGAACAAGCGGCCTTTATCCGGTCTCGTGTAGCGGCGGGGGACCGCGAACTGGGGGCCTATTTCCTGAAGGCTATTCAACCCTTCATCTGGCGGCGCAGTCTGGATTTCGGGCAATTGGCCAATATCCGCCAGATGACCGGACAAATCCGCGATCATTATCATGAGGGGCAGGATTTCGGCCCTGGCTATGATCTCAAACGCGGGCGCGGTGGAATCAGGGAGTGTGAATTTTTCGCGCAGGCGCATCAGTTAATCCACGGAGGCCGTGATCCCGCCTTGCGGATCGCCGATACGCGTGAAGCGCTGGCTCGGCTGGTTGAATCCGACCGGATCGGCGGAGAGGATGCGGCAGTTTTATCGCAGGGCTATGAATTGCTCCGCACCATCGAACACCGGCTGCAAATGCTCGACGATCGGCAGACACACAGCCTGCCCGAAGATGCAGGCGAACTGGACCGTGCGGCGCGTCTGCATGGGTTGAAGGACGGCAAAGCGCTGCTCTCGCTATTGCAACCGGTGGTCGCCCAAGTCGAAGCGATATATGACGGGTTAGCGGGAGACGAGAACGAGAGCGGCCCGCGCCATCTGGCCGACGATGGCGTGCCGCTGGAAGAACAACTGGCCGATATGGGCTATGCTGCGCCCGGCTCCGTTGCCCAGCGGCTGTCGCGTTGGCGCAGCGGTCAATTGCGTGCGATCCGCTCCACCTCGGCGCGCGAGGCTTTTGAAGACGTGCTGCCCAAGATCATGGAGGCGCTGGTCTCTGCCCCCGATAGCGAGCGGGCGCTGGCGCGGATGGATAATTTGCTCGAAGCATTGCCCAGTGCGATCAATTTTTTCCATCTGCTCGATGCTCGTCCGGCACTGCTAAAGCTTCTTGCCGATGTCTTGAGCTACGCGCCTACCCTTGCAGACACGCTGGCGCGGCGCAGCGAATATCTCGACGGGCTAATCGACGCCAGCGCGCTTGATCTGCCCGAAAACCAAAGTTCGTTGGCTCAGGAACTGGCGGTGCGGATCGGGGACGAGGATTATGAACGGCAACTCGATATCGTCCGTGCCTTTGTCGGCGAAAAGCGCTTTGCCTTTGGTGTGCAGTTGATCGAGGGGCGGCAAGATCCGCTTGCGGTTTCGCGTGCTTATGCCCAACTCGCCGAAGTGGCGCTGCTCCATTTGACAGCGGCGACGGTTGCCGAATTTGAAGAAGCGCATGGCCGGATCGCGGGCAATGAATTGGTGATCCTCGCCTATGGGCGGTTGGGAGGCCAAGCGCTGACCCATGCATCCGATCTCGATCTGGTGTTACTTTTTACTGGAGAGACCGGGCAGGAATCGGACGGACGAAGACCGCTTGGCACGACACAATATTTCAACCGGCTGGCACAACGCGTTGTCGGAGCGCTGAGCCTCCAAACGGCAAGCGGCGCGCTGTATGAAATAGACACGCGGTTGCGGCCATCGGGCGCGCAAGGGATGCTGTGCGTGAATCTGGAAAGCTTCGCCAAATATCAGCATGAGGAAGCTTGGACCTGGGAACATATGGCGCTCACGCGGGCGCGGGTGGTTTATGGGCCTGCCAAAGAAGCCGAAGCGATTATCGCCGATGTGCTGTCGACCCAGCGCGAAACGTCCAAACTCCGCAAAGACATCATTGCCATGCGCGCCGAAATGGCAGAGCATAAGCCGCCTAAAGGCGCGCTTGATGTGAAACTGTGCGAGGGCGGGTTGGTCGATGCAGAGTTCTGCATCCATGCGCTGCAATTAGAACATATTTCTGCCTTTTCTCCCCGGCTCGATGAGGCAGCAGCGGCTTTAACTGCGGCGGGCTTTTTACCACCTGAATTTGCCGATGCCCAGTTACTGCTAACGCGGATGCTGGTGCTTTTGCGGCTGGTCGCGCCGGATAGCGAGGCCCCACCCGAGCCGGCACAGGTGCTCGTTGCCCAATCATTGAGCTTTGCCGATTGGGCAGGGTTGATGACGGCGGTGGTTGCGGCCAAGAAAGTGATCAAACAGGTTTGGGACGCATATAGGAAGGAAAAGCTAGCATGACCGATATTGGCGATACTCTGCCCAAGGTGACGGTTCAGGACAGTGACGAAAAGCCCGTCGCCTTGGCCGAACTCAAAGGCCCCTTCGTGCTGTATTTCTATCCCAAAGCCGACACACCGGGATGCACCAATGAGGGCAAGGATTTTACCGCACTTGCGAGCGATTTCAAGAAAGCCGGTGTCGCGGTCTTTGGCATGTCAAAGGACAAACCCGCCAAGCTTGCCAAATTCAAGGCGAAATATGATTTTGACCTAGAACTGCTGTCGGATGAAGCCAGCGACGCGATTGAGCAAATGGGCGTGTGGGTGGAAAAATCGCTTTATGGCCGCAAATATATGGGCATCGAACGCTGCACCTTCCTGATCGGCAAGGACGGCAAAGTCGCGGCCGTGTGGCGCAAGGTGAAAGTGAAGGGCCATGCCGAGGCGGTGCTGGAGGCGGCTCAGGCGCTTTAGAGCGGGATGAACTGATGCAACTCGCGGTCGCCGCCCTTTTGGTAGCAGCCTCCCTTTTCACCGCCTTTGTCTCGGGCATTTTCGGCATGGCCGGAGGCATGATGCTGATGGGGCTGCTTGCCTTGCTGCTCCCGATCGAGGCCGCTTTTGTGACGCACGGCATTTTGCAATTGGTCGCCAATGGCTGGCGCGCGGTGCTGCACCGCGATCATATCCAGCCGCGCATTTTCGGCTGGTTCGCGTTGGCAACCGCCGCGGCAGCAGCGGTGATGTTTGCGATTTCATTCGTCCCGCCCAAGGCGTTGGTATTTCTGTTGATGGGATTGTTGCCTATCCTGCTGTGGCTTCCCAAAGGCTGGTTCGCGCCCGATGCGGCAAAGCCCGTTGTCGCCTTTGCCTCGGGCTTTGTCGCCGGGTTGCTGAACCTGACGGCGGGGGTTTCGGGGCCGTTGATCGACACCGTGTTCGTCCGCACCGGGCTGAACCGGCATCAGATTGTTGCGACCAAAGCGGCAATCCAGTCTTTGAATCATGTCGCCAAAATCGCGGTGTTCTCCCTTTTGCTGGGCCAAGCAAACGGCTTTGACGCCATGCCGCCAATTTGGCTGTTTGCCCTAGCCATTCCGGCATCCATGGCGGGAACGCGCGGCGGCGGTTGGGTTTTGGACCGGTTGAGTGATGCCAATTTCAAACGCTGGACGGCGTGGATTGTCAGCGCCATCGGCCTTATCTATCTGTTCAAAGCATGGGAATTAGGGTTTTGAAGCCCGAGCACCGGACACTGGGCCAAGCCTGCCTGTCGGTACTGCAAACTGCCGATCCAAAGTCCAAGGTGATGCTTGCGCGAAAGGTAGCACGCGAATGGCGGATGGGTAGGCTGGAACACCGGCTAGACGTCAACATGCCCGATGTGCCCGCCCGCCCGGAAGTCCCTGAATTGCTCGCCCCGCGCTACATGCCAAAACGGCGCAAAGCGGGCTCTGAACGAGCCAGAATCGCTATGCTCCACGCCTTTGCCCATATCGAATTTGTTGCGATCGACCTGGCTTTTGATTGTGTCGGGCGATTCGGTGGGCAATTCCCGCCGCGATTTGCCGATGATTGGCTGCGCGTGGGCGCGGACGAAGCGATGCATTTCGCGCTTATCGAACGGCGATTGCGCGCGTTGGGCAGTTTTTATGGCGCGCATCCGGCGCATGACGGCCTGTGGGAGGCGGCCTTTTCCACACGAAATGATGTACTTGCGCGGCTTGCCGTGGTGCCGATGGTGCTCGAAGCGCGCGGCCTGGACGTAACCCCCGCCACAATTTCCCGATTCGAATCGCATGGCGATTCGGCCTCTGCGCTTATTCTTAACCGTATTTATAACGACGAAATCCGGCATGTTTCCGTGGGTACTCGCTGGTTTGAATCGGCTTGTCGAGAGGCGGGTGTTAACCATTTGGTTCATTGGAAAAGCGCGGTAGAGAGCCATGTTCAGGGGGCTTTGAAGCCTCCATTCAACGACTCAGCGCGTTCAAAGGCCGGTTTATCCCGCGATTATTACGCGTGGGTTGCAATGCAGGGAACCGACCCTCAAACCGACCTCAATAATAAGGGGTGGTCAGAATAACTGGCTTAACTTGGGTCACGCAGCCTGCTTCGGCATTGTTGAAGCGAGTCGCAAAATAGGGTTTTGAACAATCATGCTACGCAGCGCTTTGGCCAAAGGCCAATCACTGATGGGGAAGCTTGCACTTGCTGGAGGGGCCATTGTCGCAGCGACAATGCTTGCCGCTACTCCTGCATCCGCCGCATCGGCAGCAGCAACAGCTGCTTCTGACAATTTCCGTGTCGCTCCCGAAGATGTCGAGGCCAACAAAACGGCACTGGGTATCTCCGATCCTGAATTTCGTTCGCTGCATGACGGCTGGGGCCGCATCAAGGGCACCAACCGGAAATCGGATGTTGCCATTCCTGCGATCAACCCTGTCAGCAACATGGATTTTTCCAGCAATTTCGGCTATCGTCGCTCGCCAACGCGAGGCGCCAGCCGCAATCATAAAGGCATTGATATTCGCGGCCCCGTCGGGACCCCCATCTATGCAACCGCCGACGCCACCGTCGGTCGTGCACAATGGGTCAGCGGCTATGGCAAGTTCATCGAGCTGGAACATGGCAACGCCATCCAGACGCGTTATGGCCATATGTCAGCTTTGAACGTTTATCCCGGCCAGCGCATCCGTCAGGGTGACCTGATCGGATTCATGGGTTCGACAGGCCGTTCGACCGGAAGCCACCTGCATTATGAAGTGCGGATCGGCGGCGAAGCGGTAAACCCAAACAGCTTTCTGCCCGTCGCTGTCGTCAAACCAGCCGTCATAAATCTGTCAAATCAGTTGCCCGTTGCAACTGTTGCTGCTAGCAAATCTTTGGGCGGTCCGGCCAATATGGTCGTCCGACCGTAACGCATCACCTTTGGGAGAGGGTGTAATCTCTGGGCGGCATAGACGGCAACGTCTTGCCGCCCTTTTTGTTTACGCCTACATTGCGTTCCATGGCATCCATTCCAGACATTCAATTGCTGCCCAATGCAGCACGCCGCGTGGCGGAAATAGCTGAAAAGCTAGGCAAATTACCGTTACTGCGACTGTCCGTCGAAGGCGGCGGCTGTTCGGGCTTCCAATATCGCTTTGGCCTCGCCGAGTCGATTGAGGCAGATGATGCAATTGCCGAAGCCGAAGGCGCACGGCTGGTGGTCGATTCGGTGAGTCTCGATCTGGTGCGCGGATCGGCGGTCGATTTTATCGAGTCGCTCGGTGGAAAAAGCTTTCAGGTAACCAATCCCAATGCCCAGGCAGGGTGTGGATGCGGCTCCAGCTTCGCCGTCTGATCTATTTTTCCACAGAAAATACTTTCTATGAAAATTGCCACATATAATATCAACGGGATCAAGGCCCGCCTGCCCCGTCTGCTCGAATGGTTGCAGGAAACGCAACCCGATGTCGCCTGTTTGCAGGAAATCAAAACCCAAGATGAAGGCTTTCCCGCCGAGGAATTTGAACGCATTGGCTATGGCGCGATCTGGCACGGGCAGAAAAGCTTTAACGGCGTTGCCATCCTTGCCCGCGATGCGACACCGCAAGAAACGCAGCGCGGGCTTCCCGGTGATCCGGAAGACGAACAATCCCGCTATCTGGAGGCGGATGTGAATGGCGTCCGCATCGCCAGCATCTATCTGCCCAATGGCAATCCCCAGCCCGGGCCGAAATTCGATTATAAACTGGCATGGATGGAGCGATTGCGCGCCCATGCGGCAAGCCTGCTGATCCCCGAAACGCCCGTTGTCCTGGTCGGAGATTATAATGTCGTCCCGCATGTGCACGACATCTGGTCACCCAAGGCACTGCTCGACGATGCCCTGCGCCAGCCCGATAGCATTGCCGCCTATCGCCGCATCCTCGCTGACGGCTGGACCGATGCCTTGGCCACGCACTATCCGCAAGGGCGCGTCTGGACCTATTGGGATTATCAGGCAGGGGCATGGCAACAAGATCATGGCTTTCGGATCGATCATCTGTTGCTCAGCCCCGTTGCGGCGGATCGGTTTGTGGCCTGCGGTGTCGACAAGGACCATCGCGGCAGGGAAAAGGCGAGCGACCATGCGCCGGTTTGGGTTCAACTGGCTAATCCGGACGAAACGGCGTGAATTTGGCTTCGATTTTGGCGCAATTTGATCCCGCCGCAGCCCAACACCCGATAACCATCCCCAGCACATGGCACCAAGGGCGCACGGCCTATGGCGGCTTCAGCGCTACCTTGGCCTTTGAAGCAGCGCGACTGGCAGCCCCGGAACTGCCTCCACTGCTTTCGGCCCAAATCGCCTTTTGCGGACCGGTGGCGGGCGAAATCGAAATCGAAGCCACAATTTTGCGCCGGGGTCGCAACAGTGCCTTCATCCGCAGCGATATCCGGTCTGGCGGGGAGACCGTGCTCAGCGGCACGTTCGTGTTTATGGCACCGCGTGAAAGCCATGTCGATTTCACCGACTTGGCTCCGCCCGCGTTACCACCCGTTCCCGGAGACGATGGCTTGCGAAGCGGCCCGCCCGACTTTTTCACGCATCATATGGAATATCCGGAAAAGAGGCAGGGTGTTGGCCTTGGCGAGCCGCAGCTTTCGGGATGGTATCGGCTTCGAGAACGCGACGGATTGGATATCACCGCCAGCCTGATCTGCATCGGCGATGCCCTGCCGCCCTCTGCCATGGGATTGATGACTGAAAAGGCTCCGATCAGTTCGATCAACTGGCAACTGAACATGCTGGCGGACCAACCCGAAACCGACGGCGGCTGGTGGTATCTGCACAGCGAAACGCATTATGCCGCGCACGGTGCGAGCAGCCAGACGATGCATGTCTGGAACAGCCGGGGAGAACCGGTGATGACGGGGATGCAGGCGGCGGCAATCTTTGCCTGAACGCTTTTACGTGCGGCTTTTCGCCTTTTCTTTGGCGGCCTTTTTGCTCACTTCGGCGATGAGCGCTGTTGATAGCTTGAAACTTGCCTCGACCGCTCCCGGTTTCTCAACCGAACGAACCGGTGTTGCCGCGATATTCGGCGCAGGCTTTGGCGTATAGCCAAGCAATGCCTTCACCGCATTTTGCGTCTCGCCCCAAGCCTTGCGGCTTTGCCGGATAGATGAAGCCGTTCAAAGGCCAAGCGGTCGTACCCATTGCTTGGTTGGGCGCGTACCACACTTGCACCCGGCTCCAGTCATTTTCATCGGATGCATCAATGACGCGAACGTCATTTTCGATATGGCCGCGCACGCCGTTGATTGTGGACCAGTTGGAATGGCTGATAAGCAGTGTGCGCCGGTCGATGATTTTACGGACCACCGCCACATGTCCAAGCCGCATGGCTCCGTGCGGACGAAAGGACATGACAGCACCGACCGAGGGTCGGCTTCCCCGTTGATACTGCCCCGCAGCTTGCAGCCACCAACTATGCGCGTCACCCCGGATCTGCACCCCCGAAAGCGCGCGCGCATAAGGCACGCATTGCAGCCCTTCATTGAGCGCAGCAGCCGGACTGGCGATCATCACCACCGCCGAAACAGCCATTTTCCATTTGCTCCACATGCCAACCGATATGCCACGCTATGGTCACTTTCCCGCTAAGCTACGTGGTTAACGAATGGATAATAGACGGTACGAATCTCGCACATCTTTTCAAATGTTATATTGTAACCTTGTTCGAATCATGCCATATGCAAAGGGCAATGACCGGTTTGAACATCCTGATCCGCAGCAAAAGCTGGGACAGCCTTGGTATGGGGCTGGCGGGGCTGTGCTTGGTGCACTGTCTGGGCACGGCGGTTTTGCTGGCGCTGATTTCGTCTGCCGGTGGGCTTTTGTTGAGCCCGGTGATCCACGAAGTCGGATTGGTGCTCGCAATCATTTTTGGCGCACTGGCGTTGATCCAAGGCGTGTTGGCGCATGGCTTCATGCTTCCCGCCGCAATCGGCGGGCTAGGCATTGGTACGATGGCAGGGGCTGCCGCGATGCCGCATGGCGGCTATGAAATTGTGCTGACGATTGTCGGCGTATCGATCCTCGCCCTGGGCCATCAACTGAACCAACGCGCGCGCGGCTAAACGCTGTGCCCTTGCCCTTTGATCATAAAGGGCATAGATTTGCCCCATGGCAGCGGCTCATCACCATCACGAACATGCAGGGCACGATCTGGCGCAGGCTGCCGAAGCCGCGCTAACCGCAGCAGGCGAGCAATGGACGGATATGCGCGCCGATATTTTTGCGGTGCTGGCAACCTTTGACAAACCTGCCTCGGCCTATGACATCGCCGATCTGGTTTCGCAGCGACGCGGAAAGCGGGTTGCGCCCAACAGCGTCTATCGCATCCTCGATCTGTTTGTGGCGAAAAATCTCGCCTCCCGCGTGGAAAGCGCCAATGCTTTCCTCGCCAATTCGCACCCGGGATGCCTGCATGATTGCATCTTCCTGATTTGCGATAATTGTGGATCGGCAACCCATATCGATGATGACAGCCTGACTGGAAATGTCAGAAAGGCGGCGGAAGCCGCCGGTTTTCATGCCGTTCGTCCTGTGGTTGAAGTGCGCGGCACATGTGCCGATTGTGACTGACAAGCGGTCCCGAACCCGCTATCACCGCATTATATGACCAACACACCGGACACACCGTTGCTCGATCAGGTCGTCTTTCCGGCTGATCTGCGAAAGCTTGACCCTTCCCAACTCCGCCAATTTGCTGACGAACTGCGTGCCGAAACGATTAGCGCGGTTTCGGTGACCGGCGGGCATCTGGGTGCGGGACTGGGTGTGGTCGAGTTGACCACAGCGATCCATTATGTCTTCAACACCCCCGAAGACCGGTTGATCTGGGACGTCGGACACCAATGCTATCCGCATAAAATCATCACCGGGCGGCGGGATCGAATCCGCACGCTTCGCACCGGTGGTGGACTTTCGGGCTTCACCAAACGCAGCGAAAGCGAATATGATCCCTTTGGCGCCGCGCACAGTTCAACCTCGATTTCGGCAGCCCTCGGCTTTGCCGTCGCCAACAAGCTGAGCGGGAAGCAGGGCAAAGCGATTGCCGTTATCGGCGATGGTGCCATGTCGGCCGGCATGGCTTATGAAGCGATGAACAATGCCGAGGCAGCGGGCAACCGGCTGGTCGTGATTTTGAACGACAATGATATGTCGATTGCACCGCCAGTCGGCGGGCTGTCCGGCTATCTGGCACGGCTGGTTTCTTCGAGTGAATATGTCGGCCTTCGCAAATTTGCCAGTAAGCTGACGGCGAAGCTCTCACGCCGTGTGCACAATGCCGCAGAGCGCTGGGAAGAATATGCGCGCGGCATGGCGATGGGCGGCACATTATTCGAAGAATTGGGCTTTTACTATGTCGGTCCGATTGACGGACACAATCTCGATCAACTGATCCCCGTCCTCGAAAATGTACGTGACAATGCCGAAGGGCCAGTGCTGGTCCATGTCGTCACGCAAAAAGGCAAAGGCTATGCGCCTGCCGAGGCCGCAGATGACAAATATCACGGCGTCGTCAAATTCGATGTGGTCAGCGGAAAACAGGATAAAGGCCCGGGCGGCGGCCCGCCTGCCTATCAAAATGTCTTTGGCGAAACATTGGCCAAACTGGCGGAAACCGATCCGAAGATTGTCGCAATTACAGCTGCCATGCCCGGCGGCACAGGCATTGATAAATTTGCGGCGGCACATCCGAGCCGCGCATTCGATGTGGGCATTGCCGAACAGCATGGCGTAACCTTTGCCGCTGGCTTGGCCGCGCAAGGGATGCGGCCATTTTGTGCGATTTATTCCACGTTCTTGCAACGCGCCTATGATCAGGTGGTGCATGATGTGTGCATCCAGAATCTTCCCGTCCGCTTTGCGATAGACCGGGCAGGACTGGTGGGAGCGGATGGCAGTACCCATGCTGGTTCGTTCGACATCACCTATCTGGCCACGCTTCCTAACATGGTCGTGATGTCGCCATCGGACGAAGCCGAACTGGTCCATATGACCTATACGGCGGCTTGCCACGATTCAGGCCCCATTGCCTTTCGCTATCCTCGCGGAAACGGCGTGGGCGTGGATATGCCTGCAGTTCCGGTGCGGCTGGAGATTGGCAAAGGGCGGATCGTGAAAGAAGGCAAGAAGGTGGCCATCCTTTCGCTTGGCACCCGTTTGGCTGAAGCCATGAAGGCCGCTGAAGTGCTGGAGACGAAAGGACTATCGACCACTGTCGCCGACCTGCGCTTTGCCAAACCGCTCGACAGTGAACTGATCCGCCGTTTGATGGCCAGCCATGAGGTTGTGGTCACCGTGGAAGAAGCGGCCATTGGTGGGCTAGGCGCGCATGTTTTGACTTTGGCGACCGATCTTGGACTGACCGACCCCGATAGTGGCAATGGCGGCCTTAAAATCCGGACAATGCGCCTACCCGATATCTTTCAGGAACATGATAATCCGCAAAAGCAATATGACGAGGCAGGGCTAAATGGCCCGCAAATCGTCGATACGGTACTGAAAGCACTGCGCCACAATAGCGCGGGCGTGGAAGAAGCAGGCGTCAGGGCCTGAGCGTCTGCATTACAAGCCGCTGATCTGGCTATCGTACACGACTGATATTGGCGGCATCACATCCAGACTTTTGCGCTGCCGGTCGACACAACTGTTCAAACGCCGAGCGCACCTTTTACCCGCGCTGAATACACTTTTTCGATAGCAGATTTACGGAAACGGCCTGGGTCCCGATCTCTTGTTCCTGGCACTACGGACCATGTGTCAAC
>CAVSZW010000001.1:22500-395542 GCA_963732535.1 uncultured Alphaproteobacteria bacterium | reverse complement strand
GGGGGTGGCGGCGTGAAGAATTGGCTGGCACTTTTGGCTTTGCCGCTGCTAATGGGGGCAGCGCCAGAACCAGCTAATCCTGACGAAAACAACCGCGCAATCATAAAGGCATTCGCGCGGATGTTTTATTTCGAGCGCGACGTGAAGCGCGCTTTCGAAACCTATGTTGTGCCCGAATATATCCAGCACAACCCGGGCATCGCCGACGGTCGCGACGCCGCCATAGCCGCACTGGCTCCGATGTTTGCAGATCCCCAGCGCAGCTTTACGATAAGGAAAATCCTTGTCGATGGCGACATGGCGGTAATCCACATTTTCGCCAAACCCAATCCACAATCGCGCGGGGCATCGGTGTTTGATATGTACCGGCTGAAAAATGGCAGGATCGTCGAACACTGGGATGCGATCCAGCCTGGTCCTGAAAAATCAGCCAACCCGCATCCGATGTTTTGAGTCAGCTAGCTTCTGCGTTCCGCAACTGCATCAATCGCCGCCGCGCCCTGCACCGCCCCGGCATCGCTTGGCAATATCAACGGGCGAGCGTCCCAGAAATCTTGCCCCGCAAGCCCTTCATGGGCAGAAGCAATCATCGGTTCGTCTTCATCGACAAACACCTGCCGCGCCTGTGCGGCCTGTTCCGCACCCGGCGCATGATCATAGAAATAGTGCGATGTGTCCTGCGTTTCCGGCGTGATGATATGCGGATTACGCATGGGTGGGACGATATAGTCTTGCCGCCCCGTTCCGGCCCGCGTCATGCCAATCGACAGGTCCATACAGGCCGGGGCGTGCCAGCGCATGTGCAGCCATTGATCGACCTTTTCGCCTTCACCTACCATCGGCTTGGCCCAATTGGGCGGGTTTGATCCGTCCATATCCCAATTGTTCCAGATCGCACCGCTTTCATCCTGAACGACGGCTTGCTTGCCTGCAAAAATCGATCCGTTCACGCCAAAGCTTTCGCGGTGGATAAACTCGGCGTGGGTCAGGTCCATCAGATTATCGGTCACCAGTTCATAATTGCCCTTGATAGCAAGATGGCCGCGCTCGGCCTCCCGCCCTCCCTCTAGATAGGCATAATCGGGGATGGTCGCGGGATCGGCCTTGTCGGGATCGCCGGGCCAAAACCAGATGCCCAGATGCCGTTCGGCGGCAGGCATGGTCGCCACCTTGGCTTGCGGATGGACATCTGGAAAGGGGCTGTGCACGCAATTTCCTTGCCCGTCGAAGCCGAGGCCATGATAGCCACAGATAATGCGGTCGCCTTCACGCGTGCCTTTGCTGAGCGCGACAAAGCGATGCGGACAGCGATCCTCCATCATCACAATCGCGCCATCCGAACGGCGCCAGATCAGCCACAATCTGTCCAGTAATCGGCGCGACAGAAACCCACCGTCGGGCACTTCCTCTGCCCATGCCGCCATATACCAACAATTACGCACATAATCCGCCATGAACCGCCTCTTTTGCCGAACGATAACTCGAATATCCGTTCTAAATGGATAAACCGGCGGCGACAAGTTGGGTAATTGAATGGGAGACGGACTCGTGAACACTTTGGCCTGTCTTAGATTTGTAAAGGCTTTGCGACGGTCACCTAGCTCATTATGACGTACTTCGGCTATTGTATGTGCCGAGAGCCGCAGGCGCACCGCCATGTTCGAGTGCCCGGATCGCCAAGTCTTTCTTCAATCCGTCCCTCCAGAGCCCGACGAAGGGCGACCATGCGGCAGCTGTGCAGATCGAAGAGGAAGGTACGGAATAGACCGCTCGCTAGCTCCCAGTAGGGAGAAGGCTTCCTCCTTCAAAACACGCTGTCCTGCGCGACTCTGAGGGTAATCTTGATTACGGGGCAATTACGTGGCGCTCGACAAGGCCCCTCGGGTGGGTATGAACGCGTCTAAGCCCTTGAGATATATGGTGCCGGCTACAAGATTCGAACTCGTGACCCCCTGATTACAAATCAGGTGCTCTACCAACTGAGCTAAGCCGGCATTGATATTGCGACCGCGCCTTTAGCGTCAAACCACGCCCAAGGTCCAGCCCTGATTATCGGCAATAGGCACTGCCGTCTTTCATCGATTGTGCCATATCGAAATGGAGGTGGTCCGCGTGGGCGGCATTATAGTCCGGCCCCAACACGGTGCCAAAACGCTTGCACGCTGATTGATGCAAGCGGCGCAAAAATGTGCGTTCGGCGTCCTTTCCGCGCCAGCCGTTTAAGACCGACACCCGCCGCCCGTCTTTCAGAATGAAGGCGGAGACATCGACGGCATTGCCCTTGGCATGTTCGGATAATTTGCCCGAACGCCCGCCGCCAATGTTGCGACAGCTATAGGTTCCCATGGTTTCGATGCGGACAACGTCCGATCCCAAAATTTGCCGCGCCGCCGGGCGGACGGCGTGTTTGGCCCATGCAGCAAAGCCGGCGGCGAGCGGGCAGGTCATCGGACCCAAATTGCTCGCTTCGGTGGCAAAGGACATCAGCTTCACCGAGTCGATGGTTTTGCAGCCGCCGCCATAAAGCTTGTCCGGCAATGGCGAAAAACGCACGTCTTCAGATTTGAGCGACGCTAGGCATTGCCTCGAACTTTCACTTTTAAATCCGCCGCCCGAACCTTGCGCGATATCGCGCCCGCCACAGGCGGCGAGCAAAAGTGAGAGGGAGGTAATGAAGGCAAGACGCAGCATATGTAATAAAATGTACGGGGCTTGGTTAACACGGGGTAAATATGCCAAACGGCCCACCGCAAATATAAAGAGTTTCAACGGGGGCCAATCGATGCGCGCATTTTTCAATCATCCACTTTTCCTATGGGTACTGCTGGGACATTTGGCGGTGGTCTTTATCTATGGATTTATCACGGGCGGTGCAGAAGCTGGCGACTTACTGCATCCGACGGGCGAATTTTCAATCCGCTTCATGGTGCTGGCGATGCTGATCGGGCCGCTTGCCGATATTTTCGGAACAAAGCCGTGGACGCAGTGGCTTTTGCGGCGGCGGCGCTGGATCGGGGTTGCGGCCTTTGGCTATGCGCTGCTGCATTTGGTGTTTTATGTGATCGACATGGGCGCGTTGTCGGAGATGCTGGCGGAGTTGGACGCGCCGGGAATCTGGACCGGCTGGATCGCCTTTTTCCTGATGCTTGTGCCTGCGCTGTTAAGCAACGATCAATCGATGCGCTGGTTAAAGCGCGGGTGGAAACAGGCGCAGCGTCTCGCCTATCCGGCGGCGTTGTTTACCGTGCTCCATTGGGGTTTGCTCGAATGGCAATGGGGCGGCGCCCTAGTGCATATCGCGCCGGTGGTGATGGCCAATGTCGTTCGGATTATCGTTTTGAAAGGAAGACGCGCATGAAAAAATATCTCCCGCTGATTGCCTTAGTCGCGCTTTCGGGTGTTTCGTCACCTGCAATGGCCGATGCCAAAATCTGGTGCAAAGGCGGGCCGGTGGCGGACTGGACGTCTATCGACAAGTTGAAAACCAAGCTGGCTGGAGAGGGCTGGGTTTTGAAGAAGGTCAAGAAGGTGCGCGATTGTTACGAGGTGTATGGCAAGACCCCCGAGGGCGATAATGTGGAAAGCTTTTTCCATCCGGTCAGCCTCGATAAATTGCTGGTGTTGAAACGCGGCAAGACGCTGTTTCGTAAAGAGGGTTATTGATTAGCGCGCACAGCATAATACAAACCGTAGCCCTGAGCCTTTGATCTATCTATTGACATTCCTCAACCCATCTTTATGAGCGCCCCCGGGCCACGCGGTCCCAACGCCGCGCTGCTCTCTGCAAGGAGACGCTTACATGACTGAAGTAACCAAGCCGCAGGCAAAGCCTGCCCGTCCGTTTTTTTCATCCGGACCCTGTGCCAAGCCTCCGGGCTGGACTCCCGAAAAGCTTCAAACCGCCGTGATGGGCCGTTCGCATCGTGCGAAGATTGGCAAGACGCGTTTGCAATATTGCATCGATCTGATGCGCGAAGTGCTGCAATTGCCCGACACCCACCGGATCGGCATTGTGCCGGGATCAGACACAGGCGCCTTTGAAATGGCAATGTGGACGATGCTGGGCGCGCGCGGCGTGACCGCGCTTGCATGGGAAAGCTTTGGCGAAGGCTGGGTCACCGATGCGGTCAAGCAATTGAAGCTCGAACCCAAAGTTCATCGCGCCGATTATGGCCAATTGCCCGATCTCGACACAATTAATTGGGCCGATGACGTGCTGTTCACATGGAATGGCACGACCAGCGGTGTGCGCGTTCCCGATGGCGAATGGATCCCCGACAATCGCGAAGGCCTGTGCTTTGCCGATGCGACCAGCGCGGTTTTCGCCTATGATATTCCGTGGGACAAGATCGACGTTGCGACCTTCAGCTGGCAGAAAGTGCTGGGCGGCGAGGGTGGCCACGGCGTGCTGATCCTTGGCCCCCGTGCGGTTGAGCGGCTGGAAAGCTACACGCCTGCATGGCCGCTGCCCAAAGTGTTCCGATTGGTGTCGAAAGGCAAATTGGCCGAAGGCGTGTTCAAGGGCGAAACGATCAACACCCCCTCGATGCTCGCGGTCGAAGACGCCATATTTGCGCTGGAATGGGCGAAAGGGCTGGGTGGTCTTGCAGGGCTTCAGGCGCGCAGCAATGCCAATGCCCATGCGCTCGACAAGATTGTGGCAGATCGCGATTGGCTGGGCCATTTGGCGGTCGATAGCGGCACGCGGTCAAAGACCAGTGTGTGCTTGACCGTCGAAGGAGCCGACGCCGATTTCATCAAGAAATTTGCCGCTTTGCTGGAAGCAGAAGACGCCGCTTACGATATCGCGGGTTACCGCGATGCTCCGGCTGGCCTGCGAATTTGGTGCGGTGCCACAGTGGACGTTGCCGACATCGAAGCACTCGGGCCGTGGCTCGATTGGGCTTATGAAAGTCTCAATTCGTAATTTTCGTCGTCCCCGCGAAGGCGGGGACCGTAGGCGGTTTACCCAACCCGCAAACAACTAACCTCCAACGGCCCCCGTCTTCGCGGGGGCGACGTTCAAAGGACCAGCATCATGACAAAACCCCGCGTACTTATTTCCGATAAAATGGACCCCAATGCAGAGGCGATCTTTCGTGATCGTGGCTGTGATGTCGATGTCATCACCGGCGAAACCCCCGAAGAGCTGATCGCTCGCATCGGCGATTATGATGGCCTCGCCATTCGCAGCAGCACCAAAGTGACCAAGGCGATCCTCGATGCCGCAACCAATTTGAAAGTCATTGGTCGCGCAGGAATTGGCGTCGATAACGTCGACATTCCGGCTGCCTCCACCAAGGGTGTGGTCGTGATGAACACGCCGTTCGGCAACTCGATCACCACGGCAGAACATGCCATTGCTTTGATGTTTGCCCTTGCCCGCCAAATTCCAGAGGCGAATGCCCAGACCCAGCAGGGTCTATGGCCGAAAAACGGCTTCATGGGCGTCGAAGTCACGGGCAAGACTTTGGGCCTGATCGGTGCAGGCAATATCGGCGCGATTGTCGCCAGCCGCGCATTGGGCCTGAAGATGAAAGTCGTCGCCTATGATCCGTTCCTGACCCCCGAACGCGCGGTCGAAATGGGCGTAGAAAAAGCCGATCTCGATACGCTGCTTGCCAAGGCCGATTTCATCACGCTGCACACGCCGCTGACCGATCAGACGCGCAACATTTTGTCTGCCGCCAATATTGCCAAAACCAAGAAAGGCGTGCGGATCATCAACTGTGCGCGCGGCGGTCTGGTTGACGAAGCGGCACTGAAAGCCGCGATGGACAGCGGCCATGTTGCGGGGGCGGCGCTTGACGTATTCGTCACCGAACCGGCCAAGGAATCGCCGCTATTCGGCACGCCGAACTTCATCTGCACCCCGCATCTGGGGGCATCAACCAACGAAGCGCAGGTCAATGTTGCGTTGCAGGTTGCCGAGCAAATGGCCGACTATCTGGTCAATGGCGGCGTCACCAACGCACTCAACATGCCCAGCCTTTCCGCTGAAGAAGCGCCCAAATTGAAACCCTATATGGCGCTCGCCGAGGAACTGGGTTCGTTGATCGGTCAACTCGCGCATGGCGATATGTCGAATATCAGCATCGAGGTTGAGGGGGCCGCTGCCCAGCTGAATATCAAGCCGATCACCTGTGCGGTATTATCGGGTTTCATGCGCCGTTATTCAGATGCGGTGAACATGGTCAACGCCCCCTATATGGCCAAAGAACGCGGGCTTGATGTGCGTGAAGTGCGGCACGAACGCGAGGGCGATTATCATACATTGGTTCGTGTCAGCGTGAAGACCGAAGCGGGCGAACGATCCGTGTCGGGCACGTTGTTTGGAAATGGCCAGCCGCGTCTGGTCGAATTGTTCGGCGTGAAGGTGGAGGCCGATCTGATGGGCCATATGCTCTATATCGTTAACGAAGACGCGCCGGGCTTTATTGGCCGTTTGGGCACAACTTTGGGCGAAGCAGGAGTCAATATCGGAACATTCCATCTGGGGCGTCAGGAAGCGGGCGGCGTTGCCGTTGTGCTGCTTTCGGTCGATTCGCCGGTTCCGGTTGAGGTGGTGGAAAGCATCCATGCCCTGCCCGGCGTGAAGCGCGCCATGACATTGTCTTTTCCGGGATAGCAAAGCTGCATAGAGCCTGTTGGGTTTTGGTTTAAAATAAGCCGTAGCCCTGAGCCTGTCGAAGGGCGCTTGACCGATAAGCGCCCTTCGACAAGCTCAGGGCTACGGTTATGTTTAGGTGGTATAACACTATCCTGGACCGCCTTATATCCTTTGGCATATGTCATTGATTTAAAGCCTAATTTTGCATTTGACTTTGTTTTACAATCAGAGCAGCTTGCGGCTTCCTTGTCCTCAACCGAATTTTCGGGGTCGCCAGTTTGGGCGGCAGGGTTTGACGGTTCACCGATTTCCGGTGCCGCGACCATATAGGAGGAAAAACATGCGTGTATTTTCAAAAGCGGCCTTGCTCGCCGCACCCTTTGTCTTGGCTGTTGGAGTACCGGCTGCGGCACAAAATTCGCCCTTCACTCCGGGGAACTATGAAGAAGTCGCGATGATCGAAGTCGCCGATGGCCACGGGCTGGATTATGCCAATTATCTGGCAACGACATGGCGCAAGAATCAGGAATTTGCCAAATCCAAAGGCTGGATCACTGGCTATCAAGTCCTGTCCAATGTCCATAACCGGCCGGGCGAACCCGATCTCTATCTGGTAGTAAGTTTCAGTACGCTGCCTGACGCCGCCGAAGATGAAAAGCGCGATGCCGCCTATCGCGAATTCATGAAGCAAACCGACGCCCAGATGGCCGCCGCTTCGGGTGATCGCGCCAAATACCGCACCGTGCAGGGATCATTCCTGCTACGTCAGCTTAATTTCAAATAGATAACGGCTTTACCCCCGCATTGGCGGATGCTTTCGGGCATCCGCCAATGTACTTGGTTCAGGAGTAGTATTTTACTCCCCGGGAACCGGAAAGCCTCGTTTCTTCATGATATATTTCACATCCGGATCGCGCCCACGGAAAGCACGATAAGCTTCGATCCGGTCACTTTCATTGCCGGTCGAAAGCAGCATTGAGCGGAAGCGCTCGGCAGTTTCCTTGTCCCAGACATCGCCCTTTTCGGTGAACGCCGCCCAGGTATCGGCATCCATCGTTTCGGACCAGAGATAGCTGTAATAGCCCGCCGAATAGCCATCATCGGAGAACAGATGGTTGAACTGCGGCAGCCTGTGCCGCATCACCATTTCCTTAGGCATCCCGATTTCGGCGAGCGCGGCTTTTTCAAAGGCCCTTGGATCGGCGACGGGTTCGGCGCGGTTGTGCAGCATCATATCGAGGATTGCGCTCGACAGATATTCGACCGTGGAAAAGCCTTGATTGAAGGTATCGCTCGCCCTGATCTTTTCGACCAATGCTTGCGGGATCGGCTCTCCCGTTTCGGCATGTTTGGCATAGGTATTGAGCACATAGGGCGTCAGCAGCCAGTTCTCGTTGACCTGGCTTGGATATTCCACAAAATCACGCGGTGTGTTCGAAAGCCCCGGCCAGGTGATGTCGGAATTCAGATAATGGATCGCATGACCGAATTCGTGGAACAGTGTGGAGGCATCGTCGATGCTGATCAATGTGGGCTTGCCGCCCGCACCTTTGACGAAATTATTATTGTTCGAAGCAAGGATGATATCGTTCTTGCCCGATAGCTTATACTGATCACGATAGGTCGTCATCCACGCGCCCGAACGCTTTCCGGCACGCGCGAAATTATCGAGATAGAAGAGCCCAATCAGCTTGCCTTCGCGCTTCACCTCGAAGGTGCGGACGGCGGGTTCAAACACCGGAACCGTCCCGGTATTTTCGGTAAAGCTCAGGCCGTAAAGCTTGCCTGCTGCATCGAACATCGCGGCGACCATATTGTCGAGCTGGAAATAGGGCTTCAGTTCATTCTGATCGAGATCATATTTCGCCTTGCGTACTTTTTCGGCATAATAGCGATAATCCCATGGTTCGATGGTGATCCCAGCATTTTCCTTATCTGCAATCGCCTGCATATCGGCGACTTCTTCTTTAACGCGGGCGACAGCAGCGGGCCAGACTTTCATCATCAGCTCCATCGCCTTGGCCGGATCTTTCGCCATGGTATCGGCCATGCGGAAATGGGCGTGGGTGGCAAAGCCGAGCAATTTTGCCCGGTCTGCGCGCAGCTTAAGGATTTGGGCGATGGTGGCATTGGTATCATTGGCGTTGCTGTTGTCGCCGCGCATCGTAAAGGCCCGCCACACTTTTTCGCGCAAGTCGCGGCGCGGCGAATTTTCGAGGAAAGGCTGGATCGCCGAACGGCTATTGGCGACAGCCCATCCCGCCTTGCCCTTGGCATCCGCCGCCGCCTTTAACGAGGCGACGAAGCTTTCAGGAAGGCCTGCGACATCGGCGGAGTCTGTCAACAGGATATAGGTTTCCTCATCCGCCAGCACCTTGTTCTGGAAGGCGGAAAATTGCTTGGAAATCTCGGTTTCAAGCGCGATCAGCTCCGCCTTTTGAGCGGGCTTCAATTGTGCGCCGTTGCGGACCAGCCCATCATAGCTGCGTTCAAGCAAGCGCAGCTGTGCTTTGTCCAGCCCCAGCTCGTCACGCCGTTGATGCAAATATTGCACGCGTTGAAACCAGCGCGCGTCCAAATTGAGCTCGTTGAAAAAGGCGCTGAGCTTCGGTTCCCATTCGGCCTGGATATTGCGGATATCGGGGTTGGACAGGTTCGACGAATGTACGCCCCAAATCGCGAACAACCGGTTCATCGATGTTCCCGCCAGTTCGTTTGCCTTTATCGTATTATCAAAAGTCACCGGCGCGGGATTGGAGAGAATGGCCTCAAACTCCGCCTTGGTCGATTTCATGGCGGCATCGAACGCCGCCGGAAAATCGGCGGGCTTCACCTTGTCCCACGGCAGGCACCCCGTCATAGGGGCCGGTCCAAGGTTGCAGCATCATCGGCTCTGCATTTGCTTGCGCGGCGGGCTTTGCTTCAACCGCGACGGTCATGGCCGCGCCTGCGAATAAGAGTGCGGTGTGAAGCCATAGATTTTTCCTGTCCTTTTTCACAAAATTCTCCTCGATACTTCAAGGCGCGGTGCAGCGATTTGCGACCGCGCAGCAATGAAAGCTGCTTAGCCCTGCGACAACGCCCATGCAAACAGGGACTTCAGTCGAGGACTAAGCTAGACAATTTCCTCCATTTCGGTTGAAATGATCTGATCGAAAATCGCGGGGCAAAATGACGGAACAATTCGATTATCGGGCAAGCCGCAGAACCGCACAAATCCTGCAAAGGCCGGGGCCGCGGCGCAGCGCGCTTGAGGCCCTGGCACAAAACTGCGCGCTCGATCTCTTGCCTGCACTCGATCTGGACCGGAACCACCGCACGGATAACATCACGCCGATTCGCAAGCCCGATTATCTGCTGACCGATCTTTCCTCCGAACCCGACCAAATCACCGCTGCTTTGGAAACCATAACCGAATATCTGAACGAATATGGAACAGAGCTTCTGGTGTGGGTGTCGGCAGACCAGCTTGATATCGCCGATGCACTATTACCAGAAACTGGCCGTCACATCCTGTGCGATGCGCTGGATTTTGAAGCGATACCGATTTTGACGGGGGCATTGAACCGCATGAATGTGCAGAGTCTCAAACAGGACGACAGCCCAACCGACTATCGCGCGCTGCACCGGATCAGCGACGAGCTTGCCGATTTCGCGCGGACGTTGGCGCGGATCGCCGAACAGGATGATCCGCCTGCCAATATGGTCAGCGACAAGCCGGTTTCGTTCCGGCCGGCCCCTGCTGCGATATTCGAGCCCTTTGCGACGCGGATCGAAGCCGAAAAGCCGGTCGCAGGGCCCGATGCGGCGATGGTCCGCAACATCCTGAAACTGCGGCGCAGGCGCGAAAGCTTTTTTGACAGCAATTTATTCGCGGATCCCGCCTGGGATATTTTGCTCGATCTTTATGCCGCTCAACTGGAATCCAAAAAAGTATCGGTATCGAGCCTGTGTATCGCTGCATCGGTACCGCCGACCACGGCCCTTCGCTGGATCAGCACGATGACCGAAGACGGACAATTGGTGCGCGAACATGATCCCGCCGACGCCCGCCGCGTGTTTATCCGCCTTTCGGATTCCACCGAAGAATCGCTGCGTTCCTATTTTGCCGATATCGCTTTGCGCGATAAAACACCGATATAGCTTGCCTATCCCGCCCCGCTTTGGCTAAGGGGGCGGCGAACGACCTCGGGGCGCTTAGCTCAGTTGGTAGAGCATCTCGTTTACACCGAGAGGGTCAGCGGTTCGAGCCCGTTAGCGCCCACCAGGTCTGTTCATCCCGATGCTTGTTCATTCATGTGCTTGTTCATCGGGGAGAAAGCTTTGGAGGCGCAGCATGATGTCCATGAAAATGCCCCGTTCGATTTTCTATCCGCTGACGGCGCTTTGCCTGTCCGCAGCTTTGCCTGCCGTAGCGATGGCGGGCAAGGAAAGCCGCAAGTCCGCTGATCCCGCGAGTAGCTCGGCCACCCAATGCAAGCAATCGGTTCGCCCGATGACCGAATCGGTGCCGTTGCGCCGGGGCGAATGTGTAAAAGTCCGCCGCATCCTGATGTGAGTGCGGCCTAGCTCGCTTCGGCGAGCAGCTTGGCGACTTCTTCGTCATCCCATTCGACACCGCCCGATACGCGCCATACCTCGCGTCCGTCGCTGTCATATAAAATTGTCACCGGAAGCGCCGGATTACCGCCAATTGCGCCCAGCAAGCCGTTGTCGGGATCGGTAAAGGGTTCGAGGTTGGCGATCTGCGCGCTGTCAAAAAACTTGCGGACCGGCGCACGCCCCGTCAAATCCTGCGACACGGCAATCACCGAAATCCGCCCTTCTTCCAATGCCGCCAGCGCATCCAATGTCGGCATTTCCGCCTTGCACGGCGCGCACCATGTCGCCCACAGATTGACCAGCAAAGGCCGCCCGGCATAATCGCGCAAGCTGAACCTCACGACCGTCTGCGCCGGTGAAGGGCACGGCGGGTGCGGCCATCCCGCGCTTGGCATAGCTGAGATTGGCCTTCATCCCGCTTGCGCTTTCGAGGCCGAAGGAAACCGGTGCAGTTTTGGCAGGAGCGGGATCAACCGCAATTGCGTCCGCTTGGGCTTGCTCCTTGGGCGCGCTTTCCCTATCGCATCCGGCCAACAGGGCGAAGCTCGTGACGGAAAGGACAAAGGCGATCAACGCGCGCACACCAGACTCCAGCAGCATGTGGGGCGGCCGTTTCGGTTCCGGCCCCGATGAAGTGATGCGCGCCATAAACGCCTCTATCCCCGTGGACAAGCGGCTTTGGCGCGAAGACATCAGGGGAAGCAAGGCACACGCCGCAATGCTCGCCGCGCAAGGGATCATTACAGCTGCTGATGGTGAAGCAATCATCGCCGGGCTTTCGCAAATCGAAGCCGAATATGCAAGCGCAAGGCGTGCCCGAGCATATCGAACTCGAAGACATCCACATGCAGGTGGAAAGCCGCCTGAAAGACCTGATCGGTGAACCTGCCGGACGGCTGCACACCGCGCGTTCGAGGAACGACCAGGTCGCGACCGATTTCCGGCTATGGGTGCGCGCGGCGTGTGGCGAAGCCGATGCGGCGCTCAAAGCCTTGCAAACGGCGCTTGGTTATCACGTGCCGCAGACCATGCCGACAGCATCATGCCGGGCTTCACCCATTTGCAGGTCGCCCAACCAGTTACGCTCGGCCATCATCTGCTCGCCTATTATGAAATGGCAAAGCGGGATCGCAGCCGTTTTGCCGATTGCGCGGGGCGGCTCAATGAAATGCCGCTGGGGGCCGCCGCACTTGCCGGAACCAGTTTCCCGATAGACCGCCATGCCACCGCGCGCGATCTCGATTTCGACGGCCCGATGGCAAACAGCCTCGATGCCGTTTCCGACCGCGATTTCGCCATCGAATTTCTGGGCTGCACCGCGCAAGTCGCGCTGCATCTGTCTCGGTTGGCCGAGGAACTGGTGATCTGGGCGTCGCAGCCCTTTGGCTTTATCAAATTGCCCGATGCCTGGTCCACCGGTAGTTCGATCATGCCGCAAAAGCGCAACCCCGATGCAGCCGAACTGGTCCGCGGCCATGCGGGGCGGATCGTCGGCTGTTACACCAGCCTGATGGTGACGATGAAGGGGCTGCCACTGGCCTATTCCAAAGACATGCAAGACGATAAAGCACCGGTGTTTGAAGCATGGGATTTGCTCGAACTGTCGCTCGCCGCATTGACCGGCATGATCGGCAGCGTTTCCTTTGTCCCTGAAAAAATGCGTGCGCTGGCCGCTAGCGGTTTTTCAACCGCGACCGATCTTGCCGACTGGCTGGTGCGCGAGCATGGCATTGCCTTTCGTGAGGCGCACCATATCACCGGCTCTGCGGTCAAACTGTGCGAAGAGCGCGGCGCGGGGCTGGAGGCACTTTCGCCCGACGAACTGGCCAGCCTCGATGCGCGGCTTTCCGGCTGCACCTTGCCCGATCTTTCAGTCGAAGGCTCGGTCGCCAGCCGCACCAGCACTGGCGGGACGGCTCCGGTTCGGGTAAGGGAAGCCATTGCCAAGGCGCAGCAGGAGCTTGCACGGTGAACAGACGAACAATCGCCGGATTGATGTTGCTTGCGCTATCGCTTGCCGGGTGCGGCAAAGTGGGTCCGCTTGAACCGCGCTCCGGTGCGGCAGCACCTGCCAAAGCTTATGGTGCGGAGAGCGGTTGCCGATGCCGATGCTTTGCTGACACCTTCGGTGCAAACCCGCCCGGGACGCAGCGATGAATTGATGCGCCGTTCGGAACGGCGGATCGATGACCCGTTCGATCTTCCACCGGGCGGTTCAAAGCCGAAAGAGCCTGCAGATAAAGCCAGCCGAAACCCCCGATCCTATATCTCCCGATCCAATAAAGAACTGACCCTATGGACCATTTTCAGCTCATCGATGGCGTGCTTCACGCCGAAGATGTTCCCCTGCCCCGCATTGCCGAACAAGTCGGTTCGCCGGTTTACGTCTATTCGCAAGCCACACTCGTCCGCCACGCGCGTGTTTTCCGCGAGGCATTGACCAAAGCGGGGATTGCCGATCCGCATATTGCCTTTGCGATCAAGGCCAACCCCAATCTGGCTGTGCTCAAAGTGCTGGCGCGCGAGGGCTATGGTGCCGATGTCGTTTCTGGCGGTGAAATGAACCGCGCGTTGGCGGCCGGGATCGCAGCGAAAGATATTGTCTTTTCGGGCGTCGGCAAATCGGCAGAGGAAATGGTCTCTGCGTTGAAAGCGGGCGTGGGCCAGTTCAACATCGAATCGCAAGAAGAAGGCCGCGAGCTGGCAGCGCTTGCCGAAGCGCTGGGCTTGCGCGCCGATGCGGTGCTGCGGATCAATCCCGATGTCGATGCAGGAACCAATGCGAAAATCTCGACAGGCAAGGCGGAGAATAAATTCGGGATCGGCCTGCATCAGGCCCATGCGATTTATGCCAATCTCTCCGCATTGCCGGGCCTCAACATGCGCGGCGTGGCGCTGCATATCGGCAGCCAGTTGACCAGCCTAGAGCCACTGGAAACCGCCTTTGGCAAAATCGGCAAGCTGATCGGAGAAATTCGCGGTGCTGGCCATAGCGTCAGCCATGTCGATCTGGGTGGCGGGCTTGGCGTAAAATATAAGGCCGGGGATAATCCGCCGCATCCCGATGACTATGGCGTGATGGTTGCGCGCGTTACGCGCGATTGGGGCGTGCAATTGATGTTTGAACCGGGCCGGGTGATTTGTGGCAATGCGGGTGTACTCGTGACCAAAGTCATTCGCGTAAAGCCGGGATCGGGCAATCTACCGTTCGTCATTGTCGATGCGGCGATGAACGATCTGGCGCGGCCGGCGCTGTATGACGCATGGCATGATTTCGAGGCGGTTGCGCCAAGCGGCGAGCAGTTCACCGCGAATATCGTCGGCCCTGTTTGCGAAACCGGCGATACCTTTGCCATGGCGCGCGAAATTGACGTCGTGGCGGCTGGCGATCTGGCCATCTTCCGCACCGCCGGGGCTTATGGCGCCACCATGGCCAGCACCTATAACAGCCGTGGGCTGGTGCCTGAAGTGCTCGTTGATGGGGATCGCTATGCCGTTGTCGCCGAACGGATCATGCCCGCAACGATCCTTGCTGCCGAGCATGTTCCCGAATGGCTGTCCTGATCTCTGCACTATGAAGCAACTGCCCATCTTCGTGAATATGGAAGGGCACAAGGTGATCCTGCTGGGCGAAGGCGATGCCGCCGATGCCAAGCGAAGGTTGATCGAGCGGGCAGGCGGGATTTGTGTGGGCGAAGCGGACGATGCAGCCCTTGCCTTCATCGCGATTGAAAATGAAGCCGAGGCTTTGGCAGCAAGTGCTCGACTGAAAGAGCGCGGCCTGCTCGTCAATGTCGTGGACCGCCCCGCTTCGTGTGATTTTACAACGCCCGCAATCATCGATCGCGACCCCGTGCTGGTCGCCATCGGAACCGGCGGCGCATCGGCGGGATTGGCCAAGGCAGTGCGGCAGCGGCTTGAACAGCTTTTGCCCGCGCAGTTGGGACGGCTTGCCCATTCTCTATTTTCTGCGCGATTAGCGCTATATCAGCGCTTCCCCGACGCCGCAGACCGCCGCCGCGCGCTCGATTCTGCGCTGGAAGCGGGCGGACCGCTTGATCCCATGACGTCACAATGCGCTGATGCGGTGGAAAATTGGCTCGATGACCCTAAGGGCGTCGCACCTGATCGTGTCGAGATTTTGACTTTGCAATCAAACGATCCCGATGAACTGACATTGCGCCAAGCTCGCTTGTTGGGTCAGGCCGACACCCTGTTTCACGACGCAACAGTGGTGTCCGACATACTGAACCGAGCGCGCGCCGATGCCGTGCGGATTGCGGGGAGGCCACCCGAGACGGTTCCGCCCGGGCTGACGCTATATTTGAAATTGCAAAGCGCGCCGACTGCGTGAACAAGGCCAACCCATGATAGCAATTTCACCCGCTTCCCCTCTCGCTTTATTTGGTTGTGGCAATATGGGCCGGGCGATGCTCGACGGCTGGTTGGCCTCGGGCATCGATCCGCAGAGCTTTGTCGTGATCGATCCGCACGCACGCGATTTGCCTTCGGGTGTTGGCGCTTTTGATACTGTTCAGACCGCAGGCAGGCCCTTTCGCCATAGTGATGTTGGGAATCAAACCACAGCTGTTCGACGATCTGAAATCCGATGTCGCCGGGGCTGTTACTGATGATGGCTTGGTGCTTTCACTGCTCGCGGGAACACGAAGCGAGGCTTTGGCGACGGCCTTTCCGGGTCGCAATATCGTCCGGATCATGCCCAATCTGGCGGCGGCATTAGGTAAAGCACCGATTGGCATTTTCTCGGGAAATCGTGCGGGTCTTGAACGTTCATTGACCGATTTGTTCGCTCCGCTCGGCATGCCGATCTGGATTGACGACGAAGAACAGATGGACGCGGTGACCGCGCTCGCCGGATCGGGCCCAGCCTTTGTCTATCGCTTCATCGATGCGCTCGCCAAGGCAGGAGCAGAATTGGGGCTGGACGCGGATCAGGCTTCAGCGATGGCCCTGGCAATGGTCGAAGGAGCGGGGCAACTCGCTGCGCGCAGCTGCAGACAGCCCGGCCGCTTTGGCCGCGAAAGTAACAAGCCCCGGCGGCACCACCGCTGCTGGCTTGGCCATTCTTGACGCGGAAGACGCGCTGCAAGCTCTGATCACGGATACGCTCCGCGCTGCGCGTGATCGCGGCACAGAACTCGCCGGACCTCCGGACCAAGCCTAAAATCAAAAAACGCCGCCCCGGTTGTCCGAAGCGGCGTTTGAATCAATGGCGGTTTTCCATCACCGATAGAAAATATGATTGTCGATCATACCCAGTCGTTTCAGTTTCCAGCCCGGCGATACATAGCGCGCGTGAAAGAATAGTGCGCCTTCGACGGGGCTTTTCCAGCTGTCATTCAATGCAATCTGGCTGATCGCAACTGCATTGCGCCAATGGGCGCCACGCGTATCGATGGCTGGCATCCGTCCGCCGCGTACGAACGAAAACTGGCTTTTCTCGAACACCACGCCACATAGGCTAGAAGCAAAACGCCCCGATTTGGATCGGCCAATGACGACGCGGGCGACGGCCAGCTGGCCGGCGAGCGATTCGCCCTTCGATTCAAAATAAACAGCGCCCGCCAGACACCGCGTTTGCGCGTCCAATTCATCGGGAGCACCATGTTTGGCGACCAGCGCTGCAAGGCTGGACGCCGTCAGCTTTTCAGCTTCTGCTTCGGGAGCTTCATCCACCGCGTCAGCCTTTGGCACAGGCGCAATAAAGCCACCTGTTCCCGGCGCGTAGACCGGGGTTTGAGAATTTTGGGAGAGCGGTTCGATGCGCGACACGCTGTTGCGTGCGGCTTCGGATTCCGCCAAAACTTCTGGATCAATTGTGATCGTATCAGCCTCAAGAGCTGCTTCAGCCTCGGTGCCAAAGGCAAGGCCGGCATCTGTATAGGCCGCAGCCGACAACAGGGTAAGCGAAAGAGCCGCAACCGGTGCAGCTTTTAAAATCCGTATCATTTTGCATTTTCATTGTGCGGCCAGAGAGCCATTGACGCGGTTGGTATTCAATATTGTTTGCGTCAATCTTTCCATGTCCGACTTGCGTGTTTGCGTTAAATCCCCACCCCTGGGCAATACGCAACCTTCGCTATCGTTCATCTGCTATTCATTGTGCAATGCAACAAAGTCAAGCTTTAAGTTCTAAAAGTCCGTTCAACCGTTCCTGAAACGCGACGTCCAGTTCCAAAATCCACAAATCGGGATCATTGCTGCTGCGGCGGGCGCAATATTCTGTAATATTATTATATTTATCAAGTGTTTGAGCGGGTATTTGAGTCCAGATTAAGGTTCCGGTGATGGTCGGAAATCGTTCAAAAACGCCTAGATTTTCGCCCTTTTCGAGCGCGACAACGAGGATATTGCCCGCCGTTTCGTCGCCCCGGCGCAGCACGGTTGCGAAATCCCCTTGGGCGTTGGCCCGGCGGATCAGGCTGGATACCAGCATATGGGCGGCAAGGCGGGGCTCGATCATGCCCGCGCCACTTTATGCGGGCATGACAGCTTCAACCCACACCGTAGCCCTGAGCCTGTCGACGGGCGCTTAGCGGTAAAGCGCCCTACGACAGGCTCAGGGCTACGGTGTGTATTCAATGAATCACCACCCGCTCAGGCCGCGTCGCGTTCTTCGATCGAACTGAGCAACGCAAAAATAGCCGCAGCATCGTTCGCCGAGCGCAAATCGGCACAGCTGCGTTCATCGCGGAACATGCGCGACACTTCGGCCAGAGCCTTGAGATGGGCCGCCCCATCCTGTGACGGCGAAAACAGCGCGAAGGCCAGATCAACCGGTTGGTCATCGACCGCACCATATTCAATGGGTTTTGCCAAACGCACAAAAACACCCACAGGCGCATCGATATCCGCCAGCTTGCAATGCGGTATCGCTGTGCCGCCGCCAAAACCTGTTGGTCCCAGCCGTTCGCGTTCGATCAGGCTGTCATAGGCGGCACCGCGATCCAGCCCATATTGTGCGGCTGCAATCTGCGCCAATGTTTCCAAAAGACAGTTTTTATCGGCGCAATTTACGCCGGAAACGACAGCGCCATCCACAAGGCGCGTTGTAATGCGAATCATTTTTCAACCCCCTGCCCCACGAAGATATACGTGAGGCAGAATTCAAATTATTGAATTCATTAAAGAAAATTAAGTAAAAAGGCAGAATTCAAAGTGAAGCTTTCGGTTCAACCCACCCGATCGTGCCATCTTCGCGGCGGTAAACCATATTATGCCTGCCAGTTCCACTGTTTTTGAAGAGCAGCGCCGGCGTGTTCCGCAAATCCATGAGCATGACGGCATCGGAGACGGACGATTCGGGAATATCGACTTGCATTTCTGCCACAATCACAGGGGCATCTGGCGGTGGTGCTTCGGCTTCGATATCGCTCGCCTCAAACACCGTATAGGCCGCCTCTTCGACCCGCAACGCATGGGCCGCTTGGCTATGCCTATCCTGCAAGCGGCGCATATAGCGGCGCAACTGTTTTTCGATTTTGTCGGCAGCGCCATCAAAGGCGACATGGGCGTCAGCTGCCTCGCCACGGCCTTTCAGCACCAGCCCTTGCATCACATGGGTGACGATATCGCAGCTAAACCGATCATGCGGCGCGCGGCCGATGGTGGCGTGGGAAGAAAGGGCCTTAGAGAAATATTTGTCCACAATGGCGCTCAAACGCGTTTCGACATGGCTTTGGAGCGCAGTGCCCGTTTCCAACTGGTGACCGGAAACTCTGATATCCATGGCATTTCTCCTTTAATTTACCCCGGATGGGGCGCGAAAATATTGGGCCCCGTGCTAGTTTGAGCCGCCCCTCTGATTCCACAGGGCGTCGGGTATCGAAGCGATAAAGATTTGATGGCGTTCCAGATCTTCGGGCGGAGCCGCATGGGGTCGGGCAGCGCGAAAGGGGCGGTCCATAACCAGCACCGGCCCAGCGCCTGCACTGCCATCCACAGCGGATTCAATATCTTCGACCAAGCTAAGCCCGATCTGCTTGCCGCCCGTCAGCTCGACATAAAGCTGCGCCAGCAATTCAGCGTCAAGCAGCGCGCCGTGTTTGGTGCGGTGGCTGCGATCAATGCCGTAGCGCGTACATAAAGCATCGAGCGACATTTTTGCGCCCGGATGGCGCGCGCGGGCAATGGCGATGCTATCGACCATGCGGCTAAGATCAACCGGCGGGCGGCCGCAACGGACCAGCTCCATATTGATGAAGCCGAAATCAAAGCTGGCATTGTGCGCGACCAGCGGGCTGTCTTCCAGAAATTCCAGAAATGCGTCCGCTTGGCTCGCAAACAACGGCTTGTCCGACAGGAATTTGCTCGACAGCCCGTGCACCTGTTCGGCGCCCGCAGGCATGTCACGTTCGGGATTGAAATAGCAGTGGAAGGTTTTGCCGGTCATCACCCGGCCAATCATTTCGATGCAGCCTATTTCGACCATCCTGTCCCCGTTTTGGGGATCGAATCCGGTTGTCTCGGTATCGAAAATAATCTCGCGCATTCTGGAGTAAGATATCGGCCTATTCGTTGGCCAGCGCAAGGCCCTCTCGCAAATTTTTCAACAGGGTGCGAACCTGTTCACCGGTCTGTTCCAAACTGGCACTGGTATCGATGACAAAGTCGGCGCGCGCCCGTTTTTCGGCGTCTGGAGTTTGCAACGACAGGATATGCGCCAGTTTCTCCGCCGTCATGCCGTCACGCGCCAATGCACGGCGGCGCTGTTCTTCGGCTGGTGCGGAAACAACGATGATCTTATCCACCGATGCATGTCCGCCTTTTTCAAACAGCAGCGGGAATATCAAACAGGATAATCGGCGCTTTGGCATGGCGTTTCAGAAAATCACGACGCATATCGGCCACCGCCGGGTGGATAATCGCCTCAAGCTGCAACAACTTCGTTTTGTCGCCCAAAACCATCGTCCCCAGCTTTTGCCGGTCAACACCTTCCGCGCCTGTGGAACCCGGAAATGCGGCTTCGATGGTTTCTACCAGTTCCCCGCCCGGGCCTTGCAGGATATGCACGGCAGCATCGGCGTCGAAACAGGGAATGCCTTCATCCTCGAACATCGCCTTCACCGTCGATTTGCCCATGGCAATCGATCCGGTCAAACCCAATATCAAAGGACGATTATCGCTCATTTTACCAGCAATGCGCGCAATTCATCTTCGCAATCCTGCGGCGGAGCCTGTCCGAAGAACAGTTCAAAGCCGATAGCCGCCTGGCCAATCAGCATATCCAACCCGTCGCATGTTTCGAGTCCGCGCGCACGCGCATCGCGCAGCAAATGGGTTTCGAGCGGACTATAGACGACATCGAAAACGATCGCTCCAGGCGGAAGCGGCGACAGATCGAGCAGCAGCGGCTCTTGCCCTGTCATTCCGAGCGCGCTGGCATTCACGAGCAAATCGGCGGGCGGAAGCGGCGCGTCCATGCCGACAACTTTCCCCTTCAATCCGAAATGCGACAATAGAGCCGCACCTTTCAACGGACTGCGGGCAAACAAAGTAACATGGCCAACGTCAGCCTGTGCAAGGGCAAACAGGATCGCGCGCGCAGCACCGCCCGCGCCGATAACAACCACCGAGGTTCCCGCCCAGTCGCGATCCGCAATCGGAGCAAAAAAACCGGCAGCATCGGTGTTGGTGGCAACCAGCTCGCCCTTGGCATTGCGGAAAATTGTGTTGGACGCACCGATGCTCGCGCGAACGCCGCCGGGATCGGGGACATGATCGAGCACGGTCAACTTATGCGGCAATGTGACGTTGCAGCCACGCCAATGCGGGTTAGCGCATCGCTCTGAAAAATAATCCGCCAAGCCATCGGCGGTTACATGATGGGCGCGGTAATCGGCGACGATTCCCAGTTTTTTCAGCCAAAAACCGTGGATCAAAGGGGATTTGCTGTGAATGATGGGGTCGCCGATCACTTCGGCAAAAGGAAAATTATCCGGCGTCATGATGGCATTATATCTCGTTCGCGCAAAAAGCCGAGGAGCGGCAGGAGCGGTAGTCCCAAAATATCGAAATGATCACCGTCAACGCGCGCAAACAGCTGCGCCCCGGGTCCCTCGATCTGATAACACCCGACCGAGTGGCGGATATCATCCCAATGTTTTGCGACATAATCATGGATAAAGGCGTCGCTCAACGGACGCACCAGCAACTGGGCCGTGCCAACATGCCGCCAAACCGGGACGCCCGCAGCGGCGATCACCACTGCGCTGAACAACCGGTGTCCTTTACCCGATAAAATTTTCAATTGCGCGCGCGCCACATCGGGCGAATTGGGCTTATCCAGCAGCATGGCATCTTCGACTGCCAAAATCTGGTCTGCCCCAATGACCAACGCCGACGGGTTTTGTATCGAGAGCTGATTGGCTTTTGCTTCAGCCAACGCTTCGGCCAGGCCACGGCCATCAACGCCTGCTTTGACGATCTGCAATTTCAAAGCCGCTTCATCGACATCGGGCGTACGCGATTTAAAAACAACGCCCGCATTGCGGAGCATGTTCTGGCGCGTGGTGCTGGTCGAAGCGAGGATCAAAGCGGTCATGTGGCCGTGTCCCTCTCGGCTGCATTGTTTTCATTGTAAAGATTGATGATCGCAGCGGCGCTTTCCTCGATTGATCGGCGCGTGACATCGATCACCGGCCAGCCATTGTCGGCAAACATCCGCCGGGCAAAAGCAATTTCCGCCTTCACCTTTTCTTCGCTCACATAATCAGTGTCGGGAGCTTGATTGAGCGACAGCAGCCGGTTACGCCGGACCTGCACCAACCGTTCGACGCTGGTTACCAAACCCACAACCATCGGGTTTTTAAGATGGTAGAGCGTATCAGGCGGCGGTGATTCCGGAACGAGCGGGATGTTCGCCGTTTTATATCCGCGATTGGCAAGATAGATGCTCGTCGGTGTTTTCGAGGTGCGCGACACCCCGGCAAGCAGAATGTCCGCTTCCTCCCAATTCTGGTGGTTTAGGCCATCATCATGGGCAATGGTATAATGGATCGCATCAACCCGGGCAAAATAGGCATCGTCCAGCGCATGTTGCCGACCGGGACGTGCCAATGCTTCGCGACCCAAGATCGCCGATAAAGCATCGGTTACCGCATCGAGCGCAGCAACGGCAGGCAGGCCTAGAACACGACACCGTTCCTCCAGCTTTGCACGCATTGCCAAATTCACCAGCGTGTATAGCACCAGCCCTGGATGCGCGGCGATATCGATCAGGATCCGGTCCAGATGTGATTTAGAGCGCACCATCGGCCAGAAATGTTTGACAACGTCCACGCCATCAAACTGCGCCAACGCCGCCTTGGCAAGATTTTCCAATGTCTCACCGGTAGAATCGGATAAGAGATGTAGATGAATGCGGTCTGACATGTTTAAAGTCCTTGGGGACAGCCTTGTGGGCCGCTTGGGGATAAATCAAGGGACAAAATCGGCAGGAAATTTCATCGACATTGCATACCGATTCCACCCTCACCGTCCACACAGCCTATCCACATGGGGAAGGTGATATCGACAGGCTGTGGATAGCAGGGATAGAAAAATCGAATCGCGTGGAATTTGGATTCGGTCTGCGTCAAGCTGTTGGCAATTTTTTGAAAAGCGCCTAGACGCGCCACTTGCCCACAGCACATCATATATCATCATCTTTATATAATATTATATTGATTAGAGAGACTGCTTGCCGAATGTCTGAAACGAACGAAAAACCGTTGCTATCCGTATTGCGTGGCGAAGCGCGGAATATTCCCCCTGTTTGGCTGATGCGGCAGGCTGGGCGTTATCTCCCTGAATACCGTGCTCTTCGCGAACAAAAAGGCGGGTTCCTCGAACTGGCTTATGATAGCGATGCGGCGTCAGAGATTACGCTGCAACCCATCCGCCGATTTGGTTTTGATGGCGCAATATTGTTTTCCGACATTCTCGTTGTGCCGCATGCCATGGGACAAGATCTGTGGTTTGAGGCAGGCGAAGGACCGCGTTTGGCACCGCGTTTGGCCGACAGCGCTTTGGCTGGTTTGAAACCTGCTCCAGAACGCCTTCTGCCGGTCTATGAGACGGTTAAAAAGGTTCGGGCCGCCCTACCCTCATCGACCACCTTCTTGGGCTTTGCCGGCTCTCCCTGGACCGTTGCGACCTATATGGTGGCCGGGCAAGGTAGTAAGGATCAGGGCGAGACGCGAGCGATGGCGTATGATGATCCATCTCGCTTCGGTGCGCTGATCGATGCCATAACGTCGGCGACCATTGAATATCTCGGCAAACAGATTGAGGCGGGCGTTGATGCTGTGCAGCTGTTCGACAGCTGGGCAGGATCGCTTTCTCCGGCGCAATTTGAACGTTGGGTGATTGCTCCCAATGCTGCAATTGTTGCCGGATTAAAGGCACGATATCCCGACACGCCGATTATCGGCTTTCCCAAAGGTGCCGGTGGAAAGCTACCCGCTTATGCGCGCGAAACTGGGGTCGATGCGCTGGGTCTGGATGAAACCGTCGATCCGCATTGGGCGGCGGCAAATCTGCCAGAGACTTTGCCGGTCCAAGGCAATCTCGATCCTCTGGTCTTGGTTGCTGGGGGCGAAGCATTGGAGCAAGCGGTATCGCGCATATTGGACGCCTTCAAAGGCCGCCCGCATATCTTCAACCTCGGCCACGGCATTGTCCCGCACACCCCCATTGCACATGTCGAAAAATTGCTTAGCTTGGTGCGCGGTGGTGCATAAAGGATCAGTTATACCGTAGCCCAGAGCTTGTCGAAGGGCGCTTCAAAGGACAATGCAAACCGTGCGGCGTGCTTCAACAGGCTCAGCACTGCGGTTTCACAAATAGGGATGGTTCTGGATATCCAGAGCATTAACGAATGGCGGAAATACTCGCAGTGCTTTATTACTGGCTGAAATCGGCGCATCTGATTTTCGTGATCTTCTGGATGGCGGGGCTGTTCATGCTGCCGCGTTTCTTTGTTTATCATCAGGAATTGACAGAAGGTTCCGAAGAATCCACCAAATGGGTGGAGCGCGAGGCGCGGCTGATCAGGATCATCCTGAACCCGTCGATCATCATTGTCTGGATTGTCGGCCTGTTTCTCGCTTGGCATATCGGTGCACTGAGCCAGGGCTGGTTTCACGCAAAGCTGCTCGCCGTTATTGCGCTCTCGGCCTATCATGGCTGGATTATCAGCTATGCCAAAAAGCTGGCCTGCGGAGAGCGGAGTTTATCGGGAAAACAATTGCGCCTGTTCAACGAAGTTCCCGGAATAGCAGCGGCGGTGATCGTGGTGCTGGTGGTGGCCAAGCCGTTTTGATTGACTAATCTTGAATCCACGCTTATTAAAACTGTAAGCCCGTCCTGGGTGTGAGGCGCTGTTCCGTAAAACGCGCCGCTTGAACTTACCATCTTGAACCCCGCAGCTTTTGACGCCGGGATTCCCTATACAAGCGAATATGCAATGCATTTAAAAGAACTCAAAACCAAGAAGCCCGCCGAACTTGTCTCCATGGCCGAAGAGCTGGAGATCGAAGGTGCCTCCACGCTTCGCAAACAGGATCTGATGTTCGCGATCCTGAAAGAAATGGCCGAGGATGGTGAACAGATCATGGGCGTGGGCACGATCGAAGTGCTGCCCGATTCATTCGGCTTTCTGCGTTCACCTGAATCCAACTATCTGGCCGGACCCGACGATATCTACGTTTCGCCCAATATGGTGCGCCAGTTTGGGCTCCGCACCGGTGATACCGTCGAAGGTGAAATCCGCGCGCCCAAGGATGGCGAACGCTATTTCGCCCTCACCAAAGTTTTGAAAGTCAATTTCGACGATCCCGATGCCGTGCGCCACCGCGTCAATTTTGATAATCTTACCCCGCTTTATCCTGATGAGAAACTGACGCTCGATTTGCTCGATCCGACGGTGAAAGATAAATCGGCGCGTGTGATCGATATTGTCAGCCCGCAAGGTAAAGGCCAACGCGCGCTGATCGTCGCGCCGCCGCGCACGGGCAAAACCGTGTTGTTGCAGAATATCGCAAAGGCCATCACCGACAATCATCCGGAAGTTTTCCTGATCGTTTTGCTGATCGACGAGCGGCCCGAAGAAGTTACCGACATGCAGCGCAGCGTGAAAGGCGAGGTTGTTTCCTCAACCTTTGACGAACCCGCAACGCGCCATGTGCAGGTTGCCGAAATGGTTATCGAAAAGGCGAAGCGGCTGGTTGAGCATAAGCATGATGTCGTCATCCTGCTCGATTTCGATCACGCGCCTCGGCCGTGCCTACAACACCGTGGTGCCGTCATCGGGCAAGGTGTTGACCGGCGGCGTTGATGCCAACGCCTTGCAACGTCCGAAGCGTTTCTTTGGTGCTGCGCGCAACATTGAAGAAGGCGGCTCGCTCTCGATTATTGCCACGGCCTTGATCGACACCGGCAGCCGGATGGACGAAGTGATCTTTGAAGAATTCAAAGGCACGGGCAATTCCGAAATCGTGCTGGATCGCAAGGTTTCCGATAAACGCATCTTCCCGTCGCTCGATGTCGGCAAATCGGGCACGCGTAAGGAAGAGCTTCTGGTCGAGGGCGACAAGCTCAAGAAAATGTGGGTGCTGCGCCGCATCCTGATGCAGATGGGCACGGTCGATGCGATGGAATTCCTGCTCGACAAGATGAAGGATTCGAAGACCAACGAGGATTTCTTCGATTCCATGAATCAGTAGGGCGGGCATTATGGCCGTGGCCATTCTCGTGGTCGGCTGCACTGGCGCGGGCAAAACGACCTATGCGTGTAAGCTCGCGGACGAGCTGGGCGCGTTGCGATTTTCCATTGATGAATGGATGATGCCGTTGTTCGGGCCAGATCAGCCTACGCCGATCCGGTTTGATTGGATGATGGAGCGGGTTAATCGTTGTGAAGCGATGATTTTCAAGATGGCGCAACAGGGGATTGCGCGCGGCGTTCCGGCGATATTCGATTTGGGTTTTACAAAGACAGAGCATCGCGACAAATTTCGCACGCTGTGTGCCGAAGCCGGAATTTCCGTTGCCGTGCATTTTGTGGATGTCGATGCCGAGACGCGCTGGAAACGCGTACAAAAACGCAATCAGGAGCAAGGCGAAACCTTTGCGATGCAGGTTGACCGCGCTATGTTTGATTTTATGGAAGGGATGTGGGAACCCCCACGTCCCGATGAATGGCAGGCCAATGGCGGCTTGCGTATAACTATGGAAAGCCAAGATGCTTGATCTGATTACCCTTGCCAGCCACGCCACTGCAGCAGCCCCTTCGCTTGGCGGCCCTGCGGAAATTTGGGCGGCGATTGTAAAGGATTTCTCCAATATCGCCACGCCTTCGGCATTCACCGCGTTTCTTCAGGTGTTGATGATCGATATTGTTTTGGCAGGGGACAACGCCATTGTCGTTGGCGCATTGGCGGCGGGTTTGCCTGCGGATCAGCGCAAGAAAGTGATCGCGATTGGCGTGGTTGCGGCTTTGGTGCTGCGCGTGATTTTTGCGCTGATGGTCACGTGGCTGCTCGGCATTGTCGGCTTGGTGTTTGCAGGTGGCGTCTTGCTGTTCTGGGTGGCGTGGAAAATGTACCGCGATCTGGGCGCAGATCATGCAACCGATTTACCGGGTTCGCCGGAAATTGCGGGTGACGAAGATTTGGGGATCAAGTCGGCGAAAAGTTTTGCCGCTGCTGCTTGGGCGGTTGCTATCGCTGACGTGTCGATGAGTCTGGATAATGTGCTCGCGGTCGCAGGGGCCGCCAAAGACCATCCCGGGATTATGATCGTCGGCCTGATTGTCGCGGTCGCCTTGATGGGGATCGCAGCCAATATCATCGCCAAATATATCGAGCGATTCAAATGGATCGCGTGGATCGGCATGGCGGTGATTGTCTATGTCGCGGGCAAGATGATCTATGATGGCTGGACCGATCCGGCGCTGGGCGTTGGCCGTTATATCTATGCGATTATTGGTGGCTGATGGGGGATTGTTTTTAAGGACTGTGACGATCTCAAACACTTGGTGTTGGAGCGTGAAGCGACCATGAGAATAATTGCATACGTCGAAGCCCAAAATCATGTCGAAATTCACATTATCCTGCATGTCGATCAACCTCGAATGGTTCGTCGTGAAGCAGCGAAGCTATGGCATCGTTGAAGCGCAACGATTTTTCATTGCTGTCGGTCCTTTCGGCCCACAATGCAACGATTGCAAGATACCGGCTATGGGTTTGCGGCCCGTGTAGACTGGCAAATTGCATATGGCCGGTTCGCATCAGCTCCTGCTCGGCTATGGCCGAGCTATGGACCCTTTGTTGTGATCCGTATCAAACCATCGGGCAAACTGGTCGGCGCAAATGCTCGATATATGCGGATCGAAAAGCGGATTGCGCGAAGGCTGGAAATCGGGACGATCACCTTTTACGCCAGCGTGCAATGCACCGCACTAACGTGTTAACAGCGAAACCAAATTCTCTCTGCTGTCCCGACGCGTTTCAGGTTCCTATGAAGATTGCCTTTATCGCCTCCAGCTGGTACCGGTCGGAATGCACACTTTTCAGTCGCAGCGGGCCATGCGAACGTTTGGGTGCAGAAGCAATTCGGGCATGCTCTGCGAAACCACAGTATCTTCGATCGGTGTTGTCTCGCGATACGCATGATCCTCATTCTATCATTGTCAGAATGAATGGCCTAGGTCATGAAACGCAATTTCTTGTTTGAATATCGGTTGGTCGACTGGCTAAATTCACGCCAACCATTCTCCGCAAAAAACGCTGTCGTTCCGCGAATCAGCCAATTGCGCCCCCGCCTCATCGCGCCGGTTCCCCATTTCGGCGGCAAAGCCGTGATCCAATCCAGCATAGTCGTGCAAGACGACTTTGGGATGACCATCGAGGCCAGCGTGAATTACAGCTTGGGCTTCTGGCCCAACAAAGCCGTCTGCGGTCGGGATGTGGAGCATCAGCGGGTTGGCGATGGCGTGGCTTTCGTTCAGCATCGTATCAATCATGACGCCATAATAGCCGACCGAGGCGCTGATATCGGTGCGTGCGGCGGCCATATAAGCGAGCCGTCCGCCCAGACAATATCCGACACATCCGACCTTCTCGATTGACTCCACACCCAGTTCACCGCGCCGGATTGCGTGGATGGTGGCTTCGATATCTTTCACCCCGTCTGCCGGATCATATTGCTGGAAATAACCAAATCCCTCGTGCAGCTCCGCCTCGATATCGGGATCCAGTTCGACGCCGGGTGCAAAGCGCCAGAAGATGTCGATGGCAACGGCGAGATAGCCTGCATCGGCCCAATTCTGGCATTTCTGCCTTATCCCCGCATTCACACCAAAGATTTCAGGAATGACGATGATTGCCGCTTTGGCTTCACCCGTCGGCTTTGCCACATAGGCGCCAAAGAGCGCGTCTTCGTCCAAGGCCCGGATCGTCGTCATTTCGCCCATCGGTCTTCTCCTGAAATCTAAAAATTGCACGCACAACTTATGCAACTATAGTGGCGGGTGCAATCGGGCTTTGGCCCGGACGGGAAAGGACAAGCACCCCATGAAAATGAATATCGAAATTGATTGCTCGCCCGAAGAGGCGCGGGCATTGCTGGGCCTACCCGACGTTACCGCCGCGAATGAGGCCTATGTCGAGAAAATGACCAAGCTGATGAACGGCGCGCCGGGGCTGGATCAGCTGCAAGAACTGGGCAAGCAGATCGCGCCGATGGGGCAGATGGGGTTGCAATTGTTTCAGCAGCTGATTGAGTCGGGCGCGAAGGCAGCGTTTTCGGGGGCGGCGGCCAAGGACAAGAAATAGGCTATAGTTTGCCGCAGTCACTTAACTCAAAACCATAGCCCTGAGCATGTCGAAGGGCGCTTCAAGGATCAGCGTAAACCGTGAGACGTGCTTCGACAGGCTCAGCACTGCGGTTTTTGATGGCCATTGCTCTGCCATGACAACCGACACCATCTTTGCCCTATCGAGTGGTGCGCCACCGGCGGCGATTGCCGTGCTGCGGATCAGTGGCCCGGCTACATTGGATGCGGTGCGCGCGCTTGCGGGAGATTTACCAACACCCCGCCGCGCTTCGCTCCGCAGTCTTTGCGACGCCGACGGTGCGTTGCTCGATCAAGCTTTGGTATTGATATTCCCCGCGCCCAACACTGCAACCGGCGAAGATCTGGCTGAATTGCACCTTCATGGCGGGCGTGCCGTTGTGCGCGGGGTGGAGGCAGCGCTGGCAAAGCAGCCGGGCCTGCGCCGTGCCGAACCGGGCGAATTCACCCGCCGTGCTTTCCTCAACGGACGCATCGATCTGAACGAGGCCGAGGGGCTGGCCGATCTGTTGTCGGCTGAAACCGAATGGCAGCGCAGGGCGGCGGTGCAAATGGCGGGCGGCGCGTTCAGCAAGGCGGTGGAGGAATGGCGCGAATCACTATTGGCGCTGTCCGGTACGGTAGAGGCACTGCTCGATTTTTCCGATGAGGGTGATGTTTCTGAAGAAGAAAATATAAATATATCAAATAGATGTTTTGAACTTCATGACGCCATCGCCGCACATCTGGCGGGGCCTTCGGCAGAGAAACTGCGCGAAGGCCTCCGTGTCGTGATCGCAGGCCCGCCCAACAGTGGCAAATCGACCTTATTGAATGCTCTGGTCGCCCGCGAGGCAGCGATTGTCTCCGATATTGCCGGAACCACACGTGATCTGATCGAAGTGCCGGTGGCCTTTGACGGCATCCCTTTTGTGCTCACCGATACGGCTGGCTTGCGCGATCAAGCCGGTGACAGCATCGAAGCCATCGGGATTGAACGCGCGGAAGCGGCTATGATTGCCGCAGACATGATCCTGTGGCTAGGGCCGGAGGGCAAGGGGCCTCGGCATCGCGCATTGCTGGAGATTGCGGCCAAAACCGATGACCCTGCCCATGCCCCCAAGTCGCCGTCTGCTTTGAAGCTGTCGGCCAAAAGCGGAACCGGCCTTACGGACCTTACCGCATGGATGGTGGATATGGGCGGTAGCCTCCTCCCACCGCCCGATAGTTTTGCGATCAACCTGCGACAACGGGGTTTATTGGAAGACGCAGGTCTTTCGCTGTCTCGCGCATCGTCCACCCATGATCTGTTGATCGCCGCCGAAGAACTCCGACAAGCTCGGCTCGCTCTCGACGCGCTTACCGGACGGGCCAGCACCGAAGATATGCTCGACGCGCTGTTCGGGCGGTTTTGTATCGGAAAGTGAAAAATGTTTCACGTGGAACACTCTATTTTGACCGCCGCCGTTACATAGTCTAAGGCCCGCGTCATGGTGCAGCCTTCGACCCAATTTGATATCCTCGTGATCGGTGGAGGCCATGCCGGCGTTGAGGCGGCAGCGGTGGCTGCGCGGATGGGTGCGCGGGTGGGCTTGGTCAGCTTTTCGGCTGAGACCATTGGCGCAATGTCGTGCAATCCGGCGATAGGCGGGCTGGGCAAGGGACATTTGGTGCGCGAGGTGGATGCCTTTGACGGGCTGATCGCGCGCGCTGCGGACGATGCAGCGATTCACTACCGAATGCTCAATGCATCGAAGGGTGCCGCCGTTCAGGGGCCGCGGATTCAGGCGGATCGCAAGCTGTTCAAAGCCTCGATCCACCGGCAGGTCGCGGCGACCGCCAATTTGACGATTATCGAAGGCGAGGCAGCTGCGCTCCTCTTTGCCAATGGCAGCGATAACAAAATTGCCGGACTAGAGCTGGCCGACGGGTGCAAGCTTTCCGCGATGGCGGTGATTCTGGCGACCGGAACCTTTCTGGGTGGGAAGTTGTTTCGCGGTGAGGAACGTCTGACAGGCGGGCGTATTGATGAGAATTCGGCGCTTAAGCTTGCCGAGCAAATACGCGGCGCAGGCCTGCCGATGGCGCGATTAAAAACAGGAACCCCGCCGCGCCTTGACGGGCGGACCATAAATTGGGCAGTGCTCGACGAGCAGCCTTCGGATAGTGGCAGCTGGACCATGTCGGCGATGACGCCAGCGCGTCATGTGCCGCAGCTTTTCTGCGCGATTACGCGGACCAATGCCAGAACCCATGAGATTATCCGGGGGGGATTGGATCGCTCTCCGCTGTTCGGCGGGGCGATTCAGGGGCAGGGGCCACGCTATTGCCCGTCGATTGAAGATAAGATTTTCCGCTTTGGCGATCGCGAAGGGCATCAGGTGTTTCTGGAGCCAGAGGGAATCGATTCGCATCTGATCTATCCCAATGGCATCTCGACATCGCTGCCCACCGATGTGCAGTTGGCGATGGTGCGTTCGATGCCGGGGTTGGAAGCGGTCGAGATGGTCGTGCCGGGCTATGCCGTCGAATATGATCATATTGATCCACGCGCGCTCGACCGGACTTTGGCTGTGCGCGGTTTCGAAGGCCTTTATTGCGCTGGGTCAGATTAATGGTACCACCGGGTATGAAGAAGCAGCAGCACAGGGCCTTGTGGCGGGAATGGGCGCGGCCTGCGCGGTGTTGGACCGGGAATTTCCGGCAATCAACCGCGCCAACAGCTATATTGCGGTGATGGTGGACGATCTGGTGTTGCACGGCGTGACTGAACCGTACCGGATGCTGACGGCGCGGGCTGAATATCGGCTACGGCTGCGTGCGGACAATGCCGGAACACGATTGACACCCTTGGGGATGGCAGTGGGTGCTGTGGGGACCGACCGTAAGGCTGAATTTGGGCGGTACGAAGCGGAGAAATCCGATTTGCGCTTGGTTCTGGACGGCAAGGTGACGGCGGAAACGTTGATTGCTTCCGGACTCAAGGTAAAGCGAGATACCGGTAAAATGTCGATGTTTGATTGGCTACGGTTTCCGGACGTCGATCTGGTATCGTTGCTGAATGTTCCACATGAAACATATTCGCCGCCAGGCGAAACACGAAGCTGGGATAGTAATGTCATAGCTGAACTCGAACAGGATGGCCGTTATGCGCCCTATCTGGAACGACAGGCATCGGAATTGCGCGATCTGGCGGCCAACGAACGGATCGCATTGCCCGCCGACCTTGACTATCATGCGATCGCCGGTCTCTCCAATGAAATGACCGAGCGACTGGAAACAGTCCGGCCCGATACGTTGGCAGCGGCGGGGCGGATAAGGGGCATTACCCCGGCAGCGCTGGCCACTATATTGGTTCATGCCAAGCGTGCCCAAATACTCAAAAATAGCCAGAAAAAAGCGGCATGACCGAGGAAGATGCTCGAACATGGTTGGAGAACCACTTCGATGTTTCACGTGGAACATGGGAGCGGTTGGAGGCCTTTGTCGCGTTCCTCAAACATGAGGCGCAGCAGCAGAATTTGATATCGGCGACCACGCTCGACCATATCTGGGCACGGCATATCGTGGATAGCGCACAGTTGTTGCGATTCGCGCCCGAGAAAGGGCGATGGCTTGATCTGGGATCGGGGGCAGGCTTTCCGGGACTTGTTATCGCCCTGCTCGGCAATCACAAAGTGACACTGGTGGAATCGCGAGGTCGACGGATCGACTATTTACAGCGTGCCATTGCCTTGTTGGATTTGGAGTCCCGTGTCGAGCTTGCCGGAATGGCGGTCGAGCGGCTCGAAACCGCCCCATATTCGGTCATTTCGGCACGCGCCTTTGCGCCATTGCCGCGTTTGCTGGAGTTGTCCCAAAGATTTTCCACCGCTAAGACGATATGGTTGCTGCCAAAGGGTCGGAATGCGGTTAAGGAACTGCATGAGGCGCATGGCCGCTGGAATCTCGATTTTGCGGTCGAACCCAGCGTGACCGATGGCGAAGCGGGCATTTTGGTGGGCACGATGAACGGCGAACGGGCGCAGGCTCCTGTGAAAGGACGAAATAAGAGATGATCCGGATCGCCATTGCGAACCAAAAAGGCGGGGTGGGCAAGACCACGACCGCGATCAATCTCGCCACAGCGCTCGCCGCGTGCAACCGCCGGGTTTTGCTCATCGATCTCGATCCACAGGGAAATGCGTCAACCGGTCTTGGCGTCAAGGCTTCGGATCGTGCAGCGAGTAGCTATCATTTGCTGATGAGCGAAACCACGCTTGCTGATGCGGCGGTGAAGACGATGATCCCGGGACTGGATATCCTGCCCGCCACGGTGGATTTGTCGGGGGTCGAGGTGGAGCTGGTCGATCACGAGGATCGTGCGCATAAACTGCAAAAGGCGCTGCGCCGCGATGACAGTCGCTGGGATGTGTGCCTGATCGATTGTCCGCCTTCGTTGGGCATGTTGACGATCAACGCGTTGGTCGCTGCCGATTTGATCCTGGTGCCATTGCAATGCGAATTTTTTGCGCTTGAAGGTTTAAGTCAATTATTACAAACAGTTGAGCGCATACAGCAGCGTTTCAATCCCGCACTTTCGATCTTGGGCGTGGCGCTGACGATGTATGACCGGCGCAATCGTTTGACCGAGCAAGTGTCCGACGATGTGCGAAGCTGTCTGGGGGCGCTGGTGTTTGAAACGGTGATTCCGCGCAACGTGCGGCTTTCGGAGGCGCCCAGCCATGGCCTTCCTGCGCTAGTCTATGACCACCGCTGTTCAGGGTCCGAAGCCTATATGGGGCTGGCGCGTGAATTGCTGGCCAGAATTCCAGTGCAGGAGTTGGCGGCATGAGCGACGCGGATAAGCCGGTGATGCGGAAAAAAGGTCTTGGCCGTGGACTTGATGCTCTACTCGGAGAAGTCTCGCTTGGCGGACGTTCGGCTGGTGGTGTGGCTAGTGGCGGGGAAAAGGCCGGTTCGGTGTCCGATGGTTTGGTCACAATCACCACCGCCGACATTCATCCCAACCCGGCCCAGCCGCGCCGCCACTTTAGCGAAGATTCGCTAGAAGAGCTGGCGCAAAGCCTGAAACGCCACGGGATGATCCAGCCGATTCTCGTGCGCCCGCATGGCGGGGGGTATCAGATCGTTGCAGGCGAACGGCGTTGGCGCGCCGCACAACGAGCGCAATTGCATCAGGTGAAAGCGATTGTTCGCGCGCTTTCGGATGAAGAAACGCTCGAAATCGCGCTTATCGAAAATATCCAGCGGCAAGACCTGAATCCCATCGAAGAGGCCGAGGCCTATCGCAAGCTCTGCACCGATTTCGGCCATAGCCAAAATGAATTGGCCGCCATTGTCGAAAAGTCGCGCAGCCACGTCGCCAATATGATGCGGCTGCTGGAATTGCCGACTTTGGTGCGCGAGCTGGTGATCGAGGGTAAGCTGAGCATGGGCCATGCTCGTGCGCTTTTGGGCAGCGACGATGCGGTGCGGCTGGCTGCGGTTGTGATCAAACAAGGCCTGTCGGTCAGGCAGACTGAGGCGCTCGTTAAAAAGAGCAATGCCGGTTCGAAAGCCAAAGCTGGGAAAACACCGCGCGTCGATGCCATCGGGAACGACGCCGACATCCGCGCGGTTGAAACCCATCTGGGCGATCTGCTGGGGTTGAAAGTTCGGATCGCACATAAAGGCGCGGGCGGGGCGGGTGCGCTGACCTTTGAGTATCGCAGTCTCGACCAGTTGGATATGTTGTGCCAGCGGCTGACCGGCGAACAATTCTAACAATTCCCTTAAAATAAATTTCGTCTGGTGGATCGGCTTTTGCCAGAATCCCTCCGAAATGGGTGCATTTCAGCCCATATTTACCCTGCCCGCTTACCCTTCGTTAACCATGGGACGAAGCGATTGCTTATGATTCGATCTCTAGAAGGAGCATCGAATGCTGTGGGGCATTCCGAAATTTGTTATGCAAACAAGGGACCAGTAAATGTTCAATAAGATCAAATTCGCCGTAGCCGGCACCGTAATCGCCGCCGCCATGGCATCGACCAGCGCATATGCCGCCACCGTAACCGCTGACGCGACCGTCAACGTTCTCGGACCGATCGAAATCACCGTTGATAACGTTCTTGATTTCGGCACGGTTGCTCCCGGACCATCGGGCGGCACCGTGGTTCTTGGCACCGCTTCTGACGTTGCAACCTGCACCGGCGTTGCTTGCCTGCCCGGTTCGGCGCAGCGCGGTGAATTCCATATCAGCAACGCCATCGACGGCGCTGTTATCAATATCGCTGTCGACAATCCAATTGACCTGACCGGTGCTGGCACAGCAATGACGCTCACCGGTCTTTCGATGTCGGATGCCGACGGTGCGATCACCTATTCCGCAACGACCCCCGAAGCGGTTTTCGTTGGTGGAACGCTGACGGTGAACGTTGCCCAGGCAGCTGGCGTTTACACCGGTTCGTTCGACATCACGGCGGACTATCAATAAGCATATTGCCAAAGCGGCCTTCGGGCTGCGGGTAATGCACATAAGGCCCCGGACGCGCAAAGCGGCCGGGGTCTTTGCTTTGCCAAATGCGCCGATATTAGCGGGTTGGTAACCCTATTCTGGCAAACAGTGCTCAGGACCAGTGCGATTCTGGAAGCGGCATCGCAAAAATGTGGGTATTAAAATGATCATCTTTCCGAAAGCGCGCGGTTTGAATGGCTGTGTGCTTCTCAAATCTTGTTTCGCCATCGTTGCTCCCTTTGCCGCTCTGCTCGCATGGAGTCCGCCGGCTGCTGCTGCGGGTGACTTGCTCGTTGCACCGACACGGGTGATTCTGGATAGCCGCCGCGGCGCGCAAGTGATCCTGAACAATGTAGGTGACGAAGAAACAACCTATCGCATCTCACTCGTACTCCGCCGGATGACCGATCAGGGTAAGCTCGACGATGTGGCCAATGATACCGCCAATGAAAAAGAAAAAAGCGCGCTTGCCGCGATCCGCTATGCGCCGAAACGCGTAACCTTGCCGCCGAACCAGCCGCAATCGATTCGGTTGGGCGTGCAAGGAACCGAAAATCTGGCCGACGGCGAATATCGCGCGCATTTACTGTTTCAGGCGATCCCGAAGCCGCGCGATGCATCGAAAGATGCGGTGGTCGGCAATGAAATCAAGATCCAGCTGATCCCCATATATGGCATCAGCATTCCCATCATCATCCGCAAGGGCAGCTTGAAAGCCACTGCTGCGATTGCCAATGCCCGGATCGGCAACCATGTCGAAGGGCCGGCGCTGCTGTTTGATTTGCAGCGCCAAGGCGACAAATCGGTGTTCGGCGAGGTGCATGTGACCAAACCTGGCGAAAAAGAGCCGGTTGTCGTAGCCAAGGCCATCGCCGTTTATCCTGAACTGGGCTCACGGCAGGTGGTGCTCGATCTCGATCCGGCGGAGCTTGCCAAGCTGAAAGGCAGCGAGGCGGTGATTTCCTATTACGAAGCATCCGAAGCAGGCGGGGGATTGATTACCCAGCTGCGAACCGTGCTGAAATAAGCCAAAGACGGGAAGCATAGGCCAAAGCTGCCATGCGTAAAGCACTGCAATATATCGGGAAAGCCCTTGTGGCGGTGGCGGCATGTGCCGCCGCCGCTGTTTTTGCGCCCGTGCAGGCTAACGCCAATAGCTGGAAAGCCAGCGCCGATGACGAATGGCTTTTTGACATTCGCGTAAACCAATACAGCGTGGGCGATGGCGTTCGCGGCTATCAAACCGATACAGGAATCTGTGTCGATTTTGCCGATGTGGTCATGGCTTTTGATTTGCCGGTGCGGATTGATAAAAAGTCGCGCCGCGCGACTGGCTGGCTATTTGAGGAAAGCCGCACTTTCACCCTCGACCGTGAAAGCAACAAAGTACAAATCGTGAACAATAGCACGATGATTGGTGAAACCGACGTGCGCGATACGCCCGAAGGCTGGTGTGTTGATACCAAGGTTCTGGCCCGCTGGCTCAATGTCGATCTTCGCGTCGATCTCTCTAATTCCACGTTGGTTATCAGCGCCGATCGCAAACTTCCGTTTGAAACTGCCGCCGAACGCAAATCGCGTGCGGCAAAAATCCCCAGCGCTCAGGCATTTGATCTGAAATCATTGCCGCAGGCCAAGGATCCTTATCGTTTCTGGCGCACACCTTCGGTTGACGTCGTGGCGTCGGTCGATGCGCGCAGACCGGCGGGAGGCGGAGATTTGCGCTTTGGCCGCCGTTGGGATGTGTTTGCCAGCGGCGAAATCGCCAAAGCATCGTTCGATGCCCGTTTGAGTTCGAACGAAAATGCCGTGCCAGATCGATTGCGCGTTCGCGCCTTTCGCAGCGATGCCGATGGCGAATTGCTGGGGCCCTTGAAAGCCACGCATTTCGAGATCGGTGATATTTCTACGCCTGCGACCGCAATCGCCATGCAATCGACACCGGGCCGGGGTGGTTATGTCACCAATCGGCCGCTCAGCCGTCCGGACAGTTTTGATCGTACCAGCTTTCGGGGCGAATTGCCCGATGGCTGGGATGCCGAGCTGTATCGCAACGGGCTGTTGATCGGTTTCATGCAGAGCCGGGGCGATGGCCGCTATGAATTTCTCGATGTGCCGCTGCTTTACGGACAAAACCGGATGGAAGTAGTGCTCTATGGTCCGCAAGGGCAGGAACGCCGCGATGTCCGGATGATTCCGGTCGGCCCCGATGCCATTCCGCCGCGTGAAACCTATTATTGGGCGGCGGTGCAGGATGCCGGCAGCGATCTGGTCCATTTCGGTGGCGTTAGTACAATCGATCTGCAGGATTATCGCGGACTTCGCGGCGGCTTTGGTTTTGAACGCGGGATCGATGCGCGCACGTCGGTGGCGGCTTCACTGGTGTCGACGCGCTATAAAGGCGAGCGGGACTATTTCCTCGAAGGGCTGGTCCGGCGCGCTGTTGGCCCCGCACTCTTCGAGTTTGCGGCCGCGAGCAATTTTGAAGGCGGCACAGGTTTGCGCGGGCAAATGCTGGCGCAATTGGGGGAAACCAATATCAGCGCCGAATCGCTTTGGCAGCTTGGTGGATTCCGAGGTGAGCGGCTGGAGGCCAATGTCCGCAACGCCCATCTGGTGTCTGTGGATCATGACGTCAAACTGGGGCGCATATCGATCCCGGTCAATCTGCAAGTAAATTATCGCGAGCGTTTGAACGGCGACAGAAATCTTGGCGTTCGCGGACGAATATCATTTAATATCAATAGATTAAATGCATCTATGGAAGCGATATGGGATCAGCAAAAGCGCGCCTTTGGTGGCGATCCACCCGCCAAGCTCGATGGACTTGTCCGGTTAAGCGGGCGCGCAGGCGGATTGCGTCTGCGCGGCGAAGCGCGTTTTGGGCTGATCGGCGAAACCGGATTTCAGGAATCGAAAATCACCGGCGAATGGCGCGCGGACGAAAAGTCCGATTGGCGGGCCGAGATCGGCTATCAAACTGCGGGCAGGCGGGGTCGCGGCGCCTTTGGCTATACACGGCGGTTTGATAAGTTCGCGCTGACCGGGCAAGTCGAGGGCAGCACCGATGGAGCCTTTGGCGCGATGCTGACGCTTGCCTTTGGATTGGGGCCGGATCCGCGCAATGGCGGCTTCCGTCTGTCGTCCGAAAAGCTGGCCTCAACCGGGCAGGCTCTGGCGCTGGTATTCCATGATGAAAATGCCGATGGGATCTGGCAGCCGGGTGAACCCGTTGAAAAATCTGTGGAATTGACCGCCGGAATGTCTGGCCGGGGCAAGCCCACCGATGAAAAGGGACAGACCTTTATCGACGGGCTGCAGCCCTTTATTCCGGTGATGATCGGGATCGATACCGACAGTCTGCCCGATCCATTCGTGCAACCGGCAAACAGCGGTATCGTGATCACGCCGCGCCCGGGAGTAGCAATGCGGCTGGAATTGCCCTTGGTCGCCGCCGGTGAAATCGCAGGCTCGCTGATCCGCGATGACGGCAAGGCTTTGTCGGGCGTGACCGTTGAGATATTGGACAAAAATGGCCGGGTGATCCGGCATGTGCTTTCCGAATATGACGGCTATTTCCTGTTTGAAAGCGTGCCTTATGGCCAATATAGCCTGCGCGTCGCCCCGTCGGTGGCTGCGGCGCTGAACCTTGGATCGGTCATTGCAAAAACTGCTATTCTCGACAAGGCCAATCCGATGGTGGAAATGGGCCCGCTGTCTGTGCATCGTCTCGAACGGATTGCCAGCAATGTTCCCGATGGGTTGGCAGCCTCGCCTCCTTGATTTTCGGGCAAAATCTTGATATATGCTAAGGCGAGAACCGGAGCGTTTGTTCCATGTCCGTGGAAGCGTCGTCGGCCCATTTCCAGCCAGAATTTTTTCTTATGTTTTTATATAGGGCGTCGCTTTTGCCGCTTTTGAAACCGGCAGCCGGGGGTTGACAATCGGTCGATGTTCGCTCTATGTTCTCTGACAACAGACGAGGAGTGATTCGATGATTGGTTATGTAACTTTGGGAACAAACGATCTGCCCCGCGCGGCAAAATTCTATGATGCCATTGCTGCCGAACTGGGCGTTGGCCGGATGATGGATTATGAAACCTTCATTGCGTGGGGAAGCCCGGGCGGCGCTCCCGGAGTTGGCCTGACCAAGCCTTTTGATGGCAACGCGGCGAGCGTTGGCAATGGCGTGATGGTCGCGTTGCAGGCGAAGGATCAAGAGCAGGTAAACCGCATCCACGAAATCGCGCTTGCCAATGGTGGCACCTGCGAAGGTCCCCCAGGACCACGAGGCGAATCATTTTACGGGGCCTATTTCCGCGATCCCGATGGCAATAAACTCAATGCCTTTTTGATGACCGGCATGTGATGGATGTTCAATCTTCTGGCTGATGATTGCGGTTCTCAACCCATTGAACCGATACGAAGATTCTGAGTTAGGCATTTGGCAGTTGCCGCTAATAATATTTACTGGTGGTATCGGCAGAAATATCATTATATCTCAAGGTTATATATCTAACGGCCTAGCCCTTTCCCGCGGCCGCTGATGAATTAACTCGCAAGTGGACCTACCATAGTCTATTGTTTTGATACAAGATTTTCTGAATCCGATTCGCGGGTGGGCATATTAGTTGGGGGCCAGATGACGACGACAGGCATTCGGGGCCTTCGCAATCCGCCGTTCATCCCGGCATCGCGTAGCCTCTCCCCGCAGCAACTCGGCGATAAATCGCTGATTATTTCTCGCGACCTGAATAGCCGGGCCGGAATCGATGCGCGCATCATCACCTTTGCCAATGAAAAGGGTGGCGTTGGCAAATCGACCATTGCCTTCCATTGTGCGATGGCTTTGTGCAATGCCGGACACCGCGTTGCTGTTGTTGATCTGGACCATCGCCAGCAATCGATGGCCCGTGCGCTCGAAAACCGCGAGGGCACGGCCCGCCGATTGAAGATCACACTTCCCACGCCTCGATCATCGGTTCTAAACCACCAATCCAGTGCGGCGCTGGCCCACGAAATGGCGCGGATTGGATGGGAATCGGACTATATATTGATCGATGCCGCCGGACATGATTCGCCCGTGGCGCGCCATGCGATTGCCATGGCCGATACGCTGGTGACCCCCGTCAACAACAGCTTTGTCGATATCGACCTGCTCGGGCAGTTTGATTCTATCACGATGAAGCTCAAACGCTATGGCAGTTTCGCCCGGATGGTGCAGGAATTGCGCGAAGTACGTGATCATCGCGGGCAAGCGCCCGCCGACTGGGTGGTGGTGCAAAACCGGATGCGCCGATCGGGTTCCACGAACGAACAGCGCGTCACCGATGCCCTGGGCGAGCTTTCAAACAAGGTGGGATTTCGGTTGGCGCAGGGTCTGGGTGATCGGGTGGCTTACCGGGAATTGTTTCTGCTCGGCCTCACCCTGTTTGATCTGAAACATATTCCTGAATTTGCCCGAACAAATCCTGCTGCAAAATCCGAAATCACGCAAATGATCTCCGACCTGCGGCTGGAAACCGTATTGGCGGAATAGTCGGTCAGGTCTGATAGTCACACATTGCACTCTTGCTCCTATTGCCCTGCATCCCTAAGCAGCGCGGCATGGCAACCACACTTCGCATCGCTTCCTGGAACATCAATTCGGTCCGCGCCCGCATCGACATCGTCGAACGCTTTTTGCGCGAAGAAGCACCGGATGTGCTGTGTTTGCAGGAAACCAAAGTCGCCGATCCGCAATTCCCCGAAGGCACGTTCCGCCAACTCGGCTATAACCATATGGCAATCAACGGCCAACCGATGCATCACGGCGTGGCCATATTAAGCAAAGTTCCGTTGCAAAACAAAAGGGTGCATGATTGGCAAGCCAACGGTGAAGCGCGGCATGTGGGCGCAGAAATTGCCGGCATACAGATCGAAAATGTCTATGTGCCTGCCGGTGGCGATGTTCCCGATCGCAATGAAAATGTGAAATTCGGCCAAAAGCTCGATTTTATCGAGCGCATGACTGGTTGGTCAGCCGCCCTTGATGGACCCACAATCCTCACGGGCGACTTTAACATCGCTCCGCTTGAAACCGACGTCTGGAGTCATAAGCAATTGGTGAATGTCGTCAGCCATACCGCAATCGAAATTGCAGCATTGGCAAAATTGCAAGCGACGGCCAATTGGATCGATCTTGCCCGCCATTTCGTCCCCGCCGAACAGCCTCTGTACACTTGGTGGAGCTACCGTGCACAGGATTGGGATGCATCGGATCGCGGCCGTCGGCTGGATCATATGTGGGTTACGCCTGGTCTGGAGACAAAGGCCGCCGCCCATGTCGTGCACCGTCCCTGCCGAAGTTGGGGCAAACCTTCCGATCATGTCCCGATCGTGACCGAGTTTCGCCTTTGAGCGGGGCCGACCCCAGAAATGCCGCGCGAGTGATCGACGCGCTGCGGCGTGGCTGGCCTGTGCGGATCGAAGGGGACAATGGTACGCTCGCGTTGCTCGCGGTCGAAACCGCCAATGATGAAACCTTGCGGGAAGCCGGTGGAGCATTGGCCCTGCTGATTTCACCATCACGGGCAATCACGCTGAAACTTGCCAATCAATTCGCCGCCGCCGACACAGCGCACCCCGTTCTGATTGCGCCACCAGCGACGCTGGACGCGGCTTTAGCTTTGGCCATTGCCGATCCATCGCTCGACCTTGCTTTCCCGATGAAGGGACCATTTGCCAGTATGCCGCTCGCCGAGACCGACGCGGCAACGGCGGCGCTTGAACTGGCGAGGGAGGCAGGGCTTTTACCCGCCTTTTTTGTAGTAGCTGAAACGGGGACTGATACGGCTCATGCCACCGCTTTGGAAGCGCAGGCCTATTCCGATTCCTCAGCACTATATATCGCTGCCCGCGCAAGATTGCCGGTTGCAGCTGCCGAAGATGCAGAACTGGTTGCCTTTCGTTCGAAAGCTGATGCGACAGACCATGTCGCGCTTGTTATCGGACAACGCGATGATCGCCCGCCCATTGTCAGACTCCATAGCGAGTGCCTGACCGGCGATGTTCTGGGCAGCCTGAAATGCGATTGCGGGCCACAATTGCACGAGGCGCTAAAACAGATTGCCGCTGGCAGTTGGGGCATATTGCTCTACCTCCGACAGGAAGGTCGAGGGATCGGGCTAGTCAATAAATTGCGCGCCTATGCCCTACAGGATCAGGGCTTTGATACGGTCGATGCCAATTTGCGGTTGGGTTTTGCCATCGATGCCCGCGATTTTTCAATCGCCGCACGGATGTTGTCGCTGCTGTCGGTAAAGCAGATACGTTTACTGACGAACAACCCGCAAAAACAGGCGGGATTGCTGGATGCTGGCGTGGATGTGTGCGAACGATTGCCTTTGTCCATCGCGGCAAACCGGCACAACTTCAACTATCTGTCCGTGAAGCGAGAGCGCACCGGACACGATCTTTGAACTCTACCGGTATGGGCCTCGCGCTTTTCTATTGTAAAATATAGAAATTGGACGCTATCCTTCTCCGCTATATGTGGGGGCTCGCGTGATACCAAGCGAACATCTTGCGACACTCGCAGTATGTTTCGGATGCAGCCAGGAATCGGCTGATCGACTTTCCGTTCTGGCGAGCTTTCACGAATTTCCTCATCGCGCACCCATTGCCCACAGTGGGGACCAATCCGCCAGTCTTCACCTGATTGTTGATGGATCGGTCAGTCTGGAAATATTTAGTTCAGAAGGGCAGCAAGCCCAATTGGCGCGCCATGGGCCGGGCGAAATCTTTGGAGCCTATCCTGTGCCAACTACACACCGCGCCTCGATAAGCGCCATCGGCGACGCGAGACTGTTGATCTTGCCGTCGACGCAATTGCACAATCTTGCTGCCGACAACGCCGAAATTGCATCCGGAATTGCGACATTGCTCGCCCGTCAACTCGATTTGGTGCTTGACCGCATGGCGGCACGGATAGGATTGACGGCAACCGGGCGATTTTATCGCGCCTTAATCTCGCTGGCAGACGAAAATGGCGTGATCGAGCCCGCACCTGTTATCGCCGCACTGGCGCTGAGTGTGCATACCAGTCGCGAAACCGCGTCTCGCGCTTTGGCCGTATTGTTGCGTCGCGGGATTATGGAACGACGAGCCCATGGACTGCGAATTGTATCGCGGCGGTTACTGGAAGATCTGGTGATCTAGCGGGCGATCAAATTATGAAGCTCGCCGATTCGCGCGTTTTGATCACTCACCGTTTCGGCTATTTCGCTTTGCACAGTTTCCAGCAGCGATAGCAAACCCGAATCGGCCCCGCGATCTCGCTCTACGGCGATTAATCGGTCCACGTCGGCCAAAGCTGCAACACCATCGGAGCGCGAAGCATCGAGTCTGGACAACATCATATGCGCCTGCGCCCATATTTCACTGCCCGAAATGGAGCCGGATGCGCCGCGAGCGGAAGACTGCACTAATGGAAATGCACTGGCGAACGCAGATGCTGCCTTCCGGCTGCGTATCAATAAGCCATCAGTTTGCGAGGCCAATGCTGGAGGCAAAGCCGTTGTGACGTTCGCCAATACCGAATCAGTTTCCTTTACGGGATCCGCATTTTCGTAGGGCCGTTTTGAAAGCGAAGGAAAATCACCTTCGGTCGAAGCACAACCGGCAAGGCAAAGGGCTAAAACGCCCACAAAGGGCAAAAATAGGGGGTGACGTGCCATTACATCCTGCCATAAGCGAGTGACGTCATGCAGGCAAGCAAAGCGGATAAATTGCGAAAACTGTCGCTTTTCCTTGGAAAGTCACGTTGACAAAGCCGACTCAATCGCCTAGCTGCGCGCTTTCCAATGCGGGCCTTCGGGACTCGTGTCTTGCTGTTGCGCGTTGGAAGCGCCTGTAAAACCGGGCGAAAAACAGAATTTTGAAAGATTGAGACAAGCCATGTTCGCTATCGTGCGTACTGGCGGCAAGCAATATCGCGTCGCCGCCGGAGACAAGATTGCAGTTGAAAAGCTGCCCGGAATTGCCGGTGACACCGTGTCACTGGACGATGTGTTGCTCGCGGGCGACGGTGGCGAGGTCAAGGACGCCAAAGGCCTGACCGTTTCGGCTGAAATCATCGCGCAAGAGCGCGGCGAAAAGGTGATCGTCTTTAAAAAGCGTCGCCGTCATAATTATCGCCGTAAACAGGGCCATCGTCAGTCGTTGACGCTGCTGCGAATCACCGCCGTTGGTGGTGCTGCGCCGAAAAAGGCCGCTGCCGCCAAAGCCGAAGCGGCTCCCGCTGCAGACGCTGCCCCGAAAAAAGCCGCTGCGCCGAAAAAGGCCGCAGCTTCGAAAGAAGCCTGAGCGCTCGCGCTCGGAAATTAAGGAGTTTAGACCATGGCACATAAAAAAGCAGGTGGTTCATCCCGCAACGGCCGCGATTTGGCTGGTCGTCGCCTCGGCGTGAAAAAATTCGGCGGTCAGGAAGTGATCGGCGGCAATATTATCATCCGCCAGCGCGGCACGCGTGTGTACCCGGGGGCCAATGTCGGCCTTGGCAAGGATCACACGCTGTTTGCGCTTACCGCCGGCCGCGTGCGATTCCACGCTGGCAAACTTGGCCGCAAATATGTGTCGGTCGATATGGCAGCGGTAGCCGCCGAATAATCGGACAACCAATGAAGGGTTGTCCAACTGGACGACCCGGAAGCTGACCTTACAAGGAAAACGCTTCACCAGACAGGGAGACGGGTCATCCGGTCTCCCTTTCTTTTTGCCTCTTTCTCCCTGCAAAAACCGGTCTCTTTGGGCCAATTGTCGTTAAGCCGTCATCTTTGATGGTTAGGGCGGCAGGAGATGAAGGAGCGTTTCGATGTTTGCGATCACACCCAGATTGTTATTGCGGCCCAGCTGGCCCGAAGATGCAGCGACTCTGCACGGCGCCATTGCCGATAAGGGCATAGTCCGCAATCTGGCGACCGTGCCATGGCCCTATGCGCTGAGTGACGCACAGGAATTTGCCGCGCGTTCGCATGAACTGCATTTGCCAACAGCAACGATCTGGACCCGCGATGGCCGCGCGCCACGGCTGGTAGGCGCTTGCGGCTTGGGTGACCGCAATGGTGAAATCGAGCTCGGCTATTGGATAGCGCGCCCATATTGGGGACAAGGTTTCGCAACCGAGGCCGGGCGTGCCGTGATCCGCGCGGCAAAGGCATTGGGTCACACCAAACTGGTTGCCGGACATTTCATTGATAACCCTGCCTCTGGAAGCGTTTTACGCAAACTGGGTTTCAGGGCGACGGGGAGGGTCGAGCTTCGCCACAGCAAGGGTCGGGGCGGGGCTGCACCCAGTCTGCTGTTTGAACGCGAAGATGCTGACGGCGATTTCGTGGCCAATATGGCAAAGCACGTCCGACCGGATTTTCAGTCCGAATCCAGACAGCAAGCGGCCTGAGCCAGCTCAGGCTGCGCGCCTTGCCTGTGGTTCCCTAAGTGGAATGTTGACTTTTCCTTCGGTCACCAGCTGCAATGCGGCGAGCATATTTTCGCCTTTGACGATCAGATCGCGATCATCGATTTGCCAGGGGTGAAATCCCGGTTTCATAAAATGGAACCACGGGCCCAGCACTGCCCGGCCGACGCCCTTTTTGCCAAAGCCAAACCGAAACATGGCAGCGAGGGCCGCCATTCGGCTGTACCCGTCCTGGCGCAAAAGCTCCATCTGGCCGCGTGTCCGATTAATGAAGAAGCTGGCGGTGACAGCCGCGCACATGGCGCTACGCGTTAGCCAGCGACGCCAGCCACTCCAATGCGCCGTTGCCATCATCCAAACATCAAAGGCGACGGCCTTATGTTCGATTTCCTCGATGCCATGCCACAGCCATAATTTGTGCAGTTCGGGATCACAATCCTGCATATGATGCGATTTCCGCAATCAGCTCGGCGGAAACGATCGCCGTGATATGCTCGATGCACATGGTCGCACCCAATTTGGTGATTTCACCCGAATCGGCAAAGAACGACACAAAGGCCCGAATCGCTTTATCCAGCGGCCCCAAATCAAAGCCAGCCTCAATCAGCGCTTTGTTCATCACGATATGTTCGCGACTGTGGCTCGCTTCTTGTTCGACAAAGTCGGCGATATCCTGTGCCAGCTTGCCATTGCGCGGCTTTGCCAAGGGCGCAGGCTTTCGATCATGAAGGTTTCGCCGTGCGGAAAGACAGCAGAAAGACAATTGAAAAAGGCGGTCGCTACCGGTTCACCTCGAACCCAATGCCGGTGTTTCAGCGCCAGCTTTCGCGTTCGGAATCGCCGTACATGGATATCCGGTGTTTCGGGAGAGAAAGCGCCAAAGGCTTCAGGTCGGGAAGCGATAGCCTGATTCATTCAGCGGACATAGCGGATAGGGAATAATCAAACCTTAAACCGCGTGGTTAAAGTTGCATTACACCCACGCTTTTCGTCGCTTTTACAACCCGATGGACCGTTAACAGCAAGTGCGTGCAAATAGAGCTTGGATTTAGCCGCCATGTTTCAAACAAATGTAAAATTATCCAAACGCACTGTACTCCAGCTAATATCGGCAAGCGCCGCCGAAAAATTGCTTGCTTGCTTGTAACATAATATAAATGCGAATAGTCGTGGTATGAAAAGAGATTAAGGCTCGATCATGTCAGTTTTGAAATTTCCCATACCCTTGAAGAAAGCGGCCAAAGACGCCGGTTGAGCCCGGAAGCCAGCAAGCAGGCGGCGCTCGAAGCGGCGCGTGAATTGTTGATTGAGGCAGGGCCGCAAGCCGTGACATTGAAAGCCGTTGCCGCGCGTGTGGGGCGGACCCATGCCAATCTTCTCCACCATTTCGGCTCAGCTTCGGGGCTGCAACGCGAACTGGCGGAGTTTCATGCGGAAAGCATCTGCTGTGACATTGGCGAACAAATCCGCTTGATGAAGGGTGGCGAAATCACGCCGCGTGCGTTGGTCGATATGATCTTCGATCATTTTGATAAGGCAGGCGCAGGCGCGCTTGCCGCTTGGATGCTGTTATCGGGCAATGAAGATGCACTCGATCCCGTTGTCGAGGCGATCCATCGGTTGGTCGATGAAGTGGGCGAAGGCGGGCACGAGAACGAGAATTTGCATATGCTGACGATGGAATTGGTGTTGTTGGCGTTGGGCGATTCGTTGCTCGGTAGCCCTCTTTCGTCTTCACTTGGGCTAACACGCGATGCCGGACGTAAGATTGCGGCGGCCAGACTGACGCAAAGCTTTGCCGCATGGCAGGCGCAACAGGGCGGTTGATTTCGCAAAAATATTTGGCAAGCAAACGTGAGGCCGATATTAACGCCATATCTGGTGCGGGGCCTTAGCTCAGTTGGTAGAGCGCGTCGTTCGCAATGACGAGGTCAGGGGTTCGACTCCCCTAGGCTCCACCAGTTTGGGATCAGCCCGCCAATGCCTCTGTCAATATTCGCGTTTTTTCCAGCTTGGGCAAATTTACAACTGCCTCGCGGAGTGAGCGGATATTGGCAAATCCTGCCGTGCACAGATCGAATTTTTCCCAATATTGTTCAGTTGTAAAGGGCTTGGCTTTGCTGCCCGTGGCCCAGAGCATGGCTTCTTGATCGGTGGAGCCGTCGACCAGGTTGATTTCTACCTTTGTCGGCCTGCTGTCATCGTCGTTGAAGGGCTTCCGCTCAATCCTTTTGCCCAATTCTGCCAAATCAGCCCGCGCAACGGCATCCGCCGTGAAATGTCAAGCCCGCATCCACCATCAGCCAGCACCACGGCGAGTGCAAATTCGAGCGAGAATTTGGCTTGGTCCGGCGATTCGGGTTTGGTGAACATCAGGTTCCGCAAATGCGTTTGCGGTGCGTGGACGGTAACCTCGGTGATATCGGCAAAGCCATGGCGTTTGCCCAGCGTCAACAGCGCATCCATTGCCCGGTGCGCGCTGCCGCAATTGGGGAAGCGTTTGGCGCGGACGCCGGGATCGAGCACCATCAGTGGCGTACCGATATTATCGGTGGCAAAGCCTTTGCTATTCTCGCGGGCTTCATCAAATTCGGCGCTGACCATCAGGCCGGTCAATCCCGTTGGTCCTTCCAAAATATCGAGCCCGGCCTCGACGCCGCTTTGCGCCAAGGTGGCAGCGATGATCCCCGATTGCGCGGCAAGTCCGGCATGGAGTGGCTTTGCCATCGTGCCAAATTGGCTGATAAACCCGCCCGCCCTGCTGCTCGCCAAGCTCAAGGCAAAGGCGCATTGCGATGCATCGAGTTTTAACATCCGTGCGGCGGCTGCGGCGGCTCCGAACGTGCCGATCGTTGCCGTACCGTGCCAGCCGCGCCGACGATGCGCCGGGTTTACCCCGTCGCCGATCCGCCCCATGATCTGCAATCCCGCGATATAGGCATCGATGCAATCCGCCCCGCTCGCGTCCATCTGATCCGCCAAAGCCAATATGGTTGGCACCAAAATAGCAGAAGCATGGGCCTTGGCGGGATCAAAATTATCATCGAAATCGAGTGCATGGGCCGCTGTTCCATTGACGAGGGCAGCAAACGGCGCGGGCAATTGGGCGTCTGCCCCGATGATCCTCGAAGGGCCTTGGCCCCAGCCTTTTACGCCCTCCAAAACCCGCGCGACCACCGGCTCGCGGCTCCCGCGCACCGCGACGCCCAGCGTGTCGATAAAGGCATGATGCGCCGCCTCCACTGCTGCCTCGGGCCAGTCCGCGGCGGCCGCGGCAAGCCAATTTCCATAAGCGGTGAGCGGCGTCATGCCGTCTGCCTAGCCAAGCACCGGCGGACAGGCAAGCATCGTCAAATTGCGTAAGGGCTTGATCTTGGCGCGCGGGCTTGCTTAGGGCTTTGGCACGCACCGTTTTTATTGCGCCGACAATGAAGGTTTATCGTAATGGCCGATTTTTTCCTGCCCAAAAACAGCACGATCCAAAAGGGCAAACGCCATGCGGCGACCAGCGAGGGCAAGAAGCGGAATTTCAAAGTCTATCGCTATGATCCCGATTCGGGCGAAAACCCGCGTTACGACAATTTCGAGGTCGATACCGACAATTGCGGGCCGATGGTGCTCGATGCGCTGATCAAGATGAAGTCAGAGCAAGACAGCTCACTCACCTTCCGCCGTTCGTGCCGTGAAGGGATTTGTGGCTCTTGTTCGATGAACATCGATGGTAAAAACGGCCTCGCCTGCACCACCGCGATCGAGGATTGCAAAGGCGATGTCACGATCACGCCGCTGCCGCATATGGAAGTGATCAAGGATCTCGTCCCCGATTTCACCCATTTCTACGCGCAATATGCCTCGATCAAACCCTGGCTGCAAACCGTGACGCCGACGCCTTCGGGCAAGGAACGGCTGCAAAGCCCCGAAGAGCGCGGAAAGCTTGATGGGCTGTATGAATGCATTTTGTGCGCTTGCTGCTCGACGAGCTGCCCGTCCTATTGGTGGAACAGCGACAAATTCCTTGGCCCCGCGATCTTGCTGCAGGCTTATCGCTGGCTCGCCGACAGTCGCGACGAAATGACCGGCGAACGGCTGGATGATCTGGAAGACCCGTTCCGTCTTTATCGCTGCCACACCATCATGAACTGCGCCAATGCCTGTCCCAAGGGATTGAATCCCGGCAAAGCGATTGCCGAAACCAAGAAGATGATGGTCGAACGGCAGATTTGATTGTTCCGCGATGGACGCCGCTCCTGCAAAAGCCAAACCCACTTTTTTCGAAGAGGCCGATCCCGAAAATCCCGGCTGGCGGATTTGGCGACTGTCGGACGACCGGCGCTATAACGCGCAAGCCATTGGAAAGCTGCTGATCCGCGAAGAAGGGCCGCAAAGGGCACGGGTGCGGATGTTTCCCGAACTACGCCATAGCAATTTGGCCGATGCGTTGCACGGCGGCGCGACATTGGGCTTTATCGATGTCGCCTTGTTCGGGGCCTCGCGCATATTTGGATTGATCGAAGCGGGCACGGCGGTGACGGTTGATTTGTCGACCCAATTCATCGGTGCAGGCCGGATAAACGAGCCACTTGATGCGGTGGTCGATCTGCTCCGCGAAACGCGGCGGTTGCTTTTCCTGCGCGGGCTGGTGGTGCAGGGGCCGGACGATGAAGTGATCGCAAGCTTTGTGGGGACGATCCGGAAGCCATCGGGCAGCGCAAGATGATTGGTTCACGCGGAGACGCGGAGACGCGGAGTGTCGCAGTCTCAAATTCAATTCCTTTTTTCCATGAACTTCGGACTTTCAAACAAAATACATCAAGATCAATTCTGAGCTTCTCCGCGCCTCCGCGCCTCCGCGCGAACCAAAATCCGAATTAATATGGACAGCATCCAACAACGATACGAAGCTCTGGTCAGCGCGGGCGAGTTAAAGCCCGATCCCGATCAGGCCGAAGCGGCCAATGCCCTGCAAGCCATTCAATCCGCGCTCGAAGCCGTCCCGCCGCGCGGCAGCACATTGTGGCGTTTTCTGGGGAAAAAGCCCGAGCCAGTGCGCGGGCTTTATCTGTGGGGCGGGGTGGGTCGCGGCAAATCGATGCTGATGGATCTGTTTTTTGAAAGCGTACAGATCGGTCGCAAACGCCGTGCACATTTCCATGAGTTCATGCTCGATGTTCATGCACGGCTGAATGTGGTCCGCAAGAAAGAAGAGGGCGATCCGATTCCGCCCGTCGTGGCCAGCATCGCCGATGAAGCGCGGCTGCTGTGCTTTGACGAGATGGTCGTCAACAACATGGCCGATGCCGCGATTATGTCGCGGCTGTTCACCGGGCTGGTGGACGCAGGCGTTACCGTGATCACCACGTCAAACCGGCATCCGGATGATTTGTATAAGGATGGCCTGAACCGGCAATTGTTCCTGCCTTTTATTGATTTGATCAAAGCCCGGCTCGATGTGCTTACCCTCGATGGCCCGGTCGATTACCGTCGCGATCGGCTGGGACAGGTGCGGACTTGGCTGGTGCCAAATGGCGCCGAGGCGACGGCGGAGCTTTCCGCAGCCTTTTTCCGGCTGACCGATTATCCCCCCGAAGACCGCGAGCATGTGCCAAGCAGCGAGATTGACGTCGGCGGTGGTAGGATGCTGCATGTGCCGAAATCGCTTAAGGGTGTTGCTGTGTTTTCGTTCAAGCGGCTGTGCGCCGAGGCGCGGGGGGCGGCTGATTATCTGGCCATTGCCCGGCGTTATCACAGTGTTATCCTTGTCGGCATCCCTGTGCTGGGGCCGCAAAATCGCAATGAGGCTGCGCGCTTCGTGACCTTGATCGATGCGCTTTACGAATATCGGGTGAAATTGCTTGCTAGTGCCGATGCCGAACCGGATTCGTTATATCCTGTTGGCGACGGTCGGTTTGAATTTGATCGCACAGTCAGTCGCCTTTTGGAGATGCAAAGCGAAGACTATCTGGCGGAAGGGCATGGACCGCGCTAGCAAGTGTTCCAAAGGAGAAACCCATGCGTAACATGTTGTCGTTGCTAGCTGCCCTTTCACTTACTGCACCAGTGCTTGCCGCCGAACCCGTCGAAAAGTGGCGCACCAATGGACGGCGGATATTTTCTGATATTATCGCTATCCCATCGGTGACCGATCGCACTCAAGAGGTGAAACGCGAAGTCGCCTATTTGAAAAAGGAATTTGAAAAGGGCGGGTTTGAGAACATTGTGGTCAAAGATCATGATGGCACGCAATCGATGATCGTACGCTGGCGCACTCAGGTGAAGGCGAAGAAGGGCAAGGGCCTGAAGCCCATTCTCTTGCTCGGCCATATGGATGTCGTCGAGGCCAAACGTGAGGATTGGTCGCGCGATCCGTTTAAGCTGATCGAGGAAGACGGCTATCTTTATGGCCGCGGGGCGACCGATATGAAGAACGGCATTACCGCGATCACCAATGCCCTCATCTGGCTGAAGGCCGAAGGGTTTAAACCGAAGCGTGATATCATTGTCTTTTTCTCGGGCGATGAGGAAACCGGCGGCGATGGCGCGCGGCGCGCCTCCACCGAATGGCGCGACCTGATCGATGCCGAATATGGTCTGAATGCCGATGCAGGCGGCGGGGCGTTTCAAAAGGACGGCACGCTTGTTGGCTTTGGCCTGCAGACGTCAGAAAAGATGTATCAGGATTTCACGTTCACGGTGCGAAATCCCGGTGGGCACAGCTCTCGCCCTCGCCCCGATCATGCGATTTATGAATTGGCGGGTGCGCTGAAGAAATTGGAGACGCATCGCTTTTCTCCGGCGCTGACCGAAACAACACGTGCCTATTTACAGTTCCGGCAAAAGCGCGAGCAGAGCGGATTGGGCGATGCGATGCGGCGCTGGTTGGCGAACAAGGATGATCAGGACGCGGCCGATATTATCGAGGCCGATCCGTCCGAAATCGGCCTCACCCGCACCCGTTGTGTGGCGACGCGGCTGGAGGGTGGCCATGCCAATAATGCCCTGCCGCAAATGGCGCGGGCGACGGTGAATTGCCGGATATTGCCTGGAATCGAAGCCGCTGAAGTGTTGAGCGAATTAAAGGAGACAGTTGGATCGGGCGTAACGATAGAGCCGATTGCAGCGGCAAAGCCGTCCCCGCCATCCCCCTTGCGCGCCGATGTTGTCGGGGCCTTTACCCGCACCGTGAAGAAGCGGCATCCGGCGGCAGAGGTTGTCCCGCAAATGTCGCAAGGGGCGACCGATGGCCTATTTTTCCGCTCTGTCGGGATTCCGGTTTACGGCGTTGACGGCACCTGGATCGTTGTTCCCGATGACGAGCGGGCGCATGGCAGGGATGAGCGGGTTCCGGTGAAGAGTTTTTATGAAAGCCTGGATCATTGGCATGATCTGGTGAAGGAATTGGCGGGCTGAAAGGTAGCGAAGGTATCGCGCATCGCGGATTTGGCGCGTCATATTGCTATTGCGAACTGTTATCATAAAAAGCCTTAACCTGTCGCTTTTATAGGGTTGCAGGCCTGCAGAAATGCGCTTAACGCGCATCCCAATTCCCTTAAAGGCGTAGCGGCTTTGCCGTTGACCACACAGGCACGATGGAAGGACATAAGGATGGCCCGTAAGAAGATTGCGCTGATCGGCGCTGGTAATATCGGCGGCACGCTCGCTCACCTCGCAGCATTAAAGGGCCTTGGCGACATTGTCCTGTTCGACGTTGTTCCGGGCGTTCCACAAGGCAAAGCACTCGACCTGTCGCAATGCGCGCCTGTTGAAGGTTTTGACGCCACAATCACCGGCAGCAACGATTATGCCGACATTGCAGGCGCAGACGTTATCATCGTCACCGCTGGCGTAGCGCGCAAGCCCGGCATGAGCCGCGACGATTTGCTCGGCATCAACTTGAAAGTGATGAAAGCCGTTGGCGAAGGCATCGCGGCCAATGCGCCAAACGCATTCGTCATTTGCATCACCAACCCGCTCGACGCGATGGTCTGGGCGTTGCGCGAATTCTCGCGGCTCCCGCACCACATGGTTGTCGGCATGGCAGGCGTGCTCGATTCCAGCCGCTTCAGCCATTTCCTTGCCGATGAATTCAACGTGTCGGTCAAGGACGTGACCAGCTTTGTCCTTGGCGGCCATGGCGACACGATGGTTCCTGTGATCGCTTACTCGACCGTATCGGGCATTCCGGTTCCCGACCTGATCGCGATGGGCCTGTCCAGCCAAGAAAAGATCGACGCCATCGTCCAGCGCACCCGCAGCGGCGGCGGCGAGATCGTCGCGTTGCTCGGCACCGGCAGCGCCTATTACGCCCCCGCAACCAGCGCCATTTCGATGGCCGAGGCGTATCTGTACGACAAAAAACGCGTGCTGCCAGCGGCGGTCAACCTGACCGGCCAATATGGCATCGACAATCTGTATGTCGGCGTTCCAGTGATGATCGGCGCAGGCGGCGTAGAGAAAGTCATCGAAATCGCGCTCGACGACGAAGCCAAAGCAAACTTTGCGGTCAGCGTTGATGCGGTGAAGGAATTGTTGGTGGCGTGTAAGGCGATTGAGCCTTCACTGGCTTAGTGTGCAAAGCCTTCTCGCTCTTGTGATGCTCTTGCTCGTGCCATTTCTGGTACTGGCGTGGCTTTACAATTTGCGTAGCGCGTGGCGCGGAAGATTTAGACCTTCGGCTATGACTGGCTTCGGCTTGGTCTGTTGGCCGTTACTTGAGATACTATTTTCGAAACTATATCCACATACCAGTGCAAATTATGGCAATTTTAACTCTTTAATTTTGAGCGTAGCCGTATTTGGACTTGGAATTGCTTGTATTACCCTATCCTTACTCATCTATTTATTTGGATATTTATGGCGCAAGCAAACCTAAAGTGAAGGAATTTTAATGTCCATCTTAGTCAACAAAAACACCAAGGTTATCACCCAAGGGATGACCGGAGAAACCGGCACCTTCCATACCGAGGCAGCGATTGCCTATGGCACGCAGATGGTTGGCGGGGTTACCCCCGGCAAGGGCGGAACGACGCATATCGGCCTGCCGGTGTTCGATACCGTTGCCGAAGCGGTGCAGATGACCGGCGCGGATGCGTCGGTTGTCTATGTGCCGCCACCATTTGCCGCAGACTCGATCCTTGAGGCCATCGACGCCGAAGTGCCGTTGATCGTTTGCATCACCGAAGGCATTCCGGTGCTGGATATGGTGAAGGTAAAGCGCGCGCTTTCCGGTAGCAAATCGCGCCTGATCGGCCCCAACTGCCCCGGCGTTTTGACGCCCGGCGAATGCAAGATCGGGATCATGCCCGGCAGCATCTTCTCCAAAGGTTCGGTAGGCGTCGTCTCGCGTTCGGGCACGCTCACCTATGAAGCGGTGTTCCAGACGACTGCCGAAGGCCTTGGCCAGACAACCGCTGTGGGCATTGGCGGCGATCCGGTGAACGGCACCAACTTCATCGATGTGCTGGAGCTGTTCCTTGGCCGACGATGCCACCCAATCGATGATCATGATCGGCGAAATCGGCGGCAGCGCCGAAGAAGAAGCCGCACAATTCCTGATCGACGAAGCCAAGCGCGGCCGCAAAAAGCCGATGGCTGGCTTTATCGCCGGGACGCTCGGCCCCTCCGGGACGGCGCATGGGCCATGCCGGCGCGATTGTTTCAGGCGGCAAAGGCGATGCGGAATCGAAGATTGCGGCGATGGAAGCTGCGGGCATCCGCATGTCAGCTTCGCCCAGTGAGTTGGGCAAGACTTTGGTTGAGGCTTTGAAGGGGTAAGATTCACCCTTCTCCAGTGGGAGAAGGATACGAAGCCTTGTCGCAATCGCGACTAGGCGCAGTTGGATGAGGGGTTGTGCCCTCCAGATGGCACACATCCCCTCACCCAGCTTCGACTAACGGGCAAGCCCGTAAGTCTTCACAACCCTCTCCCCTTAGGAGAGGGAGAAGGAAGAGAACATGGGTTACGAAAACCACGAATTTGGCGCAGCGGGCGAACCGGAACAAGGCCCCAGCTGGCAGCGTCCAAACTGGCGCTTTGGTGAATCCGATGCGCTAACCGGAGCGCTTGATCCCACCGCGATGGCGGTCGAAATCAAGGCAGCGGCAAAGGCGGCGGGCAAGCCGTCTTCCGACGCCGACGTAACGGCAGCGGCGGGCGATTCGATCCGTGCGATGATGCTGGTCCGCACTTATCGTGTGCGTGGACATCTGGCGGCCAATCTCGATCCTTTGGGGCTTTCCAAACAGGATATCCCCGCCGATTTGGACCCCGCCTATCACGGCTTTACCGAGGCTGATCTGGATCGCCCCGTCTATGTCGGCGGCGTATTGGGCCTTGATTGGACCAGCGTGCGCGAGCTGGTGGCGGTGCTCCGCGCCAATTATTGCGGCTCGGTCGGTCTCGAATATATGCACATCGCCGATGTCGAGGAGCGCCGGTTCCTGCAAGACCGGCTGGAAGGCAAAGACGCCGCGATCATCGTTTAGCACCGAGGGCAAGAAAGCCATTCTCGGCAAGGTGATCGAGGCCGAGCAATATGAAAAATTCCTCGCCAAAAAATATGTAGGCACAAAGCGTTTCGGCCTCGATGGCGGCGAAGCGATGATCCCCGCGTTGGAGGCGATCATCAAATATGGCGGTTCGCTGGGCGTGCGCGAAATCGTTTATGGGATGCCACATCGCGGGCGTTTGAACGTGCTCGCCAATGTGCTGGCCAAGCCATACCGCATCATCTTCCACGAATTTTCAGGCGGCAGCGCCAATCCCGATGATGTCGGCGGTTCGGGCGATGTGAAATATCATCTGGGCACCAGCACCGACCGTGAATTTGACGGCATCAAAGTGCATATGAGCCTTGTTCCCAACCCCTCGCATCTGGAAGCGGTCAATCCGGTCGTGCTCGGCAAAGTCCGCGCGAACCAGACGATCCGCGACGATCTGGGCAAGGGAAATCACACGCAGGTTTTGCCCGTGCTGCTCCACGGCGATGCGGCCTTTGCAGGGCAAGGCATTGTCTGGGAATGCCTCGGCTTTTCGGGCATCCGGGGCTATAACACCGGCGGGTGCATCCACTTCATCGTGAACAACCAGGTGGGTTTCACCACTTCGCCGCAATTCGCGCGTTCGTCACCCTATCCATCGGACGTGGCAAAGGGTGTGCAGGCGCCGATCTTCCATGTGAACGGCGATGATCCCGAAGCGGTCACCTTCGCCTGCAAAATGGCGATCGAATTCCGCCAGACATTCCACCGCGATGTCGTGATCGATATGTGGTGCTACCGGCGCTTTGGCCATAATGAAGGCGACGAGCCGAGCTTTACCCAGCCGCTGATGTATAAAATCATCCGCCAGCATAAGGATGTGAGCGCGGTCTATGCGGCACGATTGCAGGCCGAAGGTGTGATCGACGGCAATTGGGCAAACGAACATGCGACCCGCTTTGTGGCCTTGCTTGAGCAGGAATTTGTCGCCGGGCAAAATTATAAAGCGAACGAAGCGGATTGGTTTGGCGGGCGGTGGAAGGGGCTTTCCAAACCCGCCGACCCCGAAACCGCGCGGCGCAATGTGCCGACGGGCGTGGCCAAGAAATTGATGGACGGCCTTGGCCGCACATTGACCACGGTTCCCGCCGATCTCGCCATTCACCCCACGCTGAACCGCGTGATCGAGGCGAAGAAAGGCATGTTTGCCGCTGGCGAAAATTTCGATTGGGCAACGGGCGAAGCTTTGGCTTTCGGCTCGCTCCTGTCCGAAGGCTATGGCGTGCGATTGTCGGGGCAGGATTCGGGGCGCGGCACGTTCAGCCACCGCCACGCCGTTTGGGTCGATCAGAATAGCGAGGCGAAATATGTGCCGCTATCGACGCTGCCGCATGGTCGCTTTGAAGTCTATGATAGCCCTTTGAGCGAATTCGGCGTGCTGGGTTATGAATATGGCTTTGCCGGGGCCGATCCCAAGACATTGGTGCTGTGGGAAGGGCAATTTGGCGATTTCGTCAACGGCGCGCAGACGATCATCGATCAGTTTATTGCGTCGGGCGAAAGCAAATGGCTGCGCGCTAACGGCCTCGTGATGCTGTTGCCACATGGCTATGAAGGCCAAGGACCCGAACATAGCTCGGCGCGGCCAGAGCGGTTTTTGCAATTATGCGCCGAGGATAATATCCAGGTCGCCAATTGCACGACGCCCGCCAATTATTTCCATCTGTTGCGGCGGCAAATGCACCGCGCGTTCCGCAAGCCGCTGATCATCATGACGCCCAAGTCGCTGTTGCGGCATAAGTTGGCGGTATCGAAGGCAGAGGATTTCCAAGGCGAGAGCCACTTCATGCGGATCCTCTCCGATCCCTGGGCTCCGGCTGACAAGGACGTGAAGCGGCTGGTGCTGTGCACCGGTAAGGTCGCCTATGACCTGATGGAAGCGCGCAACGCGGCGGGCGATACCGGCACCGCGATTGTGCGGCTGGAACAGCTTTATCCGTTCCCCGGCGAGCCATTGGTCAAGCGGTTGCAGCGGATGACAAACCTTGAGAATGTCGTCTGGGCGCAGGAAGAGCCGAAGAATAACGGCTATTGGTTCTTCACCGAGCCTTTGTTGCACGAAGCTCTGGTTGCGGCCGGGTGCCAGCCCACGCGCGCACGCTATGCCGGGCGCAAGGCGAGCGCTTCGCCTGCAACCGGCCTGATGAAGCGGCACCAATCCGAGCAAGCGGCGCTGGTTGCCGATGCATTGGGCCACAATGTCCGCGCCGAAATCCGCCGCCAGCGCAGCACGAAAACGAAATAAACTCCCCGCCAAGGAAGAGACGAGACGCATGAGCACCGAAATCAAAGTTCCCGTATTGGGCGAATCGATCAGCGAAGCGACGCTGGGCCAATGGCTGAAAAAACCGGGCGAAGCCGTGGCCGCCGATGAGCCGATTGCCAGCCTTGAAACCGACAAGGTTGCCGTCGAAGTGCCTGCGCCTGTCGCGGGCATGATGGGGGCCTATGCGGTTCAAGAGGGAGCGACGGTAAATGTCGGTGCGGTGATCGGCAGCATAGAGGCGGGTTCGGGCGTTGCAGCTGCTGCGCCTGTTGCGGCGACAGTTCCGGCTGCAGCGGTTGCGCCTGTTGTCACCACCGAAGCGGCAGACCTGACTTTGTCCCCCGCCGTGCGCCGCCTCGTGCTCGAACTCGGCATCGATCCGACGAGCGTGAAGGGCAGCGGCAAGGATGGCCGTTTGACCAAAGAAGACGTGCTCGCCGCAGCCAAGGGCGGGACGCCCGTTCCTGTCGCCGCACCCGTCGCCACCGCTGCTCCGGCAGCCAGTGGAGAGCGCCGCGAAGAACGCGTCAAGATGACCCGCCTGCGCCAAACGGTCGCCCGCCGCCTGAAAGAAGCGCAGAATACCGCCGCTTTGCTCACCACCTTTAACGATTGCGATATGTCGGCGGTGATGGCGACGCGCGAACGCTACAAAGACAGTTTCGAGAAGAAGCATGGCGTGAAGCTCGGCTTCATGAGCTTTTTTGCCAAGGCCGCATGCCTTGCGCTGAAAGATTTCCCGGCCGTCAACGCGCAGATCGACGGCGACGAGATTGTCTATCATGATTATGTCGATCTCTCGGTCGCGGTCTCCGCACCCAATGGCCTCGTCGTCCCCGTCGTCCGCAATGTTGACCAGATGGGCTTTGCCGATATCGAAAAAGCCATTGGTGCCTTTGGTAAAAAAGCCAAGGACGGCAGCCTGACGATGGACGATATGAAGGGCGGAACCTTCACCATTTCCAACGGCGGCGTGTTTGGCGGGCTGATGTCCACCCCGATCATCAATCCCCCGCAAAGCGCCGTGCTCGGCCTGCACCGCATCGAAGATCGCCCCGTGGTCCGCGATGGCCAGATCGTCGCGCGCCCGATGATGTATCTGGCTTTGAGCTATGACCACCGTTTGATCGACGGGCGCGAAGCGGTGACCTTTCTCAAGACGATAAAAGAAGCTATAGAAGATCCGACGAGACTTTTGATTGATCTGTGAGGCAAAGATGAACTGGCGCGATCATATCCATTCCGATCCAAAAATCGGCTTCGGCAAGCCGATTTTTCGGGGAACGCGAATTAAAGTAGAATTTGTCTTGAAGCTGATGGCGGCGGGATGGACAGCCGAGCAAATGGCCGATGAATATCCGGGAATTCGAACCGGATCATTTGCGCGCCGCTGCGGCCTTTGCAGCCGAGATGATGCACGATGAGGAATATGTCGCTATTGGTCAGGCGAAGGCCGCTTGAAGTTTCTTCTCGATGTTCACATCAGCACCAGCGTTGTTCGCGCCATCCAAAGTCTTGGCCATGAAATTGTCCGCGCAGCACTGGAATATCCCACGTGGTCGGATGATCGGCTTCTTGCATTAGCGGTTGAAGAGGAATGGATCATAATATCGCAAGATGGCGACTTTACGGATTTAATTTTTGCCTACGAGGCCGTTCCACCGCCGTCGTTGATCTACATAAGATGTGAACCGGAGGCCCAGCCTTTGATGGCGGATAGAGTTGCCTCGGTAATTCTTGAAAATCGTCTGATGGGCAACCTTGTGGTGCTGACACCCCATAACAATCGCTATCGACTATTGCCAAAATTGGATAAAGACAATGACTGATACCCACTACGACCTGATCATCATCGGCGCTGGCCCCGGCGGCTATGTCGCCGCGATCCGTGCGGCGCAGCTGGGGCTGAAGACCGCCTGTGTTGAAAGCCGCGAGACGCTGGGCGGCACTTGCCTCAATGTCGGCTGCATCCCGTCCAAGGCACTGCTCCATGCGTCAGAGCTGTATGAGGAAGCCCATTCGGGGGCGCTGGCGAAATTCGGTGTCGATTTCAAATCGGTGTCGCTGAACCTTGATCAGATGCAGGCGGAAAAGACCAAGGCCGTCGGCGAACTGACCGGCGGGATCGAATTTCTGTTCAAAAAGAACAAGGTCGATTGGCTGAAAGGCCATGCCGCGTTCACCGGCGCGAACGCATTGGATGTGGCGGGCAAGGCTTACACCGCTGACAAGATCATGATCGCCACCGGTTCGTCGGTCACGCCGCTACCGGGTGTCGACCATCGACCAGAAGGTGATCGTCGATTCCACCGGCGCGCTGGCACTGCCCAAAGTTCCCAAGCACCTGGTCGTCATCGGCGGCGGGGTGATCGGGCTGGAACTGGGCAGCGTTTGGCGGCGGCTTGGGAGCCAAGTGACGGTGGTCGAATATCTCGATCAAATCCTGCCCGGCATGGACGAAGAGGTCCGCAAAGAAGCGGCGAAGATTTTCAAGAAACAAGGCTTTGAAATCCGCACCGGAACCAAAGTGACCGGCGCGAGCGTGAAGGGCGGCAAGGCGACGCTGACGGTTGAACCTGCAGCGGGTGGCGCGGCCGAAACCATCGAGGCCGATTGCGTCCTCGTCGCCATCGGCAGGCGTCCGAACACCGAAGGGCTAGCGCTCGACAAAGCAGGCGTTGCCCTCAACGCGCGCGGGCAGATCGAAGTCGGGCATGATTTCCAGACCAATGTCCCCGGCATCTACGCCATCGGCGATGTAACCCCCGGCCCGATGCTGGCGCACAAGGCCGAGGACGAAGGGATTGCGGCGGCAGAATTCTGCGCTGGCCTGACCGGAATCGTCAATCATGACGTCATCCCCGGCGTGGTTTATACCATGCCCGAAATCGCCAGCGTCGGCCTGACCGAGGAAGAGGCCAAAGCGCGCCTTTCCGCTTCTGGCGATGAAATCAAAGTCGGCAAATTCCCGATGATGGCCAACAGCCGCGCCAAAACCAACCGCGACACCGACGGCTTTGTGAAGGTAATCGCAGACGCAAAAACCGACCGCGTGCTGGGCGTCCACATCATCGCATCCTTGGCGGGAACGATGATCGCCGAAGCCGCACTCGCGATGGAATTCGGCGCAACAAGCGAAGACATCGCCTACACCTGCCACGCCCACCCGACCCATTCGGAAGCGCTGAAAGAAGCGGCGATGGCGGTGCAGGGCAAGCCGATCCATATGTGATCAAAATGTCCGCCCGCCGCTCGCTCAATCGCATCCATATCTGGCTCGGCTGGTTGATCGGGGTGCCGTTGCTGTTGTGGACGGTGTCGGGGCTGTGGATGGTGGCGCGGCCCATTGACGAAGTGCGGGGTACGCATTTGAAGATGGAGCCGCCGGCGTTGGCGCTTGCATCTGCACCGGTTTTTCCGGCACTCCCCACCGATCATGGCGCGCCGCTTTCGGTGAAACTGGAACAGCAATGGGATGGCCCGGTGTGGATCGCTAGTTTCGCGCACGGCCATGAAATGCGTGCGTCGGCGCAGGATGGCCATTGGTTCCCGCCCGTCACCGAAGCACAGGCACGGGCGATTGCACGGCACTGGTATAAGCCCGACTCTAAAATCCTTTCTGCCAAACATACCCCCGCCGATGCGCCGCCGCTCGATCTGCGTAAAGAGCGTCCCGCTTGGGGAATCACCTTTGCCGATGGCGCGCATCTTTATGTTGATGCCGACACAGGCAGCCTGCTTGCGATCCGCAGCGGGCAGTGGCGCGTGTTCGATGTCATGTGGGGGCTGCACATCATGGATTTGCAAAGCCGCGAAGATACACACCACCCGATTTTGATTTTCTTTGCAAGCTTCGCGGCGCTGGGCGTGTTGCTCGGGCTGGTCTTGCTTCCGATGACAGGAAAGCGGCGGAAACGGCGCGAGGCGAAGGTTTATGGTGCCTGACGGTCTCGCTCTTGCCGGAAACGCCATTGCGTGGCTCGATCTGTTCGGCATCGCGGTGTTTGCCGCATCGGGGGCCTTGGCGGCGGCAAAGCGGCAACAGACATTGGTCACCTTCGCCTTTTTCGCGCTGGTGACGGGCGTGGGCGGCGGCACGATCCGCGATCTGTTAATCGATGCGCCGGTTTTCTGGGTGGGGGACTGGCGTTTTCCGGCGACCTGTTTGGCTACCGCCGCGCTCGTTTGGATCACGCCGGTGGCGTTCTGGAACGAGCGCGCGCTTGATTGGTTCGATGCGGTTGGCCTTGCGCTTTATTCGGTCTTTGGCGCGTGGAAAGCGCTGAGCCTTGGCGTGCCGCCTTTGCCCGCGATGATGATGGGGGTGATCACGGCGTGCGTAGGCGGGATCATACGCGACATGCTGGCGGGCGAACCATCGATCCTGTTGCGCCCCGAAATCTATGTGACCGCAGCGGCGCTGGCATCGAGCCTGTTCGTCGCCCTGCACTGGGCGGGCATGGCCCTGCCGCTGGCTTGGGCGATCAGCGCGACTGCGGGCTTTGTGCTTCGGGCGCTGGCGATCACCAAGGGTTGGAACATTCCGGCCTATGGCCGCAAGGGGCGTTAATCCGGCAAAGCCCAATCGATCGGAGCAAGACCTTTGCTTTCCAGAAATTCATTGCACCGGGAAAAATGGCGGCAGCCCAAAAAGCCGTTATGCGCCGACAGGGGCGATGGGTGTGCGGCTTTCAGCACCAGATGTTTGGACAGATCGACAAAGGCCGCCTTTTTCTGGGCATAGGCTCCCCAAAGCAGGAACACGACCGGATCGGGCTTTGCATTCACCTGCGCGATCACGGCGTCGGTAAAGCGCTCCCACCCGCGTTTCTGGTGCGACGCGGCCTTGGCCATTTCAACGGTCAGCACGCTGTTGAGCAATAACACGCCCTGCTGTTGCCCAATGTTCCAGAAAGCCGTGGGCAGCGCGGGGAATGCCCAGATCGGCTTCCAGCTCTTTGTAGATATTCACTAGGCTGGGCGGTGGCCGGACGCCAGGCGGCACGCTGAAACACAAGCCATGGGCTTGGCCGGGACCATGATAGGGATCCTGCCCCAAAATCACGACGCGCACCTGATCGAGCGGGGTCAGATCGAGCGCGCGAAACCAATCGGCCTTGGCAGGAAATATCCGCTTCCCCGCCGCTTTTTCAGCAACCAGAAACGCCCTGAGCTGCGCCATATAATCCGATTGAAATTCGGCGAGTAACGGCGCTTTCCAGCTTTGGGGGAGGGCTATTTCTGGCATGGGCGGGCACTTCATTTTTGTGAAAAAGGCACGAAGGAACGAAGGCAGGAAGATTCATGTTCGGGTGTAATCGTTTAAAACTTGCCGTATTCCCTGCTTCAAGGTTTCACAGCCAAAATTCAATATCAGGCCTACAGGGAGGTTCATCATTCGCAAATAGGTAAGCGTTTGTTTGATGTGGATGGGACCGAGTTTTTCAATCGACTTGATTTCAAGTAACAAACAATCATCGACTAGCAGATCAAATCGGAAAGCATCCGGATATGTTTTGCCGTCGATGGTGACGCTGACCGGCTGTTGCCGGTCGATTTTATGTCCGTGCTGGGCCAACCTGTCAGCGAGTACTTGTTCATAGACGGTTTCGAGCAATCCCGGGCCAACCTCCCGATGCAAGCGCAGCCCATGCTCGATCACGCCATAGGTCAGTTTTATAGCCTTCTCGCGCAATATCGACTCCTTCCTGCCTTCGTTCCTTCTTGCCTTTTTTACCTATCGAACTCTGGCGTCTCTTTTACATACTTCGGCCGAATCTATTTAAACCAACAAAGCCGCCCAAGCCTCGACCTCTTTTTTGCTGGCCACGCCCAGCAATTCCATCGCGTGGCGCAGGCGTTCGCGGATGATGTCGCGGCCCAGATGGGTGATGGCGTCGAACAGGGGGACGCCTTGGGGGCTGCCGGTGATCGCGATGTACATTGGCCGGATCATGTCTTTCAGTTTCACGCCCAACGCTTCGGCGGTGCGGCGGAGCGCGGCATCGACGCCTTCCTTGTTCCAATCGATCATGCCCATCAAATTGTTGCAGCGCCAATGTATAGGCCGCACGTTGTTGATCGAGTTCGATTTTCACGCCATCGCGTAAAGCCTCTGCGTTCAGGCTTTCGATGCGGTTCATGAAGAACATCGCGGCAAGCGAACCAAGATCGGAAAGCTTGACGATCCGGCTTTGCGTCATTTCGGCGATGGGTTTCAGATAGGCATCGTTCAGCGCCCAATCGCGCACCATTTGCATAAAGGCTTCGGTCGAAAGCTCCTCACGCAGATAGCGCCCGTTGAGCCAATCGAGTTTCGAGGTATCAAACACCGGCCCGCCCAGCGAGATATTGTGGACATCAAAGCCGTCGATTAGCGCTTGCAGCGACGTCTTTTCATCCTCCTCGCTCGCGCTCTTGATAAACAGCCCCAGAAAATTCTGCATCGCTTGCGGAAGATATCCGGCACGTTGGTAATAGAGGATCGAGGTCGGGTTTTTGCGCTTTGACAGCTTGGATTTATCCGCATTCCGCAGCAGCGGCAGATGCGTCAACACCGGCGGTTCCCAGCCGAAATATTGATAGAGCAAGATGTGCTTGGGCGCGGAGCTAATCCATTCCTCACCGCGCATCACATGGGTGATCCCCATCAGATGATCGTCGACCACATTGGCGAGATGGTAGGTCGGCAGGCCATCCGATTTCATCAGCACCTGCATATCGACGACCGAATAATCAAACTCGATTTCGCCGCGCAGCGTATCGTTGATGATGCATTTGCCCTCGGTCGGGATTTTCATGCGGACCACATGGGACACGCCGTCGGCATCGAGCTTGGCCCGGTCGGCCTCGGTCAGCGACAGGCACGTGCCATCATATTTGGGCGGCTGTTTCGCCGCCATCTGGTGCCGCCGCATCTCGGTGAGTTTTTCCGACGTGCAATAGCATTTGAACGCATGGCCATCGGCCAACAGACGGTCGCAATGCTCAGTATAAATCGCGCTGCGTTCGGACTGGCGGTATGGCCCGTGCGGGCCGCCGACATCGGGGCCTTCATCCCAGCTCAATCCCAGCCATTTCAGGCTGTCCAAAATCATCGTTTCGGAAGCAGATGTGGAGCGCGCCTGATCGGTATCCTCGATCCGCAGCAGAAATTGCCCCCCATGCTTTTTGGCAAAGCAATAGTTGATGAGCGCGATATAGGCAGTGCCGACGTGCGGATCGCCGGTGGGCGAGGGGGCTACACGGGTGCGGACGGGGCGGGCGGTGGCGGGTTTTGTAATTTCTGTCATGCGCCGCGCCCTACCAAGCTGAAACGCCATTGTCATCTTTGCGCTGCATGGGCATTGTGGCGTTCACACAACAGGAGTGTCCGATGCTCGTCAATCGCCGCAATTTTGGTTTGGGATTAACCGCGATCGCCTTTGCCGGATTGGCCAAGCATGGCGGCGCTTTTGCAGGGATGCCTTCCAAAAGCGAGGTTTACGGTTACGGGCCTTTGCTGCGCGATCCCAACAGCCTGATCGATCTGCCCAAAGGATTTTCCTACCGCGTAATCTCGCGGTTGGGCAATCTGATGGACGATGGCTTTGTCGTTCCCAATGCGGCGGACGGGATGGGGGCGTTTGCTTACGGAAAAGGCAAGGTCGCGCTGGTCCGCAACCACGAACTCGACATGCGCTTTCCCTTTTTCGGCCCGTTCACGGGGAAAGTGCCCGACGATTTCCGCTGCTATGATCGGCTGATGGACAAGGAAGGCAAAGCAGGCCAACCGGTTTTCGGCGGCACGACCACGATGATCTATGATCTGAAATCGGGGCAGACCGAGGCCGAATATTTGAGTCTTTCGGGCACGATCCGCAATTGCGCGGGCGGGATCACGCCGTGGGGCAGCTGGCTGACGTGCGAAGAAACCGTGACCAAAGCGGGGCAGGGCGTGGGCAAGGATCATGGCTATATCTTTGAAGTGCCATCGGCGCACAAAGGCCTGGTTGATCCCGTTCCGCTGAAAGCCATGGGCCGTTTCAACCACGAAGCCGCCTGCGTCGATCCGCGCACCGGCATCGTCTATTTGACCGAAGACCGCGACGATGGGTTGCTCTATCGCTTCCTGCCCGATGCGAAGGGGGAATTGGCGAAGGGCGGACGGCTAGAGGCGCTGGCGATTGATGGCGTGTCGGATAGTCGCAACTGGAACGGTGCGTCGATGGCGCGCGGTCCGGCCATGCACTGTCGTTGGGTTCCACTCGACAATCCGGAAAGCCCCGACGATGATCTGCGGAAACGCGGAAGCAAAGGCAGGGCGCGACGTTGTTCGCGCGCGGCGAAGGCATGTGGTGGAGCAAAGGCGCACTCCCCGGCGGCGGCGAATTCTACTTTCACCTGCACCAGTGGCGGCGCGGTGAAAGGCGGGCAGGTGTTCCGCTATATCCCTGCCGTCAACGAGGGCCATGCAGGCGAAAGCGATGCACCGGGTAAAATCGATTTGTTTTATGAAAGCGCCGATCTCGCCTATTTCAATCTCGGCGATAATCTGACGGTCATGCCCAACGGCCATCTGATGGTGTGCGAAGACCAATATACCGCGATCACCGACAATCATCTGCGCGGGATCACGCCTAGCGGCAAAGCCTATGCTTTTGCCCGCGCCCGTGTGCAGACCGAATTTGCCGGAGCCTGTTTTTCGCCCGATGGATCGACGATGTTTGTGAATTTCTATGCGCCGACGATGACGCTGGCGATCAAGGGACCGTGGGCGAAGGTGCGGGGATAGCGTCGGTGTTGGCGGGGAACCCGTCTTCGCCTTCGGGCACAACATCCTCTGGCTCGGGCAACCCGCGATACACTTCCTCCAAAGGGATCACCGGCGGCGGCACTTTGCCAAATCCAATGCCAACCCCGCCTTTCATGCGCCCGATGCAGCCCGTTCCCGGAATACAGGCGGCAGCCGCTTCATTCTGTGCCGCGCCGTTCTTGAATCGCGGATCGCGCGATTGGCCCCGAAATACCCGCTGGCTTTTGGTGTCTTCGGATTCGCCGCACACCACAATCACCGGATCGTCATCGGGCTTTAAACAGCCATTTTTGTCCATCGCTATGCGCTTTTTGCTGGCGGCAATCAGGTCCGCGCCGGGTTCGGCTTTGGCCTGCATCGCCATGGCGGGGGGAGCAGCCAACAGCATCATCGCAAAATGGATGATTGCCACTCTCGACATCAAAGCACTCCTTCCCTATCGAAGCGCCAGCCTCGATTTAAGCCCCGATGCCCTGTGGCCTCCCCCAAGGCCCGTCCGGCGATAATAGATTGTTTAGGAAAGCATTATGACAGCGACAAGTGATATTCTCGACCGCCTTCTGGTTCTTGAAATGGTGCGCGTCACCGAAGCGGCGGCGATGGCGGCTGCCAAGCTGATCGGGCGCGGTGATGAGAAAGCCGCCGATGCCGCTGCTGTCGAGGCCATGCGCGCGGCCCTGAACGAGCTTCCGATGGACGGAACGGTTGTAATCGGAGAGGGCGAACGTGACGAAGCACCGATGCTGTTTATTGGCGAAAAGGTGGGCTCTGCCCCCGGCAAAGGCCCGAAGATCGATATTGCGCTCGATCCGTTGGAAGGCACCACGATCACTGCCAAAGCCGGCCCCAATGCGCTCGCTGTGCTGGCGGTGGCCGAAGAAGGCAATCTGCTGAACGCGCCCGATGTGTATATGGACAAGATCGCGGTTGGCCCCGGCTACACCCCCGGGATCATTGACCTGACCAAAAGCCCGACCGAAAATGTGAAGGCGGTAGCCGCTGAAAAAGGCGTCGCAGTTGGCGAAATCATCGTCTGCGTGCTGGATCGTCCGCGTCACGAGAAATTGATCGCCGAATTGCGCGAACTGGGTTGTGGCATCATGCTGATCCCCGATGGCGATGTCGCGGGCGTGATCGCCACCACCAATCCCGATACCACCATTGATCTTTATATGGGATCGGGCGGCGCGCCCGAAGGTGTGCTGGCCGCAGCGGCGCTCCGCTGTGTCGGCGGACAATTCAAAGGCCGGTTGTTGTTCCGCAATGATGACGAGCGGCGGCGGGCGTATAAATGGGGGATCGAGGATCTCGACAAGATTTATGATCTGGAAGAACTGGCCAAGGGTGATTGCATTTTCGCCGCAACGGGCGTGACCAACGGATCGTTGCTCGAAGGCGTGCGGCGCACGCGCGACGGCAAAATTACCACCGAAAGCGTGGTGATGCGCGCATCATCGGGCACGGTCCGCTGGGTAAAGAGCGAACATCGGCCGGGGTAGGCTGTTCAGAAAATCAACAAGCTTGCCAAATAACCGTAGCCCTGAGCCTGTCGAAGGGCGTTTTACGGATAAGCGCCCTTCGACAGGCTCAGGGCTACGGTTATTTGGCAACGATTTACTAAACACACCCTAATTAACGACATCAAAACACCCCCAACGCCAGCCCTTCAGCCATCGCAGTTCCCAATTCGCGCGACTTGGCCAAATCGGTGTCCGCTATCACCTTGGCCGCCAAGATCTCCTCGGGCGTTTGTGCATGGGTGCAGATGATCATGCTGTCCGCGATTTTCTTCAGCCGCCAGCCGGTGGCAATCCGTTCGGCTTGGGCGGCGGCGTTGCTGCCGTCCGATCCGGCACAGACGATCAACGCATAGGGCCGCCCTTCTATTTGGCCGAGGCAGGGGTAGTAGCACCGGTCAAAAAACGCCTTCATCACCCCGCTGATTGCCGCCAGATTTTCGGGAAAGACGAAGAGATAGCCGTCTGCCGACAAGCATGTCTTGCGGGCATCGGCATCGCAGGCTGCAATCAAAAGGGCGGCATCGCCCGCGCCACCGGCTGCGGCTCGGGCCAGAGCTTCCGAGCCGCCGGTCATGCTATGCCAGATGACCGCAAGCCGTTTCATTCACGCCATGTTGTGAAGAGCGCACAATTTGTTGCCATCGGGATCGCGCAGATAGGCAAGATACAGCTTCATGCCATTGCCTTCGCGAACACCCGGCGCGTCTTCAATTGCCGTGCCGCCATTCGCCGCGCCCGCCACGTGCCAAGCATCGGCCTGCTCAGGGGTCATAGCAAAACCAATGGTGCAGCCATTGCCATGTGTTGCAGGCTCTCCGTTGATCGGTGGTGTGACCAGAAACATCGATCCATTGTGCATGTAAATCAACCGGCCCATGGGATCTTGCATCCCCGGTTTTCCGCCCATTGCCGCAAAGGTCGCGTCGTAGAATTTCTTTGAACGGGCAATGTCGTTGCTGCCCACCATCATATGACTGTACATGTGTTTTCTCCTTTTGAAATTTTTGACCTGCAAAAAATAAACCGTAGCCCTGAGCTTGTCGAGCCATAGGCCACCGAAGGTGAACGGCGCCTCTCGAGGTGGCGCAATGCTTTGAGGCGTGCTTCGACAGGCTCAGCACTTCGGTGCCTAATTGGCAATAGCCCTAAAATATAACAACGCTGCGGATGCTTTCGCCCGCATGCATCAAATCAAAGCCCTTGTTGATCTCTTCCAAGCTTAACACATGGGTGATCATCGGGTCGATCTGGATTTTCCCGTCCATATACATGTCGACGATTTCGGGCACATCGGTGCGGCCCTTTGCCCCGCCGAATGCGGTGCCGCGCCAGTTTCGCCCCGTGACAAGCTGGAATGGTCGCGTGGAAATTTCCTTGCCCGCCTCGGCCACGCCGATGATGATGCTGGTGCCCCAGCCGCGGTGGCAACATTCGAGCGCAGTCCGCATCACTTCGGTGTTGCCGGTGGCATCAAAGCTATAATCCGCGCCGCCGTCGGTCAGGGCGACGATTTGGGCGACGGTTTCGTCGCGGCTCTGCCCCTTGCTGTTGAGGAAATCGGTCATGCCGAACTGGCGGCCCCAATCCTCGCGATCCGGATTGATATCGACGCCGATGATCTTGGCCGCGCCCGCCAGTTTCGCCCCTTGAATCACGTTCAGGCCAATGCCGCCAAGGCCAAAGACCACGACATTATCGCCCGCTTGCACCTTTGCAGTTTTGGTCACCGCGCCGACACCCGTCGTCACGCCGCAACCGATATAGCAGCTTGTTTTAAACGGCGCGTCCTCGCGGATTTTGGCGACCGCGATTTCGGGAAGGACGGTGAAATTGGAAAAGGTGGAACAGCCCATATAGTGAAAAATGGTCTGGCCCTTATAGGAAAACCGCGACGTGCCATCGGGCATCAACCCTTTGCCCTGCGTCGCGCGGATTGCGGTGCACAGGTTGGATTTGCCCGAAAGGCAGGTTTTGCATTTGCCACATTCGGGCGTGTAGAGCGGGATCACATGGTCGCCGGGTTTGACGCTGGTCACGCCCGCGCCCACTTCGCGCACGATCCCGGCGCCTTCATGGCCAAGCACACTGGGGAACAGCCCTTCGCTGTCAAACCCGTCGAGCGTATAGGCATCGGTATGGCAAATCCCCGTCGCCATGATTTCCACCAGCACCTCGCCCGCTTTTGGCCCTTCGAGGTCAAGCTCGACAATCTCTAACGGCTTTTTGGCTTCAAAGGCAACGGCGGCGCGGGTCTTCATGGGGGGATTTCCTTTGGCGGTTTGTGTGGGCATTTCCTTGCCCCCGATTGGGCCGGGGGATCAAGAGGTAATCTAAGGTCCAGACCCAAATGAATGCATCGCTCAATCCTGATGCGAAAACATCACTCTTCCGGCCACCGGCATCCGCGCGGTCAAAATCGCCTGGCCTTTGGATTCGGTGATAAACAGCGTCCGGCCATCCGGGCCGCCATAGGCGCAATTGGTGGTGAGAATTCCGGTGGGCGCATTGATCCGCAACATCGGCGCACCCAGCGCGCTAAACAGCCAGACCGCGCCAAAGCCGACATGGCAGACGGCGATGTTATCCTCGTCGTCAATCGCCAGCCCGTCGGGGCCGCTGCCGCCAGACATCTGGATGAAGGTGCCAACCTTGGCGATACAGCCATCGGGTTGCAGCGTGATTTTCCAGATGGCGTTGGCGCGGGTGACGGCAAGGAACAGCGCATTCTGTGCCTTGTTAAGCACCAGCCCGTTGGGGCTAGGGATAGTGTTCAGCAAACATTCGAGCTTTCCGTTGTCGGCGCGCAGCCGATACAGCCTGCCCGTCGGATCATGCAGACCGGTCTGCCCCTGATCGGTGAAATAGAGATCGCCATTTTGGGCAAACACCAGATCGTTGACCGCCTTGAACCGCTCTAATCCTGCTTGCACAAGAAACGGCGTGACCACACCTGTTTCGGGATCGAGGACCATCAGCCCATGTTTGTGGCAGGTGATGAAGCCGCGCCCGTCTTTGTGGAATTTCAGGCCATTGGGCTCGCCATCATATTCGGCCCCAACCGATACCGCACCATCGGGAGCGATTTTGAACAAACGCCCCCAAGGAATATCGGTCACCCACAAATTGCCTGCGCGATCAAATGATGGCCCTTCCAGAAAGGTCGGCGTGTCTGCCCCGGGAAACTGGATATCGCCCCAATGCGAACGCGCGCCATAGCGACCCAATTCGCGCGGGATGGTGGTGAAGATGTCGGCGGTGACGCTGGGCGGGGCGGCGAACATGGTTTTGGCTCTTCCTTCGCTTGACTTGGCGGTAATTCCGAATATGGAACATGGTTCCAAATATGGAATAGCGCGCTTTCATCGCTAATCAACCCCAAGAGCACCAAGGCAGGCCCATGGACAAGCAAATTCATCTCGTCAGCTTCCTCATCAATTCGCCGATGAATCACACCGTGCTCAGCTGGGCCGCACCGGGCGATAACCGGCTGGAGGCGCTGGGCAGTTTGAAGCTGTGGCAGGATTTGGCGCAGACGTTGGAGCGCGGGAAGTTTGACGGCATGTTTTTTGCCGACACGCCCGGGGTGTTTGATCGCTATAAAGACCGGGTCGATGAAGCGGTGCGCTATGGCGTATGCTGGCCCTCGCACGATCCGGTGGTGCTGCTGAGCGCGCTGGCGGCGGCGACCACGCATCTGGGGCTGGCGACCACGATGTCCACCTCCTCCTATCAACCGTGGAGCGTTGTCCGGCAACTGTCGACGCTCGATTACTTAAGCGGCGGGCGGATCGGCTGGAACATCGTCACCGGCCATTTGCGCGGCGAACATCGGGCGGTGGGGCTGGATCAGCTCGATCATGATCGCCGTTATGACCGCGCCGATGAATATATGGAGCTGTGCTACAAGCTTTGGGGCAGCATCGGCGACGGCGCGATTTTGGCAGACCGCGCCAGTGGCGAATTCGCTGACCCTACGAAAGTGACGCGCATCGCGCATAAGGGCGAATTTTTCAGCTGTGATACCGTGGGACCGGTGCTGCCATCCAAACAGGGGCGTCCGGTGTTGTTTCAGGCGGGCAGTTCGGGGCGCGGACAGCAATTTGCCCTCGCCCATGCCGAGGTGATCTTTGCCATCCAGCCCAATCTGGCGGGAATGCAGAAATTCATGGCCGATCTGCAGACGACGGCGGCGGCCCAAGGTGTGAAAGTACCCGGCGTCACCTTTGGCATCCAGCCGATCATCGGCGGCACCGAGGCAGAGGCGCAGGCAAAGCTTGATGCGTTGATCGAAAAACTGCCGCTCGACGGCGCATTGGCTCGGCTGTCGGGGACGATGGGGATTGATTTCAGCGGCTTTGATCTGGACGAGCCGCTGGCAAATATGCAGACGCAGGCGTCGCAAGGATTGATGAAGGCCTTTTCCGGCATTGCCGGTGAAAAGCCGCTCACAATCCGCGAAGTTGCGATCCGTTGGGGGTTATCGGTGGGAATGCCGCAATTGGTCGGCACGCCCGAACAGGTGGCGGACAAGATGGAGCATATCTGGCGCGAGACAGGCTGCCATGGCTATAATATCACGCCATCGGTCATGCCGGTTTCGATCGAGGAGTTTGTCGATGAAGTCGTGCCCATATTGCAACGCCGGGGCATTTACCGCAGCGAATATGAAGGCAGCACTTTCCGGGAAAATCTGGGGCTGTAGGTAACACCATATATGGAACGCGTCTTCATCCTTGATCCCATTCATCCGGCGGGCGTGGAGCGCATTGGCGCGGGCCATGAATTGCTCGCTGAAGCCGCACAGGCAACGGTGCTGGTGATCCGCACCAGCCCGCTCTCCGAAGCGATGATTGCGGAGATCCCTGCGCTCAAACTGATCGTCAAACATGGTGCGGGGGTGGATAATATCCCGATCCCCGCCTGCACCAAGCGCGGCATCATGGTCGCCAATACACCGGGGGGGAATAATTCGACCGCCGTTGCCGAAGGTGCTGTTACACTGATGCTCGCGGTGCTACGCCGGGTGCGCGATATGGACGCGGTGGTGCGCGAAGGGCGCTGGGACGAGCGTTGGAAAACGCGGCTGGGCGATCTGACGGGCGCAAAAGTCGGTCTGGTCGGTTTTGGCCGCATCGCGCGGGTTTGTGCGCGCATTTGCGGGGCGGGATTTGGCGCACAGGTTTCGGCCTATGATCCGCTTGTATCGGCAGAGGAGATGGCGGTTTGCGGGGTAACAAAGGTCGATTTTGCCGAACTTGCTGAACAATGACGTGATCTCGATCCACGTTCCATTGACCCCCGACACGCAAAACCTTTTCGGAGCGCAAGAATTCGCGTCGATGCATCAAGGGGCGATTATCGTGAACACATCGCGGGGCGGGATCATCGATGAAACTGCGCTTTATGACGCGCTGAAATCGGGTGCGATTGCAGGCGCAGGCATTGATGTGTTTGAGGCCGAGCCGCCGCCATCCGATCACCCGCTGTTCGCACTCCCCAATATCGTGCTGTCGCCGCATGTCGCGGGCGTGACCGAAGCGAGCATGAAGGCCATGGCGCTTGCCGTGGCCGATGTGATCGATAGCATGGCCGCGAACCAACCCTTTGCAACCTTGCTCAATCCAGAGGCGCTTGCCCCATGAAACCTGTAAAGCCCGTCATCTACAAACATATTCCCGAAAGCGATCCGGCGTTAATCGCGCGAGCCGCCAAATTCGGCGTAGCCGATCTGCACGAGGCGCTTGGCCCGGTCGCTGGCCGGATGTGCCTGATGAGCCCGGCGATGCGGCCCATCGCCGATGGACAGCGCGTCTGCGGCCCCGCCGTTACGTCCTGGAATTATCCGGGCGACAATCTGATGATCCACGGCGTGCTCGATCTGGCGCAGGCGGGGCAGGTGCTGGTGCTGACCAACGGCGGCTCGGCGCAGGGCGCGTTATGGGGCGATGTTGCCTGCAATTTTGCGGTGAAAAAGGGCGTAGCCGGAACGGTGGTGCACGGTGCTACGCGCGATACCGATGCGATCCGCGAACTGGGCTATCCGGTTTGGTCCACCGCGATTTCGGTCGAGCATCCGGAAAAACGCGGGCCGGGCGCGATCAATGTGCCCGTTGTGATCGATGGGGTGCTGGTCGAGCCGGGCGATATCATCGTGGGAGATGGCGATGGTGTGCTGGCGATCCCGCGCGCGCTGTTGCAAACCACCGTCGAAGGTGCAGAGGCGCGGGCAGCGGCGGAGGTGGTGTTTCGTGAACGCATCGCTGCGGGCGAAAAATTGCTCGATATCCTGAATATGCGCGGGATGATCGAGACAATCGAAACGCATGATCGCTGCTGGAACGAATCGCCCGAGGCATGAAGGATTGCTTCAATATCCATGATCTGCGTAGAACCGCAAAGCGCCGCCTGCCGCGCGCGATTTTTGAATTTGTCGAACGTGGTTCAGAAGATGATTTTCTGATCCGGCACAACCGCAAGGCGCTGGACCGGATCCGGCTGATCCCCCGTGCACCCCGCGATGTATCGGCGCGCGATCAATCGATCACGCTGTTCGGGCGAAGGCTTTCCAGTCCGATGATTATCGCCCCGACAGGGATTGCCGATCTGGTTGCCCATAAGGGGGAAATTGCGATTGCGCGGGCGGCTGCGGCGGCAGGCATACCCTTTTCGCTCGCCACCAGTTCGACGACCAGCATTGAAGACATCAGCCACCATGCGACAGCAGGATTCTGGATGCAGATGTATCTATGGGAACGGCGCGATCTCAGCTGGCAGGTGGTCGAACGCGCCGCCGCCGCAGGGGCAGAAGCGCTGATCGTTACGGTGGATACGCCGGTGCTGCCCAACCGCGAGTTTAACAAGCGCAATGGCATGTCGAACCCGATTAGGCCCGAATGTGAAACTGGCGATGGATTTCACCGCGCACCCGCGCTGGACGCCTGGGCGTGCTGGTGCGTTACTGGTTGACCGGCGGGATGCCGCGCTTTGTGAATTATCCACGCGAAATCGAAGGCAGCGTTTCAGGGCCGATCAAGCGGCAAACCAATGCCTCGTCGGTAGGCTGGGCAGATATTGCCGAAGTGCGAAAGCGCTGGCCGGGGAAGTTGCTGGTCAAAGGTTTGCTCAATCCGCACGATGCCGCGAACGGCCGTTGAACAGGGGGCGGACGGCGTGATCGTGTCCAACCATGGCGGGCGCAATTTCGATGCGTCGCCAGCAGCAATCGATGTCTTGCCCGAAATTGTTGATGCGGTGGGAGGCAAAACAACAGTGCTGTTCGACAGCGGCGTGCGGCGCGGCACCGATGTGATGCGCGCACTCGCCATCGGGGCAAAGGCAGTGCTGATCGGCAGACCGACCTTGTTTGGCGCGGCGGTTGGCGGCGAAGCGGGGGCGGCAAAGGCGCTCTCCATCCTGTCCACCGAGATTGATTTTGCGATGGCGATGCTGGGGGTCAATGCGCTTTCAGAACTGGATCGCAGCTATGTGCGTTGGCAATCATCCGGCGGATAATCCCCGCCATAGCCCAAAACCCGCGAAATTCGTTCGCCGGCCTGCAAGACGAGCCCGCTGATCCGCGCGCGTTCGGCATCCATCCGGTCGGTGGGGCCGGCTACCGACACCGCGCAGTGCACATGGCCCTGTGCGTCAAAGGCGGGGCTGGCAATTCCGCTTGCCCCGTCGATCATGCCGTTGCGATCAAAAACAACGGCATACTGTCTTGCGGTTTTGAGGATTGCGGGCATCGCTGCCTTATCGCTAGTTTCGGCGGTAAAGCGGACGAAATCGGCCTGATCGAGATAGGCTTTTTGCGTGGCATTATCGCGAAATGCCAGCATCGCCTTGCCCGCCGCCACGGTATAAAGCGGCCTGCGGTTGCCGATGCGGAGGGTGAGGCGAAGGGGCGCTTCGGATTCGATCACATCGACATAGATGCTTTCGTTTCCGCTATCGGACAGCACCGAGAGCGTCACCGTTTCTCCGGTCTCGCGGGCCAGCCATTCGAGCACAGGGCGGGCAGAGGCCGGGAAATCGGCGGGCGATGTCGATTGGCCGATGCTGCTCGCCAGCCTGAAGCTCTCTGGACCCAGCGCAAAAAGCCCTGCGTTCAGCGTGAGATACTGCCCTTGTACCAAGGTGTGCAGCAAACGGTGCAGGCTGGATTTGGGCAGCCCGAGCTGCGACGCCAATTCGGCAAGCGTCGCCCCGGCGCGGTGGTTGGCAACCGCGATCAGCACATCGGGGACACGCAGGATTGCGCGTGGCGGAGTTGCTTCAGACATGGCGGCGAACTTGTTTCACCCTCCAGACGTTGCAGGATGCACGCTAGCCGTCAATTGCCGATGTGCAAAGCCAGTGCCTCCACCGTTCCCGCCCAGCTTTTCCTATGGGCGTCTTCATGATAGGCGACCCCCGGCATCCCCAGCCGGGCGGCGTCGGGATCGGTAAAGGCATGGGCGGCGTCGGTGAAAACGGAGACGTTGCTGGCTGCCCCAGACGCCAATAGTTCCTCGCGCAGCGCTTCGATATCTTCGGCAGGGGCATAGGGGTCTTTGCCTCCGCACCAGGCGAGTACCACGCCCCGGATCGCGCCGGGTTCGGCCCTAGCATGGGTTTTCAAGATGCCGTGGAAGCTTGAAACCAGCCGGACATTGGCTCCGCTCCGCGCCAGTTCCAATACACATTGCCCGCCAAAGCAATAGCCGATGGCGGCAATGCGGGCAGCGTCGATTTGGGGGTGGCTGGCGGCGGCATCATACCATGCAACAGTGCGCGCGCGCATATGATCCGGCCTTTTTAACAACGCTCCATAAGCCGCGCCTGCCGCTTGTTTGTCCAGATTTTCGGCACCGCCGCCATACATGTCGGTGACAATCGCGGCATAGCCCAATGCTGCCAGCTCCAGTGCGGATGATTTCACCTGTGGGCCGATGCCGAGCGCATTGTGCATCACAAGGACAGCGGGGAACGGACCTTCGCCCTCGGGGATTGCGATCAGTCCGTTGAGGGTGTCGCCGTCATGGCCGCAATATAAGGGGTGCAGTTCAGCGGCCACGGTTCAAGCCTTTCGTATCGGGATACCTGCCGACAAGCCGCCATCGATGGGCATGTTTACGCCGGTGATATTGGAGGACGAGATCAGAGGCGAGGAACAACGCACCATTGGCGCAATCTTCGGGTTCGATCGGGCGGCCCAGCGGATGCGCGGCTCCCATGCTGGCGCGCGCGGACGGGGTTTTCATTGAGGCCGGGGAAGAAATTGGTGGGCATTCCGGCGGGACACACCGAATTGACGCGGATGCCCTTCGCCGCAACCTCCAATGCCAGTGCGCGGGTGAGCGATGGTCACCGCGCCTTTGGTTGAACCATAAATCACGCTGCCATAGCCGATAAGGCCCGCGACCGAGGCCGTGTTGACGATGACGCCGCCGGTTCCCAAACCTTGCTCGTCTTGCGCCTCAAACTGCCGGATCGCGGCCTTGCAGCCGTTGATTACCCCGCCGACGTTTACGGCATAAAGCCGGTCGGTGTCGGCTTGCTTGCTGTGCAAAAAGCTGCGGCTTGCCGGATCAGCTGTCATCTGCACGGTGATCCCGGCGTTGTTGTAAATGATATCAAGCCGCCCAAAGCTCGCCACGGCGGCGGCGACCAGAGCATCGACCGCAGCTTCGTCGGAAACATCGCAGCTTTGCGCGCTTGCGATGCCGCCCTCTGCCATCACCATCCGCACGGTTTCGGCAACGGCGTCTGCGCCGATATCGGCGAGCATCAGTTTCGCCCCGTGTCGCGCAAAAATCAGTGCCGCCGCCCGCCCGACGCCCGATCCAGCACCAGTGATGACCGCAACCTTGTCTTTCAGCAAACCGTCCATCGTCATCCCCCCATATTGAACACGGTGATATTCTGGTAGGCGCGCAGACCCTCCAGCCCGCGTTCGCGCCCAATACCGCTCATCTTGATCCCGCCCATAGAGGCGCGCACGCTCATCATCCCGCCATTGACGTTCACCGTACCGCTGTTGATGGCAAGGCCCACCTTCATCGCCATCGCCTTGTCTGCGCCATGTACATAGCCCGCCAAGCCATATTTGCTGTCGTTCGCCATTTCGACCGCATGATCGAGATCGCGGTAGCCGATGACGGCGGCGACAGGGCCAAAAATTTCCTCTTGCGCCGCCGGGTTTTTGTTATCGGGCAGATCGAGCAACGTCGGCTCGAAATAATAGCCTTTGCTGAGATGCGAAGGGCGGTTGCCGCCGCACACCACGCGCCCGCCATGTTCAACCGCCGCTTGCGTAAAATGCTCGCACCGTGCGCGCTGGGCCGCGCTGATCACGGGGCCGGTTTGGGTGGAGGCGTCGTTTGCTGGCCCCACCTTGATCTTGGCAAACATCTCCGCTGCCGCATCCAATATCTTGGCCTTGGCGTCTTCTGGTACAAACAGCCGCGTACCCAGCGCGCACCCTTGTCCGGCATGGGCGACGGCAATCACCATTGCCTGCATCGCGGCCTTTTCCGCCGCATCGGGCAGGAATATCTGCGCCGATTTCCCGCCCAGTTCGAGCACCAATCGTTTCAGCGTGGGGGCGGCCTGCTCCGCCACTTTCGCCCCGACGGCGCACGATCCGGTGAACGACACCATGTCGATGCGCGGATCGGTGGTGAGCGCAAGGCCGCCCTCCAGCCCGCCTTCCAGGATCACATTGAACACGCCAGCTGGCAGCCCCGCTTCATCGGCGGCCTCGGCAAACAGCATCGCGGAAAGCGGCGTTAGCGGATTGGGCCGCAGGATCACGCTGTTGCCCGCGATCAACCCCGGCACGACCTTCCACAGCGCGGTAAACACCGGCACATTATAGGCGGCAATCGCGGTCGCAACGCCAATGGGGGTATAGCGTTTGATGCTCTGTACCGCCCCGAAAGGCCCGACGCGTTCGTGCATGGCAATCGGGTTTTCCTCCTGTTCGGGCAGCGAGAGGAAATAGTCGATGATCTCTGGAATTTGCGCCAGCGGCGTGCCCACCTGCGCGCGCATCACTGACGAGGAAATCGGGCATCCTGCCTCGTCGATAGCGAGCCTGGTAAAGCGTTCGCTGCGCGCCTGCATTGCTTCGCCAAAGCGAAACATTTTGGCGGCGCGCTCCTTGCCCGAAAGCTTGCTCCATCGGCCATCGTCAAAGGCGGACCGTGCAGAGGCTATGGCGGCTTCGACCTGCACACCCGACACGCCGGTTACCGTTTCGACGATGCTTTCGTCTGACGGATTCTCGACAATGAAGTCCGCACCTTCGCCCTTTTGGAACGCCCCGTCGATATAAGCCGCGTATGTCATTTCCCGCTTTCCCTTCGTCCATCGCTTTGTTCATAGTGGCGCAGGATCGAGGGAAAAGCCAATCGCTGTGACGATCAGGGTTTGGCCGGTTAACAAAGCACCGTAGCCCTGAGCCTCCTGAGCCTGTCGAAGGGCGAAGGGCGCTTATCGGTGAAGCGCCGTTCACCTTCGGTGGCCTTCGGCTCGACAGGCTCAGGACTACGGTGAAATTTACGATTTTGAGAGTGCGTCAATCAACGGAGTAAGGGGAAACATGTCCGACATCATCGTTGCCCCGCAGATGCGCGATCTGAACGAATTGGCGGGCAGCCTTTCGGGCTGGCTTGCCGCCAAGATTGGCGAGCCGGTGTAGGTCGGCAATCTCGATTATCCGCGCGGGGCCGGGCAAAGCCATGAGACAATCCTGTTCGATGTCGAACAGGGCGGGGCGACCCAAGGCGGGGCAACACTGGGCTATGTCGTGCGGATCAAGCCGGGCAGCTTCACCGTTTTCCCCGACAATCTGTTCGTTGAGCAGTTTCAGATCATGCAAGCGATGCACGCATCGGGAAATGTGCGCGTTGCGCGGCCCTGTTGGCTGGAGGAAGATACCTCAGTGCTGGGCGCGCCCTTTTTTGTGATGGAGAAAGTCGCAGGCCGCGTTCCCGTAAGCATGCCGCCTTATCGTGACACCGGCTTTGTCGCAGAGGCAACTCCGGCGCAGCGGCGGCGGATGTGGGACGGCGGGGTGCGGCAATTGGCGGCGGTCCAGTCGCTGCCCATCGGCGATGCCCGCTTTCTGGAAGGGGCAGAGGGCGAGCGCGATGGCTTGGCCCAGGAGTTTGCCAAATATGCGCGTTTCGTGGCGTGGGTGCAGGAGGATCGGCCATGGCCTGTGCTCGAAGCGGGGCTGGCGCGGCTGAAATCGCTGTGGCCCGAAAACCAGCCCGAAGGCGTCGTCTGGGGCGATGCGCGGCTGGGCAATATCATGTTTGACGGCGATTTCGATCCGGTCGCGGTGATGGATTGGGAGCAGCCGTCGCTTGGCGGCGCGCTCAACGATCTGGGCTGGTGGCTGGCGATTTCGGAATCGATGCACGGCGCGGTCGGCGCGCAAGCCGCATCTCGAAGGCATGGGAACGCGCGGCGAAACCATAGAGCTGTGGGAAGAGCTTACCGGCAAATCGGCAGCCGATGTCGAGTGGTTTGAGGATTTCGCACGGTTGAAACACAGCTGCTGCCACGTCCGCATGTGCGCGCTCCGCGGCCTGCCGCCGCCCGATGAAAGTGCGCTGGCAGTACGACTGAAGGTTGACTAGAGCATGATGACTTTATTTGAACCAAACCGTAGCCCTGAGCCTGTCGAAGGGCGCTTGTCGGTGAAGCGCCCTTCGACAGGCTCAGGGCTACGGTTATCATTCAGGCGATTCTATTAAAAGTCATCACACACTAGCGCAGCAGCACCGGCAGCCCAGTCACCCCGCGTTGCTCCAATCCCCCCGTGATGAACGGCGCATTGGCGTCCGGATCAAGCCGCATATCCGGAAAGGCATCGATCAGTGCGGATATCCCGGCCTGCATTTCTTGCTGTGCCACGTTCAATCCCAAACAGCGATGCTGGCCAATGCCAAAGCCCAGATGCGGCAGGGCTTTGCGGTGGAGATCATAAACCTCCGGCCGGTCCCAACGCGCAGGATCGCGGTTGGCGGCGGGAATCCACACCTCGATCACGCCGCCCTTTGGAATGGCGATGCCCTCCAAGTTCGGTGTCTTCGGTGGCGACGCGGCAGAATAATGTGCTGTTCGCATTCCAGCGCACCGATTCCTCGATAGCGGGCCCCAGCAAGCTGCGATCGGCGCGCACATCCTCCAACTGATCCCGGTTCGATAGCAGCGCGAACAGCGCGATCCCCATCTGCCGCCAGCTAGTGCCGCCGCCCGCAATCATGATCAGTTTGGCGTTGAGCATCACTTCGCGGTCATTGAGCGGACGCGGTTCCTCGCCGGGCAATGCCAGTTCGGATTCGATCAGCTTGGTGATCACATCGTCGGCAGGCGCGGCGCGGCGTTTGGCGACCAGATCGAGGAGCAATGTTTCCACCTCTAATGCGGCAGCCTGTTGCTCGGCAGGTGGCACGCGGCCCACGCCGCCGCTCTTGATCCACGCCATCCGGAATTTCAAGCGCCTCGTCACCGTTCATGCCTATGGCGGTGGTGATCGTATGGACCGGAATACGCGCGCAGAAATCAAGGTTAAGTTCGGCGCGCTCACGGGTTTTCAATTGCGCCACCAAGGTTTCAACCGCCGCATCGATCCACTGCGTCCGCCACCAGCCTTCGGTTTGGTGCTTCAGGAAAATCGGTTGCAGTGCCCGCCGGTAAGCGCGGTGTTCGCCGCCGTCCATTTCGAGCACGCCCATGGTTTTTTCATCGCGCGGATTGGGATGGTGGACGATGGTGGAGGAGAATGTCTTGTGATCGCGGAGCACCGCCTCGCATGCAGCAAAGGATAGCGCGCAAAATTTGGGTTTCCCCTCGGCCAGTGCATGGCGCTTATGTTCGGGCAGGCCCAGCAGATCGCGCAAAGGCGCGGCATGGACAGGGGCCTTGGCGCGCAAAGCCGCGATCCGTTCGCTGGGATCAAAATCGATATAATTGCGAAACGCCATCGCTTCTGCCTTCACATCATATAGCTCCGCATAAAGCGGATCGTCGGCGGTGAGGATATCAGACATGTCTCCGGGCTTCTCCGGCGGCGCGGGCGATGTCGAGGCGGCGTTCGGGGCTTTCGCCCTTCAGGCTTTTCGCCGTCAACCATAGTAAAGGCAGAATGACGATCAGCAGTAGTTGCATACTCATCATGCCGGTGGAAAGGCTGCCCGTCGCCTTGCTGATCCGGCCCGCCCAATAAGGACCCGCGCCCGAGGCGACGATGATTGCAACCAGCGAGAAACAGGCAGCGGCGGCAGAGCGCATCCGGGGCAGCACAAGGTCTTGCGCCAGCGCGGCATAGGTTCCGCCCCATAAAGATGACGAGAAGGCATAGAGTACAAAGCCCACATAGAAGAGCGTCAGATCGCTCGACATCACCATCAGCGCAAGGAAGGGCAGGCCAAGGACCGCGCTCGCCGCCGCCACATAGATCGGTGCGCGCTTGTCACTCGGCTTGATCCGGTCCGCCATCCAGCCGCCAAAGATCACGCCGATGGTGGCGGTGATCGCGTGGAGTAGGCCGAGATTGACGCCGGTAGTGAGCGGCGAAAGCTGATAGGTCCGCATCGCGTAGGTCGCCGCCCAGCTTGAAACCCCGCCACCAATGCAGGCAATCGCCGCGCCGCCCAGTGCCGTCAGCAGGAAAGTCCGGTCACCGAAGGTGAGCTTGAACAATGGCGCATCACGATAGCTTTGCACCTGCCCCCAGGTGACGATGGCATAGGCCCCCAAGCCAATCGAGGCCCATTGCGCCAGATCGCCGGTGAGTTTCCACAACAGAGCAGCACCCGCCACGCATAACGCCACCAAAGCGAGATTGCTGAACAGTGCCTTGCGCCCGCCAAGGCCAAATACCGTCAACAAGTGTGAACGGCGGAACGGCGGCGGAAAATTCGCGCAAAAGGACGCGCATCGCTGGCTGGTCGCTGCCGCTGACCCCCGGTTCGCGCAGCCACCACACAACCAACGCCAGCGGCAACCCCGGAAGCCCCACGGCAAACAACGCCGCCTGCCAGCTTTTCACCCCGCACACGCCAAGTCCGGTGCACCAGCTGTCCCAATGTTCGAGGAATAGCCCGCCGATGATCATCGCCCCCGCCGTACCAAGGAACGATCCGGTCATATTGATGCTGAGCGCGGTTGCACGCCGCTTGGGCGGGAAATATTCAGCGATCAGCGCCTGTCCGCACGGGGTCGCGGTCGATTCCCCAATACCCACGCCCATCCGTGCCGCCCCCAGCATCGCAAAGCTTGATGACATTCCGCCAAAAGCTGTCATCGCAGACCAGATTGCAAGGCCCGCCGCCATTACGCGGGTGCGCTGTAATGCATCGGCAATCCGGCCCATGGCGATGCCGACCACGGCGTAGAAAATCGCAAAGGCCGTCCCCATCAGGAAACCCATTTGCGCGTCATCGAGCTGCATATCCTCTGTGATGGCAGGGGCCAGGATATGGAGAATCGAGCGATCAAGATAATTGAGCGTGTTCGCGGCAAGGATCACGCCGAGCGCATACCAGCTGTAACGCGGGATTTTCTCGCCTGCTCCCCCCAAAGAGGCCATATTCAATCTACCCCGTATAAACGCCGCGCAATGCCGCAGATAATTTCGCGCGTAGCCTCTTCTGGAATTCCCTCAAAATCGCGCAGGATGATTGCGCGCGAATGGGGGAAAGTGGTTTCTGAATGGGGATAATCGGAAGACCACATGATGTTACCTGCCCCCGGCAGATCGCGCATCAAAATTCCGGCGCGGTCTTGGATGAACGAACCGAACACTTGCCGGTCCATATAGAAACTCGGTTTTTCGGTGAGCACGCTTTCGGTCCAGAATCGCTGCTTTTCCCAAGTGCGATCACAATATTCGGCATACCAGCCAAACCAGCCCACGCCGCTTTCGACGCTGGCGATTTTCAGATTGGGAAAGCGCTGCAAAATGCCGTTGAAGACGAAGATGCCAATGGGTTCGGCCATCGCCATTTTGCTCATCGGCATATCGGGCAGGAAAAACTGCTTTTCGCCAAAACGCGGCACGCGCGCACCCAAATGAAAGCTGATGACGAGGCCCAGATCGCTCATCACCTGCCACAGCCGCGTCAAATTCGGGCTGCCAATATTGCAGCTTTCCCTGCGGATCGCCCGTCAGCGCGCTTCCCTGCCCGGCGTTGATCGCCTTCACCCCCGCTGTGGTGCTCCAGCCATCGGGATTTTGCGGGAAAGCCGGCAGGTTGATTGCGCGAAAGCCCATTTTCGCCATAGTCTTCACAATGGCAATCGTCTCCGCCACATCGCGCATCGGCACATAGCCGATAGGGACCAAGCGGCGCTTGTCTGCCGCACAGAAATCCATCACCCAGCGGCTATAGGCTTCATAACTGGCGATATAGAGTTCGCTGTTAAACGTGGGCAACGGTCCGCCGCCAAAAAGGATTGCGGCGTCGATCCCGTCCATGTCCATATCCGCCAGTCGCGTCGCGGGTTCCCACACCGCGCGCTGTTCGGACATTTTGCCGACCATTTTGAAATCTTTGCCGGTGCGCCCGGCCTGGTTGTTGATCATGCGGACGGGGCGGCGGTTGCCCTCGAACACGATCCAGTCATTCTCCTCGCCCTCTTCGATCACGGGGGCCTGATCCTTGAATTTTGCGGGAAGATATTGCGCCCACATATCATGCGGCGGATCGATATGGGCGTCGGCATCGACGATGGGGCCAAGGCACCATGCGGCATCGGCGTGCGGGGCGTTCGAAGGTTTGGCTGTCAGACATTGGCGCTCTCCTTGGGCCGAGAATGTCGCACGGGGGCGCGGGGTTGGAAAGGGGAAGGAGGATCGCGCGGGCGGTGAGTGGCGGGATTGTGGCAGTGAGCTAAAAGGATAGTTTCTATTCATATTTCTATGATATAGCTCGCCAATGTTTGAATCGTTTCGATCCCCAAAAAAGCGGCCCAATTTGTCGAAACACGGGATGCGTCAAATTTGATGAACAGGATCGCAGGAAACAAGCTCAGCTGGCCTTGATAACCGGCATGGCGTGAAGCGCTCGATTCGCACACTGGCGGTTGAGAGCGATGAGTTGATGCGATGATCGAAGGCAGGCTTTCGGTGACAGCCGATTATCGTTACCTTTGCGGTGGACGATAGATCCAGGAAACTCGAATACTCGATCGGCGACTCTCATTGCTCCCAAGGAATATCGCAATATGACAGCCGCAGCGAAATAGCGTCTTTGATTCGACCGTCGTTTCGACGGACGGTCAAGATTGGCCGACTCTGTCGGTACTGGTCGTGAGCGCGCCAAACCCCGGGTCTGGTTAATCGAAATGGCGGCCAATCTCGACATGCCCTCCAGCATAAAGGCGTTCAGGTCTGATGATGCGACGCAAAGAGGCGCGGCGTGGAAACGGCAGGCCCGATCGAAGATGTTTGGTATTCCGGCTACCTGCGGCCTAATCCACCCGCAAAACCATCGCGCCAAAGCCATAGCCTCCGTTTGCCACAACCGCAGTCTTGGCTCCTGCAACTTGCCGTCCACCGCCGCGTCCCCATAGCTGCACGCACGCCTCGTGGGTGTGGCCATAGCCGTGGAAGCGACCGCCCGATAATTGCCCGCCGCCGGTATTGAGCGGCAGCTCGCCGTCGAGAGCGATCCGTTCTCCGCCCTCGACAAACGCCGCCGCCTCGCCTTTGCCGGTGAGGCCAAGGGCCTCCATCCAGAGCAAGGTGTGGATCGAAAAGCCGTCATAGATTTGCGCGCAGTCCATATCCGCCGGACGCAAATCGGTGCGGCTCCACAGCATGTCGGCGGCGCGGGTTGCCTCAAGCGATGTGAAATCGCCGCGATAAATGCCGCTCCATAATCCACCCAGCGCGACGCCCATTGCCTCGATATGGATCGGGGGATTTCGCAAATCCTTTGCCGCGTCCTTGTGGCTCAATATGATCGCGGTTGCGCCATCGATATGGCTGTCGCAATCGAGCAGGCGCAGCGGCGTAGAGATGATCCGAGAGGCCATATAGTCGTCGATGGAAAGCGGCTTGGTATAGAGCGCGTTTGGATTATGCGCGGCGTTGCGGCGGCTGTTGACCGCAATCCAGCCGAGTTGCTCGCTCGACGCGCCATATTTGTCAAAATAGGCCTGAGCATAAAGTGCCCAGACGTTGACCGGTGAATGGCCGTTAAAGGGCACGGTCCACGCATTGTTCCCGCTCACCCGTCCGCTGCCGCCACCCAGTAATGTTGCCGATCGCTCTGCCAGCCGCGCGGTTGCCTGGGCCACGGTGCGAAACACCAGCACATGGCGCGCAAGGCCTGCGTGGATCGCGGCACAGGCATTGAATACCGGCGACAGATGTGAAAATCCCTCTCCGGTTGAAAGCACCCAGCGCGGGGTGAAGCCCATCGCATCGGCCATTTCCGCCGTGCCGACGGGCGAAATCCCGCCGCCGTCGCTCGTTTTGCCGGGGTAGGTGGCGACGCCGTCTAGATCCTTTGCCGAAAGCCCCGCATCGGTAAGGGCGGCATAGGCGGCGTCGAGCGTGAGTTGCAGTGCAGTGCGGGGCGAAGGTCGGGCGGCTGGCGTTTGCGCGGCGCCGGTGATGCAAGTGGAGTGTTCGGGGTTAGGCATAAATCCTCCCCGGAACGGGGAGGTGGCAGTCCGCAGGACTGACGGAGGAGTCGCTACATGTTTGCTTGAACATGAAAAGAGGCGCAACCCCCCAGCCGACCCCTCCACCACTTCGTGGTCCCCCTCCCCGTTCCGGGGAGGATTTTAGCGACAACATCAACCCAACCCCCCGAACATCGGCAGCCACACATCGTCCACCGGCTCAAACCGCACCTGCACCGCCATGCCGCTTTTCACATTCTCAATCGGGCCATCGATGTTGGTGAACAGATACAGCTCCCTCTGTTCCTGCAGCTCGACCACCGCGAAAACGAAAGGCACGTCCAGCCCCGGCAGCCACTTTTCGTGATTGACGGTGAAGCTAACGACCCGCCCTTTCCCCGATACCGGCCTTGGTGCAACATCTTCGCTTCCACATTCCGTGCAGCGCGGCCAAGGAGGATGCTGATAGCGATCACAATGTGGGCAATGCTGGATGCGGAGTAGGCCGTCCGCGCCGCTGGTCCAAAACCAACCGCTCCCCGGTTCCAGTTCCGGCAGGCGGCGGCCAGAAAGACGGGCACGCATTCAAAACACCACTCCTTGCACCTTCATATCGATGATCGCGTCCTCGTCATAGCCAAGCCCCGCCAAAATCGCGTCGCTGTGCGCGCCGAGTGCGGGCGCGCGTGATGTGGAAAGCGCCTCCCCGTCAAATTGCATCGGGCTGCTGACAATCGGCAATACTTGATCCTCGACAGGCAGATATTGAATGAAGTCATTGGCCCTTACCTGCGCGTCGTCTTTCAATTCGCCGACATGCTGAACCGCCTCCCATTGCCCGTCTTGGCTGCCCAGGATTATACGCCATTCAGCCAAGGTTTTGCCCGCAAACATTGCTTTCAGTTCGGCATAGCAGGCATCGAGATTTGCGCGGCGTAGTGCGGCGTTGGCATAGAGCGGATGCGCGGCAAGCTCTGCCCGTCCGCACACTTCGCACAATCGTGCCCAATATTTGTCTGCCTGCAACATGCATAGCGAGACAAAGCGATCATCGCTTGTCCGGTAATTGGCGACTAACACATTATTGGGCTTGCCGCCCTTGGGCCGGGGGAAGCGCAGGATATTTTCCGCAGTGCCGTGCGAGATATAACGTTGCCCCGCCCACATCGCCGCCGACAAGAGCGAAACATCAACGCTCGATGCCACGCCGGTCAAGGCCCGTTTGGCGACGGCGGCGGCGACCGCGCCAGCCAGCATCGATCCGGTGAGCGCATCGCCAAAGGCTGGCCCCGGCGGGCTCAAGGGTTGTTCGGCATCATCCTCGGTCATCGATGAGGCGAGGCCACTGCGCGCCCAAAAGGTGATGGCATCATAGCCGCCCTGATGCGCCTCGGGGCCATTCTGCCCAGCAGGGCTGCCGGTTGCATAAATGCAGTTCGGAAACGCCGCCCGGATCGTCGCTTCGTCAATCCGCAATTTGGCGCGTGCGGGCGGCAAGATACTGGTCAAGAAAACATCGGCGTCGGCGAGCAACCGGTCCAGAACCGAACGGCCCGCCTCGGTCCGTAGATCGAGGGTGATCGATTGCTTGCCGCGATTATAACATTCCCAGCCGAAATCGAAATTGGCGCTGCGGGCGGCTCCGGTTACCAGCCCCCGGATCGGATCGCCGGTTACCGGCTCGATCTTGATTACGGTCGCCCCCATATCGGCAAGGATCGCGCCTGCGAGCGGAACAAAGGCCCACATCGCCGCCTCGACGATTTTTATGCCCTCAAGCGGCTTTGCCATGGACTGTCCTCTCTCCGGATCCGATAGGACAGCCTAGACGCGCTGTTGTGCCGGTCAACAAGGGGAAGCAACGCATGGGCGAAATCGCGATACCGCAAACCACCGCGCAGGCGCTTGATCCGGTGTGGCTGGGTTCCGTGCTGGGGCGCGACGTGGTTGCCGTAAAAGTCGTCGAGACGATCAAAACCGTTGCCACAAAAATCCGCTTTCGCGTCGATTTTGCCGATGGCAGCGCGGGGGCCTATTGCCTCAAAGGGCTACTCGACGTCGATGAAATGACCGCGCGCGGCGGGCCGACGATGGTCAAAGAGGCCGATTTTTATGGGCAGGTGGCAGCGCTTGTCGATGTGCGTGTGCCGGTGTGTGTTGCGCCTGTGATCGACCGTGCGGCCCAGCAGGCGGTGGTGATCATGCGAGATTTGATCGCCGATGGCGCGCGTTTTTGCAGCGCACTGGAGCCGTTCACAGCGGATCAGGCAGCAGCAAGCCTTGGCCAGATTGCGCGGCTGCACAGCCGCGACGCGGATTGCTGGACACCATGCCATGGATTGACCGCCGCATTGCCGCGTTGGCAGAGGCGAAATATGTGACGCTCGAACAGCTGCAGGACATGCTCGATGGCCCGCGCGGGGAAGGGTTGCCGCCAGCAACACGCAACGCCGCCAATCTCGTCACCGCGATGCGCGGCCTTTCTGCCCGCGATGCACAGCGCCCGCAATATCTCGTCCACGGTGATGCCCATGCAGGCAATATTTTCCGCAACGATGAAGGCACCGGCCTGATCGATTGGCAATTGTTGCAGCGTGGCGGCTGGGCATTGGATGTCGCTTATCATATCGCCGCTGTGCTGCCGGTGGAGGTCGCGGAGCGCGAGGAGCGAAACCTGCTTGAGCTTTATCTGGATGAAATGCGGGCGGCGGGCCACGATATGCCCGAGCCGAAGAGGCATGGGTGCAGTACCGCGAAGCGATGACCTATGGCTATTATCTCTGGTCGATCACGCGGCGCGTCGATCCCGAAATCATCACCCTGTTCGTCGGTCGGCTGGGTGCGGCGGTGACGCGGCATGGCAGTTTCGGGCTAGTTGCATAAGCTCACACCAGCACATGCACCTTTGTCTCGCGGTTCGCTCCGCGCAAACACGCCATCATTGCGGGTAGTTCATCGAGCGCGACGGTGTTGGTGATGATCGTCTTCGGATCGCAATGGCCCTTGTCCATCTTGTCGGCGCTGAAGGTAAACTCCTCCATCCGGTATCCCACCAGAAATTGCAGCGTTACACATTTATAGGCCGCCATCGCGGGCATTACCGGATCGGGACGGGTGCAAAATCCCAAGGACGTGACATGGCCATAGATTTTGGCATGGGTTATCGCTTTGCTCACCATCCCTTCGGCACCAACACATTCAAAGACGATATCGGGTGCACCGCCCAAAGCTTCCGCGACTTCGCCTGCTTCACTATCGCCAAAGCGAACAAATGCATCGGCCCCCATGGCGAGGCACAGGTCGGCGCGCCGTGCCGACCGCGATGCCGCAACGATTTTCCCGGCCCCCATTCGGCGCGCCCAATAGATGGCGTACAGCGCAACCGTGCCGCCGCCCAGAACCAGCACCTTGTCCCCCGCCTTTATCGGCGACATCCGGATGCCGTATAGACTGACTGCCAATGGCTCGATCAGCGCACCATCGGCCATCGACAGCGTGCCGGGCAATTTAACCGCAAGCCCCGCCGGAAGCACTGCCATCTCGGCAAAGCCGCGCGCGGCATTGTCGGCGCTGCGGCACATCACATGGTTGCCGCCACCGGTGCAGCCCACACACAGTCCACAAGCGCCCGACGGCACGACCGAGATTTTGTCGCCCTGGCGGAATCCTTCGACACCCTTGCCCAGCCCGATGATTTCGCCGGCATATTCATGGCCGAATTGCCCCGCGCCATAATCCCACATTTCTCCCTTGGTCATGCTGAGATCGGTGCCGCAAATGCCGCAGCGGTGCACCCGGATCAGCAGCTCGCCGGGGCCGGGATCGGGATCGGGCAGGGTTTCGACGGTGATTGCGCCGCCTTTGCCCGCATAATAGGCCGCCTTCATCGGGCCGTCTCCACCAGATTGTAGCGCATGGCATAATCGCCGAATGGTTCGCGCGCCTCGGCTTCGGTCATGCCGAAATCGGTGATGCTATAGCGATGTTCGCCGCGTGAAGTTCGGGCTTTTCGGCAATCCGCCGCGCCATCGCTGCGCGTGTTTCGGCTTCCAAGTCCATGCCGATAAAGCCATAAATGCGCTCCAGCTCCGCCATCGAGTCGCGGTGGAGATCGGCGTGGACAATATGCAAAACCTGCCCTGGATGATCAGCGCTCACCGCCTCCGCTTTACGGACAGCTTCAGACCATTTCCCGACTTCGCGTTTCAGCATCGCGCTCGCGCGCTCGGCCTTGCTGCTGCGCTCGATCACCTCATGCCTTTTGGTCAGCAGTGAGACGAGGCTGGGCACGGCCTTGGCAGGATCGCGGTGCGTCTGGATCACCTTGGCGTCGGGGAAGACCGCGAACAACAAATCGAGATTTTCGAGATGGCCGGGATTTTTCAGCAGCCAGCGTTTGTCAGGTGTCGTTGGACCCGATCAGGGCGACGCATTTGCGATACCAGTCATAGGCCGCGTCTTCGCTTGCCCCTTGCCACCATGTGTCATAGGTTGGTGCGCTCCAGCCGCAGGTCCAAAGATTGGAGACAAACGACTGGCGCAGCAGCATACAACATTCATGCACTTCTTCGGCGGCGCGGTGATGCGCGGCGCGGGCATCGGGGGCGAGGGCATAGTGGGCATCCAACGCGGCGACGCTTTGCCGGAATTGCGGATAATCACCCCAGCTTTCGATCGGCGGGCGCGGCATGGGCGAATTCGAGCAGCCATGTTTGCAACCCCTGAAAACGCGGATCGACCGCCATCAAGCGGTGGAGCGCGGTGGTCCCGGTGCGGGGGATGCCGGTGATGATGACAGGGCCGATGATCGGCGATGCGTCAAAGCCCGGCTGGGCCTTCATCGAACGCACCGCCTCGGCGCGCCCGCGCAACACGCCCACCACTTGCCGCCATGCATAGGCCCGCCCTGCTTCGGTAAACTGCGGATCAGACATCCATCGATTGCAGAAGAACTTTCAATCCGGCCCGGTAATCCCCCGCCCCAAAATCATCAGCACCGGTTTCGGCAATAACCGCCTCGTGCGCCCGATCAAAGGCATCGGCAAAGCGCGGCGGCACCGCTTCAGACATCGATCATGCCCTTTAGCTGCGGCCCGCCCGCCGACAGCCAAAGTTTCGCCGGTGATATAGGAAGCCGCATCGCTGGCCAGAAACAGCACGGCGCTGGCCACTTCGTGCGGGCGACCGGGGCGGCGCAGCGGAAATGCCTCGCAGGCGGAGGCCGCGTCAAAGCCGGTCTTGGCCCAATTGGCCTGCGCCAGCTCGGTCGCGATCATGCCGGGGGCCACGCAATTGACGCGGATGCCGTGCGGCCCCCATTCGGCGGCGGCCACGCGGGTGAACATCTGCACGCCCGATTTGGCGGCCGAATAGGCGCCGACCCCCATCGTGCCGTTTTGTCCGGCAAGCGAGGAAACATTGACGATGGCTCCATGCGGGCTTTCTTTCAGATGCGGAAAGGCCGCTTGCGCGCAATAGAAACTGCCATGCATGTTCAGGGCAAAATCATTTTGCCACACCTCGGGCGACATGGTGCGGAGCGGCGCGTGCCAGCCTTTGCCTGCATTGTTTATCAGCAGATCGAGCCCGCCAAAGGCCGCGACGGTTTGGGCGATCAGATTGGCGGCGGCAGCTGCGTCGCGCACGTCGGTGGGGATGCCGATGCAACGCCCGCCGCCTTTGGCGTTGATTGCCGCCGACACGTCATCGAGCGGCCCTTGTTTGCGTCCGGCTATGGCGACGTCCGCTCCGCTTTCGCACAGCATTTCGGCAATCACCTTGCCAATCCCGCTGCCGCCGCCGGTGACGATGGCCGTGCGGCGGAAAAATCAAATTTGATCATGGCTCGCCTCTTGATTGGGGACAGAACGGAAAAATTCCATGCCAGCGGGTTCAGGAAACAGATATTCAAGATAATGGCCAAGTTCTGGCGCATCGATAAAGCAACTTTGCATAAACCCGGCGGTGTGGCTCTGATGGACCATTGGCCAGCCATTTTGTTTGGCACTGGAAAGCAAGCCATCCCATTGGGCTTCGGAGCGGATCAGATAGCCCAGATGGTGGTGCTTCAATTGAAAGCCCTTCTGACTGTGGCAACCGGTCCATATACAGCGCACTGCCCTTGCCGGTGGCAGTGATCAGTTCGTACATGATGCTGCCCACCCAAGCGAGTTCGACATGGATATGGCCGCCGCTTGGCATCTGCCCCGCCAGTTGCCGCCATTCCCGCACGCCCAGCCGTTCACCAAAAAGCCGCTTGGCGGCTTCGATATCGTTGGTGGCATAGGCCATCTGGAAATGTTCGGCGTGAAGCAGGCCCTTTGCGGGATCGAAACCGGTGGCAGTGCGGGGCAGGCCAAAGCTCACCACCGCCGCCGCCTTTGGCAGGCGCGCACCCGGCGGCGCAATTCTTCGGCGCGTTCTTCGGGCGTGACGACGGGCGTGTCGGCGGGCAGTTTGCTTGCCAATTCGGACAGCTTCACCCGTTTTATGACCGGCAATGGCGCGCTGTCGCAATCGAACCAGCGGCCATAGATCCCGCCTTCGGTATACCCCGCCGGATCGAGCCAATTGGGCACGCCGGGATCTTCGAGCGCGATCACCGCGCGGAATTTCCCGTCCGAACTCGACCTTCGCGCCATGGCCGTTCAGGCTCGACAGTCGATAGACATATTCGAGTGCATTAAACAGCGGGTCATTCAGCTGGATATTCCAATAGGGGCGGTGTTCGGGCAATTCGGTTTCGATGATCAAAGCTTCATCGGCGTCCAATTGGAAACAGGCGGGCCAATAAACCTGTTTGGCAAGCGCACCCGGCATCACCACAGGTTCAAACACATTAAAGCCAACGCGTTCCTTCACCCCGTTTTGCATCGGATAGTATAGCCGCGTTTTGCGTGCGGGAAATTTGGCCATTTCGGCAATTCGTTCGGTAATGTCTTCAGGACTGAGCCTTGGTTTGGGTGGCACAGGATCGAGACATTCAATCGACAGCACCGGATCAATTTCGTGTCTCCCAATCATAGCTGCGGTATCGCATGATCATGCCACCTGCTTGCGGGTCGATCTTTGCCCATTTTCCGGTATAGCCTGCGGGTCGTTCCGCACTGAAGATCATCTTCGAAATTCCTCACCCAAAGCAAGGCCAAGATCTTCGTATCCACCTCGTTATGCCCGCTGGGTTGCGGCATCTGATCGACGGTGCCAGACAATATCTTTTGCGTGGTGAAGGACAATATTTTGCACGTCCCGCGATTGCCCGAAACGCGGTATTTCAGGTCTCCCCGGATCGGGCTTTGCACATAGATATCATCGGGATTGGGTTGCAGCGTGAACACCGGATTCCATAACGGGGCCCAATCGGGATGTTCGGGAGTCGGCGTGGAAATAGGCGAAATAGGCGTAGGACAGGCTCGTCATTGTCTGCCGAAAGCTGTCGGCCCGATAGGCCGGATCGTCCGGATGCCATGTGTCCGCCAATTGATCGACCGTGCCGGAAAGTGGCGCAAGAAGTTCGAACAAATCCTTCATGTCGTGCACCCCTCCTTACGACCAATGCTGCGCTGTCCGGTGCATCGGTACAAGGGCGCGCGGGAAGCAATCGCAAAGGCGATTGCGGCTTATGCAAACACGCCCAAATGCTCGGTGGTGAAGCCTTGCAACGCGTCCATCCTGCCGTCGCGCACCTTGTTGGCCCATTCGGCATCGGGGATCAGTGCGCGGCCCACCGCGATCAGGTCAAACTCTTCGCGCTCCATGCGGCGAACGAGTTCGTCAAGGCTGGTGGGCTTCGAATTGTCGCCCGCAAATGCGCGAAAGAAATCGCCCGACAGCCCGACAGACCCCACGCTGATCGTCGGAGCGCCAGTCAATTTCTTCGCCCAACCGGCAAAGTTCATGCCGCCCTCGCCGTCGATCTCGGGAAATTCGGGTTCCCAGAAACGGCGTTGCGAACAATGCAATATGTCCGCCCCCGCCTCGACCAAGGGCAGCAACCAATCGGTCATGGCTTCGGGCGTTTGCGCCAAACGCACGCTATATTCCTGCTGCTTCCACTGGCTGACGCGCAGGATGATGGGATAATCGGGGCCAACGGCGGCGCGCATCGCGGCGAGCACTTCGGCGGCATAGCGCGAACGCTCTTTCAGCGTCGCCCCGCCATAAGCGCCGCCGCGCTGGTTGGTGCCGTCCCAGAAAAACTGGTCAATCAAATAGCCATGCGCGCCGTGGATTTCGAGCGCGTCAAAGCCCAAGGCTTTGGAAGCCGCCGCCGCCTTTGCCCAAGCGGCAATCGAATCGGCAATATCCTCGTCGCTCATCGCCACGCCGCGCTGTGCGCCGGGCTTTATCAGGCCCGACGGGCTTTCCACTTCGCCGACCGGTTCATAACCCGGCGACATGCTTTTCAGCGAGCCGCAATGCCAGATTTGCGGCGCAATCGCGCCGCCTGCGGCATGAACGGCTTTGGCCACCTCGCCCCAGCCTTCAAGCGCCTCCCCATGAAAAAACGGTATCCCCGCCTCGTTCCGCGAATTGGGCCGGTCAATCACCGTGCCTTCGGACAGGATCAGGCCAACGCCGCCCTCTGCACGGCGACGGTAATAATCGACATGCGGCTGCCCGGGCAGCCCCCCTGTGCAAAAGACCGCGTCATCGGGGCCATCACGATGCGGTTTTTGATGCTCAGCGATTTGCATTGAAACGGACGGAACAGGGCATCGTGGGCGGTATCGGTCATGGGGCAATGGTTCTCGATAAACGTTCGCGCCGATATGCCGGTTTGAACGCGACGCACAAGCCGCGAGTTGTTCGCCGCAGCGCTTTTGTCCTTCCGGCTTAAGGAATTCAGGAAGCCAAAAACAATCGGCCCGGCCAGCGGGAGGTGCTGACCGGGCCGAAAGGCGATTAGTTCGTGTTGAGATCAGAATTTTTTGCTGATGCCAAAGTTGAACAACCGGCCCAGCGTAAAGCCATTGGCAAAGCCGGTTTCATTGGGGTTGTTGCGACGCAGCAATGGCGGGTTCTCGTTAAAGACATTGTCGATGTTGAGCGTGAAGCTCAAATCTTTGAACAAGCCGCCTGCTGGGACGTCATATTTGAAGAACAGATCAACCGTGTTGAACGAGGCAACATGCGTTTGCACGGGCGTGCTGGTGGTCGGATCGATGTTATAGCCGTCGGTGTGATTTAACGATGCCATCGCCCGGAAGCCACCGATGTCGACGCCCAAATCATGCTTCAGGAACAATTCCGGATTGTTGAGGCGTTGTTGATCGGAGACCGCCGAAGTCGGGCTGACCTGCTGCTTGCGCGACATCGGCACGTTGGCGTGAACACCGATATCAACGCCACCAAAGCTGGTTTCGATATCATAATTCAGATCGAAATCGACGCCCTGCACCTTGACGATGCCAAAATTGCCGACGCGGAAATCAACCACTTCGACGATCCGGCCCGCGCCAAAGGCTCGCAAGAGTATTGGTCAATTGCGCCTGTTGGTTGGCAGTCAACGGAGCCGTTCCGCCCGCCGTCAGGAAACTGGTGATCGCAGCAGGTGTCAGGCCATTGACATCATAAAGCACATTGCCCGGAAAGTCGGCAAATATGCCTGCGTTTGCCGTTGGCGTGCCGAGAACATTGCTGAACGCAACATTGTAATAGCTCATGCTGGCGCGGAAGCCCTTGGTCGGATTGACATCGACGCCAACGGACCAGGTATCGGCTTCTTGCGGACCGAGATTTGGCTGCGATCCTTGGAATGCGATCGTGTTGTTCGATCCGCCAAGCAAGGTGCTCCCCGGGCGAACGAATGGCACGAATGGAAAGCCACTAACGGTGCTGCTCGATGAACCCAGTTGGTCAAGTGGTGTGGGCGCAGTGAAGGATGTGCCCCAATTGCCACGGAAGCGGAAGCCCTTGATCGGCTCAAATGTCGCCCCGAATTTCGGATTAAAGGTGCTGCCGAAATCGCTATATTTGTCATAGCGACCTTGTGCTGACAATGTCAGCATTGATCCGCCATCGCCATCGCCGATGATGGGTGCGACCAATTCACCAAAGAAAGAGTGCACATTGCGGCCATATTTTTGGAATGGGAAAGTGCCCAGCGTGCCGATGCGAATTCCCGATTGCTGCCGTTTGCTCAGCTTGTCATCCATATATTCATAACCAGCGGCAACCCGCGCATCACCGCCCGGCAGATCGAACAATTTGCCCTCGACAATGGCCCGCAGCTGGATCAGCGTGTCTTTCGCATCTGCCGCGACTTCATCATCCTGCAAGTCGGCAAGCAACGCCGCATTGTTGGTGGAAACATTGAACGGATTGAATGCCGTTGCCGCTGTGGTGGCGACGCCTGCTGCGTTAAGCCGCGACTGGCTAAGGCCCGGTCAGCTGGAAACCGCTGTCGCTTTGGCTCCAATTGGCGAGCGCGCGTATTTGCCAATTGTCGTTCAAGTCGTGCTTGAATTCGGCATTGGCACCCCATTCGCTGATGTTGGTTGTGCTGCGATTACGCAGGCCCAAAGGCGCGATGATTGAAATTGACTGCTGCGCGATATTCCGTCGCCGCAAATGCGCCTCCGCAAATCGGAATAGTAGTGTCCGGCCCAAGCAACAAGCCCGCCGGTAGTGAACTGCCTACAGATGGATTGCTTGCCCCGACGATGACCGAGCCGTTTAAGGATCGCTGAGGCCAATGTTTTGCGCTGCCCCCAATAGGCGCGGAAAGTCGATCTTCGGTGCTGTCGCCAAAATTCCAGTTCAACCCGCCCAAGACACCGTGGCGCTCGGCCTTCGGGACAAGCGTTGCAAAGTCGCTGTTGTCGCAGCGGTTTGACGTGTTGGGCAGCAAAACCGGGCGCCGCATAAAGGTTGAACCAATTGTCGCATTGAAGCCTGTGAATCACCCTATTTATCAGCCAAGTTGGCATTCGCGCAATTCACATCCCGACCGCGATAGGGCAATGAAGACCAATCGGTATTCTGAATCCAGCTGCGTTCGCCGCCTAGCAACGAATCGCTCTTCGTATAGCTGTACGAGACATAGGCCGAGCCATTGTCCCACGTTTTGCCGACCGTGGCATTGGCATCATACTGCCAGTAATTTTTGGCAAAGCCATAATGGCCGCCCACTTCCACGCCGTCAAAACGCTTGCGGGTGATGAAGTTTATCACGCCTGCAACGGCATCGGCGCCATAGGTCGCCGAGCCACCTTCGGTCATCACTTCGACCCGCTCGATCGCGCCGGTCGGGATCAGGTCGGGGTCAATCGATGCCTGGCTGGTTCCCGCCGAGGCAATGCGATGACCATCAACAAGGATCAGCGTGGCCGAACTGGCCGCATTATTGCCCGAAATATTGCGAAGGTTTGGCCGCGAAATCTGGATCTGGTTTACGGCGATTGCCAAATCGGAAACCGGAACGCGGTTGAAATAATTGGTTACTTGTGGGATCGAAGCGAGCAATTCGTTCGACGATTGCGCGCCGGTTTCTTGCAGTGCGCTTTGCCCAAGCGTAATCGCGTTGGACCCGACAGGTGCGGAGCCGCGAATCAACGTGCCGGTGACCACGATCTGGTCTTTGTCTTCGGCCGCTTCTTCGTCCGCCTCATCTGCATCCTGTGCAAAGGCGGGTGTCGAAAGTGCCAGCAGGCTGATGCTGGTGATGGCCGCGAGTTTGAAACTTTTACGCATTTGAAATCCTCCCATTTATGTAATGCACAGGGAGACGATGCGCCAAATTATCGACATTTCTCCCGCTCCGATTTAAAGGGCTATGCAATTTACAAGTCCTGTGATACCCCCATGTGGGGGTCTAAATGCTTGTCGAAAATTATATCGCCCATGCGTGACATGCTTGCCACACTAACCGAGGCCCTGCTTGACGGCGCATTCGAGCAACCTTTGTGGGGCGGCTTTCTTGATCAATTGCGCGCGTATAGCGGCGCGCATAATGCATCGATGACGTTTCACCCATCCACCTGGCATCAGAATGAAGCGCTTTTGCTGATATCCGGTGAGGGTTCAAAAGAAGAATCCCAAAAGAGTTTCGCGCGCTTTGATTTCCCCAATAACCTTATCCGGCGCAACTGGATGGAGGAGGGAAAGGCCTATACGCTGGAGCAATTGGCGAATGTCGAGGCGGCGGGCAATCGCGAATTTTTTGACCATGTGTCGCGCGAGCTGGGCCTCACCGCAGCGCTCAATATGCGGGTGCAAGAGGCGAGCGGCGTTGATGCCTGGATTGCCTTGGCGTGTTTGGGCGGCGAATTCGAGCCAGGATTCGGTGAACTGCTCGAAGCGCTGGCGCCTGTGCTGCGCGGCGCGTTGAGGCATTATCTGGCGCGCGAGAAGGATCGCTTTGCGGCGACCGTCGCGGAGGATGCGGTGCGGCGGCTGCAATTTGGCTGGATTGCGCTGGATGCCAATGCAAAAATTGTCGGCGCAGACCGGTATGGCGAGCATGTGCTGGCCACGTCAACTGCACTGGCCGTCGATCCGGCAGGGCGGCTGGAAACCAGATCAACGGAGCTACAACGAGAGATCGAAACGGCGGTATCACGGCTGACCGCCAAGCCCGACAGCGGCCCGCGCGCTATTTCGCTTAGTTCCGATCCATGGCTGGACATGCTTTTGGTTCCGGCGCGGCATAAACCGCTCGCTGCCGCCGGGGCAGCAACCGCAATTGCCTATGTGCACGGCGACAATTGGTCGACCAGCGACCGGCAAAATCAGCTGTCAGAGCTTTTCTCTTTAACCCCACGAGAGGCCGAATTGACGCTCGCTTTGTGTCGGGGCAAAAGCATAGCCGAAGCGGCAGGCGAAATCGGGATTACGACCCAGACCGCGCGTAGCTATTCCAAGATCGTCTATGCCAAAACCGGTGCCAGGGGGCAGCCCGATCTGGTTCGGATCATCATGGGCAGCATCCTTGCGCTGGCCCCTGAAGGGTGAATTTATCGCTTGATTTTGCCCAACCGGCTATCCCCGATCAGCTATCCCTCTTCAGCTATCAATGCCGCCCAAGCAGAGATATTTGATCTCCAGATAATCCTCGATCCCGTATTTGGAACCCTCGCGGCCCAGTCCCGATGCTTTCACGCCGCCAAAGGGGGCGACTTCGGTGGAGATGATGCCTTCGTTAATGCCGACGATTCCGGCCTCCAGCGCCTCTGCCACGCGAAAAATGCGCCCTACGTCGCGGCTGTAGAAATAGGAGGCAAGGCCGAATTCGGTGTCGTTCGCCATGGCAATCGCCTCGGCCTCGGTTTCAAACCGGATGACGGGGGCGAGCGGACCGAAGGTTTCTTCGTGCATCACCATCGCATCCAGCGGCACATCGGCGAGCATGGTGGGTTCAAAGAAGCAATGGCCCAGCGCATGGCGTTTTCCGCCCGCAACAATCCGTGCGCCCTTGGCCACGGCGTCGGAGATATGTTCCTCCACCTTGGCGACGGCGGCGGCGTTGATCAGCGGGCCTTGCGTCACCGCATCGCCTGTGCCCTCTCCCACCTTCAGCGCATTGACGGCGACGGTCAGCTTTTCGACGAACGCATCATAGACGCTTGTATTGCACCAGCAAGCGGTTCGCGCACACGCAGGTTTGCCCGGTGTTGCGGAATTTGGATGCCAGCGCGCCTTTGACGGCTTCGTCCAGATCGGCATCGTCAAACACGATGAACGGCGCGTTGCCGCCCAGCTCCATGCTGGTTTTCTTCACCGTCGGCGCGCATTGTTGCAACAGGATCGCGCCCACGCGGGTGGAGCCAGTGAAGCTCAATTTCCGCACCTTGGGATTTTCGCACAATTCCTTGCCCGTCTCGCCCGAAGGCCCGGTGATGATGTTGCACACGCCATCGGGCATCCCCGCCCGCTGTGCCAATACGCCCAGCGCAAGCGCCGAAAACGGCGTTTCGCTCGCCGGACGGATCACGCCGGTGCAGCCCGCTGCCCAACCGGGGCCGGCCTTGCGCGTGATCATCGCTGCGGGGAAATTCCACGGCGTGATCGCGGCGAAAACGCCGATGGGTTCTTTCTGCACAAGGATGCGCCGACCCGGCAAGGGCGATGGGATTACATCGCCATAAACCCGCTTCGCTTCCTCGCCAAACCATTCGATAAAGCTGGCCGCATAGGCGATTTCGCCGCGCGCTTCGGAAATCGGCTTGCCCTGCTCGGCGGTCATGATCTGCGCCAGATCTTCCTGGTTTTCCATCATCAGATCAAACAGGCGTCGCAGGATGATGGCGCGTTCTTTGCCGGTTTTCGCGCGCCAGGCCTTTTGCGCTTCAAACGCGGTATCGATGGCGACGGCTACTTCGGCGCGGGAAAGGCTCGGCGACATGGCCGATGATGTCGCCCGTGGCCGGATTGGTGACGGCAAATTGCGCGCCGTCGGCGGCGGTGATCCATTGCCCGTTCACCAGATTGGCTTCGACGAATAGGCCGGGGTCATTAAGCTTTAGCGATGTCATTATGCGGGTTTCCCACGATCAGGCGATTTTCAAATCGGCAAAACTGGCGGAGACGGTGGGATTCGAACCCACGATAAAGTCACCCCTATACACACTTTCCAGGCGTGCGCCTTCGACCACTCGGCCACGTCTCCGCAATCCCTTTCGGGACGCGCTTCCCTAGTGGCAGTTAATGGCTTTCGCAAGGCTTTGCGATTTGCCAAGATGCACGCCATGAAAACACATTACTTGCTCGCCGCTTGCGCCGCCCTATGTGCTGTATCGTTCGCCGCATTTCCGACTGCTGCCCAACCGGCAAAGACCGAACATCCCGCACCCGGCGAGATCGTTGGCGCTGCTAAAGCGCAGGAGTGGGTGGCGATTGCGCCGTCTGACCTGCTGGTGATGGATTTGGCGGCTGACTCGAAAGGCAAACCGCGCCGTGTGGTCATCCAGTTGATGCCTGCACCTTTCTCGCAAGGCTGGATCGGCAATATCCGCAAACTGGCGGCGGCGAAATTCGTGGGACGGCACGAGCATCAACCGCGTGCAGGACAATTATGTCGTGCAATGGGGTGATGTGACGGAGAAGAAGGCTTTGCCGGAGGGGTTGGCGGTGGTGCCGGAGAGTGAATACAGCATGACTTGATCCGCAATGGCATGTCTGGAATAAATTGCTCGCTTCGGTTCAGATCTGGGAACAGCTGCGATGGAACGCTGCGCGCAAGTGAACGAGGAGCAAGTGTGCGAATCTGAGGATAACGCTGGCGGCAACCCCGATCCTTATAACGCGGCATATGGATTTTATAGTGGTTGGCCGTGCCGCCCTTGGCGAAGATTGTGCCTGGCCCGCCCACTGCTATGGCATGGTCGGCGTAGGCCGCAATATGTCGCCCGACACCGGCACCGGCGCGGAACTTTACACCGTCATCGGCCACGCCCCGCGCCATCTGGATCGCAACATCGCTTTGGTGGGTCGGGTGATCGAGGGGATCGAGCATCTCTCTTCGCTACCGCGCGGGACGGGGGCTTTGGGCTTTTATGAAAAGGCCGAGGAACGCGTGCCGATCCTGTCGGTGCGGATCGCGAGCGACATGGCAAGCGACAAACCCTTCCCGACTTACGAATATCTCTCCACCGAAAGCGAAAGCTTCGCCAAATATGCCGACGCCCGCGCCAACCGCCGCGATCCGTTTTTCATCCGGCCAGCGGGCGGCGCAGATATTTGCAACATCCCGGTGCCGGTGCGGCGGAAGGTTGTGCGATAATCCCTCTCCTTGGGAGAGGGCAGCGCCCTCACCAACCCCAACGTCCGTTCGTGTCGAGCGACGTCGAGACACCCATCGGCAGTGCGCGATTTCGCGATGTCTCGACACGCTCGACACGAACGGGGGGCTGGTGAGGGTGCGGGGTCGGGAGGGCAGAACCCCTCACCAACTCCGCCTAGGCCATTCGGCCAAGGCTTCGTATCCTCTCCCATCGGAGAGGAAGATTTAGCGTGAAATTCGGCGGGCGGTTGCGGCTGTTAATGCCGAAGGATGTAAAAGAGGCGGGGAGGAAGAGAGGGTATGAGCAGCCCCCTCCCACCTCTTTCTCTCTTACCTCTTTTACATTATCCTCGGGCGTTGGAGGCAGGGCAATAGCCATGGATGGGAAACCACACTCCCTCTCCTGTGGGAGAGGGCAGTGAAACTTGGTGGCTTGCCACCTCGTCGCAGCGGGTGAGGGGATGTGCCGTGTCGATGACACAGTACCCCTCACCAACTCCGCCTAACGAGCAAGCTCGTAAGGCTTCATATCCTCTCCCACTGGAGAGGGAAAATTGGGAATGCATGTCCGAAACCTTCACCATCACCGCAAAACTGTGGATCTGGACCAGTGACAAGGCCCCGGCCTGTTGGCATTTTATCACTATCGATGGCGAGGTGGCCGAGGCGATCCGCGTTGCGGACCTGATGGACCGGCTCGAACGCACCGGCTCCACGCGGCGGCGGGGCTGGGGGGCGATCAAGGTGCAGGTGACCATTGGCGAGACCAGTTGGAACACCTCGATCTTTCCGGCGAAGGAGGCGGGCGGCTATATGCTGCCGGTCAAAGCGGGTGTGCGAAAGTCGGAAGGGTTCGTGGCGGGTGATGATGTGACAGTCTCGCTCGCGCTTTAGAGTTTATGCTGATTGAATAAAACCGTTAGTGCTGAGCTTGTCGAAGCACGTCGCGCAGTACTGAGGGACGTGATTCGACAAGCTCAGCACTAACGGAAAACTTTAACCGAATGTCATCAGGCCATCACCATGCGCTACCGTCCCTGAAAGCCCCATCCCCTGCAATCGCCAGCGCTCTTGCCGCCGATATGGGGCCAGACCCATGGGGCGGCGGCGATCCGCAGGTGGGGGAATTTGCCCCCGTTGTCACACGCGGCGGAAAAAGCGGGCGGCGGGTGATCCGGCCGATGCACTGGGGCTATCCGCCGCCGGGGCAGCCCGCAGAGTCATTGGGCCTTGGCCCGCCGCGCTGGGTCGCGTCGGTCCGCAATCTGGAAAGCCCCTATTGGATTGGCAATTTGCGGCACAGCGAACTCCGCTGCCTGATCCCCGCCACCCATTTTGAAAGCGGCACGGGCAAGGAGCGGCGCTGGTATCGCGTGGCGGAGCGAACCGGTGTTTGCCATCGCCGGGATCTGGCGCGATCTGACCGATATGCCAGTGTTCGCCATGCTGGTGACCGAACCTTCGAGTGCGCTGGTTCCGGTGGAGGGCAAAGGGGCGTCGGCTTCGATGCCGTTGATCCTGCGCGCGGCGGATCATGATCGCTGGCTGCGTGCGGACTGGAAAGAGGCGAAGGCGCTCGTCCAGCCCTTGGCCAGCGCGGCGATTGTTGCAGCGGACCCGAACGAACGCTAACGCGCTGCCCATGTGCGTCGTCGCCCTTGCCCTTGATTGCCATCCGCGCTGGAAGCTTTTGCTCGTGGGCAACCGCGATGAATATCATGCGCGGGCCTCGGCTCCGCTTGCGGCTTGGGAGGATGTGCCGCATGTGATCGGCGGGCGCGATCTGGTTTCAGGTGGCGGTTGGCTGGGCGTGTCTGAAGAAGGGCGGTTCGCGGTTGTTACCAATATCCGGTCGCCTGAAGGACCGGACCCGGACAAATTTTCCCGCGGTGCGCTGGTTTCCGATTGGTTGCAGGCAGGCGTATTGCCGCCCGATTGATGCTGGATGGCTATAACGGCTTTTGTTTACTCGCGGCGTCGACAGCAGGGGTACAGTTGATCGCCAACCGGCCCGCACTCGATGCACCGCGCCCTTGGCCAGCGGCATCCACAGCCTGTCCAACGGCACACCGGACGCGCCATGGCCCCGGCGCGAACGGGTTGAGATGGCCCTCGCAGATTGGCTGAAAAATGGGGCGGATGATCCCGCCACCTTGTTCGGGTTGCTCCGTCCCGAAAGCGACGATCTGGCGGAGCCGGTTTTCATCAACGCCTCCGTCTATGGCACGCGCTGCAGCACCGTGGTTGCGCTCGATCATGCGGGTAAGGGATGGATAAGCGAACGGCGGTTTGATGAGGACGGTCAGGTTTTGGGGGAGGTGGCTCTGGCGTTTCGCTGGGCTTAGGTGCTCCCTGATTTAAAAAGTCTGGCCCCAAATTGCATCGTCACCCCGTGCTTGACACGGGGCTTGGCTTATCGGTCGAGGGCGGACGAAACCGATAAGCCAAGCCCCGTGTCAAGCACGGGGCGACGAGGAAAGTGGCGGCCCGCACTCTCGCTGCCCTAAGTCCGGATCAGCCACGTACCCTTATCATCGGTCTCGAAACTTTCGATCCGCGCTTCCAATATCTTCATATGCTTCATCAGCATATTGAAGCGCGCCATGTGGTCGCCGGCCATATGCGCGGCTTGCGCGGCACGATCTTGCCAACGCTCACTGATCCACCACAAAGCCTGATCGGCCATGTCGGTGGCGATGGCATATTGCAGGCAGCCATCGAGGGCACGCACGGTTTGGGCATGTTCGCCCAATCGTCTGCGAAACAATTCGGTGTCTTCGGGTCGTACCCGGATATGGCCCATCACGATGATCATGCGAGGGTCCTATCACAACAGCCATTGCCAGCGGGTTAAGGTTGCATTTTGTATGCGATACATACAGATTGCCCTGCAGGAGATCGGGAGAGGGGAGCAATATGACACAGACGACACGCCGTTCGGGCGCCTATCAGGCGGTGTTGGTGGGGCTGCTTAGCCTCAATTTCGGCATATTATTCTTTGATCGCAACGCGCTCAATTTCCTGATGCCCTTTGTGCAGCCAGATCTGCAATTGTCCGATACGCAAGTGGGGCTGCTGTCGTCGGGCCTGTCATTTACTTGGGCGATTGCGGGCTTTGCCGTCGGGCGATTGTCAGACCGGATGGGTTCGCGAAAGCCGGTGATTATCGCGGCGACCATCGCTTTTTGCCTGTGTTCGGTGGTGTCGGGGATGGCGGCTTCGTTCCTGATGTTATTGGGCGCGCGCATATTGATGGGCGCAGCCGAGGGCGGGGTGATGCCCGTCAGCCATGCGATCATCGCCGCGGAGGTTGATGAAAAGCATCGCGGGCTGGCCATGGGTGTGGGGCAGAATCTGGGTTCGAATGTTTTGGGTTCCGCCGTGGCTCCCTTGGTGCTCGTGCCGATTGCTTTGGCTTATGGCTGGCGCGATGCGTTTTTTGTCGCGGCAATTCCGGGGCTGTTGAGCGCGGCGCTGATCTGGTTTTTCGTGAAGGAACCGCCAAAGGCCGCCTTTGCTGCCGGTGACAAGCCGATGGCGACGCTCAAAGAGGCTTTTGCGGATCGCAATGTGAAGCTGTGCAGTTTGCTCTCGGTGTTACTCGTTTCCTATCTCGTTTGCTGCTGGGCGTTTATGCCGCTTTACCTGACGAAAGAGCGCGGCTTTGATCCGGGGACGGTCAGCTGGCTTATGGCGACTTTGGGGATATCGGCAGGGATCGGCAGCTTTGCCGTTGCTGCATTGTCAGACCGGATCGGGCGGCGGCCATCGATTGTCGGCTTTTCGCTTTTGGGGGTGATCCTGCCATTGGGTGCGCTGTATTTTACCGGCAGCGTCTGGGTGCTCGCCGCGCTGTTCTTTTTTGGCTGGGGCTTGAACGGGCTGTTCCCGCTTTTCATGGCGACGATCCCTTCGGAATCCGTTGATCCCCGCTTGACGGCATCGCTTTCGGGCATTGTCGTCGGCATTGGCGAAGTGCTGGGCGGGGTTTTCAGCCCGTTTATTGCCGGTGCGCTATCGGACGGCTTCGGTCGGCAAGCGGTGCTATGGCTGATGCTGGGGCTGACACTTGCCGCAGCGCTGGTCGGGCTGGGTCTGCGCGAAACGGCACCGGCGGTTCTGGCGCGCCGGGGAAGATAGGCAGTATTCACGCCTCCCGCGCGGTCAGCCCCCAACCCACTCGCTATTCAGCGCGCGGGGCGACATATATTTGGTCTTCGTCCAGCCGCCATCGACCACAATCGTCTGCCCGTTGAGCATCTCTGCTTCGGGTGAACAGAGGAAGGCGATGACATTGGCGACATCTTCGACTTCGGAAAGTCGCGGATAGGGCGTGGTTTCCACATTCACCCGTTTGAACATCTCGTCTTCAAAACGGTGCGCGACCATCTCGGTCATGGTCACGCCCGGCGCAACATTATTGGCGCGGATGCCCAAGGGTCCATAATCACAGGCGATATGTTCGGTGAGCATGTTGAGGCCCGCCTTCGCCGCCGTATAAGCCCCGCCGCGCCTTCCGCCGATCACGGCATAGGTGGAGGTGACGTTCACAATCCCCGAACCCGGCTTCATATGGCCGATGCAATCGCGGGCAAGGCGAAATGGCGCGCGCAGCATCAGCCCCAGAAAATAATCGAGCAGCTCATCGTCGGTTTCGTGCAGCGGTTTCGGGCTGCCGGCGCCTGCATTGTTGATCAGGAAATCGATGCTGCCGAATTTCTCCAACGCGAAATCGACGATCCGGCGCGGGGCATCGTCGGTGGTAATATCGGCAGAGAGCGTGGCGATGCGGTCTCCGGCAAGTTCTGCCTCCAATGCCGCCAGCTTGCCCTGTCCCGGCCGACGCCGACGATGGCAAAGCCTGCCTTGTGCATGATCTTGGCCGTGCCAAGTCCGATGCCGCTTCCCGCCCCGGTGATGATTGCCGTTTTCATATCCAACTCCTGTTCAAAGCCTGATAGGTGCAAGCCGCAAGTGATTGAAGCCTGATTATGTTCAATCGCAGGGACGATTTGGAAGGTAAGCATGACCGCAGCACTAGACGGCATCCGCGTAATCGACATGAGCCGGGTCTTTGCCGCCCCCGTTGGCGCGCAGATATTGGGGGACTTAGGCGCGGACGTGATCAAGGTCGAGCGCCCCAAGGTGGGCGATGACGGGCGCGGCTATGGCACGGCATGGGTGAAGGGCAAGGACGGTCTCGACACACGGCAATCAAGCTTTTTCACAGTCTCCAACCGCAACAAACGCTCGATCACCGTCAACCATAGCAAGCCCGAGGGGCAGGAGATTATCAAGGCGCTGGCCAAAGATGCCGATGTGCTGATCGAGAATTTCAAGGTGGGCGATCTCAAGCGCTATGGCCTCGATTATGAGAGCCTGAAGGCGATCAATCCACGGCTGATCTATTGCTCGGTAACAGGCTTTGGCCAGACCGGGCCGATGGCCGCATTGCCGGGCTATGACGGGCTGTTTCAGGCGACCGGCGGGATGATGGCGGTGACGGGAATTCCCGATGGGCAGCCGGGTGCGGGGCCGCTTAAATCGGGGCCAAGTCTTGTCGATTTCATCACCGGGCATAATAGCGCGCTCGCCATTATGGCGGCTTTGATCCACCGGAACAACACCGGCGAGGGGCAATTTATCGACATCGCGCTGCTCGATACCTCGGTCGCGATGGTCAGCCATATCATGCAGGATTATCTGATTTCCGGCTTCCCGCCCCCGCGGCTTGGCAATGGCGGCAATGGCGGTGGCCCTGCAGATTTGATCCATGCGAGCGACGGGATTGTCTATCTGACTGCAGGAACCGACGAGCATTACCGGCGGCTGACAGTGCTAATGGAGCAACCTGAATTGTTCACCGATGACCGGTTTGATTCGAACTTCAAACGCGCGCGTTCGGGGCAGGCCGCGCTGATTGCCATTATCAACGCGTGGAGCCGCCAGTTCCCGGTGACCAAACTGCTTTCGATGTTTGACGAGGTTGGCATCCCGGCGGCGAAATATAACGAACTGGCCGATGTATGGGAGGAAGAACAGGTCAAGCACCGAAAGCTGCGCGCGACCACGCCGCATCCCCATGCCGAGGCCGGCTCGGTCGATCTGATCGCCAGCCCGCTCGCGCAAATGTCTGCCAGCCCCGCCACCATCCGCATGGCCCCGCCTTTGCTGGGCGAACATGTGGACGAGGTGCTGGCTGGCCTGTTGGGCTATAGTGCGGAGAAGATAGCCGAATTGCGCGAATTGGGGATTGTTTGAGTTTTAAATCCAAGCACTGCGTCGCACCAGCGGAGGCTGACACCTCTTAATTAGGGACAGTATATAATTAAATTGGCTCTTGCCGGAAACTTGGCACTCGTTTGCGAATTTAATTATATACTGTCCCTAATTAAGAGGTCTGCGCTACCCAACCTTCTTCGGCGCGCCCATTCCCATGAATTTCGCCAAATTCATATGCAGGCTGGCGGTCGAGCGCTCCATATAGGGATTGGGTTGCGACCCGCGATAGCCCGCACTTTTCATCCCCTGTTGCACCGCTGCCATATTAGTGAAATCCTGTTGTAACACGGGAGGCCAATCTTCGGGTTCGGTGTATTCCCATTCGGTTTCGGGGGCTTCACCTTCGGGGTAAAGTTCATAGACCGCCGCTTCAAAATAGCATTTGTCGGGATCATTGCCGTATGGCCGCGCCATATAGCAAAGCATGTTGTTGACCGCATGGCCGATCTGGAAATTGGGAAAAATCTGCCACGCCGTTCCGGCCTTTGCCGTGTGCAGCGGATCGACCACGGGCCAGATCACGCCGCGCGCCTCATCGGTGGCGCGGGCCGAGGCGATCCAATGCCGTGAGACATCGGCTGCGGGCGTATCCTCGGGCAGTTCATCGACCAGCCGCCGTGCCGCCTCAACCAGCGTCATCGTGGTGTTGGTGTTGGCATTTTCCCAAGTGAAATCCTGCATCTCGGCGGTAGAAATGCGCGCGTCGCCGATGCCGGTGCGAAGCTTGCCCGCATCCTCTTCCTGCCCCTTGGGCGCTTCATAGCCGATATGGCTGTGCAGCCCCTGATTGCGCGCCCAGCCGCGAAACTGGCCAAAGGCGTTGAATTCAGGGTGGGTGGTCGAAACATGATAGGTTTCGTTGAACGCCTCCATCGCAACCTTCCAGTTGCAATCAAACACGACCCATTTGCGCCAGCGCGGGCGCATATTTTCAAGTCCATAAGGATCGAGCATTTCGGGCACCACGCCCAGCCAATCGGACAAGGAAACGCTGTCCGGATCCATATTGATCCACACCCATCCGCCCCATGTTTCGCATTTGACTGTCGAAAGCGAGGTGCTCTCCTCGGTCAGCGAGCCCTGCCAATCGTCCTTGTGCGAAATATAGGTGCATTTGCCCTGCAGATTATACGCCCAGCCGTGAAAGCCGCAGATGAAATTCCTTTTGTTGCCGCGTGCATTGCGCGCTCCTGCGGGCGTATCGACCAGTTTGCGGCCCCGGTGGACGCAGACATTGTGAAAGGCGCGCACCGTATCGGCATTTTCGCGCACGACGATCACCGAATCATCATGGATATCAAAGGTCAGGAAATCGCCGTTTTTGGGCAGGTCTTCCAAGCGCCCCGCCTGCAACCAGCTCTTGCGCCACAGCCGGTCGCGTTCGGCGCGGGCATAATCGGCGCTGATATAGGCCTCTGGGCTGATGGTCACCGAAGCGTTCAGGTCGTCTGCGCTTTCGGCGATATTGCTGATCTCTGCCATATGAAGGACTCCTTGGCGCAGGAACTATGCGCGCCACCCGCTCTTCGCTAGCAGATATTGGCGACTATCGCTCCCGCGAAGTTGGCGCAAAGGCAGGCGACAAGCGAACGCAAATGCGCTTAAACAACAGCCCTGTTGATTAGGCGAGGAGACGATCATTGGGCACGCTGGACGGAAAAGTAGCACTGGTTACCGGAGCCAGCCGCGGGATCGGCAAAGGCATAGCGCTCGCGCTCGCCGAACAAGGGGCGACCGTTTATGTGACCGGGCGGACGGTGAATGAAGGGGATTATTACCTTCCCGGCACCGTCGAGTGAGACCGCCCGACAGTGCGATGAACGGGGCGGAAAAGGGATTGCCGTCCCTTGTGATCATGCCGATAATGATCAGGTCGCATCGCTGTTTGATCAGATCAAACGTGAAGCAGGCCGCCTCGACATCCTCGTCAACAATGCCTTTACGCTGTCAGAAGATTTGCTGGAGCCAAAAGGATTCTGGGAAAAGCCGCTTTCCAATTGGGAAATGATGGACGTGGGCGTGAAATCCAATTTTGTCGCATCATGGCACGCGGCGCAGATCATGGTGCCGCAGAAATCGGGATTGATGATTAACATCTCGGGCTATGCCGCGCTCACCTATACTTATGGCGTGCTGTTCGGCACCTCGAAAACCGCCGTTGGCCGGATGAACCGCGACATGGGCATTGAATTAAAGCCGCATGGCGTATCCTCGATTGCTCTTGTGGCAGGGGCTGACCCTGACCGAAAAGGCGAAGGACAATCTTGCCAAAATGGCCGAAAAAATGACGAGCACGATCACCATGCAAAAGGGCAGCTCGGTCGAGCATCCGGGCCGGGTGATCGCGGCGCTGTATAATGATCCAGATTTGATGAAGCGCACCGGCGGCGAATTTATCACCGCCGAACTTGCCGACGAATATGGTGTTGTCGATATCGATGGCGAACCGGTGGCGTCGATGCGCGACGTGCGCGGTGCGCCGATGTGGGGGCCGGTTTGATTTGGATGCATACCGTCGCCCCCGCGCAGGCGGGGGCCTCGGGAGGTTAATTCAAATCGGGTTGCGAAAACCGACTGGGGTCCCCGCCTGCGCGGGGACGACGAGAATTGAATTTAGGAGGAACTACCCATGACCGAACTACGTTACGACAATCGCGTCGCCGTGATCACCGGCGCAGGCCGAGGGCTTGGCCGGGCCTATGCGCTGTTGCTCGCCGCGCGGGGATGCAAGATCGTGGTCAATGATAATGGCGGCAGCACGCGCGGCGACGAAGTGGTCGCCAATCCCGCCGACGAGGTGGTTGCCGAAATTATAGCGGCGGGTGGCGAGGCGGTTTCCTGCCCTGCCTCGGTTGCCACGCCCGAGGGAGCCGCTGCCATCGTGCAAGCGGCACTCGATACTTGGGGCCGGATCGACATCATGATCCATAATGCGGGCAATGTCCGCTATGGCACGATTGCCGAGCTGAGCATCGAGGATTTCACCGCCGTTACCGACGTCCATTTCAAGGGCGGTTTCTATATGGTGAAGGCCGCTTTCCCGCATATGGCCGCCGCCAAATATGGCCGCGTGATTCTCACCTCTTCGGTCAGCGGCATGTATGGCAGTGCAACGACGGTGAATTACGGCATGTCAAAGGCGGGCCTGATCGGGTTGAACAATGTGACCGCATTGGAAGGGGCCGAACATGGCATCATCAGCAACGCGATTATCCCGGCAGCAGTCACGCGGATGGCCGATGGCCTTGATACCAGCATGTATCCGCCGCTGGAGCCTGAACTGGTCGCGCCCATGGTCGGCTGGCTGGCGCATGAGGATTGCGCGCAAACCGGCGAATTGATGATCGCAGGCGGTGGCCGCATGGCGCGCGCATGGTTCACCGAAAGCAAAGGGCTGTATCAGCACGAATGGACCGTCGATGATGTCGCAGCCCAGATCGAGGCGATCCGCAATTCGGACGAACAATGGACCTTCGCGCAATCACCCGATGGCATGATAAAACATCTGACCGATACTTTCACTTGGGCGCATGAAGAACGAGCAAAAGGATGAGCGCCGTCAACAGTTCTGGCCGCTTGCAAGAGCTGCTCGACCGGCAGGATATCCATGATTGTCTGCTGCGTTTTTGCAAGGGCATGGACCGGTTTGACCGTGAGCAATATCTCTCCGCTTTCTGGGACGATGCCGAAATGGCGGCTGGCCCCTATGTGGGCGACGTGCCGGGATGCTGGGATTGGGCGATGCCGATGCACCGCGACGGACAGGTACTGACCCACCATCTGCTGCTCAACCACCATGTCGATATCGACGGCGATAGCGCGCACAGCGAAATGTTATTACCAGTTCGTCGCGCGCAACCATCCGTGGGAAGAAGGCGGCGGGGAAACGGTGATGCTCGCGGGCGGTCGCTATATCGACCGGCTTGGAGCGGCGTGCGGGAGAGTGGCGGATTGCGCTTCGCACCAACATCATCGAATGGAGCTGCCTGCAACCCTCGCTGCCGCCGCCCTTTTCCGATGTGCCGGGGATCGGCGACAACGGCGTGTCGGCGCGCGACAAAAGCGATCCGAGCTATCAGCGGCCTTTGGTGAACAAACGGAAGGCGAATGTGCCGGGGTGAAGATAGCTACGCAGAATGCTCGAAACAAACCGTAGCCCTGAGCCTGTCGAAGGGCGCTTATCCGATAAGCGCCCTTCGACAGGCTCAGGGCTACGGTTCCAATTAGACGGTGTCGCTTTAAATCTTCGCCCGCGCCAGCATCGGTTTCAGATAATGGCCGGTATAGCTCGCCGCCACCTTCACCACATCCTCGGGCGTGCCTTCGGCAACAATCTCGCCGCCCTTCACGCCGCCTTCGGGTCCCAGATCGATGATCCAGTCGGCGGTTTTGATGACGTCCAGATTATGCTCGATCACGACCACGCTGTTGCCTTGCTCAACCAAGCGGTGGAGCACCTCAAGCAATTTCCGCACGTCTTCAAAATGCAAGCCCGTGGTTGGTTCATCGAGGATATAGAGCGTCTGCCCGGTTGAGCGGCGCGACAATTCCTTGGCGAGCTTCACCCGCTGCGCCTCGCCGCCCGACAGCGTCGTTGCCTGTTGCCCCACTTTGACATAGCCCAACCCAACCTCGGCCAGCATCGCCATTTTGTCGCGGATCGGAGGGACTGCTTTGAATATCTCGACCGCATCTTCCACCGTCATATCAAGCACATCGGCGATGCTAAGCCCCTTCCACTTCACCTCCAATGTCTCGCGGTTATAGCGATGCCCGTTGCACTCTTCGCAGGTGACATAGACATCGGGCAGGAAGTGCATCTCGATCTTTATCAAGCCATCGCCGCTGCATGTTTCGCAGCGCCCACCCTTCACGTTGAACGAAAACCGCCCGGGCTTATATCCGCGCGCGGCGGATTCGGGCAGGCCTGCAAACCAATCGCGAATGTTGGTGAACGCGCCGGTATAGGTCGCGGGGTTTGATCGCGGGGTGCGACCGATGGGGGATTGATCAATGTCGATCACCTTGTCACAATGTTCAAGCCCGGTCACCTTGTCATGCGCGCCCGCGATCACCCGCGCACCGTTTAAGCTGCGCGCGGCGGCGGCATAGAGCGTGTCGATGGTAAAGCTGGATTTGCCCGAACCAGAAACGCCGGTGATGCAGGTGAAAGTGCCAAGCGGGATACTGGCGGTCACATTTTTGAGATTATTCGCGCGCGCGCCGTGGAGCGTCAGCTTTTTCTTGTTGCCCTTGCGCCGCACTTTGGGAACCGCGATTTCGCGCGTACCATTGAGGTAATCGGCGGTCAGCGAATTGGCCTTCAGGATAACGTCGAGCGTCCCCTCGGCCATCACCGTGCCGCCATGCACACCTGCGCCCGGCCCCAAATCCACCACCCAATCGGCAGTGCGGATCGCGTCTTCATCATGCTCCACCACGATCACGGTATTGCCCAGATCGCGAAGACGACGCAGGGTTGCGAGCAGGCGATCATTGTCTTTTTGGTGCAATCCGATGCTGGGTTCATCGAGCACATAGAGCACGCCCGAAAGGCCACTGCCAATTTGCGAAGCAAGGCGGATGCGCTGGCTTTCGCCGCCCGAAAGCGTCCCCGATGTGCGGTCCAGATTGATATAATCGAGGCCGACATTGTTGAGGAAACCCAGCCGCTCGTTGATCTCCTTCAGGATCGCTTTGGCAATTTGGCTACTGCGTGGGGGTAAGCTTTTCATTCACACTCGAAAACCACGCGAGCGCATCTGCCACGCTCATTCGCGTCGGCCCGGAAATATCGGTGCCCGCAATTTTCACCGATAGCGCCTCCGGCTTCAGCCGTGCACCGTGGCAGGTTTCGCAGGGCTGCGCGGTCTGGAATTTGCTCAATTCCTCGCGCATCCACGCGCTATCGGTTTGCAGCATCCGCCGGTTGAGATTGCCGATCACCCCCTCGAACGCTTTTTTGACGGTATAGCTTTTGCGGCCATCCTGGAATGTCAGCTCGACGGGCATCCCGCCGGTTCCGTGCAGGATGATCAGGCGCTGGTCGGGCTCCAGCACATTCCACGGCGTGGTCAGATCAAAGTCATAGGCACGCGCGAGGCTGGTCAGCACCTGCATATAATAAGGGCTGGGCGGGTTCGATTTCGCCCAAGGCACGACCGCGCCTTGCTTTAGCGAAAGCGCCTCGTTCGGCACCACCAGCTGCGGATCAAATTCGAGCCGCTCGCCCAGGCCATCACATTCGGGGCATGCCCCTTGCGGAGCGTTGAACGAAAACAGCCGCGGCATGATCTCGGCGATGGTAAAGCCGGAAACCGGGCAGGCAAATTTTTCGCTAAAGACGATGCGGTTGGGGGGTAGGGCGGCTCCTTTCATGCCCCCTCCGTCAACGCCTGGGGACACCCTATTGGGTGTCCCCTTCTCCGTCGTGACTGGAAGAGGGGACACCCAATAGGGTGTCCCGGCCGGCTGGTCTGGTTCGCCCACCATAGCCTCCGCCACGGTCCCATCGGCCAAATCCACAAAAGCCAGTCCCTCGGCCAGCTTCAACGCTTGCTCAAAGCTATCGGCAAGCCGCGTCTGGATGCCGTCTTTCACAACGATCCGGTCCACCACCACTTCAATGTCGTGCTTATATTTCTTGTCGAGCGTCGGAGCCTCATCAATCGCGTAAAATTCGCCGTCCACGCGCACCCGGGTGAAACCGTCTTTCTGCCACTGCACCAGTTCTTTGCGATACTCCCCCTTGCGCCCGCGCACGACGGGGGCGAGCAGATAGGCGCGCGTGCCTTCGGGCAACGTCATCACCTTATCGACCATCTGGCTTACGGTTTGTGCGGTGATCGGCAGGCCCGTTGCAGGCGAATAGGGGATGCCGACCCGCGCCCACAAAAGCCGCATATAATCGTATATCTCGGTGACGGTCGCGACGGTGGAACGCGGATTGCGCGCTCGTGGTTTTCTGCTCGATGCTGATAGCAGGCGACAGCCCCTCGATATGCTCGACATCGGGCTTTTGCATCATCTCCAGAAACTGCCGCGCATAGGCCGACAGCGATTCCACATAGCGCCGCTGCCCCTCGGCATAGATGGTATCGAACGCAAGGCTGATTTGCCACTGCCGGAGAGGCCCGTGATCACAATCAGCTTATCGCGCGGCAGATCGATATCAATGCCTTTAAGATTATGTTCGCGTGCACCGCGCACTTTAATATGGGTCAGGGACATAGGGAGGAGCTTGTTCCAGATTTGTTCGGATATGGCAAGGGGCGTATGCTGTGCTGTGTGGCGGCGGGAGGCGGGGAATTCAAGGCGGGATTCAACGGCGGGGATTTTGACGATTAGTCTGGTATATTCTGATCGGTAACGGCCCGGGCAAATTGGCGTTACTCCATTTGCGACCTAGTAAACACCTGACTTTCCTGATAAACGATTTTTATCCCGGCCTAAAAAAGGTCGCACCGGGCAGATTTTATTTTGATTATAGTGATTGGCATGATGCGACGGTTTTCATTTCCATTTTTATGCGCCGCTATGGCTATGCCGGTTGGCGCGCAAAGCGTGCAACCCGATTCCCGTCCGCCTGCGATTGTTTTCCAACCCGGCGTGGGCGATGGCTCGCCGGTATTGATTCAAACCGGCGCGGCGCAATATCGTTCGATCCGACCGGAAATCGCCTGCACTGCGTTGACCGAGGCGCGTGCAAAAATGGTCGCGCGTTTCTATCCGGTTGCTGTGGTCGCGACCCCTGCAAGCCCTTTACTTGCCAAGCCGCTTTTTGATCAGGCATTTGACAGCTATCTGGCCAATATCTGCGGCTATGGCGGCGGAAGCGCCTCTGGCCCCGGGATCATCATCATCGTCGATTATGCCAAGCATAGCGGGCAGCCGCGGCTATACCGCGTCAACTTGTCCAACGGAGAGGGCCTTGATGCGCCGATGCTGGTGGCGCATGGCGTGGGCTCCGATCCCGATGATGATGGCTTTGCCACGCGATTCAGCAACACGCCGGACAGCCTTGCCTCTTCATTGGGGGCGGCGCGGGGTGCAGAGATTTATTCCGGGCAGAATGGGCGCTCTTTGCGGCTCGACGGGTTGGATCCGAGCAACAATATGATGCGCTATCGCGATATCGTGGTGCACAGCTATGCGGCCAATCGGCGGCGCTATTTCAATGCCAGCCACATCGCCAATCGGGCGGGCAGACCGGGGATCAGCGAGGGCTGTCTGGTGGTGGAGCCGGACAAGCGCGATCTGGTGCTTGAAACCTTGGCAGATGGCGGATTTCTCTATGCGGGCTATAGCGGTGCCTTGCCTGACCTTCGGCCAAAGACTTTGCCAAGCAATGCGATTATCAGCTTTGCACCGGGAACGGGTGTTAGCCCTCAATCTTCTCCGGCGGCGTTGCCCCTGCCAGTTCCGGCTTTGGAAACACCCGGCGGAACAGGCGGTATCCCGCCCATAGCCCCCATATCGCCAGCATCAGCAGCACAACAGCAATAACCGCCGCCGCCACCGGATTGGCAAAGGCAAGGGCCAGCAGACCGCCCGTCACCACATCTTCGGCTGTGGACATCAGGACGTTGGAAAATGGTTCCGGGCTGGTGTTGATCGCCGCGCGCGCGGTCGATTTGGTTGCATGGCTGGCAAGCGCTGCACCACCGCCCAACAGGAAGACAATCACCTGCCAGACAGGGTCCCCGGCGTCGACAACCGCCAGCGCCAGCATCGCCCCGCCCAAAGGCCGGATCAGCGTGTTCAATCCATCCCAGATCGAATCGAGCCACGCCACCTTGTCGGCGAAAAATTCGGCGACCGCGCCCACGCCGCTCACCGCCAGTACCCACGGATTGGCCAGCGCCTCCAGCATTTGCAGATTTTCCGGCAGGTCGAGATAGCCGCTATACATGGCAAGGCCTGTGGCGAAGACGGTGAGATAAAGCCGCCATCCCGACAGCAAGCTGACGCTGGCAGCAAGGCCCAGCAATTCGATCAAACCCATATGCCACTTCCCCCGAAAATTTTGGTCCCAAAGGATCAGGGGTGGATGCTGCCACTATTTCGGCGGCTCGGCAACCGGCACAATGGGTTCGGATTGTAACGGTGTGTCAGCAGATTGTGGTGCCTGTGGTTCTGCTGGCTGAGTCTCGACTGCTGTTCGCGCCGCCCGGCGCGCGCGGATGCGTTCGCGGATTTGCGCGCGTTCATCGGGCGTCGCCCTTTGCAACCGTTCACGCAGGCGCGGACGTTGTTCGGAAAGCGGTTCGGAAAGCGGATTGGAAGAAGCAGGATCGGCTGGCCGCACAGGCCGCTCCACAGCCCGGCGGACGGGTAAGCGCTGGATGGTGGGCTCGCTGTTTCCAAAGGCCTGCCGGGCCGCTTTGCGCTCGGCGCGCCGTTCGATCCTGCGGGTGCGTAGATCTTGTGCGGCCTCCTGCAAATCGGCTTGCGAAATGCTGCCATTATCAATCGCTGCTTGCAGTCTTTTGCGTGCTTCGATCCGCCGCTCTTGGCGCGGCAAATTGCGGAATTGGGGGTCTTGCCACATCGACCGGATCAACGTGCGGGCCTCGTCTTTGCCTTGCGCGCTGGCGGGCTTTGGGGATTCTTCCGTTGGTTGCACTTTCACCAATACCGGCTGGGTTTTGGGGTCAGGCTTGGCTTTTGGCGGCAGTTTCTGTTTAGGAATGGGCGCGATATTGGCCTTGGCCAAAACTTCGCTGACCACCGGAACATAGACGGGTTCACCAAAAAAGCCGGTGGCGGCAGCGGCGGCGGTTACCATTCCGAACAAACCGATTGATCCAGCAATGAACCCTGAACGCCGCCAGCGCCCACCGGGCAGACGCTGCAGGCGCGCTTGCGGAAGGGGTGGCAGGGCTTCGTCGGTAGCGGCGGGCAGATCTCCCGCTTCGACGCGCGCAATCAGCCGGTCGGCAAAGCCTGTAGGTAGCGGCGGTACGTCGAAGCGATCAAGCGCTGCGCGGATGTGCGGGGGGAAAGCGGGATCGGTCATGATAGCACCTTGCCAATATCGGCGGCGAGCACGCCTTTGCCTTCGATGCAACCGCGAAGCGCGGCACGGGCACGGAACAACAGCGATTCAAACGCCTTGATCTGCATCGCCAGCGTTTCGGCGGCGCTCTGGTTGGCGCGCTCCTCATAATAGGTCAGAACCACAGCGGCGCGTTGCCGGTCGGGCAGTGCCTGGATGCAATGGACCACGGCAGAACGCACCTCATCGCCTTCGATTGCGGCATCGGCGAGCGGGCTTTGGTCGGCGCGCTCGGGCGCTTCCTCGTCGCTGGAAAAACGGCGGCGGCGCAGCCTGTCGAGGCACAGGTTGGTGGCGACCCGGTTAAGCCACGCGGCAACTCCGGGGCCACCCGCCTGCCATTTTTCGCCGGCTTGCCACAGCCGCAGCAGCGATTCCTGCGCCACATCTTCGGCCTCTGCGCGGTCGGCCAGCATCCGGTAGGCAATGCGCCATGGCAGGGCTGCATGGCGATCCGCAAGCAGCCGCAAGGCAGCCGCATCGCGCGCGGCGACCTGTGCCATCAAGGCGTCATCGCTTTCGTCCCTTGCCCGCAATGCTTCCATCATTTCAGCCTAATGCAAAACCATTTCCCAATACTATACGCACGAGCCGCGCAAACCCTTCGCAAAAAGTTTCGGGCTAGCGGTGAGTGATCGAACATGCTCTTTAGGGCGCTATGTCCGAAGAAATTCTCCCCCTCGCGCCCGATGGTGGGCCGTTGCCCGATGCGACCCCCGCCGCCACACATTGTCGTTTTCCGCGACCGATCCGGCGGGCGGCGCGCCGCTGATATTGATGCTCGAACGGGTGAAGTCGATGGCCTTTGCCGGGGGTGCGGTGGTGTTTCCCGGCGGCAAAGTGGAGGCGGATGATTTTGCCTTTGCCGACCTGATCGACCACGGGCTACACCGCAACGAAGCTGCTGCACGGCTGGCGGCGATCCGCGAGACCATTGAGGAAGCGGGGCTGGCTTTGGCATTGGACGGCCTTTCCGATCCCGCCGATTGTGCCGAGGCGCGCGCGGCATTGCATGATGGCGATACGCTGGCACAGATTTGCACGCGGCATCGCTGGACGCCCCGTCTGGACCGGCTGGTCCCCTGGGCGCGCTGGCGTCCGCCCCGGCTCGAATCGCGGGTGTTTGATACGCGCTTCTATCTGATCGATGCGGGTGAAGGAGGAGCGGCGGCATCGGTGGACAACAGCGAAAACACGCATCTGTTCTGGGACAGCGCCCAAGGCGTGCTGGACCGGGCCGAACGCGGCGAATGTCGCGCGATTTTCCCTACCAAGCGCAATCTGGAACGGCTGGCGCTGTTTGACAGCTTTGCCGCAACCGTTGCCCATGCCGCCGAATTTCCGTCGCGGTTGTTGCTACCCCAGACGATGGAGATCGACGGCGAAATGCACATCTGTGTGCCCGAAGGCTATGGCTATCCCGTGTTGTCCGAGGCGTTCAAGCCGGGATTGCGGGGGTGATTCGCGATCAACATTTCACAAGAAAACCTTAGCCCTGAGCCTGTCGAAGGGCGCTTCGAAGGACGACACCATGCGGTGAAGCGTGCTTCGACAGGCTCAGCACTACGGTAGTTCTTTATCGTCAGTTTAAAGCTCAATCTTCCTCGGCAATCGTCACCGTCAGGCCGTCGAGCGCGTCAGTGACGGGAACTTGACAGGAAAGGCGCGAATTTGCGTCGCGGCTGTCGGTCGAATCGAGCAGATCATTTTCGTCTTCGCTCATCGCCGGCACTTTATCGGCATAGGCGGCATCGATATGGACGTGGCAGGTGGCGCACGAACAGCATCCGCCGCACAGCGCCAGCAACTCGTCAAAGCCATTGTCGCGGATCACTTCCATCAGCGATAGGCCATTGTCTGCCTGCACTTCGCGCGAATTTCCGCTGCGATCAACGACGGTAATTTTGGCCATGGAACACTCCCTGTTCGGCTAATCGATAAATTTCGGGCCTGATAGGCAGGGAAGCGACAAAGGAAAGTATCTTTTTGTGGATAGTTGGCACACAGGGCTTGGCCATCGCTGATGCGCTGCCTATCTCGCATTGTTCGTCACCATAGAAAGCCCCCCATGTCTTCAGATCGTCACGCCCCAGTTATCATCATCGGTTCAGGCCCTGCGGGCTATACCGCCGCCGTCTATGCCGCGCGCGCCAATCTGTCGCCGATGATCGTCACCGGTATCGAAGTCGGTGGCCAGCTGATGACCACCACCGATGTCGATAATTGGCCGGGTGACGATGCGGGGGTGATGGGGCCAGAGCTGATGGAGCGGATGAAGAAACACGCAGAGCGTTTCGGCACGCGCATCGAAAATGACCATATCGAAAAGGTCGATTTCTCCAAACGCCCCTTCACGCTGACCGGCGGAGCGGGCGATTATACCGCCGATTCGGTGATCATCGCGACGGGGGCGAGCGCGCAATATCTGGGGCTGCCTTCGGAGACCGCCTATATGGGCAAGGGCGTTTCGGCCTGTGCGACCTGCGACGGATTTTTCTACCGGAACAAGCCGGTCGCGGTGATCGGCGGCGGCAATACAGCGGTGGAAGAAGCGCTCTATCTCGCCAATATCGCCAGCCATGTGACGCTGGTCCACCGGCGTGACAAATTGCGATCCGAAAAAATCCTGCAAGACCGGTTGTTCGCGCGCGAAGCCGAGGGCAAGGTGACGATCAAGTGGAACCACACGCTTGATGAAGTGTTGGGCGATCCAATGGGCGTTACGGGAATGCGGATCAAATCAACCGAAAATGGCGCGACCGAGGATATCGAACTGCATGGCGTATTCATCGCCATCGGACACAAACCCAATACCCAGATATTTGAGGGCCATCTCGATATGGCAGGCGGCTATATCAAGGTGCGCGGCGGCGCAGAGGGCCAAGCGACCGAAACCAGCGTAGCGGGCGTATTTGCCTGCGGCGATGTGATGGACCATATCTACCGGCAAGCCGTGACCAGCGCGGGCACGGGCTGTATGGCGGCGTTGGATGCCGAACGGTTCGTCGATGCCAATGGGTGACTTACTATTTCGGATTGTCTGAAATCACGTCCACCAATCCCCACTCCAGCGCCGTTTGGGCATTGATCCTGCGTCCAGAAATCACAAGTTGCGCGGTGCGTTCTGCCCCGATCCGCCGCGATACCGAAACGCAGCCACCCGCGCCTGGGATCAGGCCCATGGCCAGTTCGGGCAATTGGAACCAGGCGTTGCCGCTGGCGCTGATGTGTGCAGCAAAGGCAGCCATTTCGAGGCCAGCGCCGATGCACGCGCCCTGAATGTGGACGCGCACTTTATGGCCGCATTGGATAAGCGGAATCGCGGGCAAAGTCTGCATCCGGATTTCATGCGCCCGCGCCGGATCGCGCGTCGTGCCGAATTCGGCTAAGTCCGCACCCGTGGAAAAAGCCTTGCCCTCCGCTCGCCAATTAACCGTCTCAATCTCTGGGTCAGCGGCGGCGACACTGAACGCATCGAACAGTTCGTCGCGCAATTTCCGGTCCACCGCGTTTAGCGCAGCGGGGCGGTTTGTGCTGATTTCGAGCCGGTTGCCATATTCGTTCAAAATCGATCTTGCCCTCGGGCAATGCTTCCACCGGCGCTCGGCTGGCCAGCCATAATTGATGGTCTTCGCCGCCCTGCAAGGCGGCATAGGCGAGCGATTCTTCGGTCAATGCCGCTGCCGGATCCATGGCTTCGATTCGCATCAGCAATTGCACAAGGCCAATGCGGCCTGGGGATGTTCCGACGCATGGTTTGCAAGCTGTTCGGGATCAAAATAGGGACGTGCGCTTTCCAGCCACAGCGCCAATTGATCCGCGGAATCCATTTTTTTTACGCTCCCCAATGGCTGTAAAGCTAGCATTTCCAACAGCTAATGCGAAGCGCGATTTCATTTTTACGAGACCCCCTCATTTTTTGTTGACAGCCAATCGCTAATCAACAACACTGTTCACATAGAGGAGAGAATCATGGCTGTAGGAATCGAGTCGAATAAGGCTAAAATTGCGCGTCGCGTTGTCGAAGTTCTTGATTATTTTGATGATACCCACCCCCAAGCCACCGTCATGGACATTGTCCGCCGCTACAACCGGCCCCAATCCAGCACCTCCGAATTGCTTTCGAGCCTTGTTGAGCTCGGCCTTCTGTATAAAGATCCCTATTCGCGGTCCTACACACTGACGCCGCGTTCGGCGATGCTGGGGGCGATTGCCCAGCCCGATCTGATTCGTAATGGCAGCCTTGTATCGCTGATCGACCGCTTGGTCGCGCAAACCGGATTGAGTGCCGCGATTTATGGCATGGTGAGCATGAACGCACAGATATTCATGCACAAGACCGGCAACCAACCGATCATCACCAGCAACCCCAAAGGCATCTCGTCAGGGCTTCAGGATCAATTGGCCAACAGCGCCGCCGGTCGCTTGCTGCTCTCCACCGTCAGCCAGCCGCGCCGCGATGGTTTGATCCGCCGTTTGAATGCGGAGGCGACCGATGATCGCAAATTCTCCACCGTCGAAATGGCGCAACAGATGGAAAGCTGCCGGAACACGCGGATGGCGCATGGTTCAGCCGGGTTTGGCACCACTGTCGATAGCTGCTGCATGTTGCTCCCCGGCCATTTGGACAGCCAGCCGCTGGTTGTCGGCTTGATGTATAAGGCCGATGGGCTAGCCGACCATGCCGTTTTGCTCGATTGCCTGCGCGATGCGGTGGAGCGTTTGTCGCGTCCTGCTGAAAACAGCGTTGAGCCGATCCAGTTGCGTTCCAGCGTTGCTGCCTGAATCTGAGCCTGAAACTAAAGCGGCCAGACCATTTTGCGGCGTTCGGGTGCTTGCCCGAAATGCCCATTTTCAAAATGAGAAAGCGGCTCTGAGGCGTCACCGCTGAAATCATAAACCCGGCCGATCCGTGCGGCAATTTTGGCGCGCTCGGGCTGAAAAGTGAAGCAATTGGGCGGCATCCGCGTCGCATCGGATTGTCGCTCCATCGGTATCGACCGGCCATGGGCAATCAGCGTTGCCCATTGTAGCAATCGTGCGGCTTCTTGCATCTCGGGCAGCAATGTAGCGATCCAGCTTTTCAGGGCAAACAGGCTTGTACCCGCGATTTCGGCAGGGGCAGTTATCACGTCATCGACCAGCGACCATTTCAATAGGGATTGCCCCCTGCCAAAAATCTCGGCCACCACTTTGCCGCCCGCCGGATCGGCGACATAGGCGTCATAATGTGTCGGTCCTTCATCCACCGCATGGGCGGCGGCGAGCAAAGCGAGATCATAAAGATGCGTGCAATTGGCCTGCTTCGCCCCGCGCTTTGCAGCTTCGGCCAAGCCAACACCGGTAAAGGTTTCGCGAATCACGTCGACCGCGCCGGGGCAGGTGGTCCACGGCCAGCGGTCCATAGCGGCGTGCACGGCGGAGATGATCGCGCCGTCATGTTCAAGGGTGACGGCCATGCAGTGAATATCATCCTCAAGCGCAGCGGAAACACTGTTCGGCGAAGGCGTGATAATCCAGCGGCGACGAAAGCCTGTGAAGTTCATTGTGAATAACCAATTTTCTAAAACAACCGTAGCCCTGAGCCTGTCGAAGGGCGCTTCGCCGATAAGCGCCCTTCGACAGGCTCAGGGCTACGGTTGTTATGAAAGTGACTTAATCAATCCTTGGCCAGCAGCAATGCCGCCGCCATCGGCCCGCCGCCCGAGGTCGCCACCGCCACCTTGGGATCGCCCGGTATTTGCCGCGCGCCGCCGCTCCCTCGCAATTGCACCACGCTTTCATAGGCAAAGCCAAAGCCGTGCAGCCGACCCCAGCCAAGCTGTCCGCCGCCGGTGTTCATCGGCAGCTCGCCATCGCGCGCGATCCTTTTTCCGCCTTCGATAAAGCGCCCCCCTTCGCCCACATCGCAAAAGCCCAAGCCTTCCAGCCAGGTGATCGGCTGAAAGGCAAAGCCATCGTAAAACTGGACGGTATCGACGTCCTTTGCGGTATAGTCGGTGAACTTCCACAGATCGCGACCGGTGGGATAGGCGCTGGCATATTCGGCCTGATCCCAGCTGTAGCGTTCGACCGAACCGGCGCTTGCCGCAATGCGGATGGGGGTGCAGGTCACCTCGTCCAGTGCGTCGCCCGCCGAAACGATCACCACCGTCGAAGCATCGGTAAACCGGTCACAATCATAGAGGCAGAAGGGCGTCGTGATCAGCCGCGCCTCCATATATTTGTCCATCGTCAGCGGCTCTTTAACGATCGCGCGCGGATTGAGCGCGGCATTGGCATGATCGTTTAGCGCCACCTGCGCGAGCTGCTCGCGCGTCAGGCCATAACGCTTCATATGCCGCATGGCGAATTGCGCGGTCCAGCAGGCAGCGGAGAAAGCACCAAAAGGCGATACCCACTGCGAATTGCCGGTCACATCGGTGCGGCGCTGCATCGGCGGATATTCGTCGGGACGCGAAAGGGCTGCCGCCTCATAAACCGTGCGGAAACAGATGATGTGGCGTGCGATCCCCGATTTCACCGCCATCGCCGCGAGCGAAATCGCGCCAAGCTGTGCAGTCGCCTCCATGACGCCTGCATGAAATGTGGTCTTTAAGCCCAGCGCTTCGATCAGATCGTCCGATCCCACCGGCGAGAAGCCCAAAAACGCCTGCATTTTTCCGGGATAGGTGGCGACGCCATCGATCTGATCGAGCGTCAGCCCTGCATCGGCAATGGCCTCTTTCACGGCATCGATGGTGAGCAGCAAGGCAGGGCGTGACAATCGCACGCCCACTTCGGACATCCCGATGCCGGTTATATAAGCTTCGCCGCGCATCAGCCCACCTTCTCGAACAACGGATACCACATGCCGTCCTGTTCCTCGAACACCACCTGCACCCTGTCATCGATATCGACCGATTCCACCGGGCAACCCACAATGTTAGTAGTCAGCAACACCCCCGGCGCATCGTCCAAGGCTACCCGCGCAATCACGAAAGGCACTTCCATGTCGGGTGCCCATTTCTGGTGGTTGATCGTGTATGTGTCGATCACGCCTTTGCCCGATACTGCATAGGGCCCGACATTTTCAGACAGGCATTTGTGGCAGATTTCGCGCGGCGGATGGATGAAGGTCTCGCAATCATTGCAGCGATGGATGTTCAGCTTGCCCTGTGCCCCGCCGGTCCAAAAAGCGCGGTTTTGTGGGTCGAGCCGGATGCGCGATCGTTGCCAGGCCATCAGAGGTCCCAAACCAGATGCGCGGTCTCCGGCCCCATCACATGGCCGCCATGATAGGTGACGGGCTGTTCCGGATCGAGCCGGAATTGCGGCAAGCGGGCGAGCATTTCTTCATATAGCACCTGCAATTCGATTCGCGCCAGATGCGAGCCGAGGCAGCGGTGCGGCCCGGCACCAAAGGCGATGTGGACGTTATTTTCGCGCTTCATATTAAAATCGCCGGGTTCGGGAAATTCGCTGGCGTCCAGATCGGCGGCGGGCAGGAACATCAGTGGCCTTTTCACCCTTTTTCATCGTCACACCCTGAAAATCCAGATCGCGCGTTACAAAGCGGAGCGGCACGGTGAAGGAATAGCGGCGCAACATTTCTTCCGATGCTTCGGGGATCAGTTTGGGATCGGCGCGCAGTTCGGCTTGCAAATCGGGGTTTTTTGCCAAATGGATCGCATCGCCAGCCCCATGCCGTTATACACGGTATCAAGCCCGGCGATGAACAGCATCACGCCATAGTTTTCCATGTCGAACAGTTCGGCGGGACGCCCGTCAAATTCCGATTGCCACAACAGCGAGATGATATCGCTTCCCGGATTTTTCTGCTTTTCCAACATGGTCGGTTTCAACGCATCGGCGACTTTCCGCATCCGGCCGCCGATTTTACTGGGATCGGGATCGGCTTGGCTGGCCAGATGATCCGTGGTCAGATCACGAAACTGCCGCGCCTGTTCGAAGGGGAGTCCGAACAGTTTCAAAAACACCGTGACCGGCAAGGGCTCGGCAATATCGGCCATGAATTCGCAAGCCCCTTTGGCCTTAACGCCCTCGATCAGCTGAACCGAGAGCGCGCGGATTTCATCCTTCAGGGCAAACATCGATTTGGGCGAGAACACGCCCTGGATCGGCTTGCGGAAAATCCCGTGTAGCGGAGGATCGAAGGTAATCGGCGACGGGATCAGGATTTTTTCTTGGCCCTCGGGCATTTGCGCGTTCATCGCGAGGATGGCTTCGGCAGACATCGGCGCGTTGGAAAAGCTTTCGGTATCGCGCTGAGCATTGTAATCCGCAGCATGGCTCCGCATCACCCACATGCCACCATTGCGCGGTGACCAGAATATGGGCGGGGTGTTTTGGGCGATTTCCAAAATGCGATCATAGCCGGTCGCCTTCAATGCCGGATCGTGGAACAGATCAAAATCATAGACCAAAGCATCGGGAACATGATCGGGCTTGGGAACAGCGGGCGTGAGCGTTGTGGCGGCGGACATAAAGTCACTCCAGTATCCGGATAGTTTATCCGGCGACTTTGCCCGCACCGACGCCAAAGGCAACCGCAATATTGGCTTATCGCCGCCGCGATTAGGGCGCGGCGCGGTTGATCGCGCGGCCATTCTCGGTTCTAGCTTGCCCGGATCAGACGATGGAGACACGCCCCATGAAAATTCGCATCGAACGCGCTGCCTGTGTCGGCAATGCCCGCTGTTCGGCGGTCTCTGAGGAATTGTTTCCACTCGACGACGATGGCTATATCGATAGCGACGGTTTTGACGTGAAACCGGGCGACGAAACGCTTGCGAAAAACGGCGCACGCGCTTGCCCGGAACGGATTATTTTTGTGGACGATGATAGCGGCAAGCAGATTTGGCCACCGGTTAAAAATTGAATTTCAGGAGCAAATGATGAGCGATCTATTGGGATATAAGGGCAAACGCGTCATCGTGTCGGGCTGTTTCTCCGGCATGGGCGAAGCGACAGCGAAGATTCTGCTCGAACAAGGGGCCGAAGTGCACGGGCTGGATTTCAAGCCATGCGCGCTTGCCGCTTGCCTCCTTCACGCAAATCGATCTGCGCGATCCGGCGAGCCTTGAAGCAGCGGCAGCAAAGATCGACGGCAAGGTCGACGCCCTGTTCAACTGTGCAGGCCTTCCCGGCGGCGGAGCCTTTCCCGCCGCTCGATACCTTCAAGGTCAATTTCGCCGGAACCCGCCATTTGACCGATTGCTTGCTGCCCATAATGGGCGAAGGCGGCGCGATTGTCAGCATCGCCTCCACCGGCGGTCTGGGCTGGAGCCGCCGCGTGCCCGTGCATATGGAATTGATGCAGACCAAAGGCTTTGACGGCGCAATTGCCTGGGCCGAGGCGCATATGGATCAAGTGGCAGAGGGCTATGCCTTTTCCAAAGAAGCGGTGATCGTGTGGACGCAGTTCATGTGTGCACAGCTTATCAAGCGCGGCATCCGCATCAATTGCACCCTGCCGTCGCCCACCCAAACACCGATGATGGACACCTTTCAGGCAACATCGGGCAAAGAGGTGATCGACGCCGCCGCCGAGCCGCTGGGTCGCTATTCGACCGCAGCCGAGCAAGCCGGGCGGCGTGGTGCTGATGGGAAGTCAGCCTTGCGGGAATTATCACCGGCGTGGTGCTGCCGGTCGATGGCGGCTTCATGGGCTCGCTCGCCACCGGACAGATCGATATTTCAAAAATGATGAGCAGGGGCAAGTAAAATACACCGCCCGGGCGAAGTTGCGTTGCATTATTATCACGAATGAAGGTGAACCCCTTAAAAACCGACCGGCGGCACTTGCTAACTTTCAGAAGTGAAGGATGATTGACTTTTCGGGAGGCAAGCTTGGCATTTGCGCTGCATAAAATGCAGACATACAAACGCGAATTGCAGAAACACAACGCTTCATTCCCGACACATTGTTGCGATGTTCGCCAGCGAAGGAGAGCTTGGCTGGGTGGGCTTCAAATAGGGAGAGAGCTATGCAATTCCGGATTTTTCAAAAAGCGGTTTTATGGGCAACGGTCGCCATGCCACTTGGTATGGCCGCGCCTGCTTGGGCGCAAAGCGCAGATGTTGCCGACGAAGCAACGGTCGATGAAGAGGTGATCATCGTCAATGCACGGCGCGTAGAAGAACGGCTCCAGGATGTGCCCGTCTCGGTCACCGTGCTGAGCGAAGAGGCTTTGGCCAACAACAATATCACCAGCGCCAAAGACATCGCCACTTTCACGCCCAGCCTTGTCACCAACAACCGGTTTGGCGCGGACAACACCACTTGGACAATCCGTGGCTTTACGCAAGAACAACGTACCACGGCCACCGTCGGCACTTATTTTGCTGATGTCGTTGCGCTTCGCGGTTCGGGTGCAACCCAAGGCGGCGATGGCGCAGGCCCGGGCAATTTATTCGATCTTTCCAACGTACAGGTATTGAACGGACCGCAAGGCACCTTATTTGGCCGCAACTCCACCGGCGGCGCTGTTTTGCTGGTGCCCAAAAGGCCGACCGACATTTTTGAAGGTTATGTCGAAGGCAGCCTTGGCGATTATGACATGCGGCGCTTTCAAGCGGTTTTGAATATTCCTGTTGCCGATAGCTTCCGTGTCCGGCTGGGCGTGGATCGTAACCAGCGTGACGGATATCTGAAAAATGCCGGAAAAATCGGCTTTGGACCCTTTGGCAATGCGGGGGGTAGTGTCGATTATGTGGCGTTGCGGTTCAGTGCCGTCGCCGATCTCTCGCCCGATGTCGAAAATTATACCGTGGTTACTTATTCCAATTCGCAAAGCACCGGACTCGGCCCAAGCTGATCAATTGCTATAGTCTGGCTGCCTGCCAGCAAAAGGCAGCAGAGGATGCCCGGGGCTTTTTCACCGTATCAAATGTGGTTCCCGACGCCGGATCACAGATTTGGCAATGGCAGATTATCAATAGCACCAAATGGTCGGTAAATGAAAATCTGACGATCAAGAATAACTTCTCTTACGGCGAATTCCGGGGCGATACCAACCTTGATCTATTCGGGCTTTATGGCGTCGTGCCCTCGACAGTACCATTCGGCACAGAAACCAGTCCGTTGCAGGTGCGGCCATTCAATACCACGCATTATCTGCCCAACCACCATACCAATGCCGAATTGACGCTGGTTGAAGAGTTGCAGATCCAAGGCACTGCTGCTGATGGAAAGCTGAATTACCAAGGCGGGCTGTATCTTGAAATCAGCAGGCCGCTGGGGCTTTCGGGGATCCAGTCGACCACGTTCACACCGTGCTCGGATATCAATACGCTCAGCTGTTTGCCCTTTGCCGGCGGCGGCGCGGTTTCGCTCGGGCGGCTTTCCTATTCCACCCATAAAAACAGCTTCATCGGCAAGGCTGCCTATTTTCAGGCGGGCTATGATTTCACCGACCGACTGAAGGCGACGGCAGGGATCCGCTATACCACCGACAAGATGATCAGCGATTTTCAGGTGATCGACTTGCGGCTGGGCAACACCATCGTCGCCTCTGCTGCCAATCCACGCATTTTCAATGGGACGACGTTGACCGCCAACATTGTGCGTGATTTTGCGGTTTGCACCAATACGCCAACCTTTGGCGCGCAAGGGTCGGCGACCAATCCCTATATGCCATTGGCCAACCGTTTTACGATGTGCGACCAGCATCTTACATCCAAATCATCCAAGCCCACTTGGCTGCTGGGTCTGGATTATAAGCCAATCGACGATACGTTACTCTACGCCAAATGGTCGCGCGGCTATCGCCAAGCGGGCGTTGCATCTTTTGCCGCAGACAAATTGCAAGTCTATCGCCCCGAAACGGTTGATACTTACGAAATCGGGGCAAAGGCATCATGGCGCGGAGCCGTGCCGGGCTTTTTCAACATCGCCGGTTTCTATAATGATTTCAAAGATCAACAAATCCAGCTCGGCGTGCAATGCATTCCCACCTCGTTGTGCGGCCAGACCACGGCGATCCTGAACGTCGGAAAATCCACGTTGAAGGGCTTTGAAGCTGAACTGGGCATCAGGCCGATCGAGGGCTTGCGGCTTGGCGTGTCATGGGCGCATCTGAAAACAAAGATCAAGGAGGTGAACGGCTTCACCGATCTGGCGGGTGCTACTGCCTCGATCAACGCCTTGGTAACCGGCTTGGGCCTGCCTTATAATGATATCCGACCGGTTTTGCCGGGCTCGGTTTTGCCGAACTCGATTCCCGACAAGATTGTTGCCAACGGCAGCTATACTCTGCCTTTGCCTGCATCGGTCGGCAAATTATCATTCGGGGCAACATGGATTTGGCAATCGGCCTATAAGGTCGTGGCGGATAACAATGCCTTGGCGTTCAACACATTATATTTCAACAGCACCACGCCAACCGCAACGCCTCAGGCGATTCCATTGGTTGGAAACGGCATTTTACCCAAGACCAATTACGGCAATATCCACATTAATTGGGAAGATGTGGGCGGGATGCCGGTGGATGCATCCTTCTTTATCACCAATGTGACCAATCGGCACATCCGTCTCCATGCCAATACGCAGGAGACGCAGGGTATCCTGTCCAGCAATGTTGCCGAACCCAGGATGATGGGTGGTCGTGTTCGGTTGAAATTCTAGGCCGAACCGGAAAAACCAAACACGGAAACGGGCTCCTTTTCGGGGCCCGTTTTTTATGGACCGGGTGCGGCAGACACAATCGCACCGGCGATTGCTTGAATTTGCGTTTGCCCCTTATATCGCGTTCGTGGTGATGGATATTTTCCACCAAGAAATGCGAGCGGATAGATGAATTTCGACCTGACCGAAGACCAGGAAATGATGCGCGACATGTTTGCGCGTTTCCTCGATGAACATAGCAGCATCGCCCGCGTGCGTGCCGCCGAAGCAAAAGGCGGTTTTGATGCCGAACTGTGGAAGGGCCTGGCCGAACAGGGGGCGCTTTCGATCCGTGTGCCAGAGGCTGCGGGCGGGCTTGGCATGGGGCTGTTCGATGCCGCAGTGCTGATGGAGGAAGCGGGCCGTACGCTGGCATCGGGACCGCTTGCCGAGGCGTTGGTGGCGGCACGGCTGCTGGCGACATTGGGCGGTGATTTTTGGCCGATGGAAAAGCTGCTCGGTGGCGAACAGGTGGTTAGCCTTGCTCTCCACGATATTGCCGACCGTCCGAAACAATGGATCGCAGGCGGGACTGCGGCCGATGCGGTGGTCGCGCGGCGCGGCCATGATGTGGTCGTGATTTCAATACCCGAAAATGCCCGCCCCGATCAAGCAACGCTGGCTGGAAATGCGCTTGGCGAAATCGATCTGGGTGCGCTGGGTGCAACCGTGATAGCGTCCGGCGCAGACGCCGTCGCCGCCTTTGAAGCGGGTGTCGAGGAATGGAAGCTGCTGATTGCTGCTCGCTTGCCGGGCTTGGCCGACAGGCGCTGAAACTCGCCTCTGAATATGCCTGCGAACGCATCCAGTTTGGCCAACCCATCGGCCAGTTTCAGGCGATCAGCCATCCGCTCGCCGATTGCCTGTGCGAAGTGGACGGCGGCAAATTGTTCCTTTGGAAAACCATCCGTGATCTGGCCGACGGAGCGCCCGAGGCCGGGGCCAATATCTCCGCTGCTTTGTGGCAGGCGACGCAGGCGGCGGCGATCACCGTCGCGCAATCGCTGCAAACCTTTGGCGGCTATGGCCTCACCACCGAATATGACATCTATCTGTATAATCTGCGCGCAAAGGCACTGCCTTTGGTCTGGGGCGATCCCCAAGACCTGATCGAGGAAGCCGGGCGTCGGCGTTATGGCGGAGAAAAGGTATCGCTTCCCGATGCGGGCGAAACCCCCATTGAGTTTCATATCGGCGAGGAAGCCGAGGCGATGATGGCGGAAATCGACGCCTTTATGACGGCCAATGTCACGCCCGAAATGAAGAAGAAATTCCATTATAGCTGGGAAGGCTGGGTGCCCGAGCTGCACAAGAAACTGGCCGAGGCGGGGTTGCTGTTTCTTTCCAGCCCCGAATTGGGCGGGCGCGGGGTCAGCTCTTATGCCAAGGCGGCGGCGCGGCGCGCCTTTGACAAACATGGCTATCGAAACCCGGCTGCCGGAGTTGCCGAGATGGTCGGGCTGATCATCTCGCGCACCGGCTCTGACGAGTTGAAACAAGAGGTACTCTCGCGGCTTATCGCAGGCGATGCCATCGCCAGCCTCGGCTATTCCGAACCGGGTTCGGGATCAGACGTGTTCGCGGCCCAGTGCAAAGCGACACCCGAAGGAAATGGCTGGCGGATCGACGGCACCAAGATGTTCACTTCGGGGGCAAATCTCTCCGATTATGTGCTGATGCTCTGCCGCACCAATACAGAGGTCGCCAAGCACAAAGGGCTGACGATGTTCATCGTGCCGTTGAAGGCCGAAGGTGTAACCATCCAGCCGGTTTACACATTTCAGGATGAACGCACGAACATCACCTTTTACGATAATGTCCACATCCCCGACAGCTGGCGGCTGGGCGAAGTTGACGGCGGTGTGCGGACCATGTCGGCGGCATTGGAGCTGGAACATGGCGGTGGTTTCGACGGGCCGATGCACGAAAATGCCGAGGCTGCGGAAGAGCTTTGTCGCGAACTCGGCCTGATGGATAAGCCGCAGGCCCGCGCCCGTCTCGCCCGCGCGCGGATGAATGCCGACATTGGCTTCTTGCTTGGTTCGCGTGCCACATGGGCGGGCGTGAACAAGAAACCGAATATGGCTTATGGCCCGATGGCCAAGATGCATCAGTAGCGAGAAATTTTTGGAGGATGCCCGCGATCTGCTCGATCTGACCGCGCCTTTGTCGCTTTCCAAACGCGAAGGGGCGGCGGCATTGGTCAACCAGTCTTACCGCCATTCGCACGGCACGCGCATCTATGGCGGTACCAGCCAGGTTCACCGCAGCATGATCGCCGAACGCGCGCTTGGCCTGCCGCGAACAAGGCAGTAAGGCAAAACCATGACTGACGCACCCGCTTTGCTTACCGAGGAACAGGATGGCATCCTGATCGCGACGCTTAACCGGCCTGACAAGCTGAACGCGCTCAATCTGGAAACGATGGATTTGCTGACCGAGGCGGTGCTGCGCTTTCGTGATACTGAAACGCTAAAGGTGATGCTGATCCGCGCGACGGGACGCTATTTTAGCGCGGGCGCAGACCTGAAGGGCGGGCAGAGGAAAATCTCCCCCACCGGGCGGAGTGCGAGCGGCATCCGCGAAAACCACCGGCTCAATCTCAACGGTATGCAACAGCTGTGGGACGAGATGGAGCATATCGAAAAGCCCTTCGTCGTCGCGCATCAGGCGATGTGTGTGGGTGGCGGACTCGAACTGTCGCTCAGCTGCGATTTCCGGCTGGCGGCCAAAAGTGCGGGCTATGCTTTCCCTGAGGGGAAGATGGGCGTGCTACCCGCATCCAGCGGCGTTTCGCGGCTGGTGCGGATTTGTGGCACGCATTGGGCGCGCTGGCTGATCATGGCGAACAAGCCTGCGAGCGCAGAAATGGCGCTGACCATGGGGTTGGTGCATCAGGTGTTTCCCGATGAAAGCTTCGAGGCCGAAGTGATGGATTTCTGCCGCCATCTGGCGGGGCAAAATGGCGAGCAAATGGGCGCGGCCAAGGTTGCCATCGAACTCTGCGCCGAGCTGGGCCGTGATAGCGCGCGCCATATCGAACGCATGGCCAACAGCGCGCTGATGCTAAACCCCGCCTATCTGGAGAATATCCAGAAATATGTCGAAGGGGTTGGGAAGAAGGGTTAGAGCAACCGTTCCTCTCCCATGGGGAGAGGATACGCAGCTTTGGCCGCAGGCCTAGGCGCAGTTGGTGAGGGGATCTGCCCTGCCGATGGCGCACAGCCCCTCACCCAGCTTCGACTAGCAAACAAGTTTGCAAGTCTGCACAACCCTCTCCCCATGGGAGAGGGAATTACCCCACCGGAACGCCAGTAATCCTGATCCCTGAATCAGAAACCTTATAGCGCCGGTTGATTGCGATCAGGATGCTGGTCACCGCCTCTGCCGCCGCCGAGTTGGCGAGGACGCCGGCGTTATACGCGCCCAGCCCGATTTCGCGCGCCAGCTCGACGACCAGATCGGCTGCTGCGCTGTCATCCGAACAGACGAGCACATCGCTTTCGATCACATGATCGAGCTCTTTCAAATGCACCGCCGAGATGTTCTGGAAGGCGGAGACGACGCGCACATCATCACCCAGCATCGCCTGCGCCAGCTTCACCGCCGATCCGCCCTCGGGCAATTGCACTTGGCTGACTTTGGGCGGGACCAAGGGCACGGTTACGTCGATCAGGATTTTGCCCGCCAGATGTGGTCTTGCGGCCTCTAATGTCGCCAGCTGTGCCGGATAGGGCACGGCCAGCACCACCAGTTCGGCCGCCTTTGCGGCGGACATATTGTCCATACCCCGCGCCGCGTCGGCCCCGAGCGCTGCGTTAATCTCGCCCGCCGCTTCGCCAGCGCGGGCTGCATCGCGGCTGCCGATGATGATCCGGTGTCCGGCATTGGCCCAGCGCATGGCGAGGCCGCCGCCTTCTTTTCCGGCCCCTCCCAAAATGGCGATGGTCATTCGCTCGGTCGTGTTGGCATTCATTCAGCTGGTTCCAGTTCTGTGGCTTTGCGCGTTTTGCGCGGAGGGGTTTGAATGATCTCGGTCAAGGGGGCCGCATGGCGGGCACGCTGGATTTTGGCCGGATCGGCGTCGGCATAAAGCGTGGTTCGTGCGCGCGGGATACGGCCAAGCGACCGGATAAGCGCTTCCATTTCATCCACCGGCATTTCCTGTCCGTGCGCCGCACCCGCAGCCCTTGAAATGCTTTCATTCATCAGCGTCCCGCCCAGATCATTGGCCCCGCCTTGCAATATGGCCTTCGCCCCGTCCGGCCCCAGCTTGGTCCAGCTCGCCTGAATGTTGCGAATATGCGGATGAAGCACCAGCCGGGCGACGGCGTGCATCAACCGCACTTCACGGAATGTCGGCCCGGCGCGGGTTTGCCCTTTGCGCGCCAATGGCGCTTCCATATGGACGAAAGGCAAGGGCACGAATTCGGTGATGCCGCCTGTGCGGATTTGCAAATCCCGGATCGCGAGCAGATGCTTTGCCCAATGGGCAGGTGTTTCGACATGGCCGAACATGATCGTGGCGGTGGTCGGCAGGCCGACGTCATGTGCCGCGCCGATTACTTCGAGCCATTCGGCGCTGGTCAGCTTGTCGGGACAGATTATGCCGCGAATATCATCGCTTAAAATTTCCGCCGCTGTACCGGGAAGCGAACCCAGCCCTTCGGCTTTCAGCATCGACAGATACGCCCGCAAGCTAAGCCCCAGCGTTTGTGCGCCGTGCGTTACCTCCAAGGGAGAAAAGGCGTGGACGTGCATGTCTGGTGCTGCTGCCTTCGCCGTTCGCAGGATCGAAAGATAGGTTTCGCCGGTATAGCTTGGGTGGATGCCGCCTTGCAGACACACCTCGCTCGCCCCGCGCGCCGCCGCTTCGCGCACGCGGCGGATGATTTCGGCATGGTCGAGATCATAAGGAGACCCGCGCAAATCCTCGTGCGTCTTGCCCTTTGAAAAAGCGCAGAAGCCGCAGCTGTACAGGCAGATATTGGTGTAGTTGATGTTGCGGTTTACCGCAAAGCTGATCGCATCGCCGACGGTTTCCCGGCGCAACTGGTCCGCCGCCACGCAGACCAGATCGACATCGGCTCCCCGTGCAGCAAAGAGCGTTTCGATGAGGGTGGCGGTGGGGGTTTCGCCGCCCGCGAGTTGGGCAAGGGCCGAAACGACTGCCTTGTTCTTGGACTTGTCCCCTCCAGCAAAGGGAACAACGGGGGGAGCGGGGCGTTCGCATCCCCCGCAAACCAGCGATCATCACGGCCCCAGCCGGTTGCATCGGCATGGCGGCGCGCGGCGGAAAGGACCGCCGGGGCCATCCACTGATCCGAAAGAAAGGCGGGATAAACGGGCAAGCGCGGCACCAGATTGCGTCCGCCTTCGCGCGTTCCTGATTGCAGCCGCGCCAATTCGGGCCATGGCGCTTCGGGGTTCACATGATCGGGGGTGACGGGCGATACTCCGCCCCAATCATTAATCCCTGCCTCCATCAGCCGCGGGAAATCCGCCGCCGACAAATTGGGCGGAGCCTGAATGTTCATTTCTGGGTCCAAAGATGATCCGCGCTGCTGCAATCGTCCAAAGCAGATCGTCCATATCCGGCTCGGCGGCGTCGGCCATCGGGGTCGCTTGCTTGGCGCGGAAATTCTGGACGATGATTTCCTGAATATGGCCGTGTTGCCGGTGCAGCTCGGCCAAGGCAAACAGCGCGTCGAGACGTTCTGCGCGCGTCTCGCCGATGCCGATCAATATCCCGCTGGTGAAGGGAATGGAAAGTTCACCGGCCAGCCGGATCGTCTCCAGCCGCGCCGCCGGCAATTTGTCGGGTGATCGATAATGCGGCCCGCCCTTTTCGCCCAAACGCTCCGCTATGGTCTCCAGCATCAGCCCTTGCGAAGCCGAAACTGTGCGGAGCAACAGCAGGTCTTCGTGCCCCATCACCCCTGCATTGACGTGCGGCAACAGCCCGGTTTCTTTCAGCACCGCCGCGCACATGTCCGCCAAATAGGCGATGGTGGAGGGATAACCCATTTCGGCCAGTGCTTCGCGGGCGATCCGGTGGCGCAACTCGGGTTTGTCGCCCAGGGTGAACAGCGCCTCGGTGCAGCCCTGCGCCTGTCCCTCGCGGGCAATGGCCAACACTTCATCGCGGCTCAAATAGGGGCGGGTGTTGCGTTCCGGATCGCGTGAGAAGGTGCAATAATGGCAATAGTCGCGGCACAGCTTGGTCAGCGGAATGAAAACCTTGGGCGAATAGCTTTGGATCAGGCCGTGCCCTTCATCACGCAAGCCTCGCGCCTCGGCCAAAAGCGCTGCCGGATCGCCGTCTAACAGGCGGTTCCGCAAAGTTGCTTCGCTATCCAAGATCAATTGACTCCCATTGCCCGTCACATGCTATCGCGCGTCGTCACAAACTAAAGCCGATATATCATCCGGAGCGCAAGACCATGATCAACATCCGCCCGCTCCCGGGCATCGGCGAAATCGGCAAAGGCGACGATATCGGCGCGATTTTGGCCGACGCACTGGCCCCGTTACGACCCGAAAAGGGCGATATCCTTGTCGTCACGTCCAAAATCCTGTCCAAAGCCGAGGGACGGGCGGTGTTGCTCGAAAATGTGGCGGCAGGCAGCAAAGCACAGGAAATCGCCGTCACGATTGGCAAAGATGCGCGGTTGATCGAGCTGGTGCTGGCGGAATCGACCGTCAATCGTCCGCGCCGCGCGCGGTGTGTTGATCACCCGCCACCGCTTGGGTCTGGTAATGGCCAATGCCGGGATTGATTGCTCCAATGTCGGGCCGGAAAGCGGCGAAATTGCGCTCTTGCTGCCCCTTGATCCAGATGCCTCCGCGCAGGCCATTGCCGCTGTGATCAAGTCGAAACTTGGTGTCGAAATCGGCGTGATCCTGTCTGACAGTTTCGGACGGCCTTGGCGGCATGGCGTCGTCAATGTCGCAATCGGGGCTGCGGGGGTTCCGGCGCTGATCGACCGGCGCGGCGAGGTGGACCGCGACGGGCGGGTGCTGCAATCAACGGTGATCGCCACCGCCGATCTGATTGCCTCCGCCGCAGGGCTGGCGATGGGCGAAGCGGATGAGGGTTTTCCGGCAGCATTGGTCAGCGGGCTGGCTTTGGCAGGCGAAGCGAAACCGGCATCCTCGCTCATCCGCCCGGTGGACGAGGATTTGTTCCGGTGAAGGTGGTTGTGCTCACAGGCGGCGTTGGTGGCGCGAAATTTGTGCTGGGGTTGCAGCATTGCTCCGCCGTCAGCTCGCTCACCGCCATCGTCAACACCGGCGATGATTTTCGTCATTTGGGCCTCTCGATTTCGCCCGATATTGATACGTTGCTCTATACGCTGTCGGGCAAGGCCAATGCGGCGCAGGGTTGGGGCCGCGAGGGGGAAAGCTGGGCCTTTATGGAGGTGCTGAAATCGCTGGGCGGGCCGGACTGGTTCAATCTGGGCGATGGCGATCTGGCGTTGCATGTGTGGCGGAGCGAACGGTTGGCGCGGGGTGAGGCGCTCTCCGCGATCACGGATGAAATTGCCCGTGCTTGGGAGATCAGGGCCACGATCTTGCCGATGAGCGACGATCGCGTGGCGACTGAAATCGAAACCGACATAGGCTTGCTGCCGTTCCAGAATTATTTCGTTGAGCATCAATGCCGCCCTGTTGTGCGCGCAATCGGCTTTGAAGGGGCGGGGGAGGCACAACCTGCACCGGGGGTGATTGCGGCAATTGCCGGAGCCGATGCGGTGTTTGTTGCGCCGTCCAATCCCTTTCTTTCTGTCGATCCGATCCTGTCGGTCGGCGCAATAGCGAAGGCGCTGCGGCAATCCACCGCTCCCGTCATCTGCATCTCGCCGCTGGTCGGCGGCACGGCGGTGAAGGGGCCAACGGCAAAGCTGATGGCGGAGCTTGGGTTGGAAATCAGCAACGAGGCGATTGCCGCGCATTATGGCGATTGGCTGGATGGGATGCTGCACGATGAAAGCGATGCCGCACCCGAAACACTGGCGGCGCGCGCCACCAATACGATGATGCGCTCGCTGGACGACAAAATCCGCGTAGCCGAAACGGCGCTGGCCTTTGCAGCGGAATTGCGCGGGTGAACGGCTGGCGCGCGATCATCCCGCTCAATCTGGGGCGTGATTGCAAGACGCGGCTGGCGGGGCATTTGTCGGCGCAGGCGCGGGGCCAATTGGTGCGGGCGATGGCAGAGCATGTCGTGCAGGCGGTGCGCGCGGTGAGCGGCTTAGAGGAGGTTTCCTTATTGTCACCGGAAAACCCCGAAATCATGGGAGCCATCTGGATCGCCGATGCCGGAAGGGGCCTTAATCCTGAACTGGCCGCCGCGTTATCGGGTGAGCGTCAATTGATCGTCCACGCCGATCTGCCATTGCTGACCTCCGCCGATGTTGAAGCTTTGATTGCGGCAGCCGAACAGGCAGGGGCTGCCATCGCGCCGGATCGCTTCGGCACGGGCACCAATGGTTTGGCCCTGCGCGATGCGACCGATTTCATGCCCGAATTCGGTATCGACAGTTTCGCCAAACACCACGCCCTGTTGCCCCATGCGGCAATCGTCAACCGCGATGGGCTATGCCATGATATTGATACTATAGATGATTATGAATTGCTTCCGGCCGTTCTGAAGCTGTAACCCGGCACCTGTCAAAGGGGGCGTCGACATGCATTGTGCGCGGCATTGGCACAGGCTAGTCACGACCCATGACCGAAGATTTCTCAGCCTGGGTCGGCAGATGCGAAACGCGCACCGACACTCTCGATCCCGCGCGGAGCAATGCCTTGCGCGCTGCGTTGGGAGAAGGCTTGACGCTCGCAACCGGCGATCCATTGCCGCTGCTCCATCATTGGCTTTATTTCTGGGACGCCCGCCCGCCCGAAGGTTTAGGGGCCGATGGTCATCCGGCGCGCGGCGGCTTTCTGCCTCCCGTTCCGCTGCCCCGCCGGATGTGGGCGGGTGGGCGTCTGCGCTTTCCATGCACCCTTATTTCCTGGCGAAGAGATCACCAAGACCTCAACGATCCTGAAGGTCGAGGCAAAATCGGGGAAGAGCGGCAATCTTGTCTTCGTAACCGTTCGCCATGAATTATCAGCCTCTGGAAAGCTTGCGGTCAGCGAAGAGCAAGACATTGTCTACCGCGAAGCCGCCGCCAGCGGCCCCGCATTGCCCGCAGCGGCCCCCGCGCCAGATGCGCCTTGGCGGCACAGCATCAACCCCGATACCGTCCTGCTCTTCCGCTATTCCGCGCTCACCATGAACGGCCACCGTATCCATTATGACCGGCCCTATGCTTGCGGGGAAGAAGCTTATCCGGCGCTTGTCGTGCACGGGCCGTTGCAGGCGACTTTGTTGGCGGCGCTTGCCACAAGAAACTTGTCTGCCCCGGTTTCTACATTTTATTTTCGCGGGTCAGCCCCCGCATTTGACGGCGTTCCGTTGCATTTTTGCGGCGAACCCACAGCAGGCGGTGCGTCGCTTTGGAGCGAGCAAGGCGGCGTCAAGAATATGGTGGCAACGGTTGGAGTGGGTTAGTCGCTAAAACTGCCGAACGCCGGTCGCATCTTCTTCTCTGAACACCGGAATTGACTCCGTCAATTTCAACATCACCAACGGGATCAGTCGTTCGGTGCTTTTTTGATAATTGGCGTAAAAGGGGAAGCAATCGACCAGATGTGCCCAGGCCTTTTCACGCTCTGCCCCTTCGGGCTCGCGCCATGTGCCGCGCCATGCCTCGGTTGCGACCTGAAATTCGACCTCTGGCTTTGCGATCAGGTTTAGATACCAGTCGGGATGGTGATCCGCCCCGCCCTTTGACGCACAAATCGTCACTTCGCCGCCGACATTGACATAGCAAAGCGGGGTGATGAAAATCCGCCCCGATTTGCGGCCGGTATATTTGATCATGCAATGTGTGGCAAAGGCATAGCCGCCGACGGCGGTGATATCCATGATATGGCCCTTGGCCCCGCCGGTTTGCAGATACATATCGCGGTGCATGGATATAAAGTCTTTGCGGGTGTCGCGTATCGCCGCGCTGCTATCATCGCTCATGGGGTCACTCCTTGCTTGCCAACTCATTCCAGCTTCGTCAGGCAGAGTCTATTCAATCTTTTGACGACAGGGGTAAAGCGCGATGGCCAAATTCGATATCGAGCAGACGATGGCCTGGGTGGCGATCCAGCAACTCATCAATGACTGGGGCTATGAGCTGGATGTCAACAATGGTCTGCATATTGCCGATCTGGTGACGGAAAAGTGCAACTATACCGTGCGCGGCGTCGCCCGCCCGAGCCGATCTGACGTCGCTGCTTTTTATAAAGGCCGTTTGGCCGAATTCCCCGATGGCCCGCCTGTGCAGCGCCACGTGCAAACCAATTTGCGGGTGCAGTTCAAAAATGCCGATACCGCCTCGATCACCTTCACGCTCGTCTATTTCACCACGGCGATAGTGGCGGCGGGGGCCAGCGAGGCCGATCCGTGCGCGATTGCTGATGTGGTGATGGATGTAGAGCGCTGTGACGATGGACATTGGCGGATCGCGATGTTCGATAGCGCGCAGAGCCTGGTGCGGAAATTTGGATAATAGCGACTGAACATATCCGCGTGATAATCGTAGACATATCGCATGCAATATGATATAAACTGTGCGTGATACTTGATACTGACGTTATAATCGCTGCATTGCGGAGTACGCGTGGCGCGTCTGCCGAAATCGTCCGTCGGGTATTACGGCTGGAAATGGGCATCGAATTGTCTGTGGCAATGGCGCTGGAATATGAAGCTGTTGCCACGCGAGAAGAGCATTTGACAGCGGGTGGCTTGTCGCAGGACGAGGCCAACAATTTGATTGACGCCTTAATCGCGGTGGCGGTTCCGATCGAGGTCCATTTCCGTTGGAGACCACAATTACGTGACGCTGATGATGAAATGATATTGGAAGCGGCCATAAACGCCGGCGACCGTGTGATTGTGACCTTTAACACACGGGATTTTGCCGAGGCCGCAGGCAAATTTGGCGTGCAGTTGAAAAAGCCCCGGGACGTTTTGGAGAAACTGATATGAGTGTTGCCAGCAACTATGCCCTGCGCCTGCCCGCCTCGCTAAAACGCGAAGTTGAAAAAGTAGCGCGTGATGATGGCACAAGCCTGAACCAGTTTATTGTGACGGCAGTTGCCGAAAAACTCTCCGCTCTCCGCACCGCCGATTTCTTTGAAGAACGACGGGAACGTGTAGATCTGGACGCGGCATTAGCCGTGATGACGCGAATACGCGGAGAGGAACCGCGCGAAGATGATCGCTATCCAGATTAAGGCCTAGTATAATGTGAGAGTACAGACCGCTATTTAACCAATAGCTTTCGGTCCACCATCCACGCCCTGAATTGGTCGATCCACAAAGCGGAACCCGCTGAAAGGTTAGCCATGCCAAAGCCGTGGCTGCCTTTTTCGTACAGATGTACCTCTAAAGGCCGTCTTGCGTTGCGCCAGCTGTCGATCAGGCCGAGCTTTTTGCCCGTTGAAAACAACGGATCGTCGAGCGCGATGGCCAGAAACATCGGTGGCGCATCGGCGGGCACGGGGCGTTCCATCATCGGCGGATAAATGGGGGCGATGAAATCGGGGCGGGCGGCCGTATCGGGGGCAAGGCCGACGCCCAAAGTTGTCATGGCCCCAGCCGAAAAGCCGACCATGCCCACCTTGGCCGGATCGATTTTCCATTCTGCGGCGCGCACGCGGACCATGCGGACGGCGGCTTGCCCGTCTTCGACTGCTTCGGGCGTTGCCTCCAGCAATTTGTCCGACACTGCCGTCGCCATGAACTTGCCCATCGCGATGTTGAAGTCTTTTTGTGGAACGGGCGTTTCCACCAGCCGGTATTTGAGCACAAAGGCAGCAATGCCGTGATCGGCCAGCCAGCGCGCCACTTGATCGCCTTCATGGTGGATGGCGAGCAGGCGGAAGGCGCCGCCTGGGGCGACGATCACGGCGGCGCCATTGCCTTTGCCCTTTTTGGGCAGATAGGGTGTGAGCGTGGGGCAACGGACGTTGCGGATCGCCATATCGCCGCTCCCGCGCGATTCCCAGATTTCGCTCGTCGTGCTTGTGCAGCCTACGATCAGCGGAATTCCGTCCTTTTGTGAGGGCGTGGGGACCACTTTCGGATCGGGCCAATTGGGTGCTTGGGCATGAGATGCGGCAGGCAACATCACGGCTGCAACCGACAGAATCAATTTACGCATAACAGGTCTCCTCTACGCCCGCTCTTAGCGTCTTCGCGTCTTCGCGTGAGAATAATTTTGACTCACGCGAAGACACGAAGACGCTAAAATTTTCCCGCATGGCCGTCCACGCCGCAGATGCCACACTATTCATATCACGAATTGCATCTCTATGATTTATGGGGCAATCGGAGCGGCGATTGGCAGATTTGTCCAATAGCAATAATATTTCCACGGAGAAAAAAGCCCCATGAACAGCCTCAAATTGCGCCGAATCCTCGTTTGGATCCATCTTTATGCGGCGGCTTTGCTCGCCCCGGCGTTCCTATTGGTGGCAATTTCGGGCGGGCTGTATCTTGCCGATATAGAGGGTGACGCAAAGGAAACGCCGCTGGCCATTCCGGAGGGCACCAAATTTGACAGCGAAAGCCCGACATTCGAGGCCGATGTCCGTGCCTTTTTGAAAGCGCAAAAAGTGGACGTGGAATTTGAATATCTCCGTGCGCGTGGCCCTAATTTCACCACGCGTCCCACCTCGCGTCCGCACGTCGCATTTGAAGAAAAGGACGGGAAACTGACGGCAAAATATATCGAGCCGTCCTTCCTGAACGCGCTGATGGAAATCCATAAAGGCCATGGGCCAAAGGCTTACCGGCTGTTCGGGATGCTGGCCGGATTGATGCTGTTTTTCGTCGTGATCGGTGGTTTACTGGTGGGCTTGCTCAGCCCAGCCTACCGCAAGCCGACGATTTTGAGCGCGATCGCGGGCAGCGCGGTTTTTTCCTGGTTGGCGTTTTTGGCTTAGATTCAATCGCGCATTTGGGCGCTGATCGATTGCGCGCCAGCCAATAATGCCTCGCCCAAAGCCTGCAAGCCCATCCGCTTGATTGCCCCACCGATCCCAATGGCGACCAATGCGTGGCTGGGGCGGGCGCTGGTCTTTGCAGATGGGCGCTGCAACTACGGTGATCCCGGCGATATAATTGCCTTCATCGACGCCATAGCCCTGTTCGCGGGTTTGCGTGACTTGGGCTTGCCAATCCGTCAAACTGGGCGGATCATCCCAGCGCAGCGTATGGAAGCGTTCTTCGATTTGCGCGGGCGGATAATCGCCAAAGGCGGCGATGCAGCGGCCGGTGGCGCTGATGAGGGCAGGGAAGCGGCTGCCGATTTGGGCGGAAAGCTGGAAATTCGCGCCGCCCTCTGCCTTGGCAACGACGATGATATGGTCGATCCCGACAATCTGTACGCCCAGCATCGTGACGCCAAAATCACGGGCGATGCGGTCTAACGCCGGTTGCGCCAGATCGCCGAATTGATCGCGTTTTAGCCAGCCGCGCGCCAGCGTGAGCACGCCTGCCTCCAACCGGTAACGCTTGGTATCAGAATCGAAAGCCACCAATTCCTCTTCAGCCAGCGCGCGTAACACATAGAGGCAGGTGGAGGGGACCAGCCCCAGTTCGCGGGCGATGGCGTTAACGCCCAGCGGCATTTCGCTCTTGCCCAACAGACGCAGGATCGCGGCGGCGCGGGAGATGGCGGGGGCTTTGTTCATTCAATATATAGAATATCATTCACTATTTACAATGGCAAGGTTTTTCTGCCATAGGCGAGTCGATGACACGACTCACAGACTTCACCCGCTATGCCGACGCGCAGGCCCATGCCAATATGGATGGCTTGTGGGAGTTGTTCGATGGTGACCGCGAACATCTCAATATCGCGCATGAATGCATCACCCGCCATGCCAAGGGCGATGGCCGCGCTGCCGTGCGGATCGCGCATTCGCGAGGGCGCTGACGAAATTTTGAGCTTTGATGCGCTTTCAGCCGGTGCGGCGAAATTCGCGCATTGGCTCGATGCCGAAGGCGTGCAGCCCGGCGAGCGGATTGCTTTCATGCTGGAGCCGTCCTTACCTTTCTATGTCTGCCTGTTCGGGGCGATGCAGACGGGCGCGATTTCGGTGCCGATGTTCACGCTCTTTGGCCCCGATGCGCTCAAGCTGCGCGTGGATGATTGCAAGCCAGTCATCCTGATCACCAATGCCGAAAAAGCCGAGCTGGCGCGAGAGTCTGAACGGCCCGCGCGTGATCGTGGCCGACGATGCGTTCCTTGCCAGCATCGCGCATTTTCCGCGCGAGCTATGCACCGAAGACCAAGGCGAATGACCTTGCCGTCTTCCAATATACCAGTGGCACCACGCGCGAACTGCCAGAGGCGGTGAAGCACACGCACAAGGCGCTGGTAACTTTGATGTTCGCCGCGCTTTATGGCACCGGCATCCGTCCGGGCGACGAATTTTTCTGCCCTTCCAGTCCCGCATGGGGCCATGGTCTGTGGCACGGCACGCTGGCGCCGCTGGGCCTTGGCGTTACCACCGGAACTTTCGCAGGCCGCTTTGATCCTGTGCGACTGTTGAAGGCGCTTTCGGATTATAAAATCACCAATATGTCCGCCGCATCGACGCATTACAGGATGATGAAGAACAGTGGAAAGGCGGGCGACTATGCCTTCCATTTCCAAAAGCTCAGCTACACCGGCGAACCGATTGATCCGGCAACACTCGATTTTATCGACGCGACCTTCAAGACGCCTGCATGTTCGATGTATGGCACCACTGAGATTGGCGTGGTGCTGGTCAACTATCCGGGTGCGGATGATTTTGCGGTGAAGCCGGGTTCGTTGGGTAAGGCCGTTCCGGGCCAAAGGCTTGAAGTGCAGATGCCCGATGGCAGCCCCGCAAAGCCGGACGAAGTCGGCGAACTGATGCTGTGGCGGCGCGGCGGTTGGGAAACCACCAAGGACATGGCGAAGATCGACGCCGACGGCTATTTCTATCACTGCGGCCGCGCCGATGACGTGATCATTTCGGCAGGCTGGACGATGTCGGCGGTCGAGATCGAGAATACGATGCTCAAGCATGACGATGTGATGGAATGTGCGGTGATCGGCGCGCCCGATGCAACGCGCGGCTTGGTGGTAAAGGCCTTTGTCGTTTCACCGCGCACGCCCGATGATGCATTCGTCAAAGAGCTTCAGGATTTCACCCGCTCCAAGCTCGCCCAGCATGAATTTCCCCGGCATCGTCGATTTCGTCGCCGAGCTCCCCAAAACCCCCGCCGGAAAGGTCAACCGCAAGGTCTTGCGCGATCAGGAAGCGGCAAAAGCCACCGCATAGAATTTCAGGAGAAGTAAAATGTCAGAAGCAAAATTCCCCAAAATCACCGAGGAAGGCCTTGCCGACCTTCGCACGCGCATTGGCGTAAAGATCGAAAACACCATCGAGCCGTGGAACTATGAAGCCACCCGCGATGCGGTGCGCCATTATGCCCATGGTATCGGCGACGATAATCCCCTGTGGTGCGATCCCGAATATGCCAAGACCACCAAATATGGTGACGTCGTTGCCCTGCCCAGCTTTCTGTTCACCACCAGCCGGTTGATCTCTGGCTATTGCGGCGGCTTGTCCGGCGTGCACGCGATGTGGGCGGGTGCGGACTGGACATGGCACAAGCCGGTCATGCGGAACGATACGATCCGCACCGAAGCGCATCTGAAAGATCTGGTCGAGCATCAGACCAAATTTGCCGGGCGTAGCTTCCAGCAAATCTACCATGTCGATTTCTATAACCAGAATGACGAACTGGTCTGCGAAGCCGATAGCTGGGTGTTCCGCACCGACCGCGACGAAGCGCGTGAACGCGGCACGAAATATACCGAAGCGCGCGGCCGCGTTGTCCCCTTCAAGGATGAAGAGTTGGCCGAATGGGGCAAGCTGTATGCGAACGAAGAAATTCGCGGAGCGAACCCGCGCTATTGGGAAGACGTAAACGTCGGTGACGAATTGCCGCGCATGATGAAGGGGCCGATGACGGTCACCGGATTTATCTGTTACGCGCAAGGCTGGGGCGGGCTTTATATCCGCGCCAACAAGCTCGCGTATAAAATGCAGCAGGCGCATCCCGGCCTTGGCATCAAAAACCGCTTCAACGTTCCCGATTGCCCAGAGCGCGTCCACTGGGACGAAGAGTTCGCTCTCGAAGTCGGTGCGCCGGGTGCCTATGATTACGGCCCGGAGCGTAACAGCTGGTTGACGCATCACATCACCAACTGGATCGGCGATGATGGCTTCCTGCACAAATCAAAGTGCCAGATCCGCCGCCACAATCCCGACGGCGACGTGATCTTCATCGACGGCACGCGTGATCCGCAAGTTTGAAGAAAACGGCAAGAAATATGTCGAAATTCAGCAGACAGCGAAAACCCACCGTGATGAAATGTCGGCCTTTGGCACTGCCATTGCGGAACTGCCTTCGCGGGGGTAAATTCACGGATAGGCAATAAATAACGCCGTCATGCTGAACTTGTTTCAGCATCCATTTGGCCATCTAGACGTTCGGTCACGGCTGCGAAATGGACCCTGAAACAAGTTCAGGGTGACGGCAGGTTTTTTGGATACAACTACAATGAACCTTTGGAACCAACTCTTGCAGCTGGTCGGCGGCGAAGAATTGCTGCGGCTGTGGATCGCGCTGTTCGTTGTCAGCGGCCTGGTTGCGGGCGTGTTGACCGGCTTTTTCAAAGCGCGGAAAATCCAGCCCAAAGGGTTCAAATGGATCACCTTCCGCAACGAAGGCATTTTTACGGTCATCAATGTGGCCACCGCAGGGACATTTCTCGGGTGGCTCGGCGGCTGGCTCGCAACCAATGACCTAGTGATCATCGATAAGACGCAGGTCAGCTGGTGGGTGGTTGCGTTTGAATTCGCACTCTATTTCTTCCTGTTCGATACCTGGTTCTATTGGCTGCACCGCTGGATGCATAACGAGCCGGTGTATCGCTGGGTGCATAAGCTGCACCACCGCTCGACCTCGCCCAATCTTCTGACCACGGCCTCGGTCAATCCGCTTGAATCGCTGGTCAATGGCGGCTTTGTACCGCTGTTCCTGACGGTGATGACGCTGGTCGCGCCGGTGCACGAACAATCGATGGCTATCATCGGCCCGACCAATATCTTCATGGGGCTGTACGTCCATTCGGGCTATGAGTTCCTTCCGCGCTGGTGGAACAAAAGCTGGGCGACCAAATGGTTTATCAGCGCAACATTCCACGATCAGCACCACAAATATTTCACGATCAACTTTGGCGGCTACACCACGATCTGGGATCGGCTTTGCGGAACGATGCGCCCCAAATTTGAGGCGGATTTTGACAAAGTGAAAGCGCGGCTGGAGGATGAGCCGAAGGGGGTTCTGGCGGCGGGATGATGCCTATCGCCCCCGCAATGTCTCGAACGCCCTGCTTGCTCCATTGACTTGGCCCTGCATAACTTCGGGTTTGCCAGCGGGAGAGCAACATGAAATCCAAAATCATTATAGCCGTCGCCAGCGCGACGTTCGCCGGCGCAGCCTTTGGGCAGGGTGTAAGCTTCAAAGCCGACGGCACCGCGAACGTCCCAGCCTTTGACCTGCCGCCCTCTGCGCTCTCCAGCAAAGAAGCACAGGCGCAACAGGCGTTGCGCGCGAAGATGCCGGTGGCGCTCGCGACCTCGGTCGAACCCGATATTGCTACCCGCCGCGCGGGGCTGAACGCGATGATGGCCCCACGCGTGAAGCGGATGCTGGATCTGTATCCGGCGGACATCGTCGATACATTGATCGGCGGCGTGAAGACCAAAGTGATCACGCCGAAGGGCAAGCCGCATGACAAAAAGCGCGTGTTGATCAACCTGCACGGCGGAGCGTTCACGGTCTGTTGGGATGTCTGCGCGCTGATCGAATCGCTGCCGATCGCGTCGCTTGGCGGCTATAAAATCGTCTCGGTCGATTACCGCATGGCCCCCGAACATCAGGCATCCGGCGGGCGTCGAGGATGTGGCGGCGGTGTACCGCGAATTGCTGAAGACCTATAAGCCCGAGAATATCGGCATCTTCGGCTGTTCGGCTGGCGGCGCGTTAACCGCTCAAGCCGCCGCCTATTTGCCCGCAAAGGGCCTGCCTCAAGTGGGAGCCGTGGGGATATTCGGCGCGGGTGGGGTGCGTTTTCAAACCGGGGATTCGGCCTATGTCGCGGGCTATATCGACGGCAGTTTTCCAGCCCCGTCAAAGCCCGGCGAGACGCAAATGGATATGACGCGCGGCTATTTTGACGGCGCGGACTATGGAGATCCCATTGTCTCACCCGCCATCCATCCGGCAGTGATTGCCAAATTCCCGCCCTCGCTGATCATCACCGGTACCCGCGCAATGGATATGAGCCCGGCGATTGTCACCAATTCGGCGCTGTTGAAGGCGGGGGTTAAATCCACGCTGATCGTGGGTGAGGCGATGGGGCATTGCTATATGTACCAGCCCGATCTGCCCGAATCGCAGGATGCCTTTGCCGCGACCGTGGCGCATTTCCGGCAGCATTTGCGCTGATCCGCCACCGCGATTTTGCACATTGACGCTTGACCGGTTGCCTCGCGCCTTGCACCGATAGTCGCAGGAGACCCGCGCATGGATTTTAACTGGACCGATGAAGAAGCCGCCTTTCGCCAGCGGTTGAAAGACTTTCTCGCCAGCACCCTGCCCGAGGATTGGGAGCGGTTTTCGCAACATGGCCCCGCTTCGCCCGCGCTTACCGAATATGCCCGCACATTTTGCGGAAAGCTGGCGCAAGACAATCTGTTGACCCCGCATTGGCCCAAGGAAATCGGTGGGCAGGGGCTCGATCCATGGCACCAGACGATATTGGCCGAAGAAATGTGGATCGGCGGGCGAGCCGCGCGGCGGGCAATATATGAACGTCAACTGGGTCGGGCCGACGCTGATCAAATATGGCACCAAGGCACAGCAGGAACGCTATCTGCCCAGCATAGCAGACGGCACGGCGTTGTGGTGCCAGGGTTTTTCAGAGCCGGGTTCGGGATCAGACCTCGCCTCACTCCGCACCCGCGCGGTGCTGGAGGGCGATCATTACCGCGTTACCGGTCAAAAAATCTGGACGTCTTACGCGGGCCTCGCCGACACCTGTTTCCTGCTTTGCCGCACCAGCGAAGACCGCAAGCGCGGCATCTCTATCCTGTTGGTGCCGATGGATACGCCGGGGATCATCGTGCGGCAAATCCCTTCGCTGATCGGCGAGGGCGATATTCACGAAGTGTTTTTCGACGATATGCTGATCCCCGCCTCCGCGCTGTTCGGCGGCGAGGGGCAGGCGTGGGAGATTATCGGGTTCAGCCTTGCCAACGAACGGCTGGGCATCCCGCGCTATACGCTGGCCCGCGCGGCGCTCGACCGCGCGGTTTCGCTTTTGCAAGAACAGGGCGATTTTGAACGCGACGCTGTAAAGATCGATGCCGCCAACTGCGCGGCGCTGTGCGAAGCCGCACGGATGGCGAGCTATGCGATTGTCACACGGCGGGCGAAGGGAGAGGTGATTGGCTCGGAAACCTCGTCGGCCCGCTTTGCCACGATCATGGCCGAACGACGGGTGGCGGAATTTGTCGTGGAGTATTTGCCCGAAGCCCTCGCCGACGCGCATCCCTATCTCAAAATGCATCACCAGCGCGGCATTGTCGCCGGCATCGCGGCGGGGGCAGCGGAGATACAGCTGAACATTGTCGCCAATGATGTGCTGGGCTTGCCGAGGGAGCCGAGGTGATGGACCTTTCCTTAAACCCCGATCAAATCGCCATCCTCGACGCGCTCGATTCGTTGGCGAAGCCATTTGAAGCCGTGCCCATTGGCGATCATAATTGCGCGCTCACCAGCGAAGCGCTTGACCGCGAACTCGAACAGGGCGGCTTTCTCGATGTCGCCTTTGATCCCGATCTGGGGACGCTGACCGCCGCAATCATAACCGAGCGGCTGGCCCGACTGCCCTTTACCACCGAAGCGGCGATGAGCGCGCTGGTGCGGCCTTTGCTGGGCGACGGACATCAAAGGCCCGCTGTGCATGGTGGAGGAAGGCAAGAACAACCGCTTGCTGCGTTTCCTGCGCGCCGGGGCGACGGTGGTGATGATCGGTGACCATTGCGTTTGCTCGATGGAGGTGACCACCGAACAGGTGCGGGTCGAACCTGAATCGCTCTATGGCTATCCGATGGGAACCCTGCTGGTTGATCCCGAACTTTCGCATCTGAAAATGCACATGGTCTCGCCCAAGGAAGCGATCACCCGCTGGCGCGTTGCGCTTGCCGCAGAGGCGGCGGGGCTGCTCGCGGGAGCACTACAAAGCGTGTGCGCGCATGTGAGCCAGCGCGAACAATTCGGACGGCGCATTGGGCAGTTTTCAGGCCGTCCGCCACCGGCTGGCCGAGGCGCAGGTGCGGAGCAACGGTGTCTATTGGCTGGCGATGAAGGCGGCGGCGACTCTTGACGCGGGCGACGCGGCCCTTGCCGCCCTCCACGCGCAGGAAAGCATCAAGGCAACCGTCTATGATTTCCACCAGTTTTTGGGCGCGATGGGAATGACTCTGGAACATCCGCTGCACCTGTGGACCTATCGCCTGAAAGCACTTTCAAGCGATCTGGGCGGACGCGGCGGGCAGGCGTTGGCGGCGGCGAAAGGATCTTTGGCGCTAACGCTTCTCGCCTGCCCCTTGATCGGCAATTGCCGCACACGTTTGCCGGTGATGGCAAACAGCGCATTGGCAAGGGCAGGCGAAGCAGGCGGGACGCCGGGTTCACCAATGCCGCCCATCGCCGCGCCGCTTTCGATGAAATGGACGTCGATCACCGGCGGCACATCGGCCATTTGCATGACCGGATAGTCGCCGAAATTGGATTGCACCACCGCGCCTTTTTCGAGCGTGATTTCCTCGCCGATTGCGGTCGACAGCCCCATGATAATCCCGCCCTGTATCTGCGCCTGAGCGTTCAGCGGGTTCACCGTCGTGCCGCAATCAACCACCGCCCACACCTTGTGCACTTTGGGCGTACCATCCGCTTTCAGCGATGCTTCGACCACCTCGGCAACGATCGAGCCAAAGCTTTCGACAATGGCAATGCCCCTGCCAGTGCCCGCCGCCAACGGGGTTCCCCAGCCGCTGCGCTTTGCAACTTCTTCGAGCACTTTCAATTGCCGGGAGCCAGCGGGCAAATGCGCGCGGCGAAATTCAAACGGATCCTTGCCCGCTGCAAAAGCTAGCTCGTCGATAAAGCTTTCATTGAAAAAGCCATGCTGACTGGCGTTGACCGAGCGCCAATAGGCATCAACCTGATTCGAGATATATTCATGGTGGCGCGCTTCGAAATCCGCGATTTCATAGGGCACTTCACCCTCGGCCATAGCGCTGACATTTTGGGCATAGTCACTTGCCCAGCTGGCTATTTTGCCGTCGGCCCCAAGTGTTGCCTGTAGCCGCGAGGCAACCTGCGGGCGGTATGCCCCATGCTTTACCTCTTCTTCGCGGCTCCAGATCAGCTTGACCGGATAGGGCAATTGCTTTGCCACTTGCGCGATTTGCGGGATGATCTGGCTGTAATCGGGGAAGCGCCGACCAAAGCCACCACCCATGATGAGTGGATGGAATGTGACTGCATCCTCGCCGATGCCCGCAGCCGTCGCCAGCAATTTGCGGGTGGACAGCGGGTCTTGCAACCCGCCCCAAGCCTCAAGCTTGCCGTCCTTCATATGCGCGACCATCGCCCAAGGCTCCATCATCGCTTGATGCAGGAAAGGGGCTTTGTAATCAGCCTTGATAAGCTTGCCGCCGGCGGGCGCGGACAGGGCCGTGCCTTCGGAATTCAGCTTGTCTTGCGCGGCAAAAATATTTGCCGAGGAAAGCGCAGCATGGCCGCCATCGCTGAATTGCGGCGCAAGCGCGTCCAGCCCCTTCTTCGCCTGCCAATAGCCTTTGGCCACCACCACTACGGCGTCGTCCAGCCGGATCACTTTTTCGACGCCTGCCACCGCGAGCGCTGGCTTTTCGTCAACCGACTCCAACACGCCATCACGCACCGGCGCCATCATGATTGTCGCCACGCGCATTTCGGGCAAGCTCACATCAATACCATATTGCGCCGAACCATCGACCTTCGCCGGAATGTCGAAACGCTTCACCGGCTGGCCGATGAACTTATAATCCTTGCGCGCTTTCAGTTTCGGATCGGACGCCATGGTCCGCTTCGCCGCCGCTTCGGCCAGTTCGCCATAGCGCAGGGTTTTGCCGGATTTGGTATGAGTTACGACGCTGTCCGCTGTTGTCAATTCGGCGGCAGATACGCCCATTCGGCTCGCCGCTTCCTCGATCAACGCCAGCCGTGCAGCGGCTCCGATCAAACGAAAACCATGCTGTCCGGTGGCGCGCAAGGCCGAAGATCCGCCGGTCAACTGGATCGGCATAGATCCGCGCCGCCATCGAAACCAGACTGGCGGGGAGAGCGTTCGTCAAGCGCGGCATTCCGCCCATTTCGCCCATGAAATAGCGCATCAAAATGTCATTGGCAAAACCGCCATCGGGCGGGGCCTGCTCCACCGTGATCTTGCTCCAATCGGCGTCAAGCTCTTCGGCCAGCATTTGTGCAAGGCCGGTGTGCGATCCTTGGCCAAAATCAATATGCGGTGAATAGAGCGTGATCACGTCGTCCGCCGCGATCTTCATCCAGGCCTGAAACGATCCTTCACCGGGCTTTGTGGTGAGGGCAATTGCGCCGCTGCGCGCCGAGCGGTCCGCCATAACCATCGCAAAAATGCCGCCGCCAACGACGGCAGCGCCGCCGATCAAAAAGGCACGGCGCTTCACGCCTTTGCGTTTGGCAGGAGCCACCGGGGTTGCATCGTCCATATCGAGCGTGGGATTATCGGCCATTGTCTCTCTCCCTTACGCTTTGACGGCCGCGTGGATCGCGGCGCGGATGCGGGGATAGGTGCCGCACCGGCAAATATTGGTCATCGCTTCATCGATCTGTGCGTCGCTTGGATCCGCCGGTGTGATTTGAGCAAGGCGACCGCCGCCATGATCTGCCCCGATTGGCAATATCCGCATTGCGGAACCTGCGCGTCGATCCATGCCTGCTGCACCGGGTGCAGCGCGCCATCGGCGCTTTTCAGCCCTTCGATGGTGGTCACCGATTTTCCTGCCGCCTCACCCAGCGGGACCGAACAAGAGCGCGCCACCGCGCCATCGATGTGCACCGAACAGGCCCCGCAAGCCGAAATCCCGCAGCCGAATTTCGTGCCCGTCAGCCCCAGTTCTTCGCGGATTGCCCACAGCAGCGGCGTGTCCGGCTCCGCCTCCAGAGAGACCGCTTTGCCATTGACGGTGAGTTGCGTTGCCATTGCTGCGGGCTCCTGTGCGAGAATGCGAAAGGTTGTGTTTAGCAACGCTTATTGGTGAAAGCCAGATGCAACGTCTGTTCGATCAGACAGAATAGCGTTGCACCTGCCCCTATGCAACCATCGCACCCGCGAACCGTGCATCACTTGCCGCGTGGTGCCTGTGGTCCTTATGCTTTGGGGGAAGATGGAGGCTTTCCGATGAATGCGCCGACAAATGGTTTTGTGCAGGAACCCAACCCGCAAGCCGAAGCACTGGGCACCGCTCCTGTGCCTGCCGGCCCCTATTATGAGGCAGTGTGGTTTGAGGCCGAGCGCGAGGCAGTGTTCCGGCGGAGTTGGCTCAATGTCGGGCATGTCTGCGAAGTGGCCAACCCCGGCGACTATATCGTGCGCGAACTGGAGGTGCTCGGGGCGTCGCTGATTATCGCGCGCGCAAAAGATGGCTCGCTCCGCGCCTTCCACAATGTTTGCCCGCACCGTGGAACGCAGTTGATCGATGGACCTTCAGACGGCACCGGCAGCCGCTTTTCCTGCCGCTATCATATGTGGACATTCGGCCTTGATGGCGGGCTGATCTCTGCGCCCGATTTTGAACGCTTTGGTCTGGAGAAAAAGGATTGCGGCTTGAAATCCGTGGCGGTGGACAGCTGTGGCGGGATGGTCTTTGTCAATCTCGATCCGCGCGGCAACCCACAGCCGCTGCGGGAATGGATCGGCGAAGACATCGCTACGCCAGATGGACAATACGGTGGTCGCACAGGCCTCGCATTTCAGCGAATATGTTTACGACATCAACGCCAACTGGAAGCTGACCTACGATAATTTCCAGGAAAATTATCACCTCCGCTTCATCCATACCAAATCGGGATCGGCGGGGCTGGGGCCGGACAATCCCTTTGGCTATCCGGTGCGTTACGGCTTTCACGGGCTTCACCGGACGCAAACCATATGGTCGAATCCGACACCTGTTGTCACGCCGTTGCAAGGCTATACTTTCGGCCATGCGGTGAAGCAGCAGATTGCGGCGGGGGTCGATTTTGGAGACAATACCAAGCAATATTTTGCGCTGTTCCCGTCACTGTTCGTCTTTGCCTCACCGATCAATCCGTTCACGCACATGGTCTATCCGATCTCTGCCACCAAATCGCGCGGGGTGATCCGCATCTATTGGCTGGGCGCGGATGATAGCGCCGCCAAACGCTTTGCCCGCGAATATGGGCTGGCGATGACGCGCGACATCCATAGCAGAAGACCGCGCAGTGATCGAAGCCGGTCAACGCGGGCTGAGTAGCGGGGCGCTCAGCCATATCCATTTTCAGGAACAGGAAGTGCTCTGCCGCCATTTGATGCATTCGGTAGCAACGCAGGTTGAGGCATATCGCGCGGAGAACAACCTATGAGCTTGCCATCGGAATTTGCCGCGCTGGAGCCATTTGTGGCGCAATGGGCTATTGGCGGTACAGCAGCGCGCGATGCGTTGCGCGGGAGCAGTTCGTTTGCAGAGCGACAGGCTTTTTACGATGCGGCGCAACCCTTGTTGGCGCAAGCGCTGGACTATCTCGATAGCAAGCCGATGGGCAGTTTCGATGCGGGCGAGCAACAGTTGATGGATATGATGCTCAGCCTCGCGCATGTCGCCATCGCGGTTGAAATCCAGCGCGAGGATGAACCCAAACATGCAGCGGCCCGCGCGCATATGCACATCACCCGTTCGGTTGCCGACCTATGAGCGATCTCGAAACCCTGCTTGCCAAAGAGGCGATCCGCGAACTGGTCTTGCAATATTCGCGCGCAATAGACCGGAAAGACATTGCGCTTGCTCCGCGATCTTTACACCGCCGATGCCACCGACACCCATGGTGACAGCTATGATGGCGATGCGGCGGGCTATTGCGACTTCATCGAACGGTCCATGCCCTATATGCCCTATAGCGGCCACCATGTGTGCAATCACCTGATCAGCGTCGATGGCGACGCAGGCGAGGGCGAGGTTTACGCACTTGCCTATCACATCATCCCCGATGGCAATGGCGGTTCACAGGAAGACTTTATGGCAGTGCGCTACATTGATCGTTACCGCAAAGAAGCCGATGGCCAATGGCGTTTTGCCAAGCGCGTTGTTACCTATGACATGCGCTTGCGTCGGCCCTTTGATGGAAGCATCGACAGGCGCGATACTGATCCAAGCTACACCGAATTGATGAGCCGCGCTTTTTCGCGCGGCAAAAGAGGCTGAACATGGACCGAGAATTAAGGCGCGAACCCCATCCCTATAGCGGCGCTGTGTATGAAGAGCAGCCCGACGGCACGATCCGTGTTCGAAGATAAGGAACGCGGCAAATCGGGCCGCTTCAATCTTGATGGCAGCTGGATCGAGGGCGATCTGACCAGTGCCGATCCGCATATGCTGCAATATATCGGCGGGCCGACGCTGCCTCCGGGACGCGATATTTTCTGGATGTTTCTGCCACCATCCGGGGTGGAGCCAGCAGCGGCAATGACTGCCCCGCCTGCGCGTGGCGGCGGCACCGATGCAGGCCAGCGGCCCAAGATCATCGGCAAATATACGCCCGATCTTGGCAAGGAAACGCCCGAAGGAAAACGCTCGGTTTCGTTCCTCGAACTGGACCGGCTGCTCTGCCTATGAACGCCAGACCTGAATTGCTTCCTGACGTCTATCGGAAAACCGGCACACTGGCTGGCGGCCCCAAAAAGGTGAACACCGCGCGCTACCACAATAGAAGCTACCATGACCGCGAGGTCGAACAGCTTTGGAGCAAGGTCTGGCAGATGGCATGCCGCGAGGAGGATATTCCCGAGGTCGGTGACTATATCATCTATACCATCGTCAACCGATCATACCTGATTGTTCGCACCGGCAAGAACGAGATCAAGGCGCATGTGAATGCCTGTATGCATCGGGGCCGGTCTTTGCGCGAATGTAATGGCCGGGCCACCGATTTTCGGTGCCCCTATCATGGCTGGCGTTGGGGCATTGACGGAAGTCTGAAAGACATCCCCAGCGAGTGGGATTTCCCCGGCGTGCGCGAAGATGCCCAGCAATTGGGCGGCGCGAAAGTGGGCACATGGGGTGGTTTTGTCTTTATCAATCCTGATCCCGATTGTGTGTCGCTCGAAGACTATATGGGCCCCGAAATGATCGCCCATTATGCCAAGATCAAGCTTGAAAACCGCTATCGCCAAGCATGGGTTGGCCGCGTGATCAAGGCCAATTGGAAAGTGGTGCAGGAAGGGTTTCTGGAGGCCTATCACTCCATTGCCACCCACCCGCAATTGCTGGTCAACGGGCGGCGACCTCACCGACAGCCGTTATGATGTGTTTGGCAATTGGGGCAGGCTCGGCCATGCCATGCCCAGTGCGTCAAGCCCGACGCGCGGGATGATCGCGGGCGACGAAGCCGTGAAGTCGGCTTGGCATGGTGCGGCGGATATGATGCGTGGCTATCTGCAATCGATCATCGGCGACGAGGCGGATCAATTTTCCGACATGGAACTGAACGAGTCCACTTACTCCAATCTCTTCCCCAATTTCTCACCCTGGAGCGGCTGGGGCCGGATCGTGTACCGCTTCCGCCCCCATGGCGATAATCCCGATGAATGTCTGATGGAGGCGATGTTGCTCGCCCCATGGCCCGAGGGAAAGCCCAAACCGCCGCCTGCCAAAGCTCCACATGCTCGAGCCCGAGCAAAGCTGGACCGACGCGGTGGAACTTGGCGCGCTGGGCGCGTATTTTCGATCAGGACTGCCGCAATTTTCCCAATGTGCACAATGGCCTGAAATCCAAACAGCCACCGCATATCTGGTATTCGGCCTATCAGGAATCGATCATCCGGAATTTTCATGAATTGTATGAAAAGGCACTTGGATTGGGTGACGGAGAGTGATTGGACCGCTGCGGCCACCGTCGCCGAAGCCGAAGCGCGGGTGGGCATTTCCGACAGCGAACCCCAACTCCGCGCCGGCCTCGAAACGCTGGTCGCGGCGCTTAATGCCAATCCGCCGCAAGCCGACCCGCAAAGCTATCTCATCCACCGCACAACACAACGGATAGCGGGCCAGAAATGGCTGCGCGACTATCCCGAAATTGCCGATGAGGTGATCGAAGCCCCGGTCTTCCTCACCGGCCTGCCGCGTTCGGGGACGACATTTTTCCAATATCTGTTTGACCGGGACACGCGCTTTCGCCTGATCCGCACATGGGAGGGCAGCGCGCCGCACCCGCCCCCCGGCTTTGATCCTGCCGCTGCCATCGCCCGCAAACAGCACGAAGCCGAGCGCTGGAGGGCCAGCGGACGCGAGGCGCTGCATCTGCGCGACGCCGACGGGCCAGAGGAATGTCATGTCTTCATAGAACAGGCGCATTGCGCGGCTGGATTTCACAACCTGTTCGATGTGCCCGATTATTTTGATTGGCTGTTGGACATGGCCGATTTCAATGCCGCCTACCGCGTTCACAAACGGCAATTGCAATTGCTGCAATGGCGGATGCCCCGACCGCGCTGGGCGGTTAAATATCCCAATCATGTCTTGGCAATGGAGGCGATTTTGGCGGTTTACCCCGATGCTCGCTTTGTGATGACGCACCGCGATCCGGTGCAGACATTGGCCTCGATTGCGAAGATGAGTTTGGCGCTCCGCACGTCGCGCTATGCCGCCGTCGATCCGCATCGGGTGGGGCGGCAGATGTTCCATTTTGTCACGCGGCATATCGAACGGATCATGGAATTTGCGCGTGGGCCAAATGCGGACCGCGTCGTCCATGTCGATTATTACCGGCTGCTGGAAGACCCCGCCGCAGCGATGCGTGATGTTCATGCCGGTTTGGGAATCAACTCGCCCGAAGCCGTGCGGCAATCGGTACTCGATTGGCAGGTACAAAACCCGAAAGGCGCGCGGGGCGTAAATGCCTATACGCTCGAACAGTTCGGGCTGAGGGAGGACGAGGTTTTGGCCAGCTTCAGCGACTATATGCAGCATTTTACCATTCCGCGTGAGGCAGATAAATTATGATAGCCGACAATCGCTTTCTCGATGATTTGACGCCGACATCGACGCGCGTGGATGCGGCGATTGTGGTCGATGATGTCGATGCAGCGCCATGGGACGAAAGCTGTGACGTATTGGTCGTCGGCGTCGGCTTGGCCGGGGCTTGCGCGACGCTCAGGACGGCGGAGGATCGCAGCCTTTCGGTCATCGCCATTGATCGCGGCATGGGCGGCGGTGCTTCAAAGCTATCGGGCGGCATCATCTATATGGGCGGCGGCACGAAGGCGCAGCGCGAAGCAGGCGTGGAGGATAGCCCGGAAAATATGGCCGCCTATCTCGCCTTTGAAACCGGGGGCATGTTCCGCAAAGAAACCGTGCTGCGCTTTGCCAAGGCGAGTACGACTTTCCAGCCTTGGCTCGAAAGCCACGGCGTCCGGCTTGGCGGCCCGGCAACGGCGGCGAAGACCAGCTATCCTGAAACCGAGAGCCTGTATTTCAGCGGCAATGAAACAACGGCTGCGGGCATGGCGCTCGCCACCCCGGCGCAGCGCGGACACCGGGCAAAGCCCTCCGCAGGCGGCGAGCCGACCGGGCTGAGCGGACAATATCTGTTGCCGCCCTTGCTCGCCTCCATCGAACGCCAACCCAATGCGCGGCTGCTGCGCCAAACCCGCGCGCACCGGATGATCGTGGACAAGACGGGCGAGATTGTGGGGGTGGAAGTGCTGCAGATTGCGGGAGCCTTTGCGCGCTGGCGGCACGGCAAATTTTACGAGCTTGGCACCAACATGATTATTTCGGCTTTGCGGCAGGCCGGAAAGCTCCATGCCGCCGCCGTGCGGATCGAGCAAAAGCACAGCCGCACGCTGCGGATTCGTGTGAACAAGGGCGTGGTACTGTCGGCGGGGGGCTTCACCTATAACCGGGTGATGATGGCAAAGACCGCGCCTGCCTATTTGGCGTCTGTGCCGCTCGGCACGATTGCTGACGATGGTTCGGGAATTAAACTCGGCATGTCCGTGGGCGCAAAGGCCGATAAACTGGATCGGGTTTCGGCGTGGAAATTCCTCTATCCGCCTGCAAGTTGGACCAAGGCCTGCTCGGTCGGTCCCGATGGCGCACGGCTTGTTTGCGAAGAGCTGTATGGCGCGCGCACTGGCGAAGCGGTGTTTGAAAAGGGCGGCGGCAAAGGCTGGTTGATCCTCGATCAGCCTTTGCAGGAAATCGTCATCGGCGAAGTTTCCGCCATGAAGAAGATGTTTTTCCAAAAGGTGCAGTTCAAGGCGATCATGAATGACTATACCGTCAGCGCCGCGACGCTGGAGGAATTGGCCGGGAAAATCGGCGTATCGCAAGCGGCAATGGCGGCGACGCTGGAAAAATATAATGCGGATATCGACGCGGGCGCGCCCGATAGTTTTGGCAAATCGGAAAAGCTGCGCCGCAAAATCGAGACCGGTCCTTTTTACGCGACCAGCATCGGCGCCGATCTGAAAATGTCCCCCATCCCGGCGCTCACCATGGGCGGGTTGCTGTGTGATGAGGATACAGGGGCCGTGCTGGACGAAAGCGGCAAGGCAGTCCCGAAACTATTTGCCGCAGGACGCAACGCGATTGGCATCTGCTCCAACTATTATGTCAGCGGACTTTCGCTTGCCGATTGCGTGTTTTCCGGTTGGCGCGCAGCTGATGCAATAAGGACACAGTTTGTAAAAAAATAGCGGCCGGCATTGCCGGTAAATGCAAAGGCAACAATTTATCTATCTGTAAATAATGGCTAATCGCAACAGCGATATGTCCGCACAGGGACTTACCCCCGTTTCCATTCCGTGGTTTAGACAACGGTGTTGATTAAAGCCTCCACCTTGGGCAAACGAGGTGAGAGGAAAAAGAATTTTAGGGAGGATATCATGCGTAAGATTTCATCATTTTTGGTTGCAGGCGTCAGCCTGATCTCATTGGCCCACATGGCCCCGGCTATGGCGCAAGACGCCCCGGCGAACGAAGAAGCGACCGAGGAAGAAGTTGATGGCGACATCGTTGTTACCGGCACACTGATTCGCGGCACTGAAGTTGTCGGAGCGCAAACCATCAGTGTTACTGCCGCAGACATCACCGCTCAAGCGGCGAGTTCAACCAACGAATTGCTATCCGCAGTTCCGCAGATTTCCAGTTTCGGCGGTCGGTTTGAAGGCGACCCCCGCGGCATTGCCGGCTCTGGCCGTTCAATCGCGCGCCCGAACCTGCGTAACCTGCCGTCCTCAGATTCCACTTCTGGTGCCTTGACGCTGTTGCTGGCCAACGGGATGCGGATGACTCCGGTCGGTGTTAACCAGGCGGCGGTCGATCCCGATCTGCTTCCGGCAGCAGTTATTGTAGGCGTTGACGTTGTCACTGACGGCGGTTCGTCGCTTTATGGTGCCGATGCAGTCGCTGGCGTAATCAACTTCCGCACATTGCCGAAGTTTGAAGGGATCAAGGTCGACGGCAACTACGGCTTTGGCACGACGCTAAAAAGCTATAAAACTTGGGATGGGGCGATCACAGCCGGCCAAAGCTGGAACAGCGGCAATGCCTATGTTTCGGTTAGCCATTCCAATCGCAGCGAAGTTTTGAATGGCGATACCAGCTGGTCGAACGGAATTGTTTACAACGCCGCTGGAGTTGCCCGCACGACCTTTACGCAATGCGATGCCCCGCAGCAAACCGTGACCCGCTGGGGTCGTTTCAGTCCTTCTGCGACTGGTTTTACGAGCAATCCTCTTTTCGCCGGTGCAGGCCCTGCCTCGCTCGGGCACGGGTTGTGACCGGGTAGTCGAGGATAGCTATTCCCCGCGACTAACGCGCACCAATGTGTTCGGTGCGGTATCGCAGGAATTCAGCGACAGTGTCGATTTGCGCGTTACCGCATATTGGACCAAGCGTGAAGTGGAGCTCTCCAGCTACGCACGTGGGGCTACGTCGGCGGGCAGCGGGATCACCACTGCTGCTGCGATGACAACGGCATTTCCCGCCGCTTTGGCGACAGCTGTTGGTGGCTTTTTCTCGGTCCCTGAAGGCGTCGGATTCTCCGTTCGGCCCCAATGCGGCTTATGAAAATACACCACAGCGCGTCGGCTTTGAAACATGGGGCGTGTCGCCTGAACTAACTGTCAAGCTGGGTGACAACTGGCAGGTGCGTACCAACGCACATTTCGGTCGTTCAGACAGCTTCCAATCCTTTCCGGGCGTCGATACCGTTAAGACACAATGCTATATCACTGGCTGCACGGGCATCGCTGCTGGGCAACTGAATCCACTCAATGTTGCTGCTGCAAGCGCTGCGGTGATCGCTGACGTCACCAATTACGAAAATGCACAGCAGACCAAACAGCAGCTGTTCCTGGTGCGCTCGATCATCGATGGTTCGCTGTTCGCAGCTTCCGGGTGGCGATGCTAAGGTCGCAGTCGGTATCGAGTATCAGCAGAACAAGGCCGACAGTCGCCTTGCAACCGGGACGATTGATTTGGTGGAAACGCTGCCTTATCGAAAGGCATCGCGCAACGCGAAGTCGATTTTCGGCGAGTTGACGCTCCCGATCACATCCTTCCTCGATCTAAATGGCTCGGTGCGCTATGACGATTATAGCGACTTCGGTTCGACTACGAACCCCAATGTGGGCTTCGCGCTCAAGCCGTTCGATGGGCTCAAAATCTTCGGTCACTGGAACACTTCGTTCAATGCTCCGACGGCCATCGATACTCTGGCAATCGGCACAGGGCGCTTCGCCTGCGGCATTTACACGGCAGGAAGCGTCAATCCAGCCCAGCGGCCGACCGACCAGAGTGTTTTATCTGGAGGCACACTTCCGCTTCGCGATACCAGCAGGCAGGGTACTTGCGCGCTCGTTTTGCAGGGCTCGGGACCGGGTCTCAAGCCACAGACGGCTGAAAGCTGGGCGGTTGGTTTTGAAGCAAAGCCGGTGGAAGGCGTGCGCCTTGGCGGCCTGTATTATTCGATCGACGTGAAAAATGCCTTGGGCACTTTGAACCCGTCGGTCACTTCAACCTACCTCACCAACCCCGATCTCTATACGTACAATATCACGGCTCCCCAATATGCAGCGGTGCTGGCAACTTTGGGTAATGGCGCTGCACTCGCAACACAGCAACCCTCGTCCAACATCGCAATTGTCGTTGATACCCGTATCTCTAACCTCAATGCTGCAAGCATTGAGGGGATCGATCTTAATTTCGACATGACTATGAACGCCGGTAACAGCCAGCTTACTTTGGGCACCGCCGGGACTTTCCAGACCAAAGCCATCATCACCAATGGCGGTGTGGCGCAGGACAGACTGGGCATCGAAAGCCCGCGGATGCGCGCTTCGACATGGCTTGCATTGAAAAATGGAGGCTTCTCAAGCCGGTTGACCGTCAACTATCTGAGCTCCTTCCGTGATGGAGCCATCAACAATTTGAGCCGGGTTGAAAGGGTGAACGCCTTCGTCTTGACCGACCTTGCCTTTGGTTACAACTTTGAAGGTTCGGGCGGCCCACTGAACGGTCTTTCGTTGCGGCTGAATATCGATAATGCGTTCGATAAAAAGCCCCAAACGATCCGGCGGCTCAACACCAATAACCCCAGCTTTAACAACTGGACCTTGGGTCGCGTGATCAAACTGGGTGCGAGCTTCAAAATCTAAGCGAACTTCAATAGCCCTTCGGTATAGCGGCGTGAAGCTTCAGAAGCTTATGGTTTGCCTTCGCTCGCGCTAATACCAAACCTCTGGGGAGGGGGCGAGGGCCAGCCGGTGTAAACTGGCTGGCCTTTTCGCTGACCGCGGGACGGGCAAAACGGGTTCGCCCCGACGATAAGCCCGATGTGCCGGATTGCGGACGTGCAGAAAGCCTTGCAGAGTTCCTGATCAACGTGTTGGATATTTATCGCATTACAAGGGAAAGGCTGGGCAATGAGTGGGGCAAGGATCAGACGACCTAGAGATCCCGAAGCAACGCGCGAAGCAATCTTGGAAGCCGCGCGCACCCTGCTTGCCAAACATGGCCCCGAAGGGATCAGCCTTTCCGAAGTGGCGCATCTCGCGGGTGTCAATCGCGGTACGGCCTATCAGCATTTCGCCACGCGTGAGAAATTGATCGAAGCGACTGCCTTGTGGGTATCGGGCAAGATGTTTCGCGCAGTCTTCGGCGATCCGGAAACCCTGGGCGAGCGGCAAGTGGAAATGGTCGATATCGCCGAGCCGACCGATGGCATTGCCGATTTCGCGATGGAGAATCCCGAATTGTGCCGGGTTTGGTTGTTGCAATTGCTGGCCTCTCCCGATCCCACTGCCGATCCGTTCTGGAATGAATATCACGGCTCGATCTCCCGCTTTGCCGAAACCGATCTGGCGCAGGAGAATGTCGATACCGAAGTGCTATCGGTGATTCTGCTCGCGGGATCGATGATGTGGCCAATCTGGGCGCGCAGCCATGCCCGCGATGACGACGACAGGCGCAAACTCGCCCGCCGCTTTTCGCAAGAAGTGATCCGGCTGTGTATGCATGGCAGCGTGAAGCCCGAAAAATATCCCGCAATCGAACGCCGTTTAAAGGGTGAAAAGCCTGCCCATGTCAAACTGCGCGTGGTGAAATAAACGCCCCCAAATCCCTCTCTCAAATGGAGTATCCCATCATGTTTTCCGCAATCATCATCGACAAAAATGACGCCATAAATGAAGGTCGCCAGACCGTCTCGCTCCAGCAAATCGACGAAAGCCAATTGCCCGAAGGTGATGTCACCATCGACGTCGCCTATTCGACGCTGAATTTCAAAGATGGCCTCGCGATTACAGGGGCATCGCCGGTCGTCCGCAAATTCCCGATGATTCCGGGGATTGATCTCGCCGGGACTGTTCGCACATCGACCCACGCCGATTGGAAAGCGGGCGACAAAGTTGTGCTCAATGGCTGGGGTGTGGGCGAAGTCCATATGGGCGGCCTCGCGCAAGTTGCCCGGCTGAACGGCGATTGGCTGGTGCCGTTGCCTGCTGCTTTCACCGAAGCACAAGCGATGGCGATTGGCACGGCGGGCTATACTTCGGCACTTTGCGTCGATGCGCTGGTCAATGCAGGCGTTACTCCCGATCAAGGTGAAGTGTTGGTTACGGGAGCAACCGGCGGCGTTGGCAGCGTGGCGATTGCGCTGTTGAAAAAGGCGGGCTTCACCGTGGTCGCCGCCACAGGCAAAGCTTCGGAAGTGGATTATCTGACCAGCCTTGGTGCAACGTCTATCGTTGACCGGGCCGATTTGATTGCGCCGGGCAAACCAATGCAGAAAGAACGCTGGGCTGGCGTTGTCGATGCTGTGGGCAGCACAACGCTCGCCAATGCCTGCGCGCAGACGCGCTATGGCGGCGCGGTTGCCGCTTGTGGCCTCGCCGGTGGGGCCGATTTCCCCTCCACCGTCATGCCCTTCATCCTGCGCGGCGTGCGGCTGCTCGGCGTTGATAGCGTGATGGCTCCAAAGCCGCTGCGCCATGCCGCATGGGCGCGTTTGGCGCGCGATCTCGATCTGTCGGCGCTCGACATGATCGGTCAGGAAATCGGCCTTGGCGAAGCAATTGCGGCGGCGGCGGGTTTGATGGCAGGCACGGTACGCGGGCGCTTTGTTGTGGATGTGAACCGGTAAGGTTCGTGGCATGACGGACGCAGCCCTTTCCATCCTTAACGGCCCGCCCTTGTCCGAAGAAGAGGGGCTTGGCGAACTTACGCTGTCGGGCTGGTTCCGTCATATCTGCGAACAGGGCGGCGACGCCGAGGCGTTGGTCTGGTATGATGGTGGGCTGGACGGCGGCGAGCGGATCAGCTGGAGCTATGCGCGGATGTGGGACGAGGCGAATGCCGTTGCCCGCGCGCTCATCGGTTGCGGCATCGGCAAAGGCACGCGCGTCGGCATCTTGATGACCAACCGGCCCGAGTTTCTGGCGGCAACCTTTGGCATCGCGCTTGCGGGCGGCGTGGCAACCACGCTGAGCACCTTTTCCACCCCTGCCGAGCTGGAGCATCTGATCGGGTGAGCGGCGTTTCGGTGTTGTTGCTCGAACGGCAGGTGCTGAAAAAAGATTTTGCCGCGATGGTGGCCGAGATTGATCCGGCGGTGGCAAGCGGAACTGCTGGTGCAATTGCCTCGATCAAATATCCCTTTTTGTCTCATGTGGCTGCACTTGGTGAGGCGACGGGAGCGATCGAAGATTGGGCAAGCTTTCTCGCTCGGGGCGAAGGCGTTGCACAGCACCAAGTCGATGCCCGCGCCGCGAGCAACAGCCCCGCCGATCCCGGCGTATTGTTTTTCTCGTCCGGCTCCACCGCCATGCCCAAAGGGCATTCTCTCTTCGCATCGCGGCGTGACGTTGCAGCTTTGGCGCTGGCCGAAATGGTATGCGGCCAAGCCCGGCGAGCTTCGCATGTGGTCTGCCAACGGCTTTTTCTGGTCGGGCAATTTCTCGATGGCGCTAGGCGGCTCTTTGACCAGCGGCGGCAGCCTTGTGCTGCAATCGACCTTCAACGCCGAAGAGGCGCTGACGTTGATGGAACGGGAGAAAGTCACCTTCCTCAACGCTTGGCCCCACCAATGGGAACAACTGATCGCTGCACCCAATTGGGCAAATGCCGATCTGTCATCGCTGATCTATATGGACATGAAATCGCCAATCGCGCAGCATCCCAGTGTCAGCACGACATGGCGAGAACCCTATGCCGCATTTGGCAATACCGAAACATTCACGCTGTTCACCGTCTATCCGGCGAATACCCCTGACGAGGTGGTGTCCGGCAGCCACGGCCCGCCTGCACATGGTGTGACCGTAAAGATCATCGATCCCCTGACCGGCGAAACCGTGCCGATGGGCGAAAAGGGCGAAATTTGCGTGAAAGGGCCAACGTTGATGTTGGGGTATCTCGGCATCCCGCTCAGCGATAGTTTGGATGAACAGGGTTTTTTGCGGACAGGCGATGGCGGGCATGTGGATAGCCAAGGCCGGATGTATTGGCATGGGCGGTTGAATGACATCATTAAAACCGGCGGGGCCAATGTTTCGCCGGTGGAGGTGGATACTTTGCTCCGCACGCACCCATCTGTGAAGATCAGCCAGACCGTCGGCGTGCCGCACGATACGCTGGGTGAGCTGGTGGTCGCTTGCATCGTCCCGCATGAAGGGGCGGCGCTGGACGAGGGCCAAATCAAAGCCTTTGCCAAGGAGAAATTGGCCAGCTTCAAAGTCCCCCGACGCGTGCTGTTTTTTGCCGAGGAAGACTTGGCGACCACGGGCACTTCAAAGATCAAAACCGCCGATTTGCGGAAATTGGCAGGCGAACGGATCGCGGCCGAAGCGTGAACGATGCGCTTGCCATTGCAAATCTCAAGGCGTGCTATTGTGCTGCGTCTGATCTGTCCGCCAGCGATGCCGAAGCCGCCCGGCAGCAATTGATGCAGGTTTTCACGCCAGATTTCTTTGGTGATTACGGCATGGCAACTTTCGACGGGCCCGCGGCAATGGCCGATTTTCTGTGCACGGCGATTGGCGGAAATTCCGAATGGATGATCCACCATCTAACGTCGCCGCATATCGAAATAGCCGGGGAGACAGCAACGGGCGAATGGGCGGTTCTGGTCCACAGCAAGCGCCGCGATGGCGAACGTATGGAAGTGGTGGGGCGTTATCGGGACCAATTCCGGCGGACGGCGCAGGGCTGGAAAATTTCGCGGATCGAATTCCGGCAATTTAAATAACCTATATTTCGGAACGAGAGGAGATTGCATATGGCCACGGGAATCAAAGGCAAAACCATATTGGTGACCGGCGGTGCAGCCGGGCTGGGGCGTGGCTATGCGTTGGCCTTTGGTGAACTTGGCGCGCACCTGATCCTTGCCGATCTCAATAGCGAAGGCATGGAAGAAACCAAAAAACTAGTCGAAAGCGTGGGCGGGAGTGCGGAATGTCATCACGTCGATATGGCTGACGAAGCGTCGATAAACGCACTTGCCATTGCAGTCATGGCAAACAACCCAAAACTCGATGTGCTGATCAACAATGCCGGATTGCACGCAGGCGAAGAAATTGCGCGCGGATTTTTCGGACTGGGTCTGGCGAAGTGGCAGCATTTTTTCGCGGTAAACACCTTTGGCCCGATGTTACTGGCAGAGGCGTTGCGACCTGCGCTGAAGGCGGCCAAAGGCCTCATCATCAACAAGTCCTCGATGGCGAGTTATCAGCCGCAAACGGCTTATGGCATCACAAAGGCTTCGCTGAATGTCTTCACCCACGCCATGGCGGCCCAATTTGGCGCAGATGAAATCCGCTGCGTCGCGATTGCGCCGGGGCTGATGGAAACCCCCGCCGCGAAAGATGGCGTCGAGGATGCGAATTGGGATAGGATCAAATCGATGCAATCGGTCAAGCGACAGGGCACGACGGAAGACATCGCCAATCTCGGGGTCTTCCTCGCGAGTGACGAAGGCAGCTTCATCAACAATCAGGTGATCCTGTGCGACGGCGGCAATGCCATGCGGGGGTTCCGGATGTGAGCGGTCACACACCAAACTTCGCTGATTGGCTCGCCATCTGTAACGTCAAGGCGCGCTATTGCCGTTGTCTCGATACCAAAGATTGGGCGGGATATGCCGATTGTTTTACGCAAGACCTGATCCTCGATACATCGCCCTCGGGCGGGGCGCGGGTGGAGGGGCGCGAGGCGGCAGTCGCCTATGTGCGCTCGTCGATTTCGGACGACACGATCACCACCCACCATATCCACGCGCCTGAAATCGAGATTAACGGCGACAGCGCCACCGCCATCTGGGCGATGCAGGACCGCAATATCTGGCCCACGGGACGCAAGCTTTTGGGCTTTGGCCATTACCATGAGCGGTATCGGCGCGACCGAGGCGAATGGCGGATATCAGAAAGCGTGCTGACCCGGATCAATTATGAAATGAGCGAGGGCTAGAATATTCTGTGTTCCGCCCCTATCCCTGCGACTCTGATCGGGTGCTGAGAGGTTTTGGGCGTGGGATTTTTTTCACGATGGAAAAAGCGAAGGGCGCCTCCGCCACCCCGAAGGCCGCAAGAGCCTGTGGTTTCTTTTCCGACATATGATCACGTCGAGCCCCTTCGATTTACGCCCGGCACGCCGAAGCGACGCTCGCACATCATCGTGTTTGCAAATGAAAAGGGCGGGGTGGGCAAATCGACCACCGCTTTTCATACCTGTATTGCGCTGTGCAATGCGGGGCAAACTGTTGCGGCTCTGGATGTTGACCTACGCCAGTTGACGCTGGACCGCGCGCTGAATGCACGGCAGGATTCGGCGCGCGACTATGGCGTCGACCTTCCCGGACCCAGACAGATTTTGCTCACGCAATCGACCGATTCAGAGCTGGAAGCCAAAATCCGCATGGCGCAGATTGATTGCAACTATATTGTTGTCGATGTGGGCGGCCATGATTCGCCCCTCGCCCGCCGCGCAATTTACATGGCCGATACGATTGTTACCCCGGTCAATGATAGCTTCATTGATCTGGATATGCTCGGGCGGATCGATCCGCGCAGTGGCGAATTGCGGACATTGGGCACGTTCGCACGGCTCGTCGAGCATCTGAAAGAGCCGGGATTACAGCACCGGGAAAAAGCACTCGATTGGGTGGTGATGCAAAATCGGTCACGGAGTTTGGCCACAAAAAACGAACGGAAAGTCCTCGATGCCCTGAACCGGATTTCTCCGGTCGCAGGCTTCCGGCTGGTTCCCGGTTTGCGCGAGCGTGTGGTGTATCGCGAGCTTTTTCCCCTTGGCCTCACGCTGTTTGATCTGGAGCACATTCCCGATTTGGGCCGCGCACAACCCGCCGCGCGTGACGAGATATTTGCGATGCTCGATGCGCTTAATTTGCCTTCGCTTTCAAAGGGAATGGTCGGCACTTAGCCAATGCTTGCAATTCCATAAGCATTGCTATTATATCGCAGCTTATGGAAACCGAGATTGTATCCACGCTTTCTGATGTGACGCGCATGTTCCGCCGGGCTTTCGATGCCAAGGCGCGAATCATTGGCGTTACCCGCCCGCAATGGCAGGTGTTGACGCTGCTGCGCTGGAATAAAGGGATTAATCAGGGCAGGCTTGCTGAATTGCTGGAGGTAGAGCCAATCACGGTCGGCCGGATGATAGACCGTTTGCAGGACGCGGAATTGGTCGAACGACGCGCCGACCCGGCGGATCGCCGGACATGGCGGTTGCATTTGACGGTAAAGGCCGAAGAGCTGCTCGATCAACTCAGGCCGATGGCCGAAGATATGTTTGACGAAGCCTTTGAAGGGCTGGACGGTGAACAACGCTCCGCGCTGCAATCGGCACTGGACCGTATTCGCCAAAATCTTTCGCGCAAAACCGAACAACCCTTGGTGTCCAATGGCTGAAGCAGATCCACAAATCATGGTTGAAGCCATGACTATCGTTGAACCCAAGCCGACGCTGCTAAAGCGCCTGCTGAAGATCGCGTTGATGCTAAGCGTCCCTCTGTTGCTGGCTTTTGCGGCCCATTATTATTACACCGCCAACGAGCATTTCGTCACCACCGACAATGCCTATGTACAGCAGGATAAAGTCTCGGTGAGTGCCGAGATTTCCGGACGGATCGTCGAAGTCGGCGTTCGCGAGAATCAGCATGTAAAGGCGGGCGATTTGCTGTTCCGCATCGATCCCGAACCCTACCGAATCGCGATTGCATCGGCAGAAGCTTCGATTGCGGCGGCGCAGGTTCGCGAAGTAAGCTTGAATACCGACGTTTTCACATCCGGCATCGACATCGAAAGTGCACGCGAAGACGTGAAATTCTATACCGAAGAATTTCGGCGGCAATCGACCCTGATGGAGCAGGGCTTCACCACAAGAGCGCGGCTACAAGCGGCGGAGCATGATTTGTCTGATGCACGCAGCAAGGTTTCCATTGCCGAGGCCGATGCACAAAAGGCGCGCGCTGCGGCGGCACCGGCCCGTTCCGCACCGGGGATCAATCCCGGCGTATTGGCGGGCGAGGTGCAAAAGCGAAAAGCGCTTTATGATCTCTCCAAGGCCGAAGTCTATGCGCCGGTGTCGGGAACGATCAGCCAATCCGAACGGCTGCAAGTGGGGCAGATGATGGCGCTGGCGCTGCCCGCGCTGTCCATTGTCGTCGATGATCGCAGCTGGATCGAAGCCAATTTCAAGGAAACCGATCTGGCCAAGATGCGTGAGGGACAGCCGGTGGAAATCTGGTTTGATGCCTATCCCTCGCTCAAGCTAAAAGGCAAAGTGGCGAGCATCGGCGCGGGAACGGGTTCCGAATTTTCGGTGTTGCCCGCGCAAAATGCGAATGGGAACTGGGTGAAGGTGACCCAGCGGGTGCCGGTTCGCATTTCCATCAATGGCAAGCCAAATCGCAAATTGATCGCCGGGCTATCGACACATGTCCGCATCGACACCAGCAAATAGCGCTCCGGTAGAAGACAAGCCGTTCCTGCCCAGCCGCCATACCGGGTTGTTGATGGCGGCGGTGATGGCGATGTCGGTTTGCCAGTTCATCGACATGACGATTGCCAATGTGGCCCTGCCGCATATGCAGACCAGCCTGAACGCCTCGCTTGATACGATCAGCTGGGCGCTCACCAGCTATATCATTGCCGGCGTGATGGTAACGCCGCTTACCGGCTGGCTGTCTGACCGGCTGGGATCGCGCAATCTGTATCTGTTGGCGAGCGCGATCTTTCTGTTCAGTTCGGCATTGTGCGGTGCTGCCTCGTCATTGACGGAAATCGTGTTGTACAGGGCATTGCAGGGCGTGGGTGCGGCCTTTCTGGGGTCGATGGCGCAAACGATCATGTTCGATATCAATGCGCCCAGCAAACAGGCAAAGGCGGTGTCGATTTGGGGTATGGTCGTCATCATCGGACCGATCACGGGGCCGTTTCTTGGTGGTTATCTGACTGAGAATCTGAACTGGCGTTGGGTGTTCTATGTGAATTTGCCGGTCGGGATTCCGGCTTTGGCGGTGCTGTGGTGGCTGTTGCCGTCGCGGCCATTGGTCAAACAAAAACTCGATATATTTGGCGCAGGCATGTTGGCATTGGGGCTTTGTGCGTTTCAGCTGATGCTGGATCGCGGACAGCATAAAGACTGGCTGGAATCGCCGGAAATCGTGATCGAACTGATCATCGGCATTTCAGCGTTCTGGATGTTTTTCATTCATAATCGCGATGTGAAGAATAAATTATTCCCCACCGAAATGCTGCGCGATACCAATTTCCTGTTGGGGCTTGCCTTCATGTTTATGATGGGCCTCACCAATATCGCGTTGTCCGCCGTTATGCCCTCGCTGTTGCAACAGGTTTATCGCTATGATGTGATGGATGCCGGATTGCTGATGGCACCGCGCGGCTGCGGCGTCATGGTGACGATGATCCTGACCAACATGTTGATGAAACGGATCGATGCCCGTCTTCTAATCGCCACGGGCTATGCCATTGCCGCCTATTCGCTGTGGACGATGACGGGCTGGTCAATCGAGATGGATAGCCGGATGATCATCATATCCGGCTTTGTCCAAGGATTGGGTCTGGGATTGGTCTTCATGCCGATGAACATGATTGCCTTTTCCAAACTTCCTCCCAAATTCCGGACCGAAGCGGGCACGCTTTTAACGCTGGTGCGAAATCTGGGGGGCAGCTTCGGAATTTCGGTGATTATCACGATGCTATCGCGCAATATCCAGACAAGCCACGCCGATATCGCGGGCAATGTGACGTCAACCAGCCTGCCTGCCGTCGATCTGGGCTCTGCATCGGCGACGCTGGGAAATCTGGGTGGCGGCTTGCTCGCGATGATCGATGGTGAGGTGAACCGGCAGGCGGCGATGGTCGCCTATCTGGATAATTTTTATGCGATGTTCTGGCTGGTATTGTGTTTTGTTCCTTTGGCATTTTTCGTGCGGAAACAATCGCTTCCGGGAAGGCAGTAGGCAGTAACGCTTTGGATAAGTGAGAAAATATAATGGCGCATTATGTAACACTGCATTTTCACAACACTCCGGAAAGCCAACTTGCCGATTATGCAAATTGGTTTGACGGAGCGCATCGCGAGCAGCTTTCCCGGCTACGCGGCTTTACCTCCGCTGATCGTTTTGAACTGACGCCCGAACAGATCATGCCCGATATCGCCCAGCCTTGGCGTTTTATGAGCGTCTATGAATTTGATTATGCTACCCCCGAAATCGATTTGCCCGCATTGGGGCCTTTGCTGGCCGACGCGCGCGATGCCGGGCTTATCGATGACACGAACGAAAATGAACGCATCTATAGCTACCGGATGTACACCGATTGGGTGTCGGGTCCGAACCACCAGAAGGACAAGCCGCTTTCGTCCATGTTTGTGATTCCGGCCAATTTCGTCGCCGGAATGGAGGCCGAATATCACACATGGTATAAAGACGTTCACATGCCAGAGGTCAGCCGCGTGCCCGGATTTGTCGCGATGAAGCGCGGGCGGCTTTCGGACCTGCAAATCGAGCCAAAACGATTCTGCCCCGGCGGAGAAATTGTGATGTGCGCGCACCAGACCGATGACCTGTTGTTCAGCGTGAAGGATTTCAGCGCACGAGCACGCGGTGTTTCCCCCAGTGGAGACCAGATGGAGCCACGGAGCAAGGCTGGTTCGTTCGCACGCACCGTGCATTTCTTCAAGAAAATCAGCGGCACCGAATTTTGGGATGGCGGTGTTTCCTATGCCGGGGATTTATCGGTCTACCCGCCTGATTTCCGCGAAAAGGGCGCTTGACGCCAATCCTTCGCGCTCCAACTATCGCGAAGACGATGCACTCGGCGCTTGCCGATGCGTCATGCCCGTGGGATTTCTACGCTGGTAATAATCGGAGCAAATTGTGAGCAGAAACATAGTCATTACGGGGGCGGGCGTTGGTCTGGGGCGTGCGATTGCGCGGGCTTTGGCGAAGGACGGCGATACCCTGATTCTGTTGGGCCGTACATTATCGAAGGTTCAGACGCTGGCTGATGAGCTGGGCAACGGTGCAATGGCAGTGGAATGTGATGTCGCCAATGCCGATTCGGTGCGAAGCGCCTTTGCCGCGATTGCCGCCAAACATGCAAAGATCGATGTGCTGATCAACAATGCCGCGGTCTATGAACCGTTTGTGATTGAAGAAGCCAGCGACGAGCAAATTCTTCAGCCAATTCTTATCAATTATGCCGGGCCGATTTTTTGTTGTCGGTCTGCCATTCCGATGATGGAGCGTGGCGGACATATCATCAATGTATCGAGCGAATCGGTGGAAAATAATTTCCCGATGCTGTCGCTCTATCAAAGTTCGAAAGCGGCGCTCGAACGCCTGACGCTGTCGTTGCGCGGCGAGCTGGAGCCAAAGGGGATCCGCGTCACCACCTTTCGCGCAGGTCCAATGTATGAAGAAGGCAAAGGCTCTGCCTGGGCGTCGGACGTGTCGATGCGCTTTGGAGCGGCTTGCATGGAAAAGGGGATCAACCTGCGCGAACGCCCGATCAGCCATGTCAATTCGGTCGCGCAGCTGTTTCGCAATGCTATCAACACGCCAGCGGACGTGCAGCTCAATGTAATCGCGGTCGAAGGCCGTAAACCCTGAAAGTATATGATGACCATTCTTCCCGACGCAAAACTCTTCATCAACGGCAAAATATGCGACGCCGAAGGTGGCAAGACCTATGATATTATCGGCCCGTGGACCGGCGAACCCGTGGGTAAGGCCGCCGATGCCTCGGCCGCCGACGTAGAGGCCGCCATTGCGTCGGCACGTCGTGCATTTGACGATAGCGACTGGGCAAGCAATCATGCCAAGCGTTTGGACTTGGTGCAAAAGCTCTATGATCTGTTCGATGCCAATCGGGACCGGCTTTCCGATCTCGCACGCTTTGAAGCAGGCGCGGCAATTGGTGCCGTTGGCCGCGCCCATGTCGATATGGCGATGGACGGTTGGCGCGATTATCTGGATGTTTTCCCAAAAATTGACTGGGAAAAGGATTATGGCGGGCGCGAGGCTTTCGGCTTCGTTTCGCAGCGAAAGGCAGTCTATGAAGCTGTCGGTGTGGTCGCCGCGATCACACCGTGGAACGTGCCGCTTTATGTGAATATCGGTAAGGTTGTGGCGGCATTGCTTGCGGGTTGCACGGTAATCCTAAAACCAGCACCAAACACGCCGGGCATGGGTGCGATCTTTGGCGAACTAGCGGCACAGGCGGGTTTCCCGGCAGGCGTGATCAATGTTGTTTTCGGCAGCGATCCGGCGATGGCGGGCGAAATGCTGGTGCAGGATAAGCGCGTTGATCTGATCAGCTTTACCGGTTCCACCGGCGTGGGCAAGCGGATCATGGAGCAGGGTGCGGCAACGCTGAAACGCGTGTTCCTCGAACTGGGCGGCAAATCCGCCAAAATCGTGCTCGACGATGCGGAGAATTTTGCAATGGAAGTGGCGAGCACGATGCTTGTCTTCCATGCGGGCCAAGGCTGCGCGGTACAATCGCGGCTGCTGGTACCCAAAAGCCGTTATGAAGAGGCTAAGGCCATCCTCAAGCACAGCTATGCAAGCTTTGGTGACAATTGGGGCGACATTGATAATCCCGCCCACATCATGGGACCGGTGATTTCCAAACGGCAAATGGAGCGGGTGCTTTCCTATATCCAGATCGGCCAAGACGAAGGCGCGACATTGCTCGCGGGCGGAAAGGCGCGACCCGACAAGGGCGGTGGTTATTTCATCGAGCCAACTTGCTTTGCCGATGTGACCAACGACATGCGGATTGCACAGGAGGAAATTTTCGGGCCGGTGCTCGTGGTGATCCCCTTTGACGATGATGCCGATGCAATTCGCATCGCCAATGATAGCGACTATGGCTTGGGCGGCGGCGTTTCGGGAAGCTTTGACCGCGCGATGGCCGTTGCCAGCCGAGTCCGCACCGGCACGATGAGCGTTAACGGTGGGATGAGTATCGCGGGCGATATTCCCTTTGGCGGATATAAATGCAGTGGTATCGGGCGCGAATGGGGCAAAGAGGGAATTGAGGAATATCTCGAAACCAAACTTGTTGCCTGGCGCGTATAACAGGGCAAATAAAAGTGGTCGCATTGAAGAAAATTGAGGAGGCAGAGCGCACGCCAACAACGCGGAAAAAGCCGCCCGCAAAGGCGCTCGTCCACAATCTCAACGGCCAGAAACTCGGCCGTAAAGGCCGTGACACGCGCGACCGGATTTTGGCAGCAGCCAATATATTGTTGGCAGACCCCGCCAATCCCCCGGTCACCCTGTCCGCAGTGGCGCGTATGGTGCCGCTGGGGATGACTTCGCTTTATAATTATTTCAGCGACTTGACCGAATTGTTATTGGCCTTGCTCGAACCGATCATGGCAACGGCAGAGGATGCCTATCTTGGGCATTTGCGAAAGCGTTGGCCAGAGGATGAGCTGGGCGTGCATTGCGCCGAATTCATCCGCGATTATTATGCCTTTTGGCAAACCAACACTCGGATTCTCCATCTCCGCAACAGCCTGTCAGAGGCCAATCTCGACGTTCGCATGGCGCGGCACCGGATACAGATGGGGGTTCCGATGGTGGAGCTGTTGGTGTTCCAGATGGATCATGATCCGGAGATGCGCGAATCCGCAGCCTATTGCATGGCGACCGCGCTGTTCACCGGGATTGACCGCTTGGTTGCGGTGCGAACGACCACCGAATGGTCATCACGGGTGAACAGCAGTTTCTATCCGCTGCTCGATAACCAGCTTCGCGCCGAAGCGCGGCTGATCGAACTCGCCGTGCGTGATTGTCGGCAGGCGGCAAAATCTGCGGGTTAGAAAATAATCTTGGTCAGGCTTTCATGGTCAGACCGCTCGATCATCCCATAAGCCTCCATCCCGTCCCATTCATAACGCACCCCGGATTGCTGCAGGTTCAGCCCGCCAATATCGGGATTGCCAACGCGGCACGTGGAAAGCGTGGTTGAGCCGGAAATCCGCGTTAGCCCCAGTTCGGATTCGAGCACCAGCGAAACATCGTCGCCCGATGCGGTGATCCGGCGCAGCCACGGCGCTTCTTTTACCTTGGCAGCGATCATCCGTGTGCCGTCCCAGATATAGCCCTCGTTATAGGTGATCGTGCCGTCCTCACGCGGCGGATAGGCAATATAGCCAAAAGCGCGGCCATCGGGAAAAAGGGCCGATTGCCAGCAATGCCCGCGAAAGCCGGCCAAGGGCCTTGCGCTTTGCCGGTGGATGCGAAGGCCCGAACCGGTGAAACTACGCGTCTGCCCGTCAACGGTGAAGCTTCCCTTTGAACGGAACAGATGTTCGAAGCGATAGCCGATCCCCATGCTTTCGGCATCGGCGCGTTCGGCTTCGCTCATTTTCGACGTGTCGAGTGTGCTGTTGTCCTGAATCCAGGCGGGTGTCGCCATTTCCAGCTCGATATCAAACTGCACCTTCGTGCGTTTGCGCGAATCGAGCGATTGTTCCATCTGCTGCGTCACATGGCCATCCGCCGCGTCCCCATCAAAAACCACGCGCCAGCGCTTGAACGGTTCGATGCAATGAAAGGTGAGCGGCCCTGCACCCAGAACGGTGGGGCGGCCGTCCGCGCCAATCGCATCGGGCACCGCACCCCTGCCGGGGCCGATCAGCACGCGGCCATTGGCGAAGGCGATATTGCATTGGAACCGGCGGTCATCCCAGCACTTCGCCTCGGCTTCGATTCCAATCCGGGGCAGGCCGAAACTGCCATCATCGGCAAAAAGCCAGACCGAGGTGCTTTCGCGCATCTCGGGATCGTCGGGGCAAGAGGGGAAAACGAGGTCTTTGTCGAGCGCGAGCCCGTTCGCCAGTTGCGTCGCGTCCATCTAATGTCCTTTCAATTCATGCCAAAGCGCGCGGCGTAAAAGCCGAAACGCGCGCGCAATTCATCCACATCCAGCCCGAAATCGGCGGGTTCATAGCTATGCCCACCATGCTTATCGCGCGGCGTATTTTCGCGCCAAGCCCGCATCCGCGCCAAAGCCTCATCGCTCAAATCTTCACCCAACCAAGCGTAAAGCTCCGCAAGAACGGGGAACGGGTCTTTCTGAAAAGGAGCAAAATGGATGTCAAAAAACCGGTGATCATTGCCGGCATCACGGAAGGCAATCATCCGGCGCATTCCTAGCTCGCAAAATTCGGATGTGATTTTGCCCAGCCAATGCTTGTCGACCGCATCGGAAAAAGCCTGGCTATATTCAAAATAGAGATCGGACACCGAAGGGATGACGTTGGCCACATCGCGGTGGGTCATCACAAAGCGGGCGTCGGGGAACACCGTATCCAGCGCCCCGATAAAAAGGCTGTGCGACGGATTTTTCAGCCGCCAATTGTTCGGCCCGCATTTCCATTGCAGCAGTTTCAGGATGCGCTTCACGTAAATGTAGGTCGGCACCAGATCGGCCTTGTGGTTCAACCAGTCAATATAGCTGGGGATATGGGCAAAGGCCTGAAAAAGCTGCGCCTTCATATCCATCGCCATGAAGGTTTGACATTCCGATGGGGACGTAGCCGTTGATGGCAGCATCTGTTTTGCGCGCGGGAACAGGCGGTTGCGCCGCTCCATCGATGCTTCGGCCAAGGCGATCCGCGGATCGCTGTCTTGTGTTTCCAGTTCTGGCGGCGGGCATGGCCGCATCGCCTCCCAATTGCGGAGCGAGCGCGCTGCCGGGTCTTCACCGAGCAGGCAGGACAGTGCCGTTGATCCGGTGCGCGGCAGGCCAAGGCCGATCAGCGGTGCAACAATCACTTGCTCGTCGATTTCGGGATGGCGGGCGTACCAGTCTTCCACCTGAAGCCGCTGGACCAGATGATCGGTCATTTGCCCCTCAAATGCCGCGCGGCCCATGTCCGTGAACCGCGCCTCTTCGCCAGCGGCTTTGCACAGGATTTCGAGGCCTTCCACAAAACTGTCACCACCGAAATCGGATAGGCCCGTTGTCTCGCAGGCACGGGCGATAATCTGGCTTGGGGTTGCGAAATTCTCCATGCCGCCAAGGTTCGCGCAACACGCAGTGGGTGGCAAGCGCGCCTCCCGATCATCGTCGGGGCGGTGGTGGATCAGCCCAAGGTCATCCGATCACCGCTGATATTCACGTTGGGGATTTTAGAGAGAAAGCTTTGCCCGAGCAGCGAAACGTCCAATCCCTCTGGAACGATGATCGCGCGGACATTGCTGACTTCAAGATCGCCGATACGGACGCGGCCCAGCATGATGGGCTTGCCGATCACATCGCCGTTCACACCGCGACCCACCGTTTGCAGCTCGTTTGGATACCATGTCTGCCCCAATTTCTGCGCGTCCGCTGCGGTTAGGGCAATGACGGAGGCCCCGGTATCGACCATGAAACGGACTGGCGCACCATCAACATCGCCCTGCGCGAAAAAGTGCCCATTTCCCTCGCGAATCAGGGCGACACCGCGCGCAGGGGCGGGTTGCTGTGCGGGTTGCACCGAGGGTGCGGTCGCCAGCGGCGCGATTGCGACCGCAGCGGCAGGGGGCTGCGACGCAATGGCCGCTGGAGCAGGCACTGATATCGGATCATTGGCAGGCATGAACCAGCCGATCAGCACCGCAATCCCGAACAAGGGCAATATCTGCTTCAATCCCATCGGCACGGTATAGCCGTGCGTGCTTAAGGCGCGGTAAACTCCGGCATTATGTATCAGTTACAGGAACAATAAACTGGGATTGCGCGGGATTGGGCGGGATAAGGCGGGATGGATAAATCCCACATCATGGCCGCGCTTTTCCGCAAATACTGCCACTTAATGGGCGAGCGTATTCGCTACCCCGAACGCACCGCCGCGCTTACGCAAGACATTGCCCACGTCGAAGCCGTCATTCGAATGTTTCGGCCCGACGCTGATTTGACAAAGCTGCGCCCGATAAAGCCAAACAAAGGGAGTCGATGGAAAGTGCGAGGCTACGCAATCAGGACAGCAATCGACATCCTGAAAACATCGCACGAGCCGCTCACAACGCGCCAACTAGCTGAAATGGTAATGGAGCGCGCTGGTATGGCAAAGGACTGCTATAAGCAAATCCATGACAGCCAAATCAGCCTCCACATGGCGCTTTTAACGCGAGAGGCGAACGGCACTGTGCGGCGGGAAAGTTCGCCCATACGGTGGTCTATGGCGCGTTAGAGCGGTTATGCCGCCCGTTGCCAATAGCCCGCCCATTGGCGGCTAACACCACCCGACATAAGCGCAGCGCCAACCATTGCGGCCTGATTGCCGTTATCGACACGGCGATGATCTTCGCGCCATGCCGCTTCACCCGCATAGGCATTGAGATAGCGACCGGCGATATGGTGGTGAGTGCCAACTTCCATCCGGCGAAGGCGAGAAAAGAAGCTTTCGGCCTGATTGGTGCAAACGCCCTTGTCCATGAAGCGTTCGCTGTGGTTGACGCGGTGCGTATCCCAACCGGCGTGTAGATCATCCCATCCTGTGCCTTCGTCGGCATAGATGGTTGCCAATGTGCCAACGCGATCACGCACGATAGGAACAGCGTCACCCTCGACGCGAACAACAAAGGGAAGCGACCGCCCGCCACGTTCGCGCATAATCACTACGCATTGACGCTTGCCCGAACGATTGGCTTTCAAGCGCAAGTCTTTGCGGTCTGCCTTTTCATTTTCGGGCTTCACATATCCGCCGAAATAGCCGCCGTCGATTTCCACAATGCCGTCCAGTTTCACACCCGCTTGCTCGATAGCCATTGCTTCGCGCAGCTTATGTGTCAGCACGAAAGCCGTTTTATATTGGCAATCCAGATCACGCGACAATTGCAGGGCAGCAACGCCCTTTGCGCCGTTCACAAAGATCACAATAGCGGCCAGCAAGTCGGTGTAGGACAGCTTCCGGTTGGCAAAAATCGTGCCGCTGGAAACGCTGTAATGATGCTTGCAAGCCTTGCACTCGAACTGGCGGCGCGACTTGATGGCATAGCTTTCAAGGCAGCCGCAGCGCGGGCAATAGGCTTCCCCATCCGTTTCCGGCCAGCGCATCTGGCAAAACAGATTGTAAGCGGCTGCTTCGCCCATCTGAAACACGGTCTTAAGGGACAGTGTGCGGGCTTTTGCCGAGAGTAGAAAGTGTGAACCGTGCGCCATGTGTCATATCCGTTAGTTTGTATAACAGATGTGTAAGGTATTTGGCTAACGCTTGCAATAGGAAAGATAACATATATGTTAGGTTTGATACGAAAAGGTACCGAACATGACTGCTACCAGTGCCGACTATGCCGACCGAGCTAAACGCTATTCTGAAATCCGAACTGAAAAGGGCTGGCGTCGGCTATACAGGAATTGGCTGATACGTCTGACTGCAATGGGCTTGCCAAAATCAGAAGGCTCCATCACTGTTAAGATCAACAGGGGAGCATTTCCGGCATGGTTTCTGATAGCAGCGATGGAATCAATTGGCGCGTCGTCGTTGCGATTGCGGGCATTGATATTTTGTAGCTGGCGCTCAACAGCCAGCCATAACAATCGGCGAGACTACCAATCAAGGCGAACAAAAGACAACTGGTACGCGGCACCCAAATACTTACACACGCCAACCAAGGCGACGGCAAGCCGCCCTACATCGGCCCTATCCCAACCGCTACGCCGAATTCCTGCTATGAAGCTGATAGTTATAATAGCCGCCGAACTTGTGCGCCCAGTGGCGGGCCGCCATCGCCGCTGAAAAAGCAGCCAAAGAAGCTAGAATTGCAACCTATAGCGGCGATCATCGGGACCCTATTTAGTCTCGCCACTGTCGTTGGCCTGATAGTGGACGCATTTGGCAAACTCGACGGCGCGCTTGGGGAAGCGAGAAGAGGCAATCGCCTCAATTTGCTTTTTGAGCGCAGATCGCGACGTGCAAGCAAAAGAGACGGCAAGAGAAACTGCCCTGACAACAAAAATTTCTCAACGCCTCGCCAAAGCCGCCGATGTTGCCAACAAGTTGACCGCTCAAAGTATTGCAGACTCAAAATCGCGCCTATCGTTGTTGCAAATGTCTCCACTTTTATTGGCAGGGCAATGCCGATGGACGGCTTCCAATTTGGAGTGGAATGGAAAAACGTGGGTAAAACGCCAACTCGCAAATATGATCACTGCGAGTTGCGTTTGTCAAATATGATTCCCAGTTGCCTTTGGATTACGTCTTCAAAATCCCTGAGGATAGAAGGTTGCCAGCTATATGCTGCGCCGGGTGCGCTCGGTTTCACACGGCGCTGCTGTGCCGCCAAATCCGCCTAACGTCCGTTACAGCCGATAAAGTCAAAAAAATTCATCAAAGGCGAATTGTTCTTTTATCTGCTTTGGGATTGCCGAATACAAAGACGTTTTCTCTGACGAAACAGCATGTCACCCGCTATTGTAGTATGGTCGCAATCGGCGCTGACAAGGTTGGAGGCATTATATTCGGCTTCCCCCTGTGGCTTGAGGCACAACGATATGGACGATAGCCACCTAAAGCCAGTCAGCCCCGCCAAAACCATCTTAATCACAGCACCTCCCCCGCTGCGAAGGGTTTCCTGTAACTCCTACATAATGCCGGTAAACTCGGCAAACGCCCGGAAAATTGCTTCTTCCTGCCGCGTGGAGGTGTTGCGCCATTTGGGGGCGTCTTTGCGATTCAATAATTTGCCGTCCGGCGACAGGATCATAACTGTCGGCGTGCCCTTGATTTTCTTGATGCCAAAACCTTTGGGAATGTGAAGGTTTTTGCCCTGCCCGATTTGTGGCATGCCGATATCGACATAGACCAGATCATAACGCGATTTCAGCATGGTGGCGAAGCGCGGTGTTGCAAACCATCCCGCCAGCGCGCGGCTGTCGTGGCACCAGTTTCCGCCCATGACGACCAGCACCAGCTTGCCCGGCTGGGCCTTGGCTTGAGCGAGCGCCTGTTCGATCTGGGTATCGGCATTGGCGGCGGAATCGAACGGCCTGGCTTCGGGATGCACCGAGAAAGCGAGGGGCTTGTCCGCCGCGCTGGCCGGTATGGAAAGACCGATTGCCAGCGCGAATGCCATCGCGTTGCCATCGCGGGGATCAGCCTTTTCACTTCCCCCGCCACACGGGCTTGCGCTTTTGCGAAAAGGCCAGCGGGCCTTCTTGCGCGTCTTCGCTGTTATAGGCCCTTTCATGCGCAGCATAGGCGGCATCGATGGCGGCGGCGCGGCCCATTTCGGTGGATAGCATCACGGTTTCGCGTGCCGCCTCCACAGAAAGCGGCGCGCCCTCCAATATCTCGGCGGCAAGATCGAGCGCCACGTCCAACGCCTGTCCGGGTTCGGCAAGCCGGTTAACGAGGCCGACTTCATAGGCGCGCTGGGCGGTGATCGGCTTTCCGGTGAGCACGATCTCCATATAGATACGCTGCGGGATCATGTGGATCAAAGGGGCGGCCCATGGGCTTCCCCGCCCGACCTTCACCTCGGTGATGGCGAATTGGGCATTTGTGCTGGCAACGCACAGATCGCACGCCTGCGAAATCATCCAGCCGCCGGCAAACGCCACGCCGTTTACGGCAGCGATGGTGGGTTTGGTCAGCTTGATATTTTCATGCGGAACCGGAAACATATCGCGCGGCGGGGTGCGGAGCTGTTTCTCCACCATCTCTTTCAAATCGCCGCCCGCACAAAATGCCTTGTCGCCCGCTCCGGTGAGGATGGCAACGCGCGCCTTCGCGTCTTTCTCAAACCGGTCCCACGCCGCAAACAATCCGTCGCGCACTTCCTTTGACAGGCAATTGCGGGTTTCGGGGCGGTTGATCGTGATGATCGCGATGCCATCAGGGCGGGCATCGTAAAGGACTGCGTCGGTCATAAAATATGACCTAGAATAGGGTTCACGTGCGAGCCTGTCGAAGGGCGCGGTAGTGTCTTTGCCGCTCAACGTCAAATCTCCGCGCCTCACGCGCCTCCGCGTGAACAGATTTCTAAAAACCACTGCGACCGAATCTCAAATGCCGCGCGGTCCAGTTCCTCACGGAAATCGGGATGGGCGATTGCGGTCAAGCGGCGGGTGCGTTCGGCGAGGCTTTGTCCTTTCAGCTCCGCCGCGCCAAATTCGGTGACGATGATATCGACATCGGCGCGCGCCGTGGTGACGGGGCCGTTTAGCTGCGACACTATCTTGCTTATCGATCCGCCCTTGGCCGTTGCCGACAATGCGATGATCGAATGGCCACCGGGCGAACGGCTTCCGGCGCGGACATAATCAACCTGCCCACCCGTGCCGCCCATATAGGCGCTGCCCGAGCCTTCGGCATTGACCTGTCCCGTCAGATCCACTTCGAGGGCAGAATTGATCGTCACCAGCCGCGAGAGCCGAGTGAGCACCGCTTCGTTATGGGTGTAATTGGCGTCATGCATCGCCACCGCCGGATTGCGGTCACAAAAATCGAACAGGCGTTTGGAGCCAATCAATGCCCCTGCAATCGATATGCCTGCATCATATTCCTTGCGCGCATTGGTGAGCACACCCGCCTCTGCGAGTTCGACGACGCCATCCCCGATCATGCCCGAATGGACGCCCAGATCCTTGCGGTCTTTCAACTGCCCCATGATCGCGTCGGGCACCGCGCCGACGCCCACCTGCAATACCGATCCATCCTCGATAAATTGCGCGGCGTGGGCCGCAATGGCCTCGTCGGTTGCGCCGATTTTGCCGGGCATAACTTGGACCGGCGGGCGAGACGTGTGGACGGCAACGTCGATCTTGGCTGCCGGGATCGACAGGCCAAAAGTGAACGGCACTTGATCGTTCACCTCGGCGATCACCAGCCGTGCCTTTGCCACCGCCGCCAGCACATGATCGCTGATCAGGCCAAGGCTGTGGTTGCCATTTTCATCGGCAGGGCTGACCTGGATCATCGCTACATCGCAGCCAATAATTCCGCCCGCGATCATCGCGCCGAGTTGGCCGATATGGCAGGGGATGATGGTCAGCTTACCCGCTTTTGTCATGCTGCGCAGCGCGCCGATGGCCCCCATGCTGGAAAGCGAAAAGGCCTCGGAGGTTTCCGGCGTGAACGCGCCCGAAAAGCTGGTGGCGATGAAGGCGGAGAGATTGCCGATGGCCGCACCCTGTTCGATCAACGCTTCGACCAATGTCGATGGCTCGCCGCAGGCTTGGCCAAAAACGATATGGTCTCCGGCTTTCAAATATTGGCTAAGGTCGATGGTGCTCACAATTTGCCCGCCTGCCGCAACAGGTTTTCAGCCCGCGACAAATAGGGCCTGTCCAGCATCCCGCCCTTAAAGCCAATCGCGCCCACACCGGGATTGGCGGCAAAGATCGCGACGATTTCTTGCGCCTCGGCAATTTCCGCTTCGGTCGGGGTGAAGGCCGCGTTGATCACATCGACCTGTGCGGGATGGATCGCGAGCATCCCGCGAAAACCATCGCGGCGCACGCGTTCGGCGCGCTCGCGCAAGGCTTCCAGATCGCGGAAATCGGCGGAGATCGTTTCGATGGCGGTCACGCCGGCGGTCGCTGCACCCAGCACCGTCAGGCTGCGCGCCAGTTCATAGGTGAAGCCATAGCTGCCATCGGCGTTTTTGTTCGACGACGCGCCGATGGAATCGGCTAAGTCTTCAGCCCCCCAAGTGAGCGCGACGACGCGCGGTGCGCCTTTATAATCGCCGGTGTGGAACATGGCCTCGGCGGTTTCGGTGATCAGCACGATGACGGGAGTGGAGCCTTCGTCAATCCCGTGCGCGACTTCCAATGCGGACAGGCAATGATCGAGCTTTTCGACATCGGCGCGGCCATAGACTTTGGGGAGCATGATCCCGCCGGGATGGGCAGGCATGATCGCGGCGAGATCGGCCAAGGTGTGCGGTCCGTCAAAGGGATTGATCCTCACCCAGAGGCGCTTTTGCTGTGCGGGATTGGCCTTGATAAAATCATGTACCATCGTCCGCGCTGCCGCCTTGCTTTCCGGCGCAACGGCGTCCTCCAGATCGATCAGCACGATATCGGCGCTGCCCTCGGTCGCCTTGGTCATTTTCTTTTCGCTGTCGCCGGGGGCGAACAGCCAGCTGCGGGCGGAGATGGGTTGGTGGGTCATGGTCACCTCAATAACTCTTCGGCAATTCAAGCGCGCGTTCGGCGACATAGTTCATAATCTGATGCTGGCTGACCGGCGCGATGCGGGGGATTAGCACTTCGCGCAAATAGCGTTCGATATGATATTCCTGGGCATAGCCCATGCCGCCCATAGACATCATCGCCGTCTGACAGGCCTCGAAGCCGGCCTCTGCTGCCAGATATTTTGCGCTGTTCGCTTCGAGCCCACATTCGGCCCCCTTATCAAACAAAGTCGCGGCCTTCATCACCATCAAATTGGCGGCCTCCACCTGCATCCACGCTTTGGCCATGGGATGCTGGATTCCTTGGTTTTGCCCGATTGGCCGCCCGAAAACGACGCGCTCTCGGGCGTAACGGGCAGCTTTTTGAAGCGCGATCCGGCCGAGCCCAACCGCTTCTGCGCCAAGCAAAACGCGTTCGGGGTTTAACCCATGCAGCAATATCTTAAAGCCTTGGCCTTCTTCGCCGATCCGGTCTTCTTCGGGAATGAACAAGTCGGTGATGAACACCATATTCGATCCCACCGCATGGCGGCCCATTTTGGGGATGATCCGCGTTTCGATATGCGCGCGATCAAGCTTGGTGTAGAATAATGTCAGCCCGTCGGTCTTCTTTTTGACATCCTCCAGCGGGGTGGTGCGCGCGATCAGCAGCATCTTGTCGGCCACATGCGCGCAGGTGATCCAGATTTTTTCGCCATTGACGCGGTAACCGCCATCCACCTTTTCGGCGCGTGTTTTCAGGCTGGTGGTATCAAGACCGGTATTGGGCTCGGTCACCATGAAGCACATTTTCTCTTCGCCCGAAATGATCGGCGGCAACATGCGCTGTTGCTGTTCTTCGGTGCCGAAAATGACCACGGGTTGCAGGCCGAAGACCGGCAGATGGATCGAGGACGCCGCCGACATCCCGCCGCCCGATTCGGAAACCGCCTGCATCATGATCGCGGCTTCGGTAATGCCAAGGCCTGCACCGCCAACGCTTTCGGGCATCGCAATCCCCAGCCAGCCGGCCTCTGCCATCGAGGCATAGAAATCATGCGCGAATTCGCCTTTGCGATCCTGCTCAAGCCAATAATCGTCGGGGAACTGCGAACAATGCTTGAGCACCGCGTCGCGGATATTCTGTTGGTCTTCGGTAAGGGCGAAATCCATGGTTCTGCGTCCTGTTTTGTTGGCATCCGGCTAGCAGTGGTACGCTGCTAGGGCAACCAACGCCTTGCCGATATCGGGCGCTCTGTGCCAATTGCGCTGGAATCCGCCGCAGCGATTGAATAGGCGAGCAATCACACAGGAGTTATTGATGACCAAACCCGCAAAAGCCAAAGGCCCGTTGTCGGGGGTGCGTGTGGTTGATCTGACCGCGATGGTCATGGGGCCTTATGCCACGCAGATCATGGCCGATAACGGCGCGGATGTGATCAAGATCGAGCCGCCCAAAGGCGATGACACCCGCTATATCTCGGCGGGGCCAGCACGCGGCATGTGCGGGGTGTTCGTCAATGTGAACCGAGGCAAGAAAAGTGTGGTGCTTGATTTGCGGAGTGACAAGGGGCGCGCTGCATTGACCAAGCTGATCGAATCGGCCGATGTCTTCATCCATTCGATGCGCTCAACCGCTATTGCCAAGCTGGGCTTTGACTATGCGGCGGTGGCCGCGATCAAGCCCGACATCATTTACGTCAACGGCTATGGCTTTGGCAGGCGCGGCCCTTATGCCAACAAGCCTGCCTATGACGATACCATACAGGCCGAATGTGGGATTACCGCTGTGCAGGAGATGCTGAACGGCGAACCCGGATTTGTCGGCACGATCATGGCGGATAAAGTCTCTGGCCTGCATGTGCTTTATGCGACGATCATGGCGCTGTTCCACCGCGAACGCACGGGCGAGGGGCAAGAGGTTGAGGTGCCGATGTTTGAAAGCATGGCAAGCTTCATGCTCGTCGAACATGCCAATGGGGCGCTGTTCAGCCCGCCTGCCGGTCCCGCGCATTATCCGCGCGTCGTGAGCCGCAACCGGCGGCCTTACAAAACCAAAGACGGGCATATCGCAGCTTTGATCTATAACGACAAACATTGGGCAGCGTTTGTGGGTGCGGTGAAGCCCGATTGGGCGACGCCGGAAATGGCAACGCTCGAAAACCGCGCCAAACATATCGACCATATCTATTCGCTGCTCGCACAAACCTTTGCCGCGCGCACGACGGACGAATGGCTGGCAGTTGCTTGAGGAAAATCACATTCCGGCAGCGCCATTGCGTTCGCCAGAGGAGTTGCTGCACAACGAACATCTGGAGGCTGTGGGCTTTTTTGAAACCGTGGACAGCGATTTTGGCCCTGTCCGTTTCCCGGGCAATCCTACATGGTTTTCCAAAACCCCGGGGGCAGTGCAGGGGCCATGCCCGCAATTGGGCGAACATAGCGATGACGTGTTGGCGGAGTTGGGGCTTGATTGAAGACGCCAACTTCCAACCCCTCGCCCGCGGATATTACCTCGAAGCCTTGCTGGTCGATGGCGATGATGTCTGGTTCGGCGATGTCGTCACCGGCGGCATCCGCAAGCTGGGCACGGAAACGCTGCTGCTCCCCGAACGGCAAATGATCGGTGGCTTGCTCGCCAATGAAGACGGAAAGCTTCTGGTCGCAGGGATTGGCGGGATCGTCTGGGTCGATCCGGCGAGCGGGGAAAGCGGCACATTGCTCGACGGTCTAGACGGCACCAACGAAATGCGCGCTGATGGACGGGGCGGCATCTGGTTTGGCAGCATCGATTTGCCCGGCATTTTGCGCGGCGAAAAGCCGGGGCCGTCTTCGCTCTATCATCTGTCGAAGGACCGTGAATTGACGCGTCGCTTTGAAGGACTTGCCTTTGCCAACGGGCTTTCGTGCAATGCCGATGGAACACAGCTTTATTTCAACGAAAGTTTTGTCGGCCCTTGCGTTTGGGACATCGACGCCGATGGCACTCTTGGGCCGCAAAGGCGCTTGGCGGAGAAATATGATTGTGACGGGATGGCGCTGGATGCTGCTGGCAATATCTGGATTTCTGGTTTCTCGTCACCCGAACTCCTGTGCCTGTCACCGCAGGGCGAAGAAATCGCGCGGCTGCCTTTGCCGGGCGAAGCCTGCACCAATGTGCGGTTTGGCGGGGCCGACATGCGCGATATCTATGTCACCATGGTGACGCACGCGGGCGCAAAGGCGCTAACCGAAGGGCGGATGCCCGATATATTGGAATCGGTGCTGTACAAGGGGCGCAGTCCGGTCGTCGGTGTACCGGTCGCGCGGGCTGGATTTCGGCTTTAGCACCCAGCGTTGCACAAGTTTCATTGTGGTGGAGAAGCCGGAACCAGCCAGCTTCGGCTCCTCCATAAATGCGACCTGCTAAGCTCCCATCTCAAGTTGTGATGGTGAATCGGATCGGGATCGTCTGCCAGTCCTCCACCGGCTTGCCGCCGCGTGTTGCGGGGATGAAGCGCCAGCTGCTGAGCGCCTTTTTGACGGCATATTTGCCGAAGTCAGCGTGCGTTGCGCGCACCACAATGGCTTCGCGGACGCGGCCATCGGCCCCGATCAACACCTTTAGCACCGCATCGCCTTCAATCTCTTTCGAAAGCAATCCCGGCGGGTAATCGGGCTGAAAGGCCCGCGCGAACTTGGGATCGCGTTTCGAGCCAACAAAGGGCAGCGGTGGGGGATCGACGATTTCGCGCGTTCCCACTTCGCCGCCACCCTTGCCACCGATTTCGCCGCCTGTTCCAACGGGAGGACCGGGATCGATGTCAGTCACCGTCGGGCCGGGATCATCGCGTTCGGGCGTGTAAGGGGTGGGCGGGGTGAAAATCGGATCAATCTGCCGCTGCGCCTCGTTTTGCTTTTCGATTTTGGGCTTGTCTGGCGGTGGCGGCTGCCGGTCGGGAATATCAATCGTTGTCGTTCGCCCGCCCCGCTCCGGAGGGTTCACAATCAGCGGTGAAAGCACGATTGCGGCGATGATGCTGCCGTTGACGGCCATCGCCATTCCCATTCCAAATGCCTTTTTGCCCGGTTCTTCCTGTACATATGCCATTTTGTCTCTCCTCAATTCCGCCGCACACTATGCGGTTGATCGGAGGCGGGAAGCGGAGTGTCCGACTCCTGCCTCTGTATGAGATAATATAACATACTATTGAATGTGCAAGCATAAATTCATATTTCTATGGTGCAGTGCACAAACTGGGGCTATGATCCCAGCCAAGGTCGCCGCCACGCATCATGTGTGGCGCAACAAACGGGGACATAAGATGCTGTATTTGGGCTATGATATGCAGCGGAGCTGGCTTGCTGGCGCTGGCGTGATTGCAAGACGGCAAGCCGATTGGCTGAACGCATTTCCAAAATTCGGTGGCAGCGCGGGTCTTGCGCCGGTGGCTGCATCGGCTTTGGACGTCTTCTCCCATGTTGTTACGCCGCGTGGCAAACCTGCATTCGGGCTGGATTTTGTCGAAGTGGACGGCAAGCAACTGCCCGTCACCGAAATCAACGAAGCGCGTAAGCCCTTTGGCCAGTTGAAGCATTTCACCTATGAAGGCTGTGAAGATAAACCGCGCCTGTTGATCGTCGCCCCGATGTCGGGCCATTATGCCACGCTGCTGCGCGGTACGGTGGAGCGGATGCTGCCCGGCCATGATGTGTGGATCACCGACTGGCGTGATGCGCGCAATGTGCCGCTGACCGGCGGCGGCTTCGATCTGGAAAGCTATATCGATTATCTGGTCGAATGGCTCGAATTTATCGGGCCGGATAATGGCGGAAGAGGCGCGCATATGCTCGCCGTATGTCAGCCCTCGGTCCCGGCCTATGCGACAGCCGCAATCATGAGCGCGGAACAGCATCCGCTGCGCCCGCGTTCACTGACCATGATGGGCGGGCCGATCGATACCCGCGAAGCCCCCACGGCGGTCAACGATCATGCCACGCAGCGCCCGCATGAATGGTTCACGCACAATGTGATCGCCACCGTTCCGCCCTATTACAAAGGCGCGGGCCGCCGCGTATATCCGGGCTTTTTGCAGCTAACGGGGTTCATGGCGATGAACCTTGGCAACCATATGATCAGCCATTGGTCGATGTTTACCGATCTTGTCGAAGGCGACGGCGAAAGCGCGGACAAGCACAAGGAATTTTACGACGAATATCGCGCCGTCTGCGACATGTCGGCGGAGTTCTATCTGCAAACCGTGGATGTCGTGTTCCAGCGGCATTTGCTGCCCAAGGGCGAGTTCATATATCGCGGCAAACCGGTTAATCCTGCCGCGATCACGGATATCGCGATCCTCGCCATCGAAGGCGAGCGGGATGATATCAGCGGCATCGGCCAGACCAAGGCGGCGCTGAACATTTCGACCGGCCTCCCCGAAGGCTTGAAGCATTATCATCTTGCCCCTACCGTTGGCCATTATGGCATATTCAACGGCAGCAAATGGCGGGAGACAATTGCTCCTGTGGTCGAAGGCTGGATATCAACCCATAACGGCTAGACCATTTGGCGGATCTTTTCAAACCGTAGCCTGAGCCTGTCGAGGGCGTTATCCGTAAGCGCCCTTCGACAGGCTCAGGGCTACGGTTGTTTTAAATGGGGTGCCAGTCGAGTCTTCGCATCAGTGCCGTTGTCGAACGCTGGCCGGTCGCGGGGCAGTTCATCATCGCGCGCGGGGCGAAGAGCCATGTCGATGTGCTGGTCGTGGCGGTCAGCGATGGCGCGCATGTCGGCATGGGCGAAGGCACGGCAATCTATTACATGCAAGAAAGCGCCGAGCTTGGCCTGATGCAGGTTGAGGGCGTGATCGACGCGCTGGCGCAGCTTGACGTGCGCGCGGCGCGTGATGCGGTGCAGTCCTTGCTCCCCCCCGGTGCCGCCCGCAACGCGCTCGATTGTGCATTGTGGGATTTGGAAGCGAAGGCGGCGGGGGTTCCTCTGTGGAAATTGGCCGGGCTCGCAGCGACGCTCCAAAACCGCTTACAAACCGCCTTCACCATTTCGCTGGGCGAGCCCGCCGCGATGGAGGCCGATGCTGCACAGGCCGCCGCAAGGGGCTTTGGCCTGCTGAAACTCAAACTAACGGGCGCAGGGGGACCGCGAACGCGTAGCCGCCGTCCGCAAAGGTGCGCCGGGTGCGCGAATGATCGTCGATGCCAATGAAAGCTGGGGCGGGTTGGACGTGGCAGCAGAGGCGGCGGCGCTTGGCGGCGCTTGGCGTGGAAATGATCGAACAGCCGGTTCCGGTGGGGCAGGATGCGATGCTCGACGGCATCACATCGCCCGTCCCCTTCCTTGCCGACGAAAGCTGCCAATCGCTCGCCGATGTGGCGCTATGTGCGCGGCATTATGATGGCATCAATATCAAGCTGGATAAAGCCGGCGGCCTCACCGAAGCCCTCGCCATGGCCCGCGAGGCCGAGGCGCTGGGCCTGAAAGTCATGGTTGGCTGTATGCTGTCCACCAGCCTCGGAATCGCCCCCGCCTTTCTGGTGGCACAAGGCGCGGACTGGGTCGATCTCGATGGCCCCGCGTTGCTGGCGGAGGACCGGGAGGACGGGTTTGTCTTTGAAGACGGGATGATTCGGTAGGGGGAGGCGCGGTTTATCGGGGTGGCAGTCCGCAAGGACCGTCACCTGTGCTGTTACGGCCTGTCACCAAAATAACCTCGCGGGGCAAACTGCAATCGTGATGAAGGGGTGAAAGAGGCGGGAGAAGGGAGAGAGCAATGCTCACCCCAACACCTCCCCTTCTCCCGTCTCTTTTACACTTTTGGGCAGCATCAGCGGATGCGACCTTAGTCCCGCCCCCCCTTAATACCCCGGAGGGCGGGGCTGGACGCGCATGGCTCTCCCCGATAGGATATGTGGCGACGCATTGCATCCCGCGCCGATGGGAGTCTCTCGTGAGTGCCAACACGCCGCCGCCAACGCGAAAAGCATCCTCGGCCCCGGCAGCCGTCAAGGCGACACGATCCCGAAAGAAGAAAAGTCCTGCACATCCCAAAGCGCAGGCGAACCCCATCCTCACGATCAGCGACGAGGAGCCAGCAAACGCCATGTCTGAATCACCCCATGTCCACGCACCGCAACACGGCATTCACACCTGGCGCGATTTCGCGGTGCATATTGCCGTGGTCACCATTGGCCTCCTGCTCGCCATCGGATTGCAACAGATTGTCGAGACCGTCCACCACCGGCAGCAACGCGCGCAGCTGGAAGAACAGATGCGCGGGACATTTGTCGCCAACGAACAACTGATATCCGACAGCGTAAAAAGGCTTGAGCGGTTCCAAAGCTATCTGGTCGATCTGCGGCTGGCGGCCCAAGCGAAAAAAGATGGACGCGCCACGCCGCTTGCCCCCGCCGCATCTGATCCGCGCAATTTCACCTATGCCCCGCCCCCCAGTCTGGGGGCCTATGAAGCATCGAAGGCGAACGGAACGGTGGCCCTGCTAAGCTTCGACACAATCCGGCTCTATGATCGGCTCGGCATTACCATCGGCGTGATGCACGTCGATCTCCAACGCTATCTGGCTGCGGTTACGGCTTTGCGATCCTTCGCCGAACGGTTCGATTCCGCACCGGTCGGCACCTATGGCTTGGCCCCGGTGGACCTCGCCCGGCTGTCTGCGGCAGAGCTGGGTGAATATCAGGTGCTTATCGGCAACATGCTGGGCGCGGTCGAAGGGTTCAAGACCCGGTTGCGAATTCTTGGCCTATCCAGCCGTGCCATTCTCGATGGCGCGCAAACCGAAGCAGAATTGCGTGTGGCCGTGGCCAAAATGCAGGGCGACGTTTTTAGCGTTCCAAAGACGGAAGAGGGCGACCGGCGATGAATTTGGTCGAAGTGGGGGGAGGGTTGCGAAACCTGAAAGCTTTAGAGATTCAGTCCGGGGATCAATTTTCCACCAAACCAACGCGCTGGGCAAACCGCGTCTGGTGTTGAAGGGGTAAAAGAGGTAGGAGGGAAAGAGGGGGTGAGGCGGGGTGTTATAACCCTTTCTTATCTCCTTTCCCACTTTCACCTGTCTTTCAACCTTGCGGGTCGAGCAACGAGTTTAGAATTGTGTCCCCAGAATTCATCTCAGGAATTGCGCTTGTTGAGTTGACGCGCGATCATTTTTGACACAGTTTGGCTTAAAGCGACGGGGAAATCTCATGCAAATAATAGACAAAGTTGAGATAAATTATTTCCGTTCTGTATATTCTATATCTTTGAAAGACTGCAACCATATAAATATAATTACCGGCGAAAATGATGCTGGAAAATCCAATATTTTGAAAGCTCTTAATCTTTTCTTTAATAATGAAACTGAACCTCATTCTGAGTACGATTTTATTCGCGATTTAAACAGATCAAGAGAAGTAGAGGCTCGTGAAGCAAAAGGTCGTATGACCATTTGGATTCTATCGAATTTAACAATTTTTTGGGATGGCAATCACTTCCAGCAAAATTTTCCATTAAACGAACGTGGACAAGATACGATGAGCGACCCACCGATCATTTTTCTGCCGAAATTCCAGCCACAACTATTGGAAGATTTTTAAATAAGATTAGATTCCATTATATTCCAGCAATCCGAAGCCGAGAGACTTTTGCAGATTTATTAGAAGAACTTCATGATACGCTCGTTCAAGATGAAACTTTAGGATTAAGGGCGTCTTCTCAAGCCCTTGTAGATGATTTGCAGAGCTTAACCGGCGATATGACCTCCGAAATTCAATCTGCTCTCGGTATAGAATTCCGCGTGTTAATATTCCTGAATCTTTGGGGGAGTTGTTTCGGGGCATTCGATTTTTCAACTATCTTTGCAGGTCATGAAGTTCCTCTCACACTCCGAGGTGATGGGATCAAAAGTCGCCATATTCCTTTCATACTTGACTATATTGCTTCTGACGTGCACCCCAACTTGTTACCAGTCAGAGGTAGAGTCCTTCGGTTAAATGCTTGATCGTTGATGGGATGACAAGCTCTATCGGGGCATGCCCCGATAGAGCTTGTTTTGCAGCTTCGAGTGGGGTGCGTCCGCCCAGTTTGGAGTGGGGCCGAACGGCGTTGTAATCGTCCCGCCATGCCGCCAGCACAGCCCGGACCTGAGCCAGTGACGTGAACAGCGTTTCGTTGAGGCACTCGTCGCGGAGCCTGCCGTTAAAGCTCTCCACGAACGCATTCTGTGTTGGCTTGCCTGGGGCTGTGTAATGCCAGTCGACATTGCGATCCTTCGACCATTGCAGGATCGCCATGCTGGTCAGCTCGGTCCCATTATCGCTAACCACCGTGACTGGTTTTGCCATGCGTTCCATGATCGCCGTGTCCAGTTCCCGTGCCACGCGAGCACCCGATAGAGATGTGTCGGCCACTAGCGCAACGCATTCGCGGCTGAAGTCGTCGATCACGCAAAGGATGCGGAACCGGCGGCCACAGACGAAGGCGTCAGACACGAAGTCGAGGCTCCAGCGCTGGTTCGGCCCTTGCGGCACTGTCATCGGTGCGCGTGTGCCCAATGCCCGCTTGCGACCGCCCCTGCGGCGCACCTTCAGACCCTCCTCGCGGTAGATGCGCAGTAGCTTCTTACGGTTGGGCGTGATGCCTTCGCGCGCCAGTAAATAGCCCAGACGGCGATAACCGAAGCGGCGACGCTCGCTGGCCAAATCACGCAAGCGGGACCGCAAAGCGCCGTCGTCAGGTCGCCGTGACGCATAGCTGTTCACCCGCCGCGACACCCCGATGATGCCGCACGCCCGACGCTCGCTCAGGCCGAACGTAGCCCGAGCATGCGCCACCGCCTCCCTCTGCGCGCCGGGCGTCACCACTTTTTTGCCGTGATGTCTTTCAACACCGCAATATCCAGCATCGCCTCGGCGAGCAGTTTCTTTAGCTTCGCATTCTCATCCTCCAGCGACCGAAGCCGCTTGGCCTCAGACACTTCCAGACCGCCGTATTTGGATTTCCATTTGTAAAAGGTCGCAGGGCTGATCCCATGACGGCGGCAAACGTCCGCCGTCGGCATTCCCGCCTCCTGCTCCTTCAATATCGCGATGATCTGCTCATCGCTAAACCTGCTGCGCTTCATTCGTCCGTCTCCTTGAAAACGGACTCTACTCAATTCTGGCTACATTTCAGGGGTGCACGTCACTTCTAAATCAAAGCAGCACCACATTTGGGGATATGAAGAGCCTGAAAATTCACTTGAGCTTACGAAAGCATATGAAATGGCAGGCGATTTTTCGGAAAACTTTTCCGAAGAGAGCCAGATTTTTCTGACAACCCATTCTCCAGCGTTCTACGACATAGGTGATGAATTGGCGACTGAAGTGGTATGTTGAAAACTCCTCCGAAGTAGGGCTTGCGGCTTCGTCCGTTCGGACAGTAACCGATCTCGCCTCCCTTGATAAATCGATGGGTTTGCTGGCAACCATTACTCCCAGAATCCGAAATTCACGCTGAGTTTATTGCTCTACAAGTTCAATTCAGCGAAATGTCGGCGCGACTGCAAAATGCCGAGAGCGCATTGGTATACGTGGAGGGAGTAAGCGACGTTACAATTCTAAACCATGCCAAAGGAGCGTTGGGGTTTGGACAACTAAATCTTCGATTTGAATTGTCTGGAGGGGCTGGCAACTTAACTAAGTTTCTCAAAGGCTCCGCAACGGTAGGACGGAATGGATTTCCTCTGATTGGAATTTTCGATCACGATAAAACGGGAACGAAGGAATTCAACAGTTTTGCAAACAATCACTTGGTTCCCGAAACCGATGTCAGGGTCGTCAGCAAACCCAACAAGGTCTTTGCGGGAACGCTAGGAATTCCGGATCATGTCAATGATGTGCAGGCTGCTTTCAGTGCACTAAACCTTTCCATCCGGGTGCCCATCGAATTCATGTTCAGACGGGAAGTTATACAAGAAGCGATCGATGCGGGTGTACTGCAAGTTAGCCCTAGAATTACGCGAGTTGCGGACTTCGAATTGCCATCGGAGGTGAACCTCGACAATCTTCTCGGACCGAAACTGCCCTTAACGGCCAGATATTTTGCTCAGTCCGTCGACGACCAATCAAAAGTTCAATTTGCCGAATGGGTGACTGGGGCAAGCTGCCCGCAGAATTTGAGCCTTTTCGATCTATCTTTGAAGCACTTCAGTGTACATTGAATTGGGACTTACAATCATAATTTTGGGGCAAATTTCAGCAACACCACCCTATATATCCCCCGCCCTTGTCCCTCCAAGGAGAGAGCCCCCAATCAAAACACCTCAAACAGCCCAGCCGCGCCCTGCCGCCGCCGATGCACATCGTGACGACGGCATATTTTGCGCCGCGCCGTTTGCCTTCGATCAACGCATGGCCGGTGCAGCGGGCGCCGGACATGCCGTAGGGGTGGCCGATGGAAATCGAGCCGCCGTTGACGTTCAACAGCTCATCGGGAATGCCCAGCGTGTCGCGGCAGTACATCACCTGCACGGCGAACGCTTCGTTCAACTCCCACAGGCCGATGTCATCCATCTTCAGGCCAAAACGCTGGAGCAATTTGGGGACGGCGAACACCGGGCCGATGCCCATTTCGTCGGGTTCGGTGCCCGCCACCGCCATGCCGACATAGCGGCCCAGCGGTTGCAGGCCGCGTTGTTCGGCAAGCTTTGCCTCCATCAGGATGCAGGCCGATGAACCGTCCGAAAGCTGGCTGGCATTGCCCGCCGTGATCGTGCCATCGGGCAGGATGACGGGTTTAGGCGATTGCAGCCCTTCCAACGTGGTATCGGCGCGGTTGCCTTCGTCTTTGGACAGCGTGATTTCCCGCTGGCTGGCTTCGCTCGGTGGCCTTGTCGGTCACGGCCATCGTTGCGGTCACGCTGACAATTTCATCGTCAAACTTGCCAGCGGCTTGCGCGGCGGCGGTGCGCTGTTGCGATTGCAGCGCATATTCATCCTTCACGTCGCGGGTGATGCCATAGCGCTTGGCGACCACTTCGGCGGTTTGCAGCATGGGCATATAGACATTGCCGTGCATCGCCATCAGCGCGGGATCGGGCAGCACGCGCATTTCGGGAGTTTGCACCAGAGAGATCGAATTCCTGGCCGCCTGCGGCAACCATATCCATCCGGTCGATCACCACTTGCTTGGCCGCCGTGGCAATCGCCATCAGGCCCGATGAGCATTGGCGGTCAATCGTTTGCGCGGAAACGCCAACGGGAAGCCCGGCGCGCAGGCCCACTTGGCGGCCGATATTGCCGCTTTGCGTGCCCTGCGTCAGCACACAGCCCCAGACGATATCGTCAATTTCGTTCGGATCGACTTTCGAGCGTTCGACGGCGGCGGCGAGCGAAAAGCTGCCGAGCGTGGCGCCGCGGGTGATGTTGAACGCGCCGCGATAGGCTTTGCCGATGGGGGTGCGGGCGGTGGAAACGATGACTGCGTCACGCATGGTTTGGGTTCCTTCAAATGTGCGTCGTCCCCGCGCAGGCGGGGATTTTAGGAGGGTTTCTCAACGGGCCAGTATAAGACTGGCCCGAGGCCCCCGCCTTCGCGGGGGCGACGGTGTGGCTTATACAAAAATCTGCGTGATCCATTCGGCCATCAGCGCAGGTTTATCTTCGCCTTCGATCTCGATGGTGAATTCCATGGTCTGTTGCCATTGGCCGGGGCGTTTTTCGACGAGTTCCAAAAGCTTGAAATAGCCCGCGCACGCGTTTGCCCACGCGGACGGGGGCGAGAAAGCGGGTTTTGTTGCCACCATAGTTCACGCCCATTTTGACGTTATCGATCTTGCGGACAATCCGATTTCGCCATCAGCACCGGCATCAACGATAGCGTCAAAAAGCCGTGGGCAATCGTGCCGCCAAAGGGCGTCATCTTGGCCATTTCTTCGTTCACATGGATGAACTGGTGATCGCCCGTGGCATCGGCGAATTTGTTGACCATGTCCTGATCCACCAACAGCCATTCAGACGTGCCAATGGTTTCGCCAATGCGGGTTGCCAATTCGGGGAGGGTCGTGCCCATATTGCTCTCCTTTAAGTCCAACTTTGCCAGCGTTCATGCGCCATTGCCGGGGCGGTGACAAGCCCGATGCCTAAGCCCCGCGCTGACGCTACGTCACTTTGCGGAGCGACGCTTTGGTGGCGCCGTATCGGGCTTTGCCTTTGCCGAATCACCCGGGATCGGCGGCGGATAGGACGCATAGGGCATCACCATTTCGCCATCGGGGGCGGCGGTGTAGGTGGTCTGTGTGGGGTAGGCAAAGGCGATCCCCTCGCGCCGGAATAGCGCCATGATGGCAAGGCCGATGCGGTGCCGCCCGACAAAGACTTCGTTATAATCGGTGGTCTTCACGTCAAACACGAGCTGCATGTCAATCGAGCTCGCGCCAAAGGCGACAAAGCCCGAACGGACAAATTCGCCGCCATGGGCGTTCACCAGTTCTTCCAATTGCGCGGGCAGAGCCTCCACCTTTTCAACTGGGGTATGCTGGACAAGCGCCAGTACGAAAGTCGTCCGCCGGAAATGCAGATCGGTGAAATTGGTGATTTCCATTTCGAGCAGCTTGGCGTTGGAAATGATTTTAGCCTCGCCCGATAGCGCGCGCAGCCGCGTGCTTTTCATCCCGATCCGTTCCACTGTCGCCGTGCTGGTATCATATTGGATCACGTCACCGCGCTTGAACGGTTGATCAAAGATGATCGCAATCGCGGCGAACAGATCGGAGAATATCCCCTGTGCGGCAAGGCCAATCGCGATGCCGCCGACGCCCAGACCTGCGACGATACCCGTCACGTTCACGCCAAGGTTTGAAAGGATGACCACGGCGGCAATGGCAAAGACGATGAAGCTGACGGCAATGCGGATCAGCGCCATCGCGCTGACCAGCGTTTCGCTTTCGCTGCCATGCAATTGCACGCGGCGTTCGATCCCAGAAAGGATGATCTCGCGCAGCCAGACCGCGACCTGAATTACGGCGGCGATGGTGAACAGGACAGCAATGCCCTTGCTAAGCGCAGCGGGAGCATTGGCCGCGCCATTGACCAGTTGCAGTGCCAGCATGATCCGGAAAAAGCGCCTGGTGCGCGAAATGGCGCGCAAGGCGATGGAGGCGATCGAGGGATCATTGCCCCGTGCCTGTGACGCCTTTGCCGCGCGGCGTTTGATCCAGCTAAGCACGATATAAAGCGCCGCCCCGGCAATTGCCGCCATCAGCAATTCGGTGGCGTTTCCTGCGATCCAGTTGGCAGTGACCTCGTAATAATCGGTCAGCCGGTCCTGTATCCGTGCGAATGTATCGCGGTTAAGCGGCAGTGGTTGAAGGGTTTTCGGGGTGGTGGTCACATGGCCGGTCTATACCGGCAACTGCGGGCGGGCAAGTGCCGGGTCAGGGCTGTTGCGCCGCCGCCTCTTTCATCCGCGTCCGGATGTCCTTGATCGGACGCCACGCAGCCTCCTTGCGCCGCCGCGTTAGATAAGTGTCGAGCCCGATCTGCATCGCGATCAGCATATAGACAAAGGGCTGGAATGCGATGCCGACGAACAGCGAGCCCGCCAGATAGATCACGCCTGCCTGTTGCAGGGCAATCGCCATGGGCGCGACCCATGTTTCGTCAGGCCGGTTTCGCTTCCGGTAAATGCGCTGGATAAATTCCATCCGGATCACGCCGCCGACATGGATGAACAACCACAGGAACAGCCCGAAAAAGCCCTGTTCACCCAGCATCTCGAAAAAGCTTGAATGAAAGGCGCGGGCGCTGTCCGTCACTTCGCGCTGTTCTGATTCAAATTCTTCCTCACCGGGCTTGGTCGGAATTTTATAGCGGACACGGTTTTTGAGATAGACATCAAAGCCGCCGCCCAGCGGATTTTGCTTCACATATTCCCACGTCCATCCCCACACCGCGAGCCGGGTCGAAGCCGATTCGTCGGCATCATATTTCTTGATCGTGCTCATCCGGTTGGTGAAGGACGATGGCAGGAACGGGATCGTCGCCGTCCCGACAATCGCTACACCCAACAAATACAGCATCCGCCTTTTGGTATAGCGCAGCACCATGATCCCCAAAACGGCGATACAGATCAGCCCGGTGCGCGCCTGTGTACCGATGGGGATGAGGAGACAGGCAAAGATCAGGGCGGTGGCATAAAGCTTCACCCGCCAATCGGGCTTGAAAATCGTGCCGTGATTGGCGAGCCACAGGATCAACGGGATGATCGCAATCGCTACGCAGGAAATGATGCTGCTTTCGTACAGGCCGCTGTTGATATCGACGAGCAGCACGAGCACGCCATAGCCACCACCGCCCGCCAGTGTCTTGATCCCGCCGGTGACCACCAGCGCGGAGGCACATAGCACCATCGTCAGCGCCAAGGCTTCGATCCGCAACCGGTTAAACAGCAGCAGCGGCAGGAAGGATGCAAAGAACAGGGCCTTCCACACCCACGCCCATTTCTCCGCCGCCGCCACCGGTTCCTCGGCAACCGAGGTGGTATAGGCGCAGTAGACCAGCAGCAGCACCAGCGCGCCCCATCGCGCGGAAACGCGGACATTTTGCTTATCGTCCTTAATCAGGAACCCCAGCACCGCCAACCCAAAGACGATGAGCGACAAGGGGATCGAATTGAGCAGAAAATAGCTCAACCGTTGCGGCGCGACGATATCGATATAGGCATAGGTCAGCGTGAACAGAAATGGCCGCTTGAGGGCAAATAACAGCAACAGCCCCAGATAGCCGACAAAGAACAGATCACGCATGGGGCGTGTTTCCTTTGCCCACGCCCGGTCGTTTGCGTTTCACAAAACCTTCGGATTCTTCATCAGGCAACGGCGGCGGCTCGGTATCGAGATCTTCGCGGGAGCTCAAATACCAGAATGCCAGCGCGATCAGGACATGGCTTAGCAATATCGATAAATTGTCAACCATGGGTTCCCGCCCGTTGCCTTGCACTGCTGTTAGCGCAAATCACCACGCCTTGCATGTGCATTAACCGAAACGGGGTTGACGAGGCGTTAAGCAGTTTCTGTTTATGAGGCCGACATGCCACGTATCCTGCATGTCCTCGATCACAGCCTGCCGCTGCACAGCGGCTATACCTTTCGCACGCGCGCCATTTTAAAGGCGCAACAGCGGATGGGCTGGGATGTCGCCGGGCTTACCGGCGTCCGCCAGTATCAGCATGGCGAACAGCCGGTGGATGCGGTGCAAGAGGCGGAAGGCTTGCGCTTTTACCGCACCCAAGCGACCGTTTCGGGGCCGCCTGTGCTGGGTGAGTGGCGCGAAACCCGGCTTTTGCGGGACCGGATCATAAAGCTTCACCGCGAATGGCCCTTTGACATCATCCACGCCCATTCGCCTTCGCTCAACGGTCTTTCGGCGGCGCAGGCGGCCAAGCGGCTGGGCCTTCCGATGGTCTATGAAATCCGCGCCTTTTGGGAAGATGCGTCGGTGGGCAATGGCACGGGCACTGAAGGCTCGATCAAATATCGCCTCACGCGCGCGCTTGAAAACCATGTTGTTTCCCGGGCGGACCGGATTGCGGTGATCTGCGAGGGGCTTCGCGGCGATTTGATCGCGCGGGGCGTTTTGGCGGAAAAGATTTTCGTGTCGCCCAACGGCGTTGATCTCGAACTGTTCGGCGATCCACCGCCGCGCGATACCGAACTTGCTGCGGAACTGGGCTTGGGCAATGCCCCGCTCATCGGTTATATCGGCAGCTTTTATGATTATGAAGGGCTGGAAGATTTGATCGCGGCCATGCCGCATTTGACCGGCCCTGCTGCAAATGCCCATCTGTTGCTCGTCGGCGGTGGCCCCGTTGAAGGTGCGCTGCGTGGGCAGGCCGAGGCCAGCCCGGCACGAAATCGCATCCATTTTGTCGGACGTGTTCCGCACGAAGAGGTCGAGCGTTATTACAGCCTCGTTGATGTCCTCGCCTATCCGCGAAAGGCGATGCGGTTGACCGAGCTGGTAACCCCGCTCAAACCGTTGGAAGCCATGGCGCAGGGGCGGCTGGTGGCAGCGTCTTCGGTTGGCGGCCACCGCGAACTGATCGCCGATGGCGAAACCGGCACTTTGTTTGCCCCCGGCGACCCCGCCGATCTGGCGCGCAAAGTGGGCGATCTGCTCGCCAGTCCGCAAATTTGGGATGCGCGCCGTGCAACGGCGAAGGCCTTTGTGGCCGAGAAACGCAATTGGGACAAAAACATAGCTTGTTACGATCCTGTTTACCATTTCCTGCTAGGCACGAAGTGAACGGTGGGCGTTTTTAACGGATAATTACGCCAGCCGACGGTGGGAAACAGGCTGATGAATGTGAAATTGCAGACTGCAAGTGATCAAAAGCGATCACTGGCCATTGCCGGTGGCGGGGCGATCCTTGCTGCCGTTGGCACGATGTTTCTGCCTATCGGTCTGCTCGAAGGCGTCATCGGCGCGACCGGCCTTTCCGAATTATTTCCGTCCGTAGCAGCGCCGCTGGGCGATACGGCCAGGGCCATGATCGCCTTTGCGACCGGCATATTGGGTTTTGCCCTGATCGCTTTGTGGCAATCGCGGAAATCCGGGAAAAGCGGCCATGAAGACAAAAATTCGGCCAACGCGCCTTTGACGGCGGAGCCAGAAAATCTAACGAAGACGGATGATGATATGAATATTGGAGCTGCTGTTTCAGAGACACTGTTTGGTAAAATGCGCGCAACGCTTGGAAACCTTACAGCCCGGGCCCGCGGCGCGGGTGCGGACAATGATATGGACGATACGCTCAAATTGCGAACCCGCGATATCCATCCCGATGCACCCGCCCGACGCCCGCTTCAGGCCAATCGCGATCTGGCCGATATCGGTACCCGTCCGCCCGAACCCTATATTCAAGAAGTCGCGCTACCCGCTGCATCGCCATTGCTCTCCAAGCCCCGCCCGCTGGTGTTGGAACCTGAAGTGGTTGCCGCAGCAGAGCCTGACATCGAAGCCTGCCCGGTTGTGGAAGTCGCTCCCGCTCCTATCGCCCAATCAGATAACCCATCCGCGCAGGGCAGCTTGGCCGGGATGGTCGAAAATCTGGAGGCGGCATTGGCCGTTCGGCAGGAACAGCTGAAAAAGCTGGAAAGCTTTGCCCGCCGCGTAACCGAAGAGACCGCCGTTGTGCGTGAGCCAACCGCAAGCGACGTCATGGCTGCACCCGTTGTGTTGGCCGATGCCGTCGCGCCGGAAGCCATGGTTGAAATCGAAGCTGAACCTGTGATCGAACGGCGGCTTGAGGCGGTGCAGCCAACCGGCTCTGCCATTCCGCAACCCCGCAACGGTGATGAAGCGCTGCGTTCGGCGCTGGAAACGTTGCACCGGATGAATGCGCGTTCGCACTAGGCCCGGACCCCAATTTTGATCGGGCTGTAGCGGTCAATCATCGAGCACCAGCGCCTCGATCTCCAAAATCCTATCCCCATTCGTGCTGTTGCTTTCCGCGGAAATGGCGATGTCGGCCACAAAAGCGTTTGGAAGTTCAAACGCATGTTCGGGAAGCGCGGCTCTGAACTGATCGAGCGCGCCTGAATCAAAGTCCGCTGGAATGGTCCAGCACAGTTTTATCCGCGATCCCGAAAAAGTGGCGCTGTGCCAAGCCCGTTCAACGCGTTCGCCCATCGTTGCGCCGGGAAGCATTTTCGCAATCGCCCTCATCAGTGGGCAGGTTCTTCCGTGGGTCATGTGCTGCCTCCCGCTTCGATATCAAGTGGTTCTGGTTGATAAGCCTTCATGAAATTCTCGACCCGCCGGATCATGCTGGCGCGAAACATCCGGCCCCGCCGCATGTCGTGGATCAGCCGCGGATCGCCGACAGCGAGCCTGCCAAATGTGGTTGGGGCAATGTCATTCAGCCTTAAAAAACGTTCTATTTTTTGCATGACCAGCATGTCTTCTTCCTCTTGCCTCGCCGCACCACCCGCGCAGTTGGACGTTCTGATTTTCGCGAATCGAAAAGAACAGAACAAGAACTTATGTGATAGGAGAAATCCTACTTGTCTAGGAAAAATCCTATGCTATGTTGAAAAATATGAAACAGATTGATCCACGCGCCGAGCTTGACCGGCTGATATCCGCCAGTGGCGACGATTATCTGGCGCTTTCCCGCATGTTGGGGCGCAACGACGCCTATATTCAGCAATTTATCAAACGCGGATCGCCCAAGATTTTGCCAGAGCGGGAACGCGGGCTGCTCGCGCGCTATTTCGGTGTTGACGAACGCGCGCTGGGTGCGCCCGAAGCGGCAGGAAAGGCCGGATTGCGGTTGGTGCCAAAGCTTGCGGTCGGGGCCTCTGCCGGGGCAGGGGCGTTGGCCGAGAACGATACATTGGCAGGCAAAATCGGTTTCGATGAAAAATGGCTGCGGAAAATGGGCCTCGATCCGGCGCGCATCTCGCTAATCCGGGTTCAAGGCGATTCGATGCAGCCGACCTTGAATGACGGGGACGATATCATGGTCGATACCGCCGCCCCCGAACGTGCGCTGAAAAAGGGCATCCATGTTCTGCGTTTCGACGGCACTCTCATGGTTAAACGATTATCGCCGGGCAAGGCCGGAACGGTCTCGATCCTGTCCGACAATCCGTCTTACGCACCGATAGAGGATGTCAGCCTCAATGCCCTCACCTTGATCGGGCGCGTGGCATGGGTGGGGAGGCGACTATAATATATTGCTCTAGACAATTATGCTGTTTTGTTATATTGGGGTTTAGATGAAGCGGATCGAATATGCGCGTGATGCTGAAAAAATGTTGCGACGGATCGATCAAGCGACGGCACGGCGAATTCGGAGCAAGTTGAGGCAATATGCCGATGATCCGGCTTCGCTCGCCAACAATGTCATCATTATGAAGGGTGGCGAAGAATTACGGCGAATGAGAGTTGGTGATTGGTGGGTGATTTTCACCGAGGATTTGGTGGTAATATCGGTCCTTCGGGTGGCCCCGCGCGGCGGAGTGTATGATTGAGGCAATTATGGGATATGAACCACAGAAATTCACGGCACCTGACGGCACAGAGATGGTTGTCTTGCCCGCCGCCGATTTTGCCCGGCTAAAATTGCTGGCGGAGGACGGCGAGGATCAGTTGGCAGCCGCCAATCAGCTCGCCCGGCTGGCCGCTGGCGAAGGCACAATGCCCGCCGATGTGCTGGACCTGATCCTTGACGAAGGCTTGTCTGCTGTTGCGGCATGGCGCCGCTATCGCGGATTGACCCAGGTTGCCCTCGCCAAGGCTGCCGGATGCAGCCAAGTCTGGCTTGGCCGGATCGAGGCTGGGGCCGGGCATGGAACACCCAAATTGCGCCGGGCCCTCGCAAAGGCACTGGATGCACCGCTTTGGGCATTGGATGATGCCATTGACGAAGATAGTGACTGACTTGCGAACTGGGCGTTAAATCGCCACATAGCGCCCCATGTCCAACATCACCTCCAGCCTTAACGCCCAGCCGCCCTTAAAAGCCGTCATCATCCCGGTCACGCCGCTCGCGCAAAACTGCACGCTGTTCTGGTGCACCGAAACCAACAAAGGCGCGTTGGTCGATCCCGGCGGCGATCTGGATAAGTTGAAGGCCGCTGTCGCGCAGACCGGGGTAAGCCTCGAAAAGCTGCTCGTAACCCATGGTCATCTTGATCATTGCGGACAAACGGGGATTCTCGCCAAAGAACTCGGCCTGAAGATCGAAGGGCCACATGAGGAAGACCGCTTCTGGATCGCGCAGCTCGACGAAGATGGCCCGCGTTGGGGAATGCACGCCGAAACATTTGAGCCGGACCGGTGGCTGGTCGATGGCGATACCGTGACCGTCGGCAATCTGACGCTCGATGTGATCCATTGCCCGGGGCACACGCCGGGCCATGTCGTGTTTCACCACGCCCCGTCAAAACTGGCGATTGTCGGCGATGTGCTGTTTCAGGGATCGATTGGCCGCACCGATTTTCCGCGCGGCAATCATCAGCAATTGCTCGATTCGATCACGCAGAAATTATGGCCGCTGGGCAATGACGTAACCTTCATTCCCGGACATGGCCCGACGAGCAATTTCGGGCATGAGAGGAAGACCAATGGCTTTGTCGCGGATTCGTTGTTGGGTTGAAAGCGATATTATGAACCCGTCGCCCCGTGCTTGACACGGGGCTTGGCTTTTGAACTTAAGCTAACCGGCGAGGAAGCCTAACCCCGTGTCAAGCACGAGGCGACGGTGCATTGGAAACTCTACCCAATCTTCGAATACACGCACCACAAAGCATAGCCTGCAAGACCGAGCAGCGACAGCATAGTAATCAATATGCCGACCATCCGCCCCTTTTCAAATGTGCCGCCGTCCATGCCAAGGCCATGCGCGAGTCTGCCGAAGATGAAGGCGATGCCGACATACCAGAGCCAGATTGGCGATCCTTGGCTGGCTTCAATTGCGGCGATCAGGATCAGCACAAATGGCGTGCTTTCGACGAAATTGGAATGGGCCCGCATCCGGCGGATCAGGAAATCATCGCCGCCATCGCCGATCGAAACCTTGGCCGTCGTCCGCGCTTTTCCGCAACGCATCATCAGCCAGACATTCACCAGCGCGGCCCCAGCCGCCATCGTAAGGGTAATCGGTAAGCTTATCATTTTCATCCTCCTGTTTGCACGGCTTGCTATCAGGCATCCAATGGCTTGCAAAGCGGAGAAAAATCGCTATTAGCCGCCCCTCATCCGAAGCTTTGGGGTGCTGAAATGCCGATTCTGGCCTTGCTTGCCAGCGCCGTACATTTGCCGTAAAGCTTCGGGAACATTGAATTATTTGAAATGGAACAGGTGCCGAGATGGCTGTCCCCAAAAGAAAAACTTCGCCGTCCAAGCGCGGCATGCGTCGCAGCCATGATTCGCTTCCTATCGAAGCCTTTCAGGAATGTTCAAACTGCGGCGAACTGAAACGCCCGCACCATGTGTGCAATGCATGTGGCCATTATAATGGCCGCGAGGTTCTGGCAGTCGCCTAAATCACCGCTTTCCTTAGGGGAATGATATCGTGACCACACACCCACGTATCGCAATCGATGCGATGGGCGGCGATGAAGGCGCGCGTGTGATGGTTGCGGGGGCTGCTCTTGCGCGGCATCGGCACGAGCGGTTTAAATTCCTGCTGGTGGGCGATGAGACGCAGATTAAAGCGGCGCTCGACGATCACCCCAATTTGCGCGCTGCATCCGAGATTCTCCACACCGACCAAGTCGTCAGCGGCGATGACAAGCCCAGCCAGGCGATCCGCAAATCGCGCGGCAGCTCGATGGGGCTGGCGATCAATGCCGTCAAAACGGGCGACGTTTCGGCTGCCGTCAGCGCGGGCAACACCGGCGCGTTGATGGCGATGTCAAAGCTCGCCCTGCGCACAATGCCGGGGATAGACCGGCCCGCCCTTGCCGCTTTGCTGCCCACATTGATCGAAAGCGACGTGGTGATGCTCGATCTGGGTGCGAACACCGAATGTGACGCGCGCAATCTGGTGCAATTCGCGGTGATGGGGGCTGCTTATTCGCGGATCATCAACGGTTTTGAAAAGCCCCGTGTCCGCCTGCTCAATATCGGCACAGAGGACATGAAGGGTACAGACAGCCTGCGGTCGGCGGCCCAGCATCTGCGCGATTCGCCCGAATTGCACATGGCCTTTGAAGGGTTCATCGAGGCCGACAAGATCAATCGCGGTGAATGTGATGTCGTGGTGTGCGACGGCTTTTCCGGCAATATCGCGCTCAAATCGATCGAAGGTGCTGCGCGTTTCGTCACCGATTTGCTGAAACGCGCCTTCACCAGTTCGATCCGCTCCAAATTCGGCTTTCTGGTATCGCGCCCTGCCACCGAATTACTCCGCCACCATCTTGATCCGAACAATCATAACGGCGCGGTTTTTCTGGGGCTAAACGGGGTCGTCGTCAAAAGCCATGGCAGCGCCAGCATCAACGGTGTGGCAAATGCGGTTGAAGTTGCTGCCAGACTGGTCGAAGAAGATATCACCGCGCGGATCGCGCAGGATATCGAACGGATTAACGGACGGAACGACGCAATAGCATGACCGATATAGCCCTCCGCGCGGTGATCAAAGGCACGGGCAGCGCATTGCCGCGCACCCGCGTGTCCAATGCCGAGCTGGCGCAACGGGTTGATACTACCGATGAATGGATTGTAGAGCGCACCGGTATCCGCTTTCGCCACATCGCTGAGCCTGACGAAACGACCGCAACATTGGCCGCCGATGCCGCGCGCAAGGCGCTCGAAGCTGCCGGAATGGACGCGGCGGACATTGATTTGATCATCGTGGCGACCGCCACACCCGATCAAACCTTTCCCGCGACCGCGACCAAGGTTCAAAATATCCTTGGCGCTCATGGCGGCGTTGCTTTTGACGTCGCAGCGGTCTGTTCGGGCTTTCTTTATGCCTTTTCGGTGGCCGAAAGCATGATCCGCGCGGGTTCCGCCAAAAATGCGCTGGTGATCGGATCGGAAACATTCAGCCGCATCCTCGATTGGGAAGACCGCGCCACCTGTGTGCTTTTCGGCGATGGTGCGGGCGCAGTTGTACTTTCCGGCGAAGTGGGAGAACGCGGCGCGCTGGCCACGCGGCTGCACGCCGATGGTCGTCATAATCAGTTGCTTTATGTTGATGGCGGCCCCTCCACCACCGGGACCGTTGGCAAATTGCGGATGCAGGGCCGCGAAGTGTTTCGTCACGCCGTCACCAATTTGAGCAGTGTGATGAACGAAGTACTCGAAGCGGCGGAGATTGCCGCAGCCGATGTTGACTGGGTCGTTCCGCATCAGGCCAATGCCCGGATCATTGACGCCACAGTCCGTAAGCTGGGCTTGCCGGCGGAGCGCGTAGTGATGACCGTTTCGGATCATGCCAATACCTCGGCAGCATCGGTGCCGCTCGCCCTCGATTGTGCGGTCCGCGATGGGCGGATCAAGCAAGGGCAAATCGTGGTCCTAGAAGCCATGGGCGGCGGATTTACCTGGGGAGCCTCGATCATCCGCATGTGATCGATTTTGAACCAAATAATTCGACTCCGACATTTTACATTGTCACAATTTTAATATATGCCTAGCATTTGAAGGGGAACGCAATTTTTGCAGGAGTAGGGGCTATGGCCGACGCTGGAACTTTGACACGGGCAGATATTGCCGATCATATCAATCGCCAAGTGGGTTTGTCGCGGGCAGACGCCAGTGCCCTCATTGAATCGCTGCTCAATCACATCATCGATGCGGTGGTTGACGGGCAGAATGTGAAAATTTCCGGCTTTGGCACCTTTGTCTTGCGGGACAAGGCCGAACGCGTTGGCCGCAATCCCAAAACCGGCGTCGAAGTGCCGATTACGCCTCGCCGCGTCCTCACATTCCGCGCCAGCCAAGGGCTGCGCCAGAAAGTGAAATAGGCTAAGGTGGAAAAAGCTCCCGATGCCCTGTTGACCATTGGTGAAATGGCCACGCGTTTGAATGTGAAAACGCATATCTTGCGCTATTGGGAAGAGCAGTTTCCCATGTTGAAGCCATTGAAACGCGCAGGTGGACGGCGGCTATACCGTCCCGCAGATGTGCGTTTGCTCGAACAGATTAAGGATTTGCTCGGGCGGCAAGGCTTCACCATCCGGGGTGCGCGTACCCATTTGCAAAAAGGCGGCGAGGCACATGCCTGCGCCGTTTGCCCCTGCTGCTGCGATGCCTTCGGCTTCGCCTCATTCTACGACGGATCTGTCTGGGCCCATCGCAAATTTGCGCGCCATCCGTTCCCGGCTTGCAACGGCGTTACAAGCTGCGGCGTAACGTTACCGTCCAACCCGCTGTAGTGCCGTGCCGTGCATTTTGAGCCAGCGGTCGGCTGCCTTCCGGTCCCCTTCAAACAGCGTCTCGAACCATGCGTAAAAAGCCGGGCTATGATCCATATGCCGCATATGCGCCACTTCATGGGCAATGACCGAGCGGCGCACTGAAGCCGGGGCCATAATCAGCCGCCAGCTCAAGGATATTGTTCCTCGTGATGAACAACTGCCCCAGCGGCTGCGTGGATCACCCAGCGAAAGCCGGGGGCAGGTTTCACCGGCGCGGCCACAATAATCGGCGATATCGGCAACAAACACCTGTCGAGCCTCGGTCTGTAACCAGCGCAGGATGCGGTCTTTCACCCGGTCTTCGGGACCGCCGACCTGAAGTTCAAAACCATCAGCACCCTCGACGCGCCTTACCGTTCGAGGTGCACCTTCGATCCAGACGATTAGGTGGGGTTCGCCTCCAAACGCCACCGTGCCACCGGCCCCGATCGGCGATGATTGCGGAGCACTGTGCAACCGGGCGGCAAGCCACTGCATTTTGGCAGCGACAAAATCCATGGCGGCGCTGGTTGGCGTGTAAACCGGCATGGTGATCCGGATTTCGCGCTTTACCACATCCGCGCGCATCGAGATGCGACGGGCTTGGCTGGTGCGTTTGATCCGCACCGGCACGTCCTCGCCCTCGATATCGACGACCGGATCAGAGCGGCTGTTCGAGAATATGGTGTTCAAGCGGCCCAGCATGAAGCTCTGATATCGCCTTTCCCGCAATAGAGCGACCCGCTTTGTGCACGGCTTGCGTGTCTCCGCAAATCAAATGGTGCCATTCGGGCAAAGGCTGGTCCGCATCGCGCAGCACATAGGCGCAAGTGGAGGGCAACCATGTATAGTCACCGATTTTTCCGCGCGCCAAACGGATGCAATCGGGAACGTGAAGGCGGCGATTCTTGTAATCGGCGCATTGGCAGCTTTTCAGATCGAGCAATTTGCAGGCGACGTTGGTGGGATAGATGCGCCCGGTGTCTTCATCCTCCACCTTGTGCAAACAGCATTTGCCACAGCCGTCGCATAAAGCTTCCCATTGTTCGCGGCTCAATTGGTCGAGCGGCTTTTCCCAGAATGGCTGCTCGGCCAATTTACCGCACCCATTTGGCAAGTTCGGCCGCAACCGCTTCGGGCGGGCCTTCATTTTCTTCGGTCTGTGGCCGGTCTGCCGGAAGCAATGCGAGCGGCTTTCCTTCCGGATCCATCAGATAGGGCAGCTGCATATGATTGACCCGATAGTCTGTTTCACTGCTGCCCGGCTCGATCTGGTACGTGGTCGCATAGGCCTTGGCGACGGTCGCAATTTCATCCGCGCTTCCGGTAAGCCCGATCAGGCGGGGATGGAAAGCCGCTGACAAATTGTTTCAGAATATCGGGCGTATCGCGTTTCGGATCGACGCTGATGAAGATGGGCTGCACTTTGCCGTCCAACTCAGGATGTGCCTTTTCAAACTGTTTCAGCCCGCTCATCAAATGATGCATATCGGGTGTGCAGATATCGGGGCATTTTGTGTAGCCGAAATAGATGATCCGGAATTTACCGGCAAATTCGCTGTCCGAACGCTTCTTGCCATCCTGATCGGTCAAAGTGAAAGGCGCACCAATGCTGGCCCCAGCCAATGGCGCTTCACTTAAAGGCGGTTGAATGTCGGCTGTGCCGCAGGCGGACAGCAACAGGAAAAATGCGGTAAAAAACGGATTTTTGTTCATGGCAGCGCCAGCCTTGGTCTGGTAAGGCCGCGAATTCAAGTTTGGATTTGACGAATCAGGATCGGGGCAATGGCTTTTTTTTCTCGCAAGTCGCGCGCATTTCTTATGGCGGCTACCCTCGCAACATTGGCGGCTCCTGCTGCCTATGCCCAGTTTTCCGATAGCTATAATTTCCTGAAAGCGGTGAAAGACCGCAAGGGCGAGGATGCGGAAAAATATATCAATGAACCGGGATCGGTGATTATCAACACCCGCGATGATGTTTCGGGCGAAACCGCGCTGCACATCGTTGTCGGCCGCCGTGATACCACGTGGCTGGCCTTCCTTTTGGCAAAGGGTGCAAACCCCAACATCAGCGATAAAAAAGGCGTTTCTCCGCTGATGCTGGCCACGCAATATGGCTGGGCCGATGGTGCTACACTGCTTTTGAAAAGCAAGGCCGCGGTTGATGGTGCCAATCGCAGCGGAGAAACTGCGTTGATCCGGGCGGTCCAGCTTCGCAATGCGGAACTGGTGCGGATTTTGTTGAAATCGGGAGCCAATCCGGACAAGAAAGATGCCGTTTCCGGCCAGTCCGCGCGTGAATATGCGGCGTTGGACGGGCGTTCCAATGCGATCCTGGCGCTCATCGAGAATAAGGGGCAAGTTGAAGAGCCCAAAAAGGAAAAGCAGGCCGATCTGGATTTTTCGGGAATCAAATAGTCCGCAAGTTCAGCCTGCTTTAAACGCCATCGCTACGCCATTCATGCAATAGCGTTTCCCGGTGGGTTTTGGGCCATCGTCAAATACATGCCCCAAATGCCCACCACAGCGGCGGCAATGCACTTCGGTACGTGCATAGCCGATTTTGTAATCGGTGGTCGTGCCAATTGCACCGGGCAATGGCCTGAAGAAACTTGGCCAGCCAGTGCCGCTTTCAAATTTGGTGGCCGAGGAAAATAACGGCAGTTGGCAACCCGCACACAGATATGTGCCCGCGCGCTTTTCCTTGTTGAGCGACGACGTAAAGCGCGCTTCGGTATCTTCTTGCCGCAACACACGATAGGCGGCGGGCGACAGCCGCTTACGCCATTCGGCGTCGCTATAGCTGATTTGAAACCGGCCTTTGGCATCGGCATCGCCGCAGCCGAATGTGAAAAGCACGGCGAGGGAGCTTCCTGCTCTCAAAAAATCCCTTTTGCTCACCTGCATCGTCAACACTCCTGCCTATCGTTCGCTGCACCGGTCGCAAAAGTTACAGGCATCAATAGGTCGAAAGTTCGACCATCATCTTGCGAAAGCCATGGACGAAACAGGCGCGGACGCGTTCGATTTCGCCCAACACATTCACCCGCAAGCGCCGCTTCGCCATTTCTTCCAATAATATCCGGATTTGCAGTTCGGCCAGACGCGCCCCGACGCACCGGTGGATCCCATAGCCAAAGGCCAGATGCCGCCGCGCATTTTCGCGGTCAACGATCAGCTTGTCGGGATTGTCGAAAACCGTTTCGTCGCGGTTGGCGGAGAGATACCACATCGCCACCTTGTCACCTGCCTTGATCGGCGCGCCGAACAGATCATGGTCGACCAAAGCGGTGCGCCGCATATGCGCTAGCGGGGTTTGCCAGCGGATGATTTCGCTGACGGCGTTGGTAATCAGAGCTGGGATTTTGCTCCAGCTTTTCGCGTTCGTCGGGGAATTGGTCCAACCCGAAAGCCAGACCAGACATGGTGTTGCGGGTGGTATCATTGCCGCCAACGATCAACAGGATCAGGTTGCCGAAATATTCCATTTGCGACATATCCTTCATTGGCGAGTGGATCATGCGGCTGATCAGGTCGGGCGCTTCACCCCGGTCTTTGCGTTCGTCCCATAAATTCTGAAAATAGCCGCCCATTTCGAACATTTTGGCGAGGCGCAATTGCCGCGTTTCGCTGGACCGGAACAGCTCGACATCGCCCGCCCAATCGGACCATTCACTCAGTTTGCGCCGGTCTTCCCAAGGGAAATCAAAAAGGATTGCGAGCATTTGCGTGGTCAGTTCGATCGATACCAGATCGACCCAGTCAATGGGTTTGCCGATGGGGAGCGAATCGAGCAACTCGCCGGTGCGCGCGCGGATATCGACGGCGGTCCGTTCCATTTCGGTCGGGGTAAAGGCGGGCGAGATTACACGCCGTTCTTCGGTATGTTTGGGCCGGTCCATGGCGATGAACATCGGCATGATGACCCGCTCATCCTCCGGGATCGAATCGCGCAAATCCTCATCGGCTATGATGGTGATGCCGCCATGCTCAAAGGAGGAGGAGTAAATATCGGGCAGAGCCTCGACGTGCTGGATCGCCTTATGCGTGCTGATATTCCAATAATCGCCATATTCGCTGCCTTCGATCTTGTTGATCGGTGCCTTTGCGCGCATTTCAGCAAATATTGGCTGCCAGCTGTCTTCAACATAAATGTCGGGCAGAGCCACATCCCACTTATGGGGGGCGCTGTTGACCGCCCAAGGCAGGGTGCTGCTATCTTCCATTTTTTGATCGAATTCGGGGGCTGGGGCAGTGGCCATGTAACTCTCCTTGACGGGCGAGAGATTGCCATAACTGACATCAATGTCAATCCAGTATCGCTTTGCAACCTATTTTCGGCAAATCGGCGATGGCCTCATGAAAGAGACCAATAAATTTCTCGCTCCATTGTGTTGCCGACAAAGCGAGTTCGTCGGCATGGACAAACCCATTCTGGCTCATGCGCGCCACGGAAGTGTTATCAGCCGCAGTCTGGGCGACCAGCCTGGTCAAATTATGAGGTTCAGCCGGATCAAAAGCGGCGCCAAATCCCAATCGTTCGGTATCAACCGCCAGATAGGCACGGTCCGAAACGATGACCGGCAAGCCGCTCATCGCCGCCTCAAGGATCACAAGCCCGAACGGCTCAACCACCCGGCTTGGGACGATAAGTGCGCGGGCGCGACGGGCATGATCGAGAATTTCCGCGCGGTTGCACCAGCCAGCCAGCCGCACATCGCCGCCCATCGCCGCCAACTGCCTCTCCAATTCCCCGCCGCCGATCAGTGTGATCGGCTCGCCGGCATCGACACAGGCTTGCGCGGCCAGATCAGCCCCCTTGTCGGTTCCCAGCCGTCCGACGAACAGAAACCCGCGATTGTTTTCAGCCGGGATGCGTTTGAGTGACCAGGGCACTACGGGATTAGGGATCGTCACCATCCGGTGGGCGGAAAATCCGTTCGCCGCAAATTTTGCCTGCATGCGATCATGCAAAAAGGTGAAGGTCGCCTTTGCGCGCACTTTATGGGCCTGCCGGTTCAGGTGGAATTGCCGCGCCGCTCGCCAATATTTATGCAGGCTGTTGCGGCGATCACATTGGCTGGCGAGGCAAGACAGCGACAGCGGTTTGAATTCGCAGGGCCGCGAACGGCGAAAATCGGTGAACCCGCCATTGGGGCAGATGTTGAAGAAATCATGACAGGTGACCACCAACCGGCTGGCAACGGATCTCCAATGCCCGAAAGATGGAAGGCGAAAGGATTTGGGACCAATTGTGCAGATGATAGATGGTTTGATCGGTATCGTTTGCGGCTATCCAGTCACCCAGGCGTTGCTTTGCCGCACGGTTATGAAATCCCTGCACCATCGCCCGGGCAGGCGCAGTATCGAGCAATCGGGTTGCATCCAGCGTGACTAGGTCGATTCCCTCCAAATCGTCACCCTCGCCACAACGCGCACCGGCAAAATAGGTAACCGGGATTCCGCGCCGCGCATATTCCTGCGCCGCCTGAAGGGCTAATATTCCGGCCCCGCCTTCGGGTGAGGCGAAATCGTGGATTACCACGACGCGATCGATATGGCCGGTTTGGATCCGTGGGCCAGTCATCCTCGACCCCCATTGCGATACCGAACGTCGAAAACGATCCGCCCGTCCAAAATATCGATATGGTGGCAGCCGATGATTCCGCGTTTGAATGTCGGGACAATATGTCTGGCAGAGCTCTCGCGGTATCGTTCCATCGAAATTTCTTCGATCCGCATCAGGTGCAATCCATATCCATAGGTGCCGTGCGAATTGTCCTGCGCGGGCCGGTAGAAGATGCCATCGCGCTGCCAGATTCGACCGGCATTGCGCGCGCAACGCGAATCGAACACCACCGGGTTCAACGGGTGCGGTTCCAATTTGTTGAGCATTGGGCCGTCGACGCGATACAGGTGCAATTCCGAGCTCATATCGCCGAACGGATCGTCGCAAATGTTGGTAAAAAGCCACCATTGACCGTCGATATGGGCAAGCGTGGAATCGGCGGGATTGGTCCCTTCGAGCGCCGTCTTATGCAGTTCCCATGTATCGGGAAATGCGGTGCATCGCCAAAGTTCGATCCGCCGCGTCGCGCAACTTTCGGGCATCATGAAAAGCTGCCCATCATGTTCAAACAGAAACGGGAAGGAAAGATGGTAGCCGGGTTCCAGCACGGTGCGGATATCCACCAGCTGATCACTTTCCAGTCTTCCGGCGCTGATCGATCCCAGTCCCGTGCGATAATCGAAACTTTCAAAAAAGCACCAAGTTACCTCGCCCTGTTTCCAAAAAAATGGATCGGCGTGAAAGCTATGGGCAGGAGGCTCAATGCTCGTAGCCAAGCCTGGTTTGAAATACATCGGATCGCCCTCGCTCAGACAAAGGCCAAACATCCCCGGGCGAAAACCCAGACGGGCAGAACCGGCTTGAATTGCCCGACGCGCAGTCTCCGCCGCCATGCCACCAAGATAGGCGAGACTTTCGACCGGTCCCGGAGCAGCGGGAGCAACGAACAGGTTTGTCCCCGATGGCTTTTCGGGCGACATGCCCAGCGCCAGACGCTTGAGTTCGCGCATTATCAGCGTGACCGATTTTTCCTCTAAAAAGCGTTCATTGCGTGCGGCGATGAACTTGATGTTCACGGCGGCACTGGCAATGGCGTCTGGCATCGCCAAAGCCCGCGAACGGCGGAACAGGGTGATCGAACTCACCGGCCGTCCTTCGATGAGCGGGCGCAACCCGGCTATCCCCGGAACGCTGCTATTTGCGTCGGTAAACCATACGCCGTGCCGAGCATATGCGGCGGAGATGCCATTGCCCTGGTTTCCGGAGAGGTCGAGAATTACGTCAGGTGCAAGTGCACGGAGGGCGTCTTCGTCATTCAATGATATTTTGCCGACTTGGGTAGTTGGTCCATGCCTTTGTGTAGGTTTAACCGCTCCGGCGGCGAGTTCCAGACGGTAAAGCAATCGAAAAAGGATGCTGTCTTTGGTCCGGCGGCGGGGTTTGTCCGATGCTGCAACGGCACAAATTTCGATCTCGGCGCTATCCCCAATCCGTTCAATCAGGCGTGTAATCCAGCCGGGAAGGCTGTCAGGATCAGACAGGACAAGAACTACACGAAGCGAGGAATTTGCCACAATCCGGTCAGCACCAATCCAGCGCCACACCAAGGTCGCTCGCCAATTTACCGATATGTTCGAGGGTGTGGTCTTCGATTAATATGCCGTCCCATTCACTTCGGGCAAATTCCTCCCACCGGGCATCGCCGGGCAGGCGCACATCATGCGAACCGTTCGGCGACGTGAGCGTGGCGGCGAGTGTTTCAACGCGGTGTTGGAAATGTTCGAGCGGCATCCAGCGGGCAATATCGAGTGCCAGCATTAGATGGCCATTATTGCCCGGCCGGTCGATATCCGCATACATGGATGCTACCTCTTCGGCGATGCCAGCACCGGTTAGAACGCCGCTCAGCAGTTCCACCAATATGGCGAGACCAAAGCCTTTCGCCCCGGCAGCGGGAAGCAATGTTCCGGATGCCACAAGCGAAGGATCGAGGATAGGCAACCCGTTGACGTCTATAGCCAGCCCGGGGTCCAATAGTTCGCCTTTGGCAATTGCTTCGCGAACCGATGATCCGGCCATTGCGGCGGTGGACATGTCGATCAGGATTGATTTGCCACCGACGCGCGGGGCGGAAAAGGCGATTGGATTGGTGCCAAGCACCGCCGCGATGCCACCGTGTGCGGCGACTTTTGGAAAAGAATTGCTGACCGCTAGTCCAATCATGCCCCGATCCGCTGCCAGCTGGACATAATAGGCCCCGGCCCCAAAGAAATTGCTGTTGCAGATGCCGACCACGCCAACACCCGTTTCAGCGGCCAGTTCGCAGGCGAGGTCCATGCCCAGTTTCCCGGCATGGTGCCCAAATCCGGCATCGGCGTCGATCCGTCCAACCGCAGGAGCAAGACGCAAAATTTGCGGCTCACACGGACATTTGATCGCGCCCGTTTGCACCCGTTTCAATAGGATCGGCAGCCGTTCTATGCCGTGGTTGCGCCGCCCGACCATATCGCACCAGACGAGATTTTCAGTGAGGCTGTCTGCCTGTGCCGGATCAACTCCGCCCGCCGCCAGCAAGCGCCCGATTGCCAGCCGGTACAGGTCTTGGTCAATCCGCATTTTGCCCCGCCCTCTGGCGCATGGCCAGCGGCGCACGAGCCAGTTTCGCCAGCATACCCCCGGCTTCCGAAAGTCCGGGGCGCGGATCGTCGAAGCAAAAGTAGGGCAGGATTATTTTCTGGGCGAAGATACTGCGTAGCCAACCCCTGAAACCCAGCTCGCCAGCCCGGCGCAGTTGCAGGAAAGCCATGAAATCGCGCAAGGGGTCCCACTGTCTTAACGTCTGCGAATAGCTTTCAAAATGCGGCAATTCTTGCCCGGTCAAATGGCAGTAGATGATCACGTCGATCGGCGCGCCGCCGCGTGTGACCAGCGGATGTCCCGCTGTCAGCCGTCCGTTGACCTCGATAATCTTCAGCTGTCCGTCGCGCATATCGCGTTTGAACTCGACATTGCCTATGCCCTGCCAGCCAATGCCGTCGAACATCCGACGGCCCATCTCGGCTGTTTCGGGCAGCCATTCAGACTGATGGAAACACGCTCCGCCGCGGTTGACCGGCCAGCGCCGGATAACACTTTTGGTGTAATCATAAAGGAGTAGTCCTTGCGTGGTGCGATAGGTGTAATAGCTTGATAACAGGCTGTCCGGCCCGGGGATCATTTCGACGACCATGATCTTGTGTCCGCGCTTTCGGCACAACCGCACTTTTTCCACTACCTCGTCGAAATCCTCTCGGACGATGAACAGCTTGCGTCCGAATTCTTCCATGAAGGCAAGCGAATTGAGCGGCTTCACCATCACCGGGAAACGCAGTTCGTCGCGGATTGCCAGCACGTCTTCAGCCGATTCCACAGCCCAGAAATTGGGCGTCGGAACGCCTGCCTGTCGCGCGAGTACCAGTGTATCGAGTTTGTCCAGCATTGCCTGACGCAGTTCGGGTCGAAATTCTTCGACAATGTGGCGCTGGCGCAGCGCCGCTTCCCGCTTTTCGACAAAATCCAGCGATTCATCGCAGCCGACCAGAATAACGCAGCCGATGAGTTTCGGATCGGGGTCCGAAATCAAAATCTGTTCCCAATAATCCTGCGCCTCCATGCCGTCCGGAACTGGCAGGGCGCGGCGGCAATGGCGCGAGTGCATGGCGCGGCAGCCGGCCCGTCCGCTGGCATAGACAGGGATACCAGCCTTGCCGAGGCTACGCGCGGCGGCCAACGTGCTTGCCCCGCCGCCGAGCAGGAGGACCGGGCGGGTGGTGTCTCGCACGCTCATATTTCGATCACTCCGCGCCGGTTTGAAAATAAATGTTCGAGAATGCGCGGGCCGACATGGGCGATTTTGCTTTGATCGGAGACCAGATAATGGTGATGGATGCCTGGCCCAGCATTGATTTCGTTGAAGATCGTATTGCGATTGGAGAGCGGGCCCGAGATATCCGTTGCCGTTACATCGAGCCCTGCAAAGCCGATGCCGAAATCACGAACAATGCGGCTGCCAGCTTCGATGATCTCGGGATTTACCGTATCGCGGACCAGATGATTTTGGGCAGCGCCATTTTCATTGACTGCAAGCTTTACCATGACGGCCCGTCCTGCCGCCGGGATATGGGCGGCAGACAGCCCCTGCGCTGACAGGGTATTTCGGCTTTCCAAGGTCTAGCATCAGCGGGCTTAGCGCGGTGATCACATCGCTCGATCGGCGCCGTTCATTTTCTGCTGAAACCAGCTGGCGGATGGCAGAGCGGCCATCGCCCGTCACCACCGGAGAATCGCGCCGCACCGCGTCGATAAAAATGCCATCCAGATATAGCAGGCGATACGACGCCCCGACGAGTTGCTCTTCGACCAAAAGTTCGTTGTGGAACGCAGCGGCATGACGCGCTGCTATTAACAGGCCGTGTCGATCTGTGATCTGTGTAGTGACCCCATGGCCACAGCCCGTTCCGTCGGCTGGCTTGACGACAACGGGGCCATCATTTTCATTCAGAAAACGGAATGCGCGATCCACGCTTTCCATGTCAAATTTCTGACGCAAGGGAACGCGCAAACCTTTCGCCGCCAGCATGTCGAAGGTGACGGCTTTGTTGAGCAACAACCGCGAGGTGATTGCGCTGTCGAGCATGATTTCCGAATGATCGACAAAGGTTCGCAGATTGCCGCGGCTGATCTGCTTCAGTCCACCGGGCAGCCCGACAATGTCCGCTCCAACCTCAAGTGCGGCGTCGCGCCACAGCTGATCGTAAAAGCGGTTGCGTATGGCGCGAAAACGGCGACGCTCAACGATCCCCAATATGTCGGAGAGCCGACGGCGGTTGCGGAGCCAGATTCGAACCGCTCCCGATGGGAGCTTGGGTTGAAATTGCCACGGCATGCCTTGGCTGCGGTTCAGTTGCAGATCACGCACCCGTTTTCCCGCAATTGTTCATCGACCCATTCGTTGGAGAAATCTCCGCGCTTCACGCTGGCGACATATTCGGCGAGCCGTGTCTTGCTTGCTTGCAATCGCTTGATGATTTCGTCGGCAAACCCGCGTGGGATAACAGCGATTCCAGTAGTGTCCGCCTTGATGATGTCGCCCGGATTGACGACCACACCGCCACAGCAAACGGGCGTATTGATTTCCCCCGGGCCGCGATGCAGCGGCCCGAACGGGGTCACCCCGCGTGCGTAAACTGGAAGGCCGGTTTCCTTGATCCCATCCAGATCGCGGATCAGCCCGTCGATCACATAGCCACCGATTTTGCGATGGATCGATTTATTGGCCACCAGATCGCCCAGCACTGCATTGGACATCGCGCCGCTGCAATCGACCACCACAATGTCGCCCGGCTTGGCAATATCCAGCGCTTTGTGCACCATCAGATTGTCGCCTGGATATAGCTTTACGGTGCAGGCCGTACCGAGCAGCTCCTTGTCATTGGTCTGGTTGCGAATGGCGCCATCCATGGCATAGAGCCGGTTCAATACGTCCGAGACATCGGCGGTTTCAAATTCGCGGAATTGTTCGATAAATTCCTGCGACAGGCGCGGGAATTCGGTGCGGATCATATAGCCGGGGCCGGGGGTCATCTCCGAAGATTTCGGCTTGGCCTTGGCCCCCGGGTCGATCATATTCTGGTCAATAACGTGCGTCAGTGGAATATCGGATTTCACGAATTCATTGCCGATCATCGGTTCTGCTTCGAGTTTCATTGCCTTCCTCACATTCATGTCGGGCCGAAATGGCGGCATCCGTGGGTTTCAAAGTCTGGCTTTGAACAGGTCGCATGATATTGTTTTCCCGCGCGATGACGAAGGAAACATATGGGTCAATCCTAAGGGATTAGCGCGGTGACAATTCATGGATAGTTATGGGCAGGGTTACTGCTTTGTTGCAAAAACTTTGCTGAAATATTTGGCCGGTCCGCCCATAAATATCCGCAGACTGGACCATGCTAGCACTATCGACGGTATCGGATCTCGCCAACTCGCAAGGGGCAGCAGCAAAGAGCCAACCTGCAGGCTGCAAAGCCACCCGGCAAAAGTTATTTGACCAGCACGCCGCATTTGCAAAAAGGCAAGGAAATCGCGCAAGGGATACCAAAATGAGAGCGATTGCGAATAGCCATCGAATGTTGGCATCGTTTGATTGGTGAGCGAGCAGTAAAGAATGAGGTCAATGGGCGCACCCGCCTCGGTAATGAGCCGCTGAGCCGCCGTAAACCTGCCATTGACTTCGATGATCTTCAGCTTTCCATCACGCAGATCGCGCTTGAATTCGACATTACCGATGCCTTGCCATTTTATTCCGTCAAACAATTTCCGGCCCATGTCGGCAGTCTCGGGCAACCAGATAGACCGGTGAAAAGTGCCTCCGCCGCGATTGACCGGCCATCGGCGGATCACACATTTGGTATATTCATATAATGTCTCGCCCGACGCAGTGCGGCAGGTGTTGAAACTTGAAAGCAGGCTATCAGGGCCCGGAATCATCTCCATCACCATGACCTTGATTCCGCGCGCATGACACAGCTCAACCTTGTCTACCACTTCCTCGAACCCGCCTTCCACGATGAAAAGCTTGCAGCCAAATTCATCAACGAAAGCGCGGGAATTGAGCGGCTTCACCATCACCGGCATATTCAGCTGAGGGCGGATAGCTGACAGTTCCTCTGGTGTATCGACCAGCCAAAAATTCGGGGTTGGAACGCCGGCCGCACGCGCACGGATCAACGTTTCGCACTTGTCGAGCATCGCCATGCACAATTCAGTGACAAAGGGCGGGAGCGTATAGCTTTGGCAAAGTGCAGCGTAGTGCGTCGCGAGAAATTCGAGAGATTCGTCGCACATGGCGATGAGAATGGCATTTTGAAACTCGGGGGGCGGATTGCCGATTAGCAACCGGTGCCAAAAGCCATCAGCCGCTTCGCCGCGCGCCACGGGAAAGGCTTTTCGGCAATGGCGTGAATAGAGGGCCTGACATCCCCTTTTGCCACTGACATAGACGGGTATGCCAAGGCGTCCAAAATTGCGCGTGGTGGCAAGATTATTTTCCCGTCCGCCCAGCAAGACCACAGGGCGAGAGTTATCAAGAGATTGGGCATCGAATGGCATATTTGCGAAATCCCGCCATTCCTGCGCGTCGGCAACGATGGTGGCAGGTTCGGCGGTTTGCCGCTCGGAGCCTGCCATAAATCGTGCCAAATCATTCTCCCCGATTGCGCTATTGGATCAGGTCTTCTGGACAGGGTCTATGCCGGTTCAAGGACCGGTTCGGGTGCGTGATAGATATTTTCACCGAGCGGATCGCTTCCCGCACCGTTTATCTTGATGTACAATATGGCAGCGCCAGCGGGGTGAACGCGCTCATGGTAAATCGATGAACCGAGAAATGCGACCAGATCCCCGGGTTTTTCGTGCAGCATCACACATTCTTCCAACTGATAAATTTTGTCGAGATCGGGATGATCCCGGTCGGTGATGAATACGGCATGTTCTTCTAGATTAGGCCCAGACTGAAGACCGGGGAAAACGCAAGCCGACGACTTTTCCGGGATTAATACCGGCAGCCCGATCGAAATTTCCGAGGCAGCCCGATCCTTATGCGGTGCGGGCCATGGTTCTGCGTCGCGATCATAAACCTTCAGATGGCGTTCCGAAATGGTGAATGCAGCTTCGTCAATGCCGGTGAGAGCAGCCATGCCGCTGCGAAATTCCTCGGCCCATTCGGCATTTGGAAATTCGTACAAAAATTGGCGCTTCTTACCATAGATCCGCCACTCGCCCTTTTCATCGACACTCTCGCGCACGGTGCGGTCCAGAAATGCGGTGAGATTTTCGACTACCTCCGGTTTGAGCAAGCCACGCAAATGGACATAGCCGCTTTGCTCGAAATCGGCACGTGCTGCACCGGGGTCGAAATTGAACATGTTGAACATTTCCCTATTCAGACTGCGGATGCCCGCAAATATCGCCAACTATTGAGAAATTATCCGTCAGTCGTCGCGGACAGCCAAGCAGGCATTGGTATGTCCTCCAAATGGGTAAGGATTGAACCCGTTTGCTTAGGGCCGGTAATTGCCACGCCAACCGAAGCCTTTCGCACTTCGCCTTTTGAGCAATGGTGGCGTGGGCGCGTGCAAGCTATCAAGCCCTATCACTCGAACTGGTGTTTCGTGACCAAATGAAAGCCTCGCTCGTCACTCCGCAGGAGCTCGACGCCGATTGTATTCGGCGCTGGGAGCAATTGCGCGCGTCAAACAGCGTCTATTCGAGTCCTTTTTATTCGCCACATTTTACGCTCGCTGTCGGCGCAGTCCGACGCGACACGCAGGTTGCGATTTTTGAACACCACGAAAGAATTGTCGGCTTCCTGCCGTTTCACCGCGTACGGGCTGGCATTGCAAAGCCGATTGGCGGACATCTCAACGATTATCACGGCGCAATTCTCGAGCCCGGCCTGTTACTGGCCGAACCGGGCTTGCTGAGTTCTGCTGGAATCGATGCTTATGATTTTGATCACCTGCCAGCCAATCTTGGAACCGGGTCGCACGTAACCGATAACGCGCAAGCCTCGCCACAGATGGATCTGGGGCACGGCTATGATCGCTGCATCGGAGCGAAGGGCGAATCTTGGAAACGCGGGCAGCGCGATATGGCGCGTAAATTACGCAAGATGGAGCGTGAACTTGGCCCACTCCATTTTGAATTCGCTTCTGATTCTGACGATATGTTTAATCTTCATGCAGCGATGCGTAATGCCCTTTATGTTCGGATGGGGCTTCGTCCGGATTATTGCACCGGCTGGCAAGGTGAGGTTTTACGGGGCCTTCGCACCGCAGACAGCCCTGACTTTCGCAGTGTGCTGAGCCTTTTATATGCCGGATCAAAGCCGGTTGCAGCGCATTTCGGCCTTTTTTCCGGCGGCGTACTTCATTGGTGGTTCCCGGCATATGATCTTGCGGCACAGCAATATAGCCCCGGCTTGCAACTGATCGATCATTGTGCGCGACAAGCCACAAGCGAAAGCATTTCGGTGATCGATTTCGGCAAAGGCGATGACCGCTACAAGACGCTTTTCGCTGATCGATCCGTTCCGATGGTAAAGGGATCGATATGCCGCAGTGGCAGCTTTGCGGAGCGCGCGCGCGATGGCCAGGTGACCCTGTTGAACCTTGCCGAGCGCATCCTGCCCGCTGCCATCAACACCTTCTCCAGAAAAGCTGTCGAACGGCTTTGGACTGGTACGGCTTTGCCGCGCTAATCCTTGCCCGAAAGGGTTATACCGCAACCAACGGCCCATTATCCGGAAGGGCATTGGCCATGCCGGATCAGTCCGGCCTATCCTGCGCCTGATAAATTTGCCCGAATCGCATAGAGAGCAGTGAATTGAGCAAGGAGCAAAACAGCATAGTCGCTTTTCGGGCTGCTCCCAGACGCGCGATCCCTCGCTCTGCTTGGCTGTTGCCATCGTTGGCGGCTTTATGTCTTTTGCCAGCCTATCAATTGAATTGGCAATCCGGGGCACCATCCGGAAATGAGGCCAGCCCGACACAGAAGGTTGTCGATGCATTGCGGTTGGCCGTGGTGTCTCCGGCTGCTGCCGCGGTGAGCGCGGCGGTGCAAGTGAAAGAATCGGCGGATGCGGCCAATGGCATTGTTGCCGCACCACTCCAGTTTTTAGGCTCCGCCGGAGACAGGGACCGAGCGATCGATTGTCTGGCGGTTGCCGCTTGGTATGAAGCGGGAACCGATATCGAGCATCAGCGATCCGTGATGCAGGTGGTGCTGAACCGGGTTGCCCACCCCAGCTTTCCCAAATCGGTTTGCGGGGTTGTGTTTGAAGGATCGCACCGTTCCACCGGTTGCCAGTTTACCTTCACCTGCGACGGATCAATGGTACGTCGCCGTCCGTCGCCCGCCGCAATGGCGCGAGCGCGGGCAGTGGCAGCGCTTGCCCTGAAAATCACCATCCATCCCGACGTCGCCCAGGCCACACATTATCATGCCGATTATGTCATGCCCTGGTGGGCGAGCAAACTTGTCCGGCTAGGCAAGGTCGGCCCGCATATTTTCTATCGCTGGGCTGGTGCGCGCGGGGCGTTGGCCGGACGGCCGAGTTCGGCAGGTGAAGCCGAACTCGCGCAATTATCATTCCATGCCATCAGCCGCGAAAACAGCCTTTCGATGCCCGGCGTCAATCTGCCGCCGGATGAGTCCGCGACAACGCTTGCATCATTACCCGCCACCGCTCCGCTTGCGGATATGGCAACGAACGAATCTGCACCAGCCATTCCGGCTCCGAAAACTGACGGCGCGATCTTTCTGGCGGTTGATAAAGCATCGCCAAGCGGGCGCTGGGCCGTCTCTGCATTGGGGAAATGTAGCGGACAAAATGGTTGCCGCGTTTTGGCTTATGAAACGCAGGAACAATCGGCACGAAACAGCACAGTCGCGGCGCGTGCGCGTGAGAAACCGATCTTCCTGTTTGTTCGCGATGCGACATCAGGCATCGAGCTTGCTTTATGGGATTGCGAGAAGGTTGAACGCCCCGCCAGCAGCCAGTGCCTGCCCGGAGCGGACAGGGAACTCGGTAGATTGCTTCAGGGCCGATCGGGTTGAATTTCTCCGCCCGTTGGTCCGGCAGCTATCGGGAAGATATCAGGCAGCAATAGCTGTTTCGTTGATGCCATGGGTGTTGGCCCAAAGTGCCGCCTGTGTTCGGTTGTGAACATTCAGCTTCCGAAGGATCGCCTTCACATGAACCTTGACGGTTGCCTCGCAAACATCGAGCTTTCGAGCGATGACTTTATTTGCATAGCCGGCCATCAGACAGCAGAGCACATCCAGCTCGCGCGGCGAAAGTTTCGCTTCTTCGATTTCCTGATCGAAATCCGCACCCACCGTGCGTTCGATTCCACATTCGCTCACGGTATCGACGAAATTGGACGGTACCACTTTTTCGCCAAGTGCGATCAGCCGCAATGCCGCGAGCATCCGCGTCGAACGTGTGGACTTGATGATGTAGCCGAATACCCCGGCTCCGATACAGTCAATCACGGTTTTCAGATCATAATGTTCCGACACCACAACAAGGCGCGAGTGAGGGAGCTTTTTTCTAGCAGTTTCCACCGAGCTATGCTGGTTATCCAGCGAGCCGCAGTCAAGAATTGTGATGAACTCCGAAGATGAATCCATGGCCACAAGGTCGTCAACAGTTTCCCAGGAATTGAAAACGTTAAACCCTTCTTTTTCAAGAATTAACGCCATTCCTTCTCTGGAAATGTCATTCGAACTAACCAAGCATATATCTATTGGCACGTTTGCCCCCAAACTTTCGGTCTACCATATGTTTGCAGAGAAACCTGGCTTCCTAGCCAAATATCCATGCAGCTTTGGCGACTCCAAAAATTTGCGATGAGCAAACTCATTTGGTCAGCAACTCTAGCGGCGCAATAACCTAAACAAAGCATTAACGAACCGTTGAATATGATGGCTCCTGCCGCGAGTCAATTAGCCCAAAGGTATAGTCTGAAAGGAGTAGCGCGAAACTATGCGAACGAGGTAGAGGAATCGGCCTCCCTCTCCCCTGAGAATAGCAGCAATTTCACGACCGTATGTTTAAAAGAACGCTTCCTGAATCGTGATCGTGTCACCCGGAGCAATCAGTAGCGGAACGGAATCGAGCCGCACCCTGCGGCCCTCGTTCCAGCCCTGGCGTCGCAGCACCACTTCTGATTTGTTGGCGCGTACGGAATATCCTTGCGCCTTGGCAATCGCCTGCTCGACCGTCAGATCACCGATATAGGGGTATTCGCCGGGTGCCTTTACCTCGCCCAGTATGTAAAAAGGCCGGTGCTGTGAAACCTCCACCGAAACACGCGGCGACAGCACATAGCCTCCAGCCACGAGCGCCGATTTTATATTTTCGGAAAGTTCATTCGGAGTCTGGCCTGCGGCGCGCATCGAATTGATCAGGGGCAGCGACAGCCCGCCATCCAATCCGACTGCAAATTCTCCGGTTAAAGTCGGCTCATCGAACACGGTGACCTTTAATTTGTCGCCGTCCGCGATGCGATAGCCTTGCACAATCCCGGAATTTGCTTCGGAAACTGATACCTGCGCCAAATCAGTGGTCGTGCAGGATGCCATAAAAAAACAGGCACCGATCACAGGCAATATCGAGACGAAACCGGGCAGCGTTCGCCAAGTGGTCGTGCAAATGGAAGTGTTCGTTCTTGTCAGTCATCCCGCGATCCACATTTTGAATAAATTTGCATATCCCAACTCAATCTTGCCTGAATAATGAAGGTTGGACAGCTTCGCCATTACTAAGTTGGGGAAGGCCAAGCGGGCGAATGGGCAGGGACTTAGTCCATCAGGATAGCCAAAGAGATACAACCTTTGACCGGTTGTAACGACTGTCATTTTTGGCCACTTTTCCATTTGGCTCAATCAATCTCCTGACCCTGAGAGAGCGTTTGCGAACCGAGGCAAAGACGATGTTGGAACAGATGCGTACGTCCCAGGAACTGGATTTTGAAGCTACTCCTGCAAAGGGAGAGCGTTTTGAGCCTATGACCGATCTCTCACCCGGTGACAGTTTGGGGCCCTGTGACAGTTTGGGGAGTGCGCCGTTATTATTTGCTCCAAAGGATCATAATGCCACGGATTCGGCATTAATCTTGGACTCAGGACACACGTCCAGACGCCTTGGACCAGCAGTTCGGAAGCCTGAAGCAAAGCGTGTTCAAACCTTGTCCCTCGTCAGCAGGACAGTGGACGTCACCATCGCCGCGATCCTGCTCGTTCTCCTCTTGCCGGCGATGATATGCATTGCCGCCTTTCTGAAAGTGGCCGAACGTGGCCCAATATTTTTTGCACATCGCAGGGTTGGACTTGGTGGGAAGTCGTTTGATTGCCTGAAATTCCGCACCATGTGCGTCGACGCGGATTTACGGCTGGCAAAGGTTCTTGCCAGCGACGAGTCCTTGTTGCGCGAATGGGTCAGCACACAGAAATTGCACCGCGACCCCCGTGTCACGCGATTTGGACAAATTTTGCGAAACACATCGCTCGATGAGTTGCCACAGCTCATAAACGTTCTTCGCGGAGAGATGAGTCTGGTCGGACCGCGGCCAATTGTCGAAGACGAGATGCGTCGCTACGGACGCTATGCCGCTTTATACATTAGCGTAAGGCCCGGTTTGACCGGACTTTGGCAAATTACCCGTAATGCAGAAACAAGTTATAGACGGCGGGTCGCGACCGATGTTCTCTATGTCCAAAGCCGGACACTGAAATTCGATTTCAAGATATTGCTGGCGACCATTCCAGCTGTGCTCGTTGGCAATGGATAGTTGACATGCACGGCAGCGGCACAGATCACCAAATCAGAAATAAAACCAGCCAAGCGATGATCGACAATGGCAGTGCGATAATCAGCCCTTGGGCAAAGCTACGCCCTGTGCTTCGGGTGTGTTGCTCCACGCCGGGGCCGGGCGGCAGTTCAATCATCCAGATCGCCTTATCAACAATGGGTATGCGGCTGATACTTTCGAATAGGCTTCGGCGCAAGTGCCGGACTGGAATCGTCCAAAATTGCGACCGGCTCGTTGTTGCTTGCGCGACGCACTTTGCCATCATGCATGACATGATTTCTGTCTTTGCTCTTATGGTGTCAGAGGCAATATTGCCGCCCAAATCCCGGTTGCCTGCTCCGCGTATGAACCGGGTAATACGGATCAAGCCGCGGGCCGGCCAAGCAAAGGCAAAACCGAAAACACTGCGTCCGATTGCGGCTTTGGTTTGCGCGTTGTTATCCCGCCCTGTCCTCGCTCAGGACGATGCCGTGATTACGCCGATTGATCTGTTTGAGCCAGAACGCGGCGAAGGAATCCGGATCAGCCCGAGCCTGCTATTCTTCCCGTCTATCGAAAGCGACGGGACCTATGATGACAATGTTTACAATAGCAGCCAGTCTAAATTTGACGATCTTGCTGTCTCAATCAGGCCGCGCTTCGCCGTGCGGACCGATCTGCCGCGACATCAGTTCTCTCTGATCGGAACGGCCGACTTTCGCCGATATGCGGATCTCGAAGCAGAGAATAGCGATCAATTTGAAGTTCTGGGCAAGGGAATAATCGATCTGGCAGAGCGTACCGAAGTGATCGCCGATGCAGGCTTCCGGCGCGGGATTGAACAGCGAGGGACCGCAGGAGACCAATTTCTGACCGACACGCCTGTATCCTTTGATCGCACATTTGGCGGGTTGCTGGTGCGCCGTGATGGTGGCTTTCTAGAGCTGACGGCGGAAGCGCGAATTGCCGAGACGAGCTACCAAGACACAAAGATCAATGGCCTTCCGGTTGACCTTTCCGCGCGTGATTCCACGGTTATGCGGGCCCGTGTTCGCACCAGTGCGCCGAGCAGTCATTATTCCCGCGTTTTCGTCGAAGCATCGATCAACAAGGTCAATTATAAGCAATCGGTTCCGCTACAGCGCGATTCCGATGGCTTTGCGGTGCTTGCCGGCATGTTGTTGCGGCTGACCAATCTGGTCGATCTGGAAGCGGGCGTTGGCTATATCCGACAGAATTTTGACAATCCGGCAATCAAGGATGTGGGGGCCGTCAATTTTCATTTGCAAGTTGAATGGACGCCGCGTCCGGACTTGCAGGTCACCGCTCTTGCCGCCCGGGTGATTGAGCCCAGTGCCCGTCTGGATGTGCCCGCGATCATGCACAGCAATTTTTCCCTGCAAGCGCATAAGTCCATAGGCGACCGCACTTTGGTGACCGCCGAAATCGGTGTCAGCGATGAGAAATATCAGGGCAGTGGCCGCAAAGATTTACGCTTTCATGCCTCTGCCAAGGCGCAATACCGGTTGACCGACAGGCTGGGGCTTTTTGCCCGGGTCGGCTGGCGCAAGCAGGACGGCAATGCACTGGGGCGCGATTATCATGGCGTCGCCGCCACCGTCGGCGTCCGGGCCCGGTTCTGATGGCTTGCAAGCGATCATATCGGGTCGGCTCCACCGTACTTCAAACCGAGATATTGTCATGACCAAAAAGAACCAGCTTGTTTCGGTGGTGCCTGCGACCTCTGGCCAGCTTCCAGCGCGCAACGAACCTTTTCTGCCGGCAACTGCGGATCGCCTCGATTTAACCGAGAGCGTTGCCTTTTTCCGTCGCAGGTTCAAATTGATCTTGGGCGTTTTGGCGCTCAGCCTGCTGGCTGGATTGATCTATGCCAAGTTTGCTCCCAAAATCTACACCGCCAATGCAACGGTGATGCTTACCGATGATGCTGCCGAAGATATCCGTGCGGCAGACCGGCCAGAAAGCCGCCAAGCAATCAGCAGCGAATTGGTCGATACACAGGTTGAAATCATCACGTCCCGGGCCATGGCAGAACGCGTTGCCGGTGCGCTTGGCATGGGCAAGGGGCTGAGCAACAAGGCGCTTCGGGGTGTCATTGACGAATTGGAACGTGAGGTTTCCGCTGCACGAACCGGTAAAAGCTACGCGCTATCGATTTCCTATTCGGCGACCGAAGCCGCGGCGGCGGCGACCATCGCCAACGAATTCGCGCGCCAGTTTGCCGGATGGGAGCTGCGAAGCAATCAGGAAAATCGCGCCGAAACACTGGCGCTGGTGCAACAACGGCTCGGCGAATTGCGCGCGCAGGCGCAGATCGATACCAAGGCGTTGCAACAATACCGGATCGCCAATAATCTGTTGAGCACTTCGGGCGCATCATTAACCGAGCAAGAAATTTCCAACTATAATCAGGAAGTAACCGGCGCCCGTGCCGGTGCCGCCGAGGATGAGGCCCGGCTCCAAACCGCACTCTCCCAGTTGCGTTCGGGTTCTTCGGGCGACGATGTTGGAGAGGCACTGGGCTCGACCGTTATCTCGGCCCTGCGTGCACAAGAGGCCGTCGCCGCAGGAGAAGTCGCCGATCTGGGAAGCAAATATGGTGCAAACCATCCGCAGCTGATCCAGGCGCAAAGCCGGTTGGTTGACGTGCGCGGGCAGATCCAGGCAGAGATTGGCCGGGTCATTTCCAATCTGCGTGCCAAGCGTGAAGTCTCGCAGCAACGGACGGCTTCGCTTGCGGGCAGCCTTGCCAACGCGCGTGGAAAACTGACGCAGAATAATTCCGCCATGGTCGGTCTGAGCGATCTGGAGCGTGCAGCATCGGCATCACAAGGCATCTACGATGCTTATCTGGGCCGCTATAAAGAATTGCTCGCAGCCGAAGGGAGCGAACGGCCCAATGCGAAGATACTGACCCTTGCCACGATACCCGTTTGGCCAAAAAGCCCCAATGTCCCGCTGACCATTGCGCTCGCGCTCGTGATTGGATTGGGGATCGGCATTATCGCGGCTTATTTCACAGAAGCCGTATTCCATGGCGTTTCGACGCCCGATGAACTCGAACGGTCTTCCGGCGGGCATTATCTGGCCTCCATTCCCTTGTTGAAATCGGTCGAGCCGAAAATCCGCCATGCGGTTACGGCGATGCAGCAATCGCCCAATTCTGCCTTTGCCGAATCGTTCCGCGCGCTCGAAACGGCGATCAGCCAGGCGACTCACGGGCAAAATCAGGTGATCGCGATCACCTCTGCTTTGCCCGATGAGGGCAAGACGGTGATATCATGCTGTCTGTCCTATGTGCTGGCCCAAAGTGGCAAGAAAACGATCCTGATCGATTGCGATCTGCGCCGCGCGGGCATCAGCCGTCTGCTCGATATGCGGGAATATGATCATGGCTTGATCGAATATCTCGACGGAAAGACCGAGATTAATTTTGACGACTTGTCCGATGAGAGAATTTTCTGCGTCCTTCCATTGCGCCCCAGCGACGAAATGCCCGATCATTTATTAACGGGCGACGCCTTCGTCCGCTTGCTAGACGAGTTGCGGACGCGTTTCGATCATATCATTCTCGATCTTCCGCCTGTGTTGCCGATTGCTTCAACGCCGGTATTGGCGGCCCGTGCGGATGCCACGGTGATGACCACGCGGTGGCGCAAAACATCTCGCTTTGCCCTGCGCGCGGCGCTCAAGCGTTTGCCGGCCGATCAGGTCAATCTGGTCGGTCTCGCGCTCAATCAGGTTGATATGCGCCGTCGTGCCTATTTCGAGCGGGGCGATCCGTCCTTTTACTACAAGCAGTATCGCGACTATTATTCATGAACGCGCACGTGCAGCAACGCGGACCGGCCTATCACGCCAATCCAGTGCCCTTTTCGGCACCTCGGGTGGCGCTGGTGCATTACTGGTTCGTGTCGATGCGCGGCGGGGAGCGGGTCGTAGAGCGGTTGCTGGGGCTTTATCCGCAGGCTGATATTTTCACCCATGTGTATAATCCGGAGCAGGTTTCGGCAACCATCGCCAAAGCCAAGGTGACCACCAGTTTTATCAATGCGCTGCCCGGATCAAGGCGGTTCTATCAATATTATCTGCCCCTGATGCCGATGGCGCTCGAACAGCTGGATCTGACCGGATATGATTTGATCATCAGCAGTGAATCGGGCCCGGCTAAGGGTGTGATCACCGGGCCCGACAGTCTTCATGCCTGTTATTGCCATTCGCCGATGCGCTATTTGTGGGATCATTATCACCAATATCGGAAGGCCGCGAACCCCATAAGCCGCCTTGCCATGCCACCAATTTACCACTGGCTGCGGCAATGGGATGTGAGTTCAAGCGCACGCATAGACAGGCTTGCCGCCAATTCCGAATTTGTCCGCCGCCGCATCGCCAAGGTCTGGCGCCGGGATGCGGAAGTGATCCACCCGCCGGTGGAGACATCGCTGTTCACACCCTCGACCGAGATTGACGACTATTATCTGTGGGTCGGGGCCATGGTGCCCTATAAGCGACCAGACCTTGCCGTCGATGCCTTCACCGCAAACGGCCTTCCGCTGCTTATGGTTGGGCAGGGCGCTATGCTCAAGCAGCTTAAGGCGCGTGCCGGGCCCAATGTTCGCTTTGTCGAGCGGATGGATTTCAATGCCTTGCGCCGCGCCTATGCCCGTTCCCGCGCCTTCATCATCACCGCCGAGGAGGATTTTGGCATTGCGCCGGTCGAGGCAATGGCTTCGGGTCGACCGGTGATCGCCTATGGGCGCGGCGGCGCGCGGGACACCGTTGTTCCGGGGCGAACCGGAGTGTTCTTTGATCACCAGCAGCCCGAAAGCCTGATCTCGGCGGTAGAGGAGATGCAGCTATTCCTGCGCGAATTCGATCCGCGCGATGCTGTCGCGCAAGCTGATCGCTTTGCTCCGGAGATTTTCGACGATCGGATTAGCCGGTTGATCGGCAACCTTTGAAAGTTTGACCGATGGAACTGACATTCATCGGTTATGCCCAAATTGTCTTGGGCGCGATGGTCGTCATCGCCGGAAACATGCGTCACGCGCTTGTATTTCTGATGGTTTCTGCGCTGTTTAACGGGTCAGCGGCACTTTTGCTCCCGTCGCTAGGCGGATCGTCTATCCCGCCCATTCAACTGGCTCTGGCCTTTGTCTTCGTCCGTATCCTGATGCCCGGCAGCGCCGCGATTGGCGATCTCCCCGAAGCGTTCAAGGCCAATCGATGGTTCGCGCTTTTTTCGGTTTACGGCATAGTCACAGCGTTTGTTTTGCCGCGTATGTTTGCAGGCTCGGTCAGCGTCTATCCGATGCGTTATGACCTGCCGGGTGATTTGTTCGCGGCCGTGCCGCTGGTGCCCACCTCGCAGAATTTAACAGCCGCCTTTTATCTACTTGGGGCTTTTCTAGCGGCATTGGCGGTTTGGATTGCCTGTCGGCGGAAAAATGCGGCTGGCCTCCTGATTACGACTTTAGTGGTAATGGCGTGGCTCCATGCGGTTTCGGGGCTGGTGGGTGTCGCTGCGCGTGGCACGCCGGTTGATCTTGCGCTCGAGTTGTTTCGCAATTCCGCCTATGTGCAGATGGACGATGAAGTCGGTGGTTTTGTGCGTATTCGCGGCATATTTCCCGAAGCGTCTGCCTATGCAGCGTTGGGGTTCATCCTATTCGTCGCAAATTCCGAAATGTGGTTTCATTCGGTCCGCAGCCGGGCGACAGGTCTCGGCAACGTTGGTGATGGGGGCGGTGCTGTTTTTCAGCACCTCGTCGACGGCCTATTTTGGATTGGCGATTTACAGCCTGTTCTTTGCCCTGCGGACGATAGCGCTGCCGAGTTCGGCAAATTTTGCCAAGGCGAAAGCCGCCATCGCCGCCATCGGGTTGCTAGTCTTCCTAGCGGCGTTGGTGTTCATGGCGTCGCCAGCATTGGTGGAATCGGTTGTCGATGTCGTCAAACGCATGACGATCGAGAAATCGTCGAGCGAGTCCGGGCTGCAAAGGCTGTATTGGACGCGGCAGGGCTGGGAGTTGTTCCTTGCCTCATACGGCCTCGGGGTCGGATCGGGCAGTTTCCGCTCATCGAGTATTTTCGTTGCTATGCTGGGTTCGATGGGCATCATCGGGATCGTTTCCTTTCTGATTTATGTCGTAGTGACATTTCAGCCTTGGCGTCGGTCCAGCTGGACGGAATCGCCTGTGCCGCTGGAAAATCTGGGCGGTGCGTTGGGCAGCGCTGCCTTGCTCAGCCTGATTCCCGCTGCGGTGAATTCGGCTACCGCAGTTCCGGGGGTGAGCTTCGCGATACTGGCCAGTGCATCGCTGGCGTTCAGGCCCTTTGATCTCGCCCGGCGGACAGAGGACTTTGCGAGCAGTGAATTCCCTGAACCCCGCCGCGCCATCGCATTATGAGCAACCCATCCTTGTCCGTTGAAATCGTGCGTAATGCTCAGCGCTTTGCTGCTTTGGCCGACGGTATGGGATAGGCTCGCGGTCCGGCTCGCAACGCCGCTGGCCCGTCATGCATGGTACAGTGCGGCGCTCGATGCCCAGCATCTGAACCGGTTCACGCTTTCCATCGTGCTAGTATGGGACGGGAACGATCTGGCAGCGGCGGCGCCATTGATCCTCGACAAAACATATGGACCCGCAAGGTTGATTCCCATTGATGGCTTTGTCGGTGAACCATTCCGGTTGCTTTATCGCGATGCCAAATCTTACGCTGCCTTGATTAAGGCGTGTGCCAGTTTGCGGCTACCGATTCTGTTCCGCCGTCTGGTCGGTAACGAGGCGGACATGGCCCTGCTGACGTCTGAATTTCGTTCAAATTCGGCGGTGATTTGCAAGCCACGCCACGCGAGCGCCATCGTGCGATTGCCCGCTGATTTCGACGTGGTCGAGGCGTCAATGTCGAGCAGCAGCCGCGCTACTAACCGGCGCAAATGGCGGGCAGTCGTGCGCGAGCATGGCGAAATCCTAACCGAATTTGTAACACCCGATCCAGCGAATGTGTCACAGCATTTGGAGCGCCTATTTGCCATTGAAGGTTCGGGATGGAAAAAACGTTCTGGGACAGCGCTGGCCGCCGACTCGATGACCGCGAACTTCATTTCTCGACTGGCCAAAGGATTTGCCGAAAACACGCAACTCGTAATCGCCTATCTGAAGTTCGGCAATCAAGACGCCGCTTGCCGGTTGCTGTTGCAGGGCCAATCGGGCTGGTACGAAATCAAGATCGGATATAGCGAGGCCTTTGCCCGCTTTTCACCCGGTGCCCTGTTGATGCACGAAACCTTGCGGGAGGCGTGCAGGACAGGAATCAAATGCTATCATTTCCTCGGCCTATACGAGAGCTGGCAAGACCAGTGGCCGCATGAAACGACCGAGGATTATCGGTTCGCCAGCTATCCGTTCCGGCCTTCGGGTGCGCTTGCGATACTGGATGATTGCCGACAGGCGGCGGCGCTATTTTTCAGGCGATTTTGACGGCTAGGGTATGATGACATTAGTTTAAACCGTAGCCCTGAGCCTGTCGAGCCGAAGGCGGCCAGAGGCCAACGGCGCTTATCAGTACCGATAGACGTGCTTCGACAAGCTCAGCACTAACGGTATGATTCAACCCAATGTCATCATGCTCTAGCGCGGCTTCCTTGGGGCGTAAGCATCGGGCGCAGTCTTGCAATCCGAATTCGTCCCCGCTGCCTGGGGGCGATAGACCCGCACATAATCAACCTCCAAAGTTGAGGGATCGGGCGTCTGGTCGATAGGATAGCCAGAACCGAGAGCCAAGTTGACCAAAGGGTAAAGCGGCGCCCTATGTTCGTCTGGGGTCGGTTGCTGCCACATCGCCACGCCATCGAGAAAATAGGTGATGTGTGCGGCGTCAACACGGACGCCATAGCGGTGAAAGCTACTGGTCAGTGATCCAGCAGGAACCGGCAGACGCTTGCCATCATGCCGGGTGCGCTGCTTTTCCGCTTCACCATACCAGACATGGCCGGTGACGAAATATTTGTCATCCATATGGCCGTAATATTCGACTACATCGATTTCGATTTTCGGTGTCTGTCGCGCAGGTTGCAGGCTCATCAGCCAAAAAGACGGCCAAACGCCCGGGCCATTGGGGAACTTCATGCGCGCTTCAAAATACCCATATTGCAGGCCTTGGCCCGCCCCCGAGCCTTCGGCCGCCGCAATGAGGCCCGAACGCCAGCGCCCCTTTTCATCCCGCTTAGCGGTGATCCGAAGGATGCCGTTTGAACTGGTAAAGGGCCAATCAGGCCGGGGATCGGAAAATTGCGCGTCGCCAAAGTCACCATTCCAGGGGGTATGCGCCGTCCAGCGCGCACCATTTTCCAGCTTGCGCGGGGCAATGGCGAGATTATCGAATTCATCGGCAAAATAAAGCGTGTAGGCGCAAAGATCGAGTTGTTCAGCGGCATCGGCACTGCCAGACGAACATCCCGCACACAAGGCTAGCGGCAATGCCAGTGCGGCCATTGAAGATGTTTTGCTCATGTCCGTTGCAGCCTTCCGACCAAAGCAAGGCCGGGCAATCGCGCTACTATGCCCAGCAGGGTCGTCACCGGCCCTTCACTGCGACCTGAAATCCACCAAGCGGCAAACACCGCTGCGCCATAGGTCAAGGCACCGATGGGTGCGAGTACGAGAATTTGGAGCAGCGGTTGATTGGCAAAGGCTGGAGGCATAGCGTTTTGGGAAAGCTGCATCGCCGACGCCATGGCGAGCAGTGCAGCCAGCGTTATGCTATGCGCCCGGATCTGCTCCCAGACACCGACCGAGATCAGCCGTTTGGCGATCATAAAGCTGATCAGGCAATTGAGCAGACTGCTCAATGCCCTGCCAGCGGCAGCGCCGACCAGGCCGCCCAAAACCAGCCCGCCCAGGATCAATGGGATGCGGACGAACAGCGCCGCAAGCTGGCGCAAGAACAGCAATTTTGTTTCGCCCATGGCCATACCCAGTGGGCGAATCACGGTGATGAACGTATCGAACGCATAGGTGATCGCCAGCAACTGCAGCAGTGGAACAGCCACCGCCCAGCGGTCCCCTAGCAACAGGTCCACCACCGGCCCCGCTAATGAAGCGAGGCCGATGGCGGCGGGCGCAGTGACCATTGCGACCCCGGACTGCGCCTCCAGAAAGGCGTCACGCAACTTGCCCCGTTGCTCGGCGATTTGTGCGAGCCCCGGGAACAGGGCGTTCCGAATGGGAAAGGAAAGCTCGCGCGAGGGGATGACGGCGATATTGTCTGCCACCGAATAAAAGCCAAGCTCTGCCTTGGTAACGGCAAATCCGATCGCCAGCTGGTCGAACCGCCAATTGAGCGTTTCGCACAGCTGGTTCAGAAACATCCAGCCCGAAAATCCCCAGATTTCGTTCTTGCGCGATAAGGTGAAGGCGGGGCGATAGGGAATGATCCAGTAGCTTGCGAGCGATGCCAGGATCGCGCCGAGGGCGTTACCAATCACGATCCCCCAGAAATTTCCCATGGCAAGGGCAAGACCGATAGCCAGACTAAGGCCAACCACCTTTTGCCCGATCTGGAACAGCGCGAGCGGGCGGAACTGCATGTCGCGCGTGGCCAGAGTGAGCAATGGATTGTAAAACTCCATGAAGGCACCCGTCGCCCCCGCCACCAGAAAAACGCCCAGCAGCCGTTCATCGCCATAAGCAATCGCCAAGGGCCAGGCGGCAAGCGCGATCACGGTAAAGATCAATCCAGCGCGAATGCATGACATGGTCCAGACGGTGTCGATATGGCGGCGCGTAGGCTCTCGGCATTGCACCAGCGCTTGCGGCAGGGCAGCTTCGGTCGCGGCAACGATCACGCTGACCACGGCCATGGCAATCGCTATTATGCCGAAATCATCCGGTGTCAAAATACGGGCCAATATGACGATGCCTGCCATGTTGAGCAGGCTCATCATCACCCGTGCAGAGCCGAGCGATACTGCGCCTCGGATCACGCCATTGCGAAGGCTCATTCCGGCCTCCGCTGACGGTGAAGTAGCCGCGTGTTCACATTGCTTCGATCCGCTCGGGATCGATCCTTCCCGTCATCAGATCGCGAATAGCCAGCAGATTGCCGACCAGCCTGCCGCGGCGGTCTATGTCATGTTCCGACCATAGACTCCGTACGACGTTTGAAACGATGTTCTGGAAAAGCAACCTCTCGCCCAGCCATCGCACCATGGTTCCCTTGCGCCAGAGATAGACGATGTTGGCTATTTGCGAATAGCCTAGTCTCTTACCCGATGTCTTGCCGCTGCGCGCACCCATATGGACGCCGGTCAATGCGCTGGTTTTGACGAGCCGCCCGCGCCAGCTCAGCTGATGTGTGAAATCGACATCCTCTTGCCAGCCGTAAAGCGGTAATTTTTCATCGAAGCGCAATCCCTTCGCCGCAGAAAGGCGAAAAGCCATGTTACAGCCATAGAGCGACGGACAATCGTTTTGGCTGGTCGCCGGTCGCTCGCCAAGTCGGTCTAGCCGGTCCACTGCGTCATCAAAGCCGATGGGTTGGCCTTGAGCACCATCCGCCACCAATATTCCCGTTGCACCAACCACATCGGGTTGCGCGGCAAGCAAAGCCTCCAGCCGGGCGAGGAAATCCTCTGCGGGAACGAAATCATCGTCGAAAAAGGCAACGACGTCGGTGCTGTCGCCAAGATGGTCCAATGCGGCATTTCGCTGTCGGCAAAGCCCCCTTCGCGAAACCAGAGTTTCAAGGGTGCTGGTAGTCCCGCCAAGGCCCGCGATATCTTCGGGAGATGCGCCAACCACTAACACACCATCGGGCGGGCGGGACTGCTCGGCTAGGCGCGAGACCACATGTTTTACGATTTCGGGACGCCCGGTTGTGGCGATGACAGCATGGATACGCATTGATTCTCTTTCGCCCATACAGGCCGCCGCAATTTTTTGTCGAAATCGCGGAGCGGCCGGTAAATTGATTGCCATCCGCAATCTAGCGCACCGGGCGGAGCATCGTTAGGAAGCATTGGATTTAACCCGTTAGGGTTATTGGCCGAAAAGTATGCTTACCGGTTCGTAGGCCAATCAGTGCAGTTTGACCTCAAACTCAATCCTGTCGGCGAGCTTGCGGAACAGATCGGGCAGTTCCTTATGGATTTCCAGCATCGAATACATGTTGATCGTTGCGCCAAGCATAGCCAGCGCGATCGTTTCGCTCGGGAATCCAAGGTCTACGAAGCGCTTATATCCCCGCAGAAAATTCTCCGAAACCTCTTGGAATTCCAAGAAATGCGGCGATTCCTGATCGACAAGCGATTTAGTAACGTCCCGTAGAAGCCACGGCAGCTTATCTTTTTCATCAGTCATATGTGAATTCGATACATCGCCCGGCAGTCCTCCGACTTGGACAAAACGCTTTTGCAATTGATGTTCCTTAGAGATTCTGCCGACCGTGAAAAGGGCAATAGCCCATCGTTTCCGCGAATAGCGCAAATGGGCATACAAAGGTCCACTTCTGCCTAGTTCCAAGTGGGCAGGGATTCTCACAACGGGCTAAGCTCGCCAATAGATTGTGGCCCAACGGTGCCAAATATCGGGTGAGAACCGGGATCGGTGCTCATTGTGCGGTTTTATCGAGTTGCGTCACTAACCAGATGGTCCGCTAGCCGCATGGCAAGGGCGAGGAACATCCATGTCGGATTGGCGTGGCCGCCCGTCGGAAATACAGAGCCTCCCGCCATGTAGAGATTATTGACCCCGAACACGCGGCAGTCGCTATCGACAACGCCGTTTTCCCGGTCCTTTGCCATTCGTGTTGTGCCCATCATATGGGCCAAATCAATTGGCGCGGGCAAATCCATACGGTGATCCTTTGCCCATTCGGCCAATTCCGGTGCTGGATGTCCCGCAGCTGACAAAGTGCAAACCAGCCGACCCGCCAGCATCCTGATCGTCCGGTCTTCAATCGGGCCAAGCCGCCAATGCGCCGCCGCGCTCCGGATGCCGAGCGCGTCTTGTTTGTCGCCGAGCAAAATCCGGTTGCCCGGATCGGGTGCAGTTTCCGTGATGGCTTCGATACCCAGCCCGGTCAGCTTGTGCGGAAGGCCGCCGCTGGCAAATTCATCGGCAACCATATTGGGCGCGAAGCGGATGGCCGAACCGACAATCATGTCTTTCAACCACGCAGGCAGGCCGGGCGCTGCCAGTGTTTTCACCCCCAGTCCTCTTGTTATCAGCCCAACTCCTCTGGCGATTGCCGCCACATCGTGAAGTTTGGCGTTGCTCCGCCCGCGGAGCAGGCGTTTGAGCGCATCGAAAGGATCGTCGGCGGCCCGCATCGGAGCAAAATAGATAGCCCCGTTCAGCAATTCCTCTTGCTCCTGAAATTCGGGCGAAAGCGCGAGCCCGTGCATGAACATGTGCGAGCGGCCAGCGTGGGTCTGCCCGTAGAAGCCAAAGGTGCGGGATAGCTGCGCGATATTTTTTTCGTCCGCCACTTCGCCTAGCCGGATCCCGGCGTGATCAATCAGATAGCGTCCGACACGATCATGGCGGTTGCCGATTCCACCCGGTTCGACGTCGTTTGAAACCAACAACAGCCGGGCATTCTCGATAGCCCCAGCGGCGAGAATTATCCGACGCGGACGGATGGTAGCGGACGTGCCCGCCACATTGGCTACATGCAAGGCGTCGACAGCCTGTGAAACCGGGTCGAAACCCAGTCTCGTCACCGTCGCATCGAGCAGCAGGCGTACTTTGGGCGGTAGCCCGGGTGCAAAGTCGCGGCCAAAACGCATCACATCCAGCCGGTCGGTTCTGGAACGCGCGAATTGCCAATAGCAGGAGTGTAAACCAGAATCGGAAAAGCGTGTCGCAGGCTCGGTGGGGCAGAGCCCGAGCAATTCACGCGCGTCATCGAGATACGGGGCCAGTTCCTCCAACCCGATGGGCCAGCCCGAATTCGGCACCCAGCTTCGCATCGCAAAATCAATCTCGTCAAATGGCGCGACTTTCCCCGCCCAAGCCTGCGTCGAACCGCCTAACCCGCGACAGCGCACGCCATAGGCCTGATGTTCTGAATCCCATAACGGTGCCTGATCACCGTGCAGGGCTGTCCGGCGGCTGGCGACTTCGGCACTTACGTTTGCTATCACCGCGTTGAGCGCCTCATGCACTTCATCCTGTTGTTCGAGCCCGCTTTCGAGCAACAGCACATCGATTCCCCTGCGCGCACAGCGGTCGGCGATGGTAAGACCTACCGGACCTCCGCCGACAATCGCAAGATCGGTTTCGATGATTGCGCCGCCGTCCCGGCCCGTGAGCCGTGATACGGTCATGGCGAACCATGTATCCGGTGCCGGGTTTTGAAACGATCCAGCACAGCGCCTAGCCGCCCTTGAGTTTGGCAATGAAGCGATAGGCCGCCTTTGCTTGTGCATCCGGCGTCCATAGGTTTTTCGCCAGTGTGCGGGCCATCATCGTTGACCAGCCAGGGTTGATCGTAATCCGGCAGGTACGCCGCATGATATCCAGTGTGCGGGCACAGGTATGTTCGTCATAGCTGATGGGGCGTTTTGCCCAAGCCCACGGGTTCATTGCGGGGTGTGCGGTTCGCTGGTTCAGGATTGGGTCCCAATTGGTGTAAACATGTTTGGAATTGTCATAAATCCGGTGCACGCCGGGGCGGTGGCCAAATGCTTCGGCCTCGGCTTCACTATCGAAGCTCACGATCATCGTCGCCGCATTTTCAGGATCATTATGCGGCGCTAATGCGGATGCCGCCTGCATCGCGCAAAACCTGTTCGATGACTTTGCGGTTACGCTTGATCCGCGTGATGCTGCGCGTCAGCCGGGAAAGCTGGACATCAAGCATTGCTCCCTGAACCTCGGTCACCCGGGAATGGGAGGCGAGGAAGGCCGGGTTGTTACCCGCTTCATAGCCATCGCGGGCCCAAATGCCCAGATCGTGAAAATTCATCAGCCGCGAAAACAGCGCCGGATCGTTGGTGACAACCGCGCCGCCTTCTCCGATCGTCATGTTTTTATAATGGTTGAAACTATAGACGCCAATCTCGCCAAAGGAGCCGCATTTCTGGCCCTTATAATCCACCCCGACCGCCTGACAGGCATCCTCGACCACCATCAGTGAATGGCGACGCGCGATATCCATGATTGCCTCCATGTTGCACGGCGCATTGACCATGTGAACGGGCAGAATCGCTTTGGTGTATGGGGTTATCTTGCGTTCGAGATCGACCGGATCGAGCGTTAGTGTTTCGTCAATATCGGCAAGGATCGGAACTGCACCTGCCAGAGCTGGAGCCGCAGCGCTGGCGATCCAAGTATAGGCAGGCACGATCACTTCGTCACCGGGGCCGACACCGATTGCCGTCATGGCGGCATGTAATCCTACCGTGCCGCTCGTCAGAGACAAAGCGTGGTCTGATCCCATATGTTTGGCAAAATTCCGTTCGAAGCCCGTCGTCAACCGATATGGCCCTTCGTTGCGGAGCAGATTTTTGCCGCGCAACGCTTTCCCGACCGCAAGCCATTCCCTGAAACCCGGTTTGCTCATCGCTTTGGTCGCCGCCCTCCTGAACTAAAAGATATAGAACTTCCACATGCGGGTGGTGTTCAACCGGAACGAACATAGCCGCACCGGCGCATAGATTGGGCAGGCGATCAGTATAATAGACCAATTGGACGGCAGACCTGTGTCGCACCATGGCGAAGGTGCAGTTATACTACTTTGGTATAGGCCGCTTCTTGTCCGACAGCATCGTCAACTGGACGGCCCCGGTTTGCCAGTAATTTACGCGCGGCCTTTTCCAGCATAGCGACATCGCGGGGCACTTCGCCGACCAATGGCGATGCTGCCGTCAGGCAATCGGCGCGCTAAGACCAGTGCAAATTCGTCGCCACCGGATGGAAGTTCGGTCCAGAGCTGTGGCGAAATTTCCCTTAACCGATTGGCGATGGCAGGGCGTGTTTCGGTTCGCGAGCCATCAGAGCCATCGTCTTCCTCGCCCTTACGGATCAGCCGTTCAAGTCCGACGACCGCCTTCAAGCCGCCTGCAAAGGATTTAAGATATTCCGCAAAACTGCCCGCCGGCAAATTTTTGCGACGCCCATAGATGATTGCGGCGGCAAATTCGGTTACCCGCTTCTTGTCATAATCAGATCCGAAAACCAGCTTTACAATTGGCGAATAGGGCGCGCGATTCTGCATCGTCAGCCCTCCTTCTTCAAGCAATCGGGCATATTCACCGGGCCAGCTATCGGCATAAAAAGTCAGGTCATACGTCTGTCCCAACGCGGCGTAGAGCGCTTTGCGGGTGCGCGCCGTCATCACGCCATATTCGGCAGCGCAGGCTCTTGCTTCGGTGAGCATAGCGGCGAGGTCCATCGCCTCGCTTTTTCCGGTTGGCGGATGCAATATCTCTTCGGGCCCATAGAGGTCGCCCGCAGGTGCAGGCGAGGATGTCTGTTCCGATATGGCTAATTTATGCGGTGAGCGCACGATGTTCCAAGCCGCAGCCAAGCCGGAATCCGATGAGCGTTCGCTTGGTATGTCTTGCCCGCTTGATCGAAAAATTCGCGGGCCAACATCGATCTTCTTTACCACAGGTTCAGGCGCGACAGCATTGGTCAACAGCAAAACATCGGGATCATGGTCGATTGCATTCTCGCCGCCCGATTCAGAATTCAGGATCAATTCGTTTTCGAGGATCAGAATACCGTCATTTGGTCCTTTCTGTTCCATCTTGTCCCTAGCCTCTTGATCGCAGCGCCCTCGGCGCAGATTTGGAGCGCATAGATTGTCGTGCATAGGGGCAAGACTCAACTGGACATCGGACGTAATTCGTTGGTCTAATGATCCACCGGTAACAAAACGTCTGCAGCAAGGACGGCTAGGCCGCCACAGATGATTTCAAAGGAATGATCCCGAACAATTTCCGGCCTTCGCCTTGCTTCACCCGACCGGCATTTCCCGATTTCATCACATTGCGGCGGAATAGATAGACGCCAACCCGCAGGACGAGTGCAACAAATAGTCCCTGCCCGATCACGGCTACCAGATGGTGCCACAGGGTGGGGTCTTGCGCCGCCCGCGCAATCATCGCGAAGGGTGAGCTAAACGGGAAGATTGCAGCAAAGGTTTCGATTGGCTGGTTGATTTTGGGCACGCTGTACATGGCAAGGAAAAATATGATCAATTGCGCCATGGTAACAGGCATCGACAGCGTTTGCACTTCGCGTACCGTTGCCGCCATTGCGCCAATGCCGAGGAATAGTGCACCCAGGATCAGATAGGCCATGGTGAAATAGATTACGCCCAGCGCCAGAAATATGGGCCAGCCGACAGCGGGCGGCGGCAGGCTCGGCAAACCGGAACCCGACACATAAATGAGTCCATAGCCAACGCTGGACCAGACGATCAGCCCGACAAAGGCCATCGCGAGCATCGCGAATAATTTGCCGAGAAAGACCGAATCCATCGGAATTGCGGCGGCCAGGACTTCGATGATCTTATTCGATTTTTCCTCGACCAGATTGGATAACACCATGCCCGCGAGCAGCATGGTCAACATGAACAGCAAAACCTGCGCGGCTTGCGCCGTCAGCAACTGTGCCTGTTTGCTGTTGCCCGCGCTTTCTTGGACCATTTGGGTTTTGATCGGTGGGAAGTTCATCGCTTTACCCGTTTCGGCATAGGCAGCAAGCAGGGCGATTTCGCCCTTCCAACCTTCGACTGGTCCCGATGTGCCGGTCAACACCGGTTGCTTCAAATCACCGCTGAGCACCGCGATCAGGCCATTGGCTTTCACTTTGACCAAGGTTTCGGGATCAGTCGTCAATGCTTCCTTGCCGAGCAACTTGATTTGCGGAAAGCGCGATTCACCCAGCTTTTCGCTTAGAGTTTTTGCGGCCAGCACAATTTTCTCGCTGTCGGCGTTTGACATAGCAATCCCGATCGTGGGTTTGGCGATATCCTGCGCGACTTGCCCGCCCAAACTCCCCGCAGCTCCGCCGACCAGCAGCGGAAACAGCGGGCCAAGCAAAAAGAAGAAAAAGGCTTTGGAAAAAATGATCGCGGTAAAATCACGGCGACCGATCACGAAAGCAGCGCGGATGGTTTCCATTAGAGCAACTCCTCAGGCGACGGTTGGTCCATTTTTGCCGCTTCATCCTCACCGGCAATGGCGACAAAGGCATCGTGTAGCCCGGGGCGTTCGATGGATAGCGAACGCACGCCAGCCTTTCCATTGACCAACGCGGTCAACAACGGCTCGACCCCGCTTTCGGGCAAATCAAAATGCCACCAATTCCCTTGCGGCTGGCATCCAGCGGGAAGTGCCGCCCGCCAGGGTCCTTCAAGCGTTTCAGTTTCCAGACGCACCTGTGGTCGAAGCCGGTCTCGCGCGGTGGAAACTAGGCCATCAAAGCTGATCTTGCCTTTGGCGATGATTGCAATGCGTTCGCACAAACGCTCGGCGTGGGCGATGACGTGGGTGGAGAAAATTACGGTAACGCCTTTTGCCGCTTGCGCGCGGATCAGCCGTTCGAGCTTTGCTTGATTGAGCGCATCCAGCCCTGAAAAGGGTTCATCCAACACGATCAGCCTTGGTTCGTGAACCAGCGTTCCCACCAGCTGCACCGTTTGCGCCATTCCTTTTGAGAGCTGCCGTATCTGCCGGTCCGCCGCCTCGCCCAGCCCCGCTTCTTCCAGCAATATCCGCCCACGCCTTGCGCCTTCTTTCAAGGAAAGTCCGCGCAATGCGCCGAGAAAGGCAATGGCATCCACCGCACGCATCGATTGATAAAGTCCGCGTTCTTCCGGCAGATAGCCGACAAGCTTTGATTGGGAGAGCGGCCTGTCTGACCCAAGCAAGGTGCGCGTTCCCGCATCGGGATCGATAATACCAAGCAATACCCGCAGCGTTGTCGTCTTGCCTGCGCCATTGGGGCCGAGCACGCCAAAAATGCTGCCTTCGGGGACATTGAGATCAATGCCATCGACAGCGCGGAAGCCATCGAATATCTTGACTAGACCGCGCGCCTCGATTGCATACATGGTGAATTTCGCCCCGTTTGAACACTATTGCTTTAGGGACAGCGTGTGAAGAGTGACAAGACAAAACTGGTTAACGCGCTGAAAGACCAAGCGCTTACAGAGGGCTTTGCCGCCTTTGGCATTGCCTCTGCGCGCTTGTCACCGATGGCAGGGGACAGGTTGAAGGCCTGGGTGGCCGATGGCTGTCATGGCGACATGCTTTGGATGGAGGGACGGCTAGAGCAGCGCGCGGATCCGATAGCGCTGTGGAGCGAAGTCCGCTCGGTCATCATGCTGGGGATGAGTTATGCGCCTGAACATGATCCGATGGCACTTGCCGAAATACGCGATCATGCCCGCATTTCGGTCTATGCTCAGGGGCGGGATTATCATGATGTGGTCAAAGGGGCGCTGAAGCGGCTCGCTGGTTGGCTGGTTCACAAAGCGGGCGGCGAGGTGAAAGTGTTTGTCGATACCGCACCCGTCATGGAAAAGGCACTGGCGCAGGCGGCCGGAATTGGCTGGCAGGGAAAGCATACTAATGTGGTCAGCCGCGATCATGGTAGCTGGCTGTTCTTGGGGGCGATCTATACCTCGCTTGAGCTGGAACCCGAAACGCCGGGCGAGGACAATTGCGGCAGCTGCACCGCGTGTCAGTCCGCTTGCCCGACCGATGCCTTTCCTGCGCCATACCAGCTCGATGCGCGGCGGTGCATTTCCTATCTCACCATCGAGCATAAAGGCCCGATCCCGCACGAATTCCGCCGCGCCATTGGCAATCATATATACGGCTGCGATGATTGTCTGGCGGCCTGCCCGTGGAACAAATTTGCTTCGGCGGCGGCGGCGAACAAGGCGCTGCTGGCGAAGGAAGAGCGGATTGCGCCGCGCATTGCCGATCTGCTTTTGCTTGATGATGCCTCGTTTCGCGCTTTCTTTTCGGGATCGCCCGTTAAACGGACGGGGCGTGATCGCTTTATCCGCAATGCGTTGATCGCGGCGGGGAACAGCGGCGATGCGGGTTTGGTCGGGCAAGTTGTGGCACTGCTCGACGATGAAAGCCCGCTGGTGCGCGGCAGTGCGGTGTGGGCGCTTGGCGAACTGGACAGAGCGCGGTTTGAAGTGGAGAAAATGACGAGACTCGAATTTGAGTCTGATATGACGGTGAAGCTAGAATGGCGGTCAGTTTGAACAGATGGCCAATAAAACACCGTAGCCCTGAGCCTGTCGAAGGGCGCTTGTCGGCTAAGCGCCCTTCGACAGGCACAGGGCTACGGTGAATAATCAAGCTAGCGGGCTCACCGCTGCATCAACGCATTGACGCACTGCACCCGATCAACCTCGGCCCCGTCGCTGCGCCGCGCATCGACATGGGTAACCACTTCGACCCCGCCCTTGCTTGGTGGGTACAGATAGGCGTCGAGGATGCAAGCACGGCCCGAAAATTGCAGCTTGCGCCCGACGACTTCGATCACATCGAGGCGCGGCTGGCCGAACAGCCTTGTGAGCGCCGCACTGTCTTTGCCAAGCACGGCTTCAAGGCCCTTTGCGGAAACCGCCTGACGCGGGATCGAGCTTCCTGCTGCTGCGGGCTTGTCCATCGGGATTGAGGCGCTTTGCGGGCGCGGGGTTGAAGTACTGCACGCCGATAATGCCAGCATCGCGGCTCCTGCAAACCAGATTTTCATATGCCCAACCCTTTGTTCGTCTTGGCTTTACCCATATTGGTTTTTCCATGCGCCATATGCACGGCGGCGGCGGTGGCGACAACCGGCACGATGAATTGCAATATCGGAACCATCATTCCGCCTGTTCCTGCCAGTCCAAGCAAAAACCGTCGCCCCTTACCCAACTCTGCCGCATCGCGGCCATGGCGGGCGATCAGCATCTCCTCCAGATCACGCCCCAAGAGCAGCGCGTTGACGGCCAGAAACACCAACGGCGCGCCGATGCCGGTAAGTAGTAGCAACAGATAAAACGGCAGCGCCAGCAGATTATAGCCCAAAGCCCGCGCCGCCGAACGCAATCCCATGGCCAGCCCTTTGCCCATGCTTGGCCTGCTCCCGCGCATCGCCGCCAGCGGATAATGCCGCGCCTCTACCGCATCGATAATATCATCGGCAAACACCCAAGTGATCGCGACCGCCACCATCCGAAACAACAGCAACCCACCCAGAACCAACAATGCGAAGGTGGCAATGGCGGCGATCAATCCTTCGTCATCCATCCCGGCCAGCCCGATCACCCGATCCAGCGCGAACCAAATTCCTGCGCCCAGCACGATGCAGGCGAGCAACGTCAATGCCATCACCTTGGCAAGGATCAACATCACGCCTTTATCGGACAGGCTCGACAGCCCCTTGGAAATCGCACGGATCATGGCTGCTATCCTAATAGCGATGGGCGGGCGGTCAAGCTAACCCCTTGCCGAAATGCGCTTCCCCGCTTAGGGCCGCGCCGGAAACCAACAGGGAATACCAAATATGACTGCCGCCAAATATGCTGTTCTTGCGATCGGCAATGCCATCGTCGATGTGATCGCCGAAACCGACGATGCTTTCCTATCATCGGAAGGCCTGACCAAGGGCGGGATGATGCTGGTCGATGCCGATCAGGCGAGCGCGCTTTATGGCAAAATGGGCCCGGGCCGCGAAATCAGCGGTGGCAGCGCGGCAAATACATTGGCGGGGCTTGCCGCGCTTTCGCATGATTGCGCCTTTATCGGCCAAGTGGCGGACGATCAATTGGGTGAGGTTTTCGCGCATGATATCCGCGCCACTGGCATTGATTTTACCGTGCCCGCCCGCCCCGGCCAGCCGCCAACCGCGCGCTGCCTGATCCTCGTTACCCCCGATGCCCAGCGGACGATGAACACTTTCCTTGGCGCGTCGCAATTTTTGCCCGCGCAGCAGATAAATGCCGAATTGATCCAGAGTGCGGCGATCCTTTATCTCGAAGGCTATTTATGGGACCCCGAAGAGCCACGTGCCGCAATGCGGACCGCGATTGATCTGGCGCGAGCTGCGGGACGCAAGGTGGCACTCACATTGTCCGATGCCTTTGTGATCAGCCGCCATGGCCCCGATTTCCTCGCCGAAATGGATGCGGGCCGGATTGACATATTGTTCGCCAACGAGGTGGAGATTACCGCGCTTGCCGACACGCAAGACTTCGACGCCGCCGTTGCGGCCATCGCGGCAAAAGTGCCCTTGCTGGTGGTGACGCGCGGCGAGCATGGCGCGATTGCGGTGCGCGGGGGTGAACGGGTGGCGGTGACGGCAGAGCCGGTCGCGCAATTGGTCGACACTACAGGGGCTGGCGATCTGTTTGCGGCGGGCGTATTGGCGGGCCTTAGCGAGGGGCGCGATTTAAAATCCTGCCTGACGATGGGCGCTGTCTGCGCTGCCGAAGTGATCAGCCATTATGGTGCACGGCCAGAAGCGGATTTGAAAGCGTTGGTCGCAGCAAGGCTGGGTTAAATCGCACGAAAAGGGGGAGCTGAAGCACTCCCGCGCCCCTGTCTGCTCGCTTATGCGCTCTAACCAAATTTTCACTTTCCCCTGTTACACCATGTGACATGGGAATTCAGCGATCCTTTGGCAAATTGGGCAATCGCGCCATGGCGCGGTTGCAGGCTGGCGTCGAGGCGGGGCTGGTGATGCCAGACCGTAACGTCCGCTGTTCGGTAGAAAATCTATCGCGCTTGGGATGCCGCCTGCAATTGGCCGAGCCGCCGCGTGCCGGGGCCACCGCGCTGGTGCGCTTTGCCGAAATTGAAATTCTCGGCACGGTTAGCTGGGTAAAGGGAGAGCGCTGCGGGGTTCGGTTTGCCCGTCCGCTCGATATGGAAGTGGTTGAGCGCATCCGCTGGATCATCGAACATGCGCGCGAACATGAAATCGATACGCTATCGCAAGCATCGGATGTGTGGCGCTAAAACCGGGCCATCTTAATCTCACCCCGGCAACAACAAACTCCCGTCGCCATAGCTGTAAAAGCGATAGTCCGTCTCGATGGCGTGGGTGTATGCCGCCTTCATCGTCTCCATCCCCATCAGCGCGCTGACGAGCATGAACAAGGTGCTTTTGGGCAAATGGAAATTGGTCATCAGGCCATCAACGGCTTTGAAGCGATAGCCGGGTGTGATGAAAATCGCGGTGTCGCCCTCAAATGCGTGGATCATGCCCGCATCATCGGCGGCGCTTTCCAGCAGGCGCAATACGGTAGTGCCAACGGGGATCAATCGTCCTCCGCCAGCCCGCACCGCGTTCAGCCGGTCTGCCGTTGCTGCATCGATCCGGCCCCATTCGCTGTGCATCACATGGTCTTCGGTATCATCGGCCTTTACCGGCAAGAACGTTCCGGCTCCCACGTGGAGCGTCAGCCTTTCACTGCCGACCCCAGCGGCGGCCAGCCGGTCCATCAGTTCGTGAAGTGAAATGCAGCGAGGCGGTGGGAGCGGCGACGGCTCCGTCCCGCTCGGCAAACATCGTCTGGTAATCGGCACGGTCCTGTTCATCGGCTCCGCGCTTGTTGGCGATATAGGGTGGCAGCGGCATCCGTCCGGCGCGTTCGAGCAAGACCTCGACCGGTTCTTCGCCCTCAAACAGCAAATAGAAGCTGCCGTCCGGCAGTCGTTCCTGCGCGATGGCCGATACGTTGTGGCCGAAATCGATCCGGTCTCCGGCTTGCAAACGCTTGGCATTGCGGATGAAGGCTTGCCAGCGGCGTAGATCGAGGCGTTTGTGTAGCGTCGCGCCAATCCGCGCTTCGTCTCCCTTGAAGGTGCGGCGCACACCTTCCAATTGGGCGGGGATCACGCGGGTGTCGTTGAACACCAGACAGTCTCCGGCGCGCAGCAATGTGGGCAGTTCGCTGACGATCCTGTCTTCAAAGCCCTGTGCCCCGTTCACACACAGCAACCGCGCGGTATCGCGCGGCGCAACCGGGCGCAGCGCGATCCGTTCGGGCGGCAGGGCAAAATCAAACAGATCGACGCGCATGGCGCGCGCAACTCAATTTAGCGGCTTGTTGAGATCGTCAACGCTGATCGCAGGGGCCACAGGTTCGGCGGGCTCGGCAGGCTTTGCCATCGCCGCAAAATCGGGTGCCGGCACATTGTCTGCACCAATCGAGGCGCGAACGATCTTGTCGGGCTGTGCCGGTGGTTCGCCGCGCGCAATGGCATCGACAAACTGCATCCCGGCCATAACCCGACCGAACACGGTATATTTATTGTCGAGCATGAAACGCGGGGAAAAGCAGATGAAAAACTGGCTGTTGGCGCTATCGGGCTCGCCCGTGCGGGCCATCGATACTGTGCCGCGCAAATGCGGGGTCGCGTTGAATTCGGCTTTCAGATCAGGCAGTTTCGATCCACTTGCGCCAGTTCCTGTGGGATCGCCGGTTTGCGCCATGAATCCTTCGATCACGCGGTGAAAGACGATGCCGTTGTAAAAGCCTTCGCGGGCGAGTGTTTTGATTCGCTCGACATGGCCGGGGGCAATGGCGGGGTTCAACAATATCGAAACCCTGCCGCCGGTCGATAGATCAAGGTGCAGGATATTTTCCGGATCGATTGCCACAGGAGCCGCAGGAGCCGTAACGGCATCTTGTGCCTGTGCAGCCGAGACCGAAAACATGGCGGAAAGCCCAAATAGGCAAAGGGCAAGTAAGCGCGAAACCATCGAATAAACGTCCTACAAATGGATCAATGCGCGCTCATAGCGTGGTCAACTTTCGCTGTCATGAATGAATATGGACGGCTTGAACCAAAACAGGCTAAGATGCGACAGAACCGAGAAATATTGCGACGATAGATCGGGAGGACAAACATGCGGACGGGAATAAAATGGGCGTCAGTTTTGCTGGTCGCCGTTGCGGGATTCGCCGTATCGTCCTGCAAGGATAATGCCGATGCTGATGGCGACGGAAAGGTTTCCAAAGCCGAACGGACAACGGAAATGCGCCAGGATGGCTATCTTGCCATGACACCCGGTCGTTGGGAAACGCGCGTTATATTTAGCGATATCGATGTTCCCAAATTGGCGGCTGACCAGAAGCAGCAGATCATTGCCGCCGCTGGCAAGGAAGCCAAACAATATTCCTGCTTGGGCAAAGCCGAAGCGGCGCAACCTGGCCCAGATTTTTTCGGCGGACCGGGGAGTGAAAATTGCACCTATAAGCGCTTCGATCTCGCGGGAAATAAAGCGGATATGGAGATAAGCTGCAAAATGGGCAGCACGGGCAAAGCCGATATGGAGCTGACCGGCACCGTGGGAACCGACGATTTTGCTTTCGATACACGGGTCAAGGTGCATTTGCCGATGATCGGGAAAGCCCGGACGATTAGCATGACGGGCAAAATGTCTGGCAAAAATGTCGGCGTTTGTACGGGCGAGGAGTGAACAGAGCGCTCAAGCCGATTGGCCATTGCCTAGACCAAATCGCGTGATAGGTTGCTCCGTAACAGTGGAGGCAGATCATGAAAATTCGTTCTTTGATAGCATCGGTTGCAGCAGCAGCGCTTTTTGCCATTCCGGCACAGGCCAAGCCCGATTATTCGGAAAATGTGAAGGCCGATTACGATAAATCGCTCGGCGCATTATGGGACCATTTTCACCGCAACCCCGAATTATCCTTCCGCGAATATAAAACCGCCGCGCGCATGGCGCAGGAATTGCGCGCGATTCCCGGGATGGAGGTGACGGAAAAAGTCGGGCAAACAGGCGTCGTAGCGGTACTGAAAAATGGCAAGGGGCCTACGGTGCTGGTTCGCGCCGATATGGACGGTTTGCCTGTGTCAGAACGGTCTGGCCTCGCCAATGCCTCCACCGTCAAGCAGGTGGGCATCGATGGCCTTGAAATGCCGGTGATGCATGCTTGCGGCCATGATGTGCACATCACTTCGCTCGTTGGGACCGCGCGGCAAATGGCGCGGCTGAAAGATCGCTGGAAAGGCACGATTGTGTTCATCGTCCAGCCCGCCGAGGAACGCGTCGGTGGCGCGGACGCCATGGTGAAGGATGGGCTTTATACGCGTTTTCCCAAGCCCGATTATGCGCTCGCCTTCCATGTCGCGGCGGAATTGCAGACGGGAAAAATTTCGGCTTCCGAAGGCATTCAATATTCTTCTGCCGACAGTGTCGATATCCGCGTCCACGGCGTTGCCACCCATGGCGCCGCCCCGCATCTGGGCAAAGACCCCGTCTATATCGCCTCGCAAATCGTGGTTGGCCTGCAATCGATCATCAGCCGCGAGAAAGGGCCCTTGGACGCCGGCGTGATTACGGTGGGTGCTTTCCATGCCGGGACAGAAGCATAATATTATTTCTGAATTTGCCGACCTGCAAATCACCGTGCGCTCCAATGACCAGGCGGTGCGTGACAAGTTGATCGCGGCCATTGAACGCATGGCGCATGGCATTGCCAAGGCGAATGGCTTACCCGACGATAAATTGCCCACGGTGAAGGTGATCGAATCAACGCCTGTCACCGTAAACAATGCCGCCTTAGCCCGCCGACTGAATGGCGCAATCGGCGACGCGCTTGGCAAAGATGTCGTCGCGCCCTTTCACCAATCAGCCATGGGCGCAGAGGATTTCGCCTTTTTTGTCGATCCTAAACACGGAATTCCAGGATATTATTTCGCCGTCGGTGGCACCAATCCGGCGTGGATCGATGCCGCGAAAAAGGGCGGGGCCCCTGTGGCCGGGCATCATTCGCCCTTGTTCAAAATCGATCCCGAACCATCGGTGCGGCTGGGGATAGAGGCGATGACGGCGGCGGTTCTGGATTTGTTGAAGGTTTGATGGCCCGAAAAAACCGCGACCCTGAGCCCGACGACGAAGCCGAAGCTCCGCAGCTATACTGCTGGCTATGTTCCCGGCCAATGGGCGGCGTGGTCGAATGGCACCATCCTGTCCCCAAAAGCCGCGGCGGGCGTGAGAAACAACCGATTCATCCGATCTGCCATCAGGCCGTGCACAGCAATTTCACCAACAGCGATCTGGAAAAGCGCTTTTCCACAGTTGAGGCATTGCTCGGCCATGACGAGATCCGTCGCTTCGTTGATTGGGTGGTGGGCAAACCGCCCGATTTCCATGCGCCCACGCGGAAGAAATAAGCAGCAACAGCTTTCCCTTCCCCCCATTGCAATCTGGCCGGTCGCGCTGCTAACGCCAATCCATGTCCGAAAACGCCCCCAGCCCCAGAGAACTAGTCAATCAACTTGAAGATTTGCTCACCGTCACCCGCATGGGCGACGGCTGGTATTTGGGGAAACGCAAGATCGGCGGGGTGGGCCGTGTGTTTGGCGGGCAAGTGATCGCGCAAGCCTTGGCCGCCGCGCAGGATAGTGTTTCGTCCGAACGCGTCGCCCATTCGCTCCACGCCTATTTCATGCGTGCCGGAAGCGAGGATTATGACATCACTTTCCGGGTCGAGCGCGATTTTGACGGCGGCAGTTTTTCCACCCGCCGGATCATCGCGCTGCAACAGGATCGCCCGATCTTGAACATGGCAGCCTCGTTTCAAAAACTGGAGGCTGGATTGCACCATCAGGATGAAATGCCAGATGTGCCGCCGCCCGAAGAGTTGACCAGCGAAGCCGATCTTCGCGCAGAATATGGCCATCTGGTGCCCGAAGCGATGCGCGACAATTTCTTGCGCGAACGCCCGTTTGAAAGCCGCCCTGTTAACCCGCGCGATTGGCTGGGCGGCGATAAACGCCGCCCTGCGCGGCAGGATATCTGGTTCCGGCTGCGCGAAAAAACCGTTGATGATCCTGCGATGCACCGCGCGATGCTCGCCTATCAAAGCGACAGTTGGCTGCTGGGCAGCTCCACCTTGGCGCATGGGATCACCTGGATGACACCGGGCTTTCAATCGGCCAGCCTCGATCATGCCGTGTGGCTGCACGATGATTTCCGCATCGATGATTGGCTGCTGTATAGTTGCGACAGCCCGTGGACCGGGCGCGGGCGCGGTTTTAATCGCGGGGCCATTTTCACCCGCGACGGACGGCTGGTGGCAACCGCCGCGCAAGAGGGGCTGATCCGGGTGCGCGAACCCAAAGCAGATTAATCAGGAAAGACTTCTCCCATGACGATCCAAATCCGCGAATCCGACATCATCGAAAGCGTGGCCGATGCGCTGCAATATATCAGCTATTTCCACCCGATGGATTATATCCGCGCACTGGGGGACGCTTATGAGGCAGAGCAAGGCCCGGCGGCAAAAGATGCCATCGCGCAAATCCTGACCAACAGCCGCATGTGCGCCGAGGGACACCGGCCGATTTGTCAGGATACCGGTATCGTCACGGTGATCGTGAAATGGGGGCAGGGTTGTGTGCTGGATTCGCACCGGTCTTTGCAGGAAGTGATCGATGAAGGCGTGCGCCGCGCCTATCTGCATCCCGAAAATAAGCTGCGCGCCTCGATTTTGGCCGACCCGGCCTTCACGCGGGTGAATACCAAGGATAACACGCCGTCGGTAGTGCATCTGGAAATGGTGCCGGGCGATACCGTAAGCTTTGACGTAGCGGCCAAGGGCGGCGGCAGCGAAAACAAGACCAAGTTCAAGATGATGAACCCGGGCGATAATATCGTCGATTGGGTCCTCGAAATGCTGCCGCAAATGGGCGCGGGCTGGTGTCCGCCGGGGATGCTGGGGCTCGGCATTGGCGGCACAGCGGAAAAAGCGATGGTGCTGGCCAAGGAAAGCCTTATGGGCGCGATTGATATGGGCGCGTTGAAGGCGCGCGGGCCGCAAAACGACATTGAGCGTCTGCGGATTGAAATTTTTGACAAGGTCAATGCGCTGGGCATCGGCGCGCAGGGGCTGGGCGGGCTTTCTACCATTCTCGACGTAAAGATCATGGACTATCCCACCCATGCCGCGTCCAAACCCGTGGCGATGATCCCCAATTGCGCCGCCACCCGCCACGCGCATTTCACGCTGAAAGGCGAAGGGCCGGTGTTTCTGGAAACACCCAATCTGGATGATTGGCCCAAGGTGGAATGGAAACCCGATAGCGCCGCGATCCGTGTTGATCTGGACACGTTGACGCCGGAGGTAGTCGCGGGCTGGAAAGCGGGCGACCGTTTGTTGCTCAATGGCAAAATGCTCACGGGCCGCGACGCCGCGCACAAGCGGATCGCCGATATGCTGGCCAAGGGCGAGGAATTGCCCGTCAGCTTCAAGGGCCGGATGATCTATTATGTCGGCCCGGTCGATCCCGTCGGCGAAGAAATCGTCGGCCCTGCCGGACCCACCACCGCGACCCGCATGGACAGCTTCATGGACATGATGCTGGAACAGGGCTTGCTCGGTTGCGTCGGCAAAGCCGAACGCGGCCCAGCGGCGACACAGGCGATTGCCAAGCACAAAAGCGCGTACCTGATGGCCGTGGGCGGAGCAGCCTATCTGGTGGCCCGCGCGATCAAGGGCAGCAAGGTCGTGGGCTTTGCCGATCTTGGCATGGAGGCGATTTATGAATTTGAAGTGAGCGATTTTCCGGTGACGGTGGCGGTGGATTCGAGCTGGCGAGAATGTGCACAAGACTGCGCCTGCGGTGTGGAAGAAGAAGATTGCGGAGGAAGGGTTGTTGGCAGGGGAAGTTTGATTTTTTTGGTTTAGCGGCACAATTTTTTTTGATTTCAATTGGTTGATCTGTCCACATTTTCCTAAAGGTGGATCATGACCGATCGCCAAACTTTTTGCCAATTTACTTGCAGGCCGCTCGCTAACATTTGCCGAGTTTCAAACGCTGATAGTTGCTTTCGGCTTTCGAGCTTGACCGGATCAAAGGGAGTCATCACGTTTACAAACGCGCTGGCCTGATTGATCGTGTAAATGCCCAGCCATAAAGGCAAGGATGCAAAGCCCTATCAAGTCAGGCAATTTCTCGATATGATCGAATGCGAATGGTTTCAAGTTGGATGAAGTTCGGAATGATCCCCGACAATATCATATCAATGTTTTTTGGAGTGCCGAGGACGATTGCTGGATCGCCGAAATTGATCTCAAATATTGAGCGCGCATGGTGATACTCCAGAGGAAGCCTTGGCTGAAGCGCGCATGAGCTGATAGAAGCAATTGTTGAGAGCTTTGAAGCGCATTGGCGTACCCAATTCCCGAAGCCGCGCTACCGCCCAGCTATTTATCGCGCTTATCAAAGACGGCTTAACCCAGCGCCTCCGCCAATCAAAGCATCATTCCCCGCCACAAACGGATTGACGATGCGCAGGCCGTCGATCTCCAGCCCGTCGTGCATGTCTTCCGATAGGAAAATGGTCGCCCCGCTTCGCCCCGCGACAGTTAAAATCAAGGCATCGAAATAGGATAGCTTGCATTTGCTCCGCCAGCATCGCGGCTTCGGTCACATCCTCTGCCGTCGTCTGAGGACATTCGAACACTTCCAGATAATCCTGAACCTGACAAACTGCATCCAACGGCGCAATCGCCAGTTTACGTTTGCAGACGTTCAGGAACTCGCCGAGCACTTGCACCGGGATAATTCCGCCCGAAAGCCCCGCTTGCCGAATGATTCTGATCGGCTACTTGATGTCGATTTTTGCTATCATCCGGTTGCTGCGCATAGATCAATATATTGGTGTCGAGCGCAATCAACGACCGGTCCGCTCTTCATATGTGGCGGGGCCGGATAGACCGGGTATACCGCGTTCCATCCGTTCAATAATCCGTTCATAAGCAGCGCGGAATTTGGGATCATCCATCCGGTTTTTGGGCTTCGCACGCAGTTCAACGAAAGGCTTGCCGTTCTTGGTAATCTCAATCACTTCGCCCGCCTCGGCGCGAGCCAAGGCTTTAGACAGATTGGCATTTAGTTCCCGGACCGACATCACGCCCATAATGCACACTCCAATTGTTGCAACTGTTGTAACATATATTATAGGGCTGTCATGTTCAAGTCTGAGATTCGATGCAAATGATCTGGCTCCCCGCCACCCTGCTCGCGGCCCTCTTCCAAGCCTGGCGTACTGCTGTGCAGCAACGGGTGCGGGCGGAGCTTTCGGTGAATGCGGCTGGGCTGGTGCGCTATCTTTATGGGCTGCCGGTGGGAATGGCGCTGCTTGCTTTGTATCTTGGGATAGGGGGCAACGGCCTTCCGGGAATTGATCCCGCTTTCCTGTTCTATTGCGCCGCCGCCGGTTTGGCTCAGATCATCGGAACCAATTTGCTGCTAATGGCCTTTGGCTATCGCAACTATGTCGCGGGCACGGCCTTTGCCAAGACCGAGGCGATGCAAGGGGCGGTGCTTGCCTATCTGCTGCTCGGTGAAACGCTGAGTCCGTTGACGCTTGGGGGCATTGGGATTGGTGTGGCAGGTGTGATGATCGTGGCGGCGGGCGGTCAGCGGTTGCGGCTTTCGGATATGGTGCAACCAGCGGCACTGTGCGGGCTGGGCGCGGGTTTCGGCTTCGTCATGACCTCGATCTTTGTAAAGGCCGCGACGTTTGAAGTTGCAACGGCGGACAAGATATTGGCAGCGCTCGTTGTGCTGGTCTTCGTCAACGCCTGCCAGACGGTGATGCAAGGGTCCTATGTCGCTTGGCGAGAACCGGATCAGGTTGCTCGCGTTTTTCGCAGTTGGCGCACATCGGGGCAGGTCGGGCTGCTTGCGGCGCTGGGCTCTGCCTGTTGGTTCACTGGATTTGCCACCGCCCCGGTCGCGCTGGTCCGCGCGGTGGGGCAAGTGGAAGTGATCGTCACGCTCGGTTTCAGCCGCTTTTATTTGCGCGAGGAACGCAAAGCGGGGGAGACTTTGGGATTGTTGCTGGTCGGCGCGGGCGTGGTACTCGCGCTAATCGGCGGGCTTTAACCCCTACTGTCCTTGTGCGCGCATTTGCTGTTCAAGCTGTGCCTGCAATTCGGGTGGCAGGCCTTGCGGTGCACCTTGTGGCCCACCTTGGGGAGGGCCGCCTTGTGGACCGCGTTCTTTTTCAGCCTGTTTCTGCATGGCTTCCACCTCGGCCTGCGAGCGGAAATCGAGCATTTCCACCTCGAAGATTAGCGTAGCATTGGCGGGCAGCGCAGGTTGGCCGGTTTGCGGATTGGGCGGCGGATTTTCGCCATAACCAAGCTTGCCCGGAATCCAGATTTTATACTTTCCGCCCTTTTGCATCCGCTTCAACGCTTCGCTGAAATCCGGGAACCACGCCCGCGACGGGCATCGGCGCTTGCGGGTTTTGATCAAAGACCGTGCCGTCGCGCAAACTGCCTTTATAGCCGATCAAGGTGATATCTGTATCGGTCGGCGATTTGCCTTCACCTTCGCGGATCGTTTGCATTTGCAAGCCCGATTTGGTGGTGATTACGTCCTTATTCGCCGCATTATCGGCCAGAAATTGATCATCGGTTGCATGTTCTGCACGGATCGTTTTCGTGCCGTACAACGCAAGGCCACCCCCCGCCGCCAAAACAACGCCACGCCTACCCAATATTTGGTGAGCGAGCCCTTTTTGATCGGCTGGATCGGAACAGTGGTGACGGACATGGATATTCCCTGCTGGATGTTGATTTCGCGAGAACCCATAGCGGCTTTCGCGCATAAAAAAAGAGCGCCGTTCAAGGCGCTCCCTTTTGAATATGGCCGGGGCGTTTATTTGCCGCCGTCGCGTTCGGCGACCTTGCGTTCCATCTTGCGGGCACGGCGGATAGCGGCGGCCTTTTCACGGGCGCGCTTTTCCGACGGCTTTTCATAATGGCGACGCAATTTCATTTCGCGATACACGCCTTCGCGCTGCAGCTTTTTCTTGAGCGCGCGCAGCGCCTGATCAACATTATTATCGCGAACCATAATCTGCATAAAAAAATCCAAACTCCAAAAACACAGGCCACACGTCTGGCCGCATCGAATCGGCGTCAACGGCTGAAAGCTGCCATTTTTCGCTAAAAAACAAAAACGCCGATCAGCTTGGAGCGGCGTATCGTTGCGGCCCTTATCCCTGCTCCGCAGAAAATTCAAGCGGAAATGGCGCTTTTGCGCGCATCCCTCTTGTTTCATTGAACGGTTGGCGACATGGTAGCTGCTGAAACCGGGATAAGGAGGATCACGCCATGGCTACCCAGCTGCAACCGAACAGCAAATATAGCGAAGCCGAATGGGCCGCGCGGCAGGAACTTGCCGCCTGCTATCGCATCTTTGCGATGATGGGCTGGGACGAAGGGATTTATAATCACATCACCCTGAAAGTGCCCGGGGAAGATGGCTCGTATCTGATCAATCCTTTTGGCCTTTGTTATGACGAGGTGTGTGCATCGAATCTGATCAAGATCGATTCCGATGGCAACAAGGTGGATGTTGACAATCCATGGCATGTGAACCGGGCGGGCTTTGTCCAACATTCGGTGTTTCACAAAGCCCTGCCCGATGCCCATGCCATCATTCACACCCATACCACTGCGACCATGGCGGTCTGTTCCTTGGAAGGCGGATTGCAGCCGACCAATTTCTACAGCTGTTTCCTGCAAGGCAGGCTTGGCTATCATGATTTTGAAGGCATCACCGTGCGCGACGAAGAAGGTGTGCGGCTGGTGGAAAATCTGGGCGATCATCGCATGTTGATGCTGAAAAACCACGGGCCGGTGGTTATGGGCAAGACCATCCCCCAAGCGTTCCTCAATTACTATTTGTTGCAACGCGCTTGCGAGGTGCAAATGGCGACACTGTCCATGGGCAAACCGATTCCAGTGCCGCAAGACGTGGTTGATGTGCATCAGCGGGACCAGAATTCGGTGCAAATTCCGGGAGGGCCGGGACGTGCCGATTTCGATGCGATGGTTCGCAAGCTTGACCGGATTGATCGCAGCTGGCGGGATTGAGGGATTTGAGCCAATCGTTATTGCCGAAACATTTTCATGACTAAACTCACCGTCAATGATCGGCCCGTTGAATATCGGGGCATTGATCCGCAAACGCCCTTGCTGTGGGCGTTGCGTGATGCGTCGAACCTTACCGGCACCAAATTTGGCTGCGGGCAGGGCGATTGCGGCGCGTGCATTGTCGATATCGATGGCGAGGCGCTGCGGAGTTGTATGGTCACGCTCGCCGAATCCGAAGGGCGTTTTGTGACCACCATCGAACGGCTGTCGATTGATCGCAGCCACCCCTTGCAACAGGCCTTTGCTGCGGCGGGCGCGGTCCAGTGCGGCTTTTGCACACCCGGCATGATCATGGCCGCATCGGTGTTGCTGAAGAAAAACCCGAATCCGACCGATGCCGATATTGACGCCGCGCTCACCAATATCTGTCGCTGCGGCGTGTATCCTCGGCTGCGTGATGCCGTGCAGCGGGCGGCGCGGGTGCAGCGCGGAGAAGCCCGGTTGTCTGCGGCTCCGCCGCCGGGAATTGATCCCGAAGATGCAGCCGCCGCCGTTCCGGCGTTGAAATCACCGTTGAAGTAATGAATCCGATTTCGGTACTGGAGTGCACATGATGTCACCGGAATATAGCGGCAACTTTGAATGGACATCCTTTGCGCTCGGCTTTGTCGGGGCGGGCGTATTGATGATGTTTTTGGGCTGGCGCAGACGAAGGCGTGCGAAGACCGATCTGACCGATCTGACCGCTCCGCCGCAATTTCCGGTGCAAGCTTCCGAACTGCCGTCAGATTTGCGGCCAATCATTTTGCAGTTGAAAGCCGAAGGCCGGAAAATCGAAGCGATTAAGCTGGTCCGCGAACGTACAGGTATAGGTCTCGCCGAAGCGAAGGATTTGGTGGACAATATCCGCTAAGGCTAGTCAAAAGGCCTATGAGCACCCCGCTTCCACCGATCATTACAGACTGGTTTGCGACGCGCGGCTGGACACTCCGGCGGCATCAGCTGGACATGATCGAAGCGGCAGGCGTAGGCCGCCATGCCCTGCTTGTGGCGGCAACGGGGGCGGGCAAGACTCTGGCGGGATTTTTGCCGTCGCTGGTGGAGTTGATTCGTCGATCCGGAATTTGACGCACTCCACACGCTCTATATCTCGCCCTTAAAAGCGCTCGCCGTCGATGTGCGGCGAAACCTGTTGATGCCGGTCGAGGAAATGGGCCTGCCCATTCGCATCGAAACCCGCACCGGTGATACGCCCTCGGATCGCAAGGTGCGGCAACGGATTAGGCCGCCGCAGATATTGCTGACCACACCCGAATCGCTGTCTTTACTGCTCAGTCATGAAGACAGTGTGTTGATGTTTGCGAACCTAAAACGGGTAATCATCGATGAAGTGCACGCCTTTGCCAATTCAAAGCGTGGAGATCTTCTATCGCTTAGCCTCGCACGGCTGCAAAAAATCAGCCCGGCAATGCAGCGTGTTGGCTTGTCGGCCACGATCTCCGATCCCGATGATTATCGCGGCTGGCTCGCCCCTTATGGCGATATTGATCAGGTGGCGCTGGTGGAGGGAGAGCCAGCCGCCGATCCCGATCTGCACATCCTGCTCCCCGAAGGCCGCGTGCCATGGTCCGGGCATAGCGGGCAATATGCCGTACCGCAGTTGATCGAAGAAATCGGGCGCAACCGCACGACGCTGATTTTCTGCAACACGCGCTTTTTGGCTGAATATATCTTCCAGAAATTATGGGACGCGAATGATCCCAAATATGCCATCGGCATCCACCACGGCTCGCTGTCGGTTGAGGCGCGGCGCAAGGTGGAGGGGGCTATGGCGCGCGGAGAATTGCGGGCGCTGGTGTGTACCGCTTCGCTCGATCTGGGCGTCGATTGGGGCGATGTCGATTGCGTGATCCAGATGGGCGCGCCCAAGGGCTCATCGCGGCTGTTGCAACGGATCGGGCGATCCAACCACCGCATGGACGTGCCGTCGAAAGCGTTGCTCGTTCCCGGCAATCGCTTTGAATTTCTGGAAGCGCAGGCGGCTTTTGATGCGGTGGCAGCAGGGCAGCGGGATGGCGAAATCTTTCGCCCCGGTGGCTATGATGTGCTGGCCCAGCATATCATGGCCTGTGCCTGTGCAGCGCCGTTTAACGAGGCAGAGCTGCTCGACGAAGTGCGTTCGGCCCTACCCTATAGCGCGCTCGATGGCGCCACTTTCGCGCGCGTAATCGAATTTGTCGCGACAGGTGGCTATGCGTTGAAAGCTTATGACAAATTTCAAAAGCTCGCGCGAGAACCCGGAGGAAACTGGCGGCTCGACCCATCCCAAATTTGCCGCCCAACATCGCTTCAATGCCGGGATCATCGTCGATGCGCCGATGCTCGATGTGCGTTTTCGCAACGGGCGCAATCTGGGGCGCGTCGAGGAATTTTTTGCGGCGTCCCTGCGCCCGGGAGACAGCTTCATCTTTGCCGGGATCGCATTGCAGGTGGAAAGCATCCGCGATCTTGATCTGATCGTACGCGCTGCCAAAAAGGCTGCCAACATCCCGTCCTATAATGGCGCGCGGATGCCGCTGACCACGCATCTTGCTTCTCGCGTGCGCGAGATGCTGAATGATCGCACAGGCTGGGTGCGCTTTCCCGATGACGTGCGCGAATGGCTGGAAATGCAGGATTATCGCTCTGCCCTGCCAGAACCCGGACAATTGCTTGCCGAAACTTTTCCGCACGAAGACCGCCATTATTTGGTCGTCTATCCGTTTGAAGGCTGGAACGCGCACCAATCGCTGGGGATGCTGATCACCAAGCGAATGGAAATGCGCGGGCTGAAACCCATGGGCTTTGTCGCCAATGATTATGCGCTGGGCGTATGGAGCATGGACGAAGTGACCGATCCGGCGTCGCTGTTTTCAAGCGATATTTTGGAAGACGAGTTTGTCGATTGGGTGGAGAACAGCCACCTGCTAAAACGCGCCTTCCGCGAAGTGGCAATCATCTCCGGCCTCGTCGAGCGCCAGCATATCGGCAGGCGGAAAACCGGGCGGCAGGTGACCTTTTCGACCGATCTGATTTATGATGTGCTGCGGAAATATGAACCCGGCCATTTGCTGCTCGAAGCGGCATGGGCTGATGCGCGGCAACGATTGACCGACGTCGGGCGATTGGGCGATTTGCTTGATCGAGCCGCAGAGACAATGCTGCATATCCGGCTTGACCGGGTCAGCCCGATGGCGGTTCCGCTGATGGTGATGATAGGCCGCGAAAGCGTGGCGCGGGGTTCTGTCGATGATGCCTTGTTGATCGAGGCGGAGAGCCTGGCTGGGCTTGCGATGACGCCGTGAGCGACGATGCTTGTGTAGGGGGAATTTGAGGCGTATTCTGCACAGCAGAGGAGACGGCCCATGGCCCGATTTAATGCCAAGCTTTTGTTGTCCTGTGCACTGGCTGCATTCACCCTTATGCTGCTTACCCCCGCAAGCGCCAGCAATCCGGCTCCTGCCGAACCCGCACTCGCCGATATTCCGGTGCCCGGATCGACAACGCAGGATTTAACTTTTGATCGCACCGACCGGATGACTGTGCCGGTAAGGATCAACGGCAGCAAACCTTATGCCTTCATCGTTGATACCGGGGCCGAACGCACGGTGATCGCCAATGATCTGGCCAAAACACTGGCTCTGGAATCAGGACCGAAACTTTCATTGGCAACGATCACCGGCAAAACCACCGCCGATAGCTATGTGATCGAAAATCTGAGCATGAATACGGTCAATGTGCCCTTTATCGAAGCACCGGGTTTGGAACGACACCATCTGGGCGCTTATGGCCTGCTGGGTATCGACAGCCTTGAGGACCATAAGGTTCTGCTTGATTTCAAAGGCGGTAAAATGGAAGTGCTGCCTTCGCCGAAACGAGCGCGTGGCGGTCGGATGGAAGCGGGCATGATTGTGGTTACCGCCAAACGAAAGGCGGGCCGGATGATCCTGTCCGATGCTGAAATCGGCGGGATGAAAGTGGACATCATCGTCGATACCGGCGCGCAATCGAGCATGGGCAATTATGCACTACGCGACCGGCTGAAACGGCGCGACCGGCGTTATGAATATGTGCAGGTGCAGATGCGGAGCGTGACCGGCGATCAACTGCTAGGTGATTTCACCCAGATTCGCGGGATCGTGATTGGCGGGATGACGATCAATGATCTGCCCGTTACTTTTGCCGACAATTATGCGTTTAAGGCATTGAAGCTGGACAAACGGCCTGCGATATTGCTCGGCATGGATGCGCTGAAACTGTTTGATCGGGTGTTGGTCGATTTCACCAACCGGCGCGTGGGTTTTGATCTGCCGCGCGGCGTGGAACGTGGCACGACAAAGCGATTGGCATCGGCGGATTAGGGCCCTTACCCGAACGGTTGAATGGTACAAGCGACGGGCTTGTCAGCCGCAGCCCACTTGCCCATAGCAGGGCCATGCCCGCCACCTTGAAATTTGCCGGTGCCGAATTTGCCGTTGCGGGTGAAGCGGCGCTGTTTTGGCCCAAACATCGCGCCTTGCTGGTGGCGGACCTGCATCTGGAAAAGGCGTCGAGCTATGCCGCGTCGGGCCAGATGCTACCGCCCTATGATAGCCGGGCAACGCTGGAGGCGATTACCATATTGGTGGCGCGGTTTGACGCGACGGCGGTTTGGTGTCTGGGCGACAATTATCATGATGTAGGTGGTGAGGCCCGGTTGGAACCGCAGGCCGCAAACTGTTGCGCGCCATGACCGGCAGCCTCGATTGGCGCTGGATTGTCGGCAATCACGATCCGGCGCTGTCTGCATTGTGGGGTGGTCGGGCTTTTGACGAAATCGAAGTCGACGGCATCATATTGCGCCATGCCGCCGAGGCTAGGGATCAACGCCCGGAAATATCCGGCCATTACCACCCCAAATACCGGCAGCTATTGCGCGGGAGTATGGTTTCGCGCCGTTGTTTTTTGGAAGGGGATATCGCCTTATCCTGCCGGCTTTCGGGTCATTGACCGGCGGCCTTGACGTGCGCGATCCGGTCTATACGCCGCTTTTTAGCCAGGGAGAGCGGCAAGCGTTGCTGCCAACGGCGGGACGGCTGTTGCGTTTTGCGGTGGAACCCGTTTCAGCCTGAACGCGGCCCGAACAAGCGCCGTACCGACGCGGACATGCGTTGCCCCCAGCATGATCGCCGTGCTGAAATCATCAGACATTCCCATGCTCAACCCCTGCAACCCATGGCGCGCCGCCAGTTCGGCGAGAAGCGCGAAATAGGGGGCGGGTTCGACGCCCGCTGGGGGCAGGCACATCAGTCCTGCGATGGGGATGCCTTCGTCCTGTGCCGCCGCAATCAGTGCGGGCAAATCGGCAATCGCACAGCCGCCCTTTTGCTCTTCCGCGCCAATATTGACTTGAATGAAACAAGGTATCGCACGTCCCGCTTTCCGCATCGCCTTGCCCAATGCGGCGGCAAGCGATGGCCGGTCGAGCGAATGGATGCAATCAAACAGCGCTACCGCTTCATCTGCCTTGTTCGATTGCAACTGACCGATCAGATGCAGTTCCGCATCGGGAAAATCTGCTTTGAGCACGGGCCATTTGGCCTCTGCTTCCTGCACGCGGTTTTCCCCGAAAATCCTGTGCCCGGCTTCGAGCAAGGGCCGAATTTCATCCGCCTCGCGCGTTTTTGATACGGCAATCAGCTGGACATCGTCCGCCTTGCGCCCCGCAATGCGGCAGGCAGCGAAAATTTCATTCTGGATGTTTTGTAGTCGCTGGGGAGTCGCATCGTTCATGGCGGCGCGCTATAGCTGCCCCTATGCCGCTCCGCCAGACCCGTTCTATTCCAAAAATCTGGCTGATGACCGATCCCCGATTGGGAGACGGTTTGTTGAGCGCGATCCAGCAACTGCCTTTTGGCTCGGGCGTGGTCTTTCGCCATTATCATCTGGACGGTATCGCGCGGAAAAGGCTGTTCGGCAAAGTGCGGCGGATATGTGCTCGGCGCGGGCACATGCTGCTATTGGCGGGCGATCCGGGGCTAGCGCGAAAATGGAAGGCCGATGGTGTCCATGGCCGAACAGCGCGCACCCATTTGCTCCATAGCGCCCCCGTCCATGATCTGCGGGAGCTAGCCGAAGCGTGTCGGGGTGGGGTGGAGCTTATTTTTCTTTCGCCGCTTTACGAAACACGTTCGCACCCCGGTGCACGGGGCTTGGGGCTTCACCGTTTCATGCAACTAGCCCGTCTGGCATATCCATCGAAAGTGATCGCGCTGGGTGGCATGACCCGCAATCGCGCACGATCATTGGATAAACGGCTGGTGCACGGATGGGCGGCGATAGGGGCTTTTGGGAAATAATCCCCCGAAACGTTCAGAACCGGATCTTGGTTCCCACATACACCGCTTCGCTGTCGGGGCGGTTGTCGGCTGCCGGATTGATCCGGTCACGCTCGCTTGCGTAGCGGACACCGGCGGTCACATCCACGCGGCGCGAAATCGAGAAGCTGCCGCCCACTTTCATCGCATAATCGCCGACCGCAGCATTGCCGCGAAGATTGGCGGCATTGCCGACTTTGGCGACCGACATTTCGGTGTTAAAGCGGCTGGGCTTTTTCTTGTCCTTGCCGTCCAGATTAAACGCGCCCTTGCCGACCATTTGATCAAGCCGGGGCTGTTCGATTTGCACGGCCTGCACCACGGGTGTGGTAAAGCCCTGCCAGCCGCGCGACGCAGTCAGGCGATAATCCGAATTGTTCAGGCGCAGCGTGCTGCCCTGGCCCGCATCGATGCTGGCCAAGGCCGAGCGTACCGATACGGCATTGCTATCCAGCGCGCTGTTGGCACGGGCGGCGACGGTGATCGTGCGATCGGTCCGCTGGTTTGCACCGGCGGGGGTGAAGGGATAGCTGGTGGCCGAAGCAGAGGCCAAGGCGTTGCGGCGCATTTTTTCTGCCAACCGGCTGTCGATGCCCGCAGGCGTAAAACGCTCCATCCATGATTGGCCGACAACTTCGCTGTTGGATTTTGCAGCAAAAGCGGGAACCACAACGGGAGCCAAAAGCACAGAAACACCCGCTGCAAAAGCAGCCAAGCGGGCAAATTTGCCTTCAGATTTTCTGATTCCCCGTTTCATTGTGAATTCCAACGACTCCAATCATTGTCGACCATAACAATTTATGGCGTTCTGACAAAATTATTTCCTGCACCAAGCCATTAATTTTCCGACTGTTGCGCGGATCACACAATCGGTTGCAATACTTCATACTCCTGCTGCCATGAATCGCACCTCGCATATCAGACAGGGTTCAGCGTAGCGAAAGCTTGCCCCCGCCAGCAAGCCGCGATAGAGGCTGAAAAAAGCCCATTACAAGAATGATAAGGAATCGATATGCGTCTCAAGGGACTGGCTCTGGTTTTGCTGGCAAGTACGGCGCTGCTTTCGGGCTGTGGCAAGAAAGAACGCCCGGCATCGGTGGTTGCCGCAAGCAAGGTGACCAACATCGGCGTCAACGCCTATTTGTGGCGCGCGTCGCTCGATGCCTTGTCGTTCATGCCTTTGCTGCAAACCGATTCCTCGGGCGGTGTGATCGTGACTGACTGGTATGTGAACCCCAACAGCCCCGGCGAACGGATGAAGCTGACGGTGTCGATCCTCGATCAGGATTTGCGCGCCGATGCGTTGCGGGTCGCCGGGGCGCGTGAAGTGAACCAGAACGGCCAATGGGTGGCCGCACCTGTCCGGGCCGCGACGGTGCAAAAGATGGAAGCCATTATTTTGACGAAAGCCCGTGACCTGCGGCGGAGCGCAATCGCAGGGTAAATTTATAAAGCTGCGTCTTCGCGTGTGAAGGCGCGACGAATTTCAGGAAGCAGCTTGACCATGGCGTCTCGGTTTAACCCGTTCAAATCGGACGGACATTGGCAATCCATTTGGGAAAAGCAGGAGGTTTTCAAAGCCCCTCCCGCAACCGACCCGCGCCCGAAATCCTATATCCTGGAAATGTTCCCCTATCCATCGGGGCGCATCCATATGGGGCATGTCCGCAATTATACGATGGGCGATGTGCTGGCGCGCTATAAGGCGATGTCGGGCCATGCGGTGCTGCATCCGATGGGCTGGGACAGTTTCGGGATGCCCGCCGAAAATGCGGCGATGGAAAAAAATGTCCATCCCGGCAACTGGACGCGCGAAAATATTGCGTCGATGAAGAAACAGCTGAAACGGCTGGGCCTTGCCATCGATTGGTCGCGCGAACTTTCCACCTGCGAGCCAGACTATTACGGCCACGAACAGGCGCTGTTTCTGGATATGTACAAGGCCGGCCTTGTCTATCGCAAGGAAAGCGAGGTCAATTGGGACCCGGTTGATATGACCGTGCTGGCCAATGAACAGGTGATCGACGGGCGCGGCTGGCGTTCGGGCGCGCTGGTCGAGCGCAAAAAGCTGAACCAGTGGTTTTTGAAAATCACCGACTTTGCCGAGGAGCTATTGGAAGGCCTCGACGGCCTGGATCAATGGCCCGAAAAGGTGCGGTTGATGCAGGAAAACTGGATCGGCAAATCCCAAGGGCTGCGCTGCACCTTCAATCTGGTGGGCACGCATGACGGGATCGACGTGTTTACCACGCGGCCCGACACGCTGTTCGGCGCCAGCTTTCTGGCGATTGCCGCTGACCATCCGCTGGCGCAATCGCTTGGCCAGCAATGCGCCGCGATTGCAGGATTTCATCGCCGATTGCAAAAAGGGCGGGACGACCGCTGCCGAGATCGAGACCGCCGAGAAAATGGGCTTCAACACCGGATTGTCGGTCGAACATCCGCTCGATCCCAGTTGGCATCTGCCGGTCTATGTCGCCAATTTCGTGCTGATGGATTATGGCACCGGCGCGGTCTTTGGCTGCCCCGCACACGACCAGCGCGATCTGGATTTCGCCCGCAAATATGATCTGCCTGTCACCCGCGTGGTCGCCGACGGTGATCTGACAGACAGCGATTTTGACGGCGATGTCGCCTATACCGGCCCCGGCAAAATCGTGAACAGCCACTGGATGGACGGCATGTCGGTGGACGAGGCGAAAGCCGACGTTATCGCCAAGGCCGACACAAGAAGGCTGGGGCGAGGGGCAAACGCAATACCGCCTGCGCGACTGGGGCGTTAGCCGCCAACGCTATTGGGGCACGCCGATCCCGATCATCCATTGCGAATTTTGCGGCGTATTGCCCGTGCCGCGCCAGTCATTGCCGATGGTGCTGCCCGAAGATGTAAGCTTCGATGTGCCCGGCAATCCGCTTGATCGCCACCCGACGTGGAAGAACGTGCCCTGCCCCAATTGCAAGGAACCGGCGCGGCGCGAAACCGACACGCTCGATACCTTTGCCGATTCGAGCTGGTATTTCATCCGCTTTGCCAGCCAGCCCGCCGACAAGCCGTTCGACCGCGAAGAGGCCGAAAGCTGGATGCCGGTGGCGCAATATATTGGCGGCATCGAACATGCGATCCTGCACTTGCTCTATGCGCGCTTCTGGACACGGGCGCTTGGAGCGGATGGGCAAGATTGGCTTTACCGAGCCCTTTGCGGCGCTGTTCACGCAGGGGATGGTGACGCATGAGACGTATAAATCGCGAGACTGGGCGACGAGTTGACTCGACCGTCGAGGATCGATGAAGTTCGAATATGGCACGCCCGATGAGATTGACGCACCGCTGTGGCGCGACAGGTCGCTGTCGACCGTCGAACGTGGCCGCATCGAGAAAATGTCCAAATCCAAAAAGAACGTCGTCGATCCCGATCCGATGTTCGATCAATATGGTGCCGATGCCGTCCGCTGGTTCATGCTGTCCGATAGCCCGCCCGAACGCGATCTGGAATGGTCCGAAAGCGGGATTGAGGGAACGTGGCGTTTTGTGAACCGGATATGGCGGTTGGTGGATAGTTTAAATCCTCCCCGGCCACTTCGACTTCGCTCAGGAGGGGAGGTGGCAGCCGGAACGGCTGACGGAGGGGCCGGTTCCGTTCGCGCTCTGACTGCTGAAATGTGGAAAACGGAGAGCGACCCCTCCACCATCCTGCGGATGGTCCCTCCCGTTCCGGGGAGGATTTATCCCTCGACAAAACCCTGCACCGCGCGATTGCCGGGATCGCGCAAGACATCGAGGCGCTGCATTTCAACAAGGCGGTCGCGAAAGTCCACGAGTTGGTAAACGCCATCGAGAAAGCGCAAGCCTCGACATCGCGCAACGCCGCGATCCGCGCGTTGCCTTTGCTCGTCGCGCCGATGCTGCCGCATCTGGCGGAAGAGGCCTGGGCGGCCTTGGGCAATGAAGGCCTGATCGCAGGACAACCCTGGCCGGCGCACGATCCCGCGTTGCTGGTCGATGATGAGGTGACCATTGCCGTTCAGGTGATGGGCAAATTGCGCGATACCATTAGCGTGGCCAAAGGTGCGCCGAAGGACGAACTGGAGGCGCTTGCGCTATCATCCGAGAAGGTGCAGCGTGCCATGGCAGGGGCTAGCCCAAAAAAGGTGATTGTCGTGCCCGACCGGCTGGTGAATATAGTGATATGATTTTTACCCAACACCCGATTATCCCGAGCGAAGTCGAGGGACTAGGCCGAGCGAAGTCGAGGCCCTCGGCTGCGCTCGGTAGCGTGTCTCGACTTCGCTCGACACAAACAGGGTTTGTTAGTTTTGTGCTGGGCATCCCTCACCCTTTCCGCCTGCGGCCTTAAACCTCTCTATGGCGATGGCCCACAAGGGCAGGTTGCGGCGCTGCTCGGTGCGGTTTCGGTCGAAGCCATTGAGGGCAAAAACGGCTGGTTGATGCGGAATGCCCTGAATGATCGGCTCCTTGCGTCTAAAGGCGAAACCAAACGCTATCGGCTGGTGGTCAAACTCGACGATCAGATCGAAGGTTTCGGCGTGCGCGCCGATGATACCGTCACCCGCGAACGCCGCACCTTGCGCGCGCGCTATCAGTTGATCGAGAATGACAGCGGCAAGACATTGCTCGATGCGACCACTGGTTCCGATGCCGGAATCGATGTGGTCTCCAGCGAATATGCGACAATTGCTGGCGAAAATACGGCGCTGGAAAATCTGACGCAAAAGGTAGCCGAACAGATTGTCACGCAATTGTCGATCTATGCCCGCGCCGAACCGGGCCGCCCCGAACAGTCCCAATGAGCGCCCCGAAATTAAGCGAAAAGGATTTTGTCGCCAGTATCGTCAAGCGGCCTGATCTGCGTTTCTTTCTGGCTTATGGACAGGACGAATCGGCCATATCGGCGATTGCCCATGCGATGGCGAAACAGCTGCCCGCCGATGCCGATGCCGTCGATCTGGAGAGTGGAAAACTGCGCGGCGATCCGGCACTTCTGCTCGATGAAGCCGCCTCCTCATCGCTTTTCGGCGGCTCGCGCTATATCCGCCTGCATTTCAACCGCGATGAAGCTGTCGATGCGGTCACCAATTTGCTGGAGGCGCAGCAGGCGGGTAATCCCGTAATTGCCACTGCCGGCAATCTGACCAAGGCGAGCAAGTTGCTCAAACTGGTGCAGGGGCACAAGCTAGCACTCTCCCATATCTGCTATGCTCCAAGCGATTCCGATGCGGCGGAGCGGGTGGCGACGCTGGCCCGGGCTCAAGGCCTGAAAATGGACCATGCATTGGCGGCGCAAATCGCGCGCTATACCGGGAATGACCGGACCCTCGCGGCGATGGAAATCGAGAAACTGGCGCTTTACCACGATGCCAGCCCCGAACGCCCCATGCAGGTGCAGCCGGAAACTTTGGCTGCTCTCTCGGCGGAAACGGCAGAGGATGATATTGGCGCGCTCGTCAATCTGGTGATGGGCGGCGATATCAAGGGGATGGTGCGTGAAATCGCCTCCGCCCGTGCGCTTGGCCTTGATGGTATCCGCATCATCCGCGCGTTACAGCGCCGGATCGCCCTGCTCGCCGGATTGCGCGGCAAGGTGGATCAAGGTGCAAAAGCCGATTCGCTGGTGCGCGGCACACGCAGCATATTCTGGAAGGATTATGATGCCCACATCCGCCAAGTTAACCGCTGGACCTCCGAACGGTTGGCCGCGCTCAACGGCCACTTGCTGGGTGTCGAAGCGCTGCTGATGGCTAAAGGTGCGGATGTCGGCGCGGTGCTCATCGAACAGGAATTGACCCGGATCGCGCGGGCGGCAGCAAGGACGCGTTGAGCGATACCCATATTGGACAATATGAAGGATTCGGTTGCTTGCCGCTATATCGATGCGATAGGAGCGACAGAGTTTGGGATAGGTATCGCGCAAAATCGTGAAAAAGCTCTGTTTTTTTTGGCTGATCTGCCCAATTCTATCTGTCGGCACTGCTTGGCAGGTTCAGGCACAGGCGATTGAAGAGCCCGTTGCAGCGCGCTTGCCCGAGCCCAGTGCTACGCCCCTTGATCCTGCCCGCCACAATGATCCGATATTCGCTGTCGCAGAGGCGTTGGCTGATGAAGCGGCGTTCCAAGAGGTAATCCGTCAGGCGATGGCCGCCAATCCCTCGCTTGCTGAAGGCCGGGCCGAAGGCCGGGCGGCGCTGGCCGCAAAGCGTGGGGTGGACTCGGCTCTTTTCCCGACGGTCAATCTGACATTGAATGCCAACCGCGCTATCGCGCGTGAATATTCAAATGATCCGGACAATCTGATCGAGCGGTCTCGCGGTTCCGGGCGGCTTGATGCGATTGCCAGCGCCGAACAGGTCTTGTTCGATTTTGGGGCAAGAAACCGGCGCATTGATGCGGCCGTTGACCGTATTGACGCCGCCGAAGCCGAGTTGGATCGCAAATCCAATTCCATTGCCCTGCGCGCCATTTCGGCATGGTATGATCTTTTTGCATTTGGCCATCTGGTTGAACTTTCTGACAATTTTATCGAACGGAATGAACGCCTGCGCGGCGATGTCGATAAACGGATATCGCAGGGAGTGGCCGCTCCGGTTGAACGGGCGCGGATCGAGAGCGGAATTGCATCGGCGAAATTGCGTCGGGCGCAATTCGGTCGCGAACTGGCCAATGCGCGGTCACGGTTCACCGAATTATTTGGCTTGCAGCCTCCTGGGCGGGTGGCCCGTGCGCCTGCCCGGTCGTTGGAAGCCCTATCCGATGAAGCCCTTGCCGCCCGCGCCGGTACGGCTCCTCCCGTCCGTGTCGCTGATGCGACAGCGCGCGCAGCAAAGGCTGATGCAGCGGCTGCGCTGGCCGATACCTATCCCAATATCACGGCCGGGGTCGATGCCGGACGCTATGGCCTGTTTGAGCCTGGCCGTCGCGATTATGATGTGCGCGGAAGGCTTACCTTGCGCCTGCGTTTGTTTGGCAATGGCGCTGCACGTGCAGATGAAGCGCGCGCATTAGCCGATGCCGAAGCGGCCCGTGCCCAGTCGGCCCGCATGGAGGCGGAGCGCGAGGTTCGCATTGCCTGGTCCGACGTGCGGTCGCTAAACAATTCGCTCGACGCCTATCGCAATGATTATACCGCCAGCCGGGTAACGCGCGACGCGACTGCCGAGCGATTCCGCGTTTTCCGGGGAACCTTGTTTGACGCGCTCGATTCCGAAGAGCGCTTGTTCATGGCCGCTGCCAGCTATATCCAGGCGCTCGCCGAACATGATACCGCCATATTCGTTGCCCACGCCCGTTCGGGTGATCTGCTGCGGACCATAGGCGTCGAACCAGCTGATCGAGGGGCTTTCCGTTGAGTGATGCAGACACGATAATCCACCCCAAACGGCGCTTTGCCGATTGGTTGATGGAGCCAATCCGCGCCAATAACAGCGTCTATGTCAAGGTCGCCATTGCCGCAGTGATGATCAACCTATTCACGCTGGTGACGTCGCTGTTCACGATGACCGTTTATGATCGGGTGTTGCCGAATAACGCGACCTCTTCGCTTATCGGCCTTTCCATTGGCCTTGGCATCATATTGGTTTTTGATTTCGTCCTGAAAATCCTGCGCGCCTATTTTGTTGATGTGGCGGGTGCAGATATTGATCGCGATGTGGGGGACAGCGTCTTTCGGCGGTTGTTGACAATCCGCCTCGATCAGCCGCGCGGTTCGACCGGCGGCTTGGCCACGATGATGCGCGAGTTGGAAACGCTGCGTGATTTTTTTACGTCCGCTACCTTGGTGGCGATAGTCGATGTGCCGTTCATTTTGCTGACGCTGGCAGTGATGGCAATGATCGGCGGTTGGCTGGTGCTGGTGCCGATTGCCTTGATTCCGGTGGTGGCATTGACGGAATCATTACCCAGCCGCGATTGGACCGGCTGTCCGCCACCGCGATGGGGCAGGCAATGCTGAAACATTCGGTGCTGGTGGAAACCATCGGCAGTCTGGAAATGGTGAAGAGCGCTGGCGCGAATAAATTGTTGACCCGGCGGTGGGACGATGCGGTTGAACAACATGCCGCAACCTCGCTTTCGCAAAGGCTGGTTTCGAATATCAGTGTGACTGTGGCCAGCAGCGGGCAGCAGATTGCCTATGCCGGTGTGGTTGTTGCCGGTGTCGGCATGATCGCAAATCAATCGCTTACCATGGGCGGGTTGATTGCCTGTTCAATCCTGTCGGGTCGTGCGGTCGCGCCGCTCGGTCAAATCGCGTCACTGCTTTCGCGGTTGACGATGACGCGCACATCCTATCGCCAGCTTGATAAATTCATGGAGATTCCGGTCGAAGGCGGTGGTGAAAACGTGCTGTCGCTAGACCGGGTGGCGGGGCAGATCGAATTCCGTAACGTCAGTTTTGCCTATCCCAACGCCACCGAAGCGGCGCTGAATGGTGTTAGCTTTTCTATCAAACCGGGTGAGAAAATCGCGTTGCTCGGCCGTGTCGGTTCGGGCAAGTCGACGATAGCCCGTTTGGTATTGGGTCTTTACCCGCCGTCCGAAGGGCTGGTGCTGATCGATGGAACAGAGGTTCGGCAGCTGGATGCCGCCCATCTGCGTCGCCATATCGGATCGGTGTTGCAGGATACGGTGCTGCTTTCAGGCACAGTGCGCGACAATATCGTGCTCGAACGACCCGAGGTTGACGATGAAGAGATGCTGCGCGCCAGCCGCTTGTCGGGAACGCATGAATTCATGGGGCGGCTCGCCAATGGCTATGAACTAAAGCTGGCTGATCGCGGCGAGAGCCTGTCGGGCGGGCAGCGACAGTCGATTGCCGTAGCGCGCGCGCTGGCGGGCAGTCCATCTATGCTGTTGCTCGACGAACCGACCAGCGCGATGGACAACCAGACGGAGATGCAATTGATCGAACGATTGAAAGCCGAACTGGCGGACAGGACTGCGCTCATCATCACCCACCGAATGCCGCTGCTCAATCTGGTCAGCCGGATCATTTTGATGGAGAGCGGCAAAGTGATTGCCGATGGGCCGCGCGATGCGATTTTGAAACAGTTAAGCGGAAAACCGCAGGTGCAGAAATGAGCGAACTGATTTCTATCGGCGACGACAATGGCAACTTTGCCGAAACGAAAACGCGGTTGCGCCCCAACTTCGGGTCCAATCTTTTACTATGGCTGATCCTCGGCTTTTTCGTCATCGCGCTTTTGTGGGCAGCATTGACCGAGATAGACCGCACGGTGCGCGGCATTGGACGGATCGTGCCCAGTTCGAAAATGCAGATCATTTCCAATCTGGAAGGCGGCATCGTCGATGCCGTACTGGTGCGTACAGGCCAGGAAGTGAAGGCTGGCGATCCGCTGGTCCGGCTCGATCCTACGCAGACCGGTGGCGAATTGGGCAGCGGTTCAGCTCAGGTGGCGGCGCTAGCCGCCAAAATCCGGCGGCTCGAAGCAGAAGTAACTGGCTATGCCCCCTCCTTCCCTTCGGGCGCGGGCGGCGGCATGGAAATTGAACGCGCGCTTTATCGGGCGCGCATGGCCGAGCTTTCCAGCCTGAGGAGCGCCGGTGAAGCACGCATCATCGCCGCACAGCGTGCGGTCAGCGAGGCGCAATCCATCTATGCCGCCAAACAATCGGCAGCGTCGACCGCACAGGCAGAATTAAGCTCGATCCGTCCACTTGTAGAGCGCGGTATCGAGCCGCGAATGACGCTGACACGGGCTGCAGGCAACGCGCAATCGGCATCCAGCGAAGCCGCTGCTGCATCCTCTTCGATTGCGCGCGCACAAGCCGGGATTGCCGAGGCACGGGCCGCGATGAACCAGCAGGTGCAGGATTGGCGCTCGCGTTCTGCGGGTGAATTGACCGTCGCGCAGGCTGAATATGAAGCGCGTCGATCGACGCTGCCTACGCTCGAAGCGCGGGCCGATCGCAGCATGGTCGTTGCCCCGGTCAATGGCCGGGTAAACCGCATTTTGGTTTCGACCCGTGGCGGCACAGCAGCGCCCGGCGCGCCGTTGTTGGAACTGGTGCCCAGCGAAGACGGGTTGCTGGTGGAGGCTATGTTGAATCCGAAGGACATTGGCACTGTCCGCATCGGGCAGCCGGCCAAAGTTAGCCTGACGGCCTATGACAGCAGCATCTATGGTTCGATGAAGGGCAAGGTGACCAGCATTTCTCCAGACGCCGTAGTCAACGAAAAGACGGGTGAGAGCCATTATATTGTCGAAGTACGCACCAATGATACGGCACTGGTTACAAAGGCTGGAAAGCGTTTGCCGATTGGAATCGGTATGGTCGCAGATATCGCATTGTTAGGCGACAAGCAGACCGTTCTGGACTATCTGCTTTCGCCGCTCACCCGCCTGAAAGAGCAAGCGTTCAGGGAATAATCCCGCCTTTTTCGTAAACCAAAAAAAGCAAAGCCCCCACCCCGGGGGCAATTGGGATGAGGGCCAAGCTTGCGTTCGTCACGCTGATATCAAAAGCTGCTGTTTCGTACCGCGGGCAACAGGGGGAAAACCGCGCAGCCAGCGAACTTTCGATATAGGTAATCTACCGATTTTTCCTGTCGCCAAGATGAACGGTTTTGTTCAGCTACTCGGCCCGACCATGTAAAATACTCAACTCATCGCCCGCATTAACGATTCATTTGCGGCGGGTAGGGCGCGGGTCTTTCCATTTGAAGCTGGAGTCCGAAATCGCGCCGTTGAATTTAACATTGGAGAGCCGAATCGAGGTGCGGTTGTTCTTCGAGTCGAGCGCAACCCAGCCGTTCAAGGTCAAGCCTCCCGGTGCTCCGGCCTGTTCGAGAAAGACCATTGTGATCGTGCCATATTCGGGTCGCTTCTTGTCACGCACTTCCACGCTGACCACGCCTTTTCCCGAAGGCACGCGTTTGCCATAGCGCGACAAATCCTGCCCGGGATCCATCAGTGCCGAGAGCGGGCTGTTCTTGATCGGCCAGCGCTGCACCTGCTTCACCTCATAATCGATCATGGTGAGCGCCTTGCCATCGGCGACGATCAGCAGCGGTACATTTTTCTGATATTCAAAGCGGATATGTCCGGGGCGTTTAAGCAACAATGTGCCATAGATGTCGCGCCCGTTGCGGTCGGTTTGCGTAAAGCTTGCCGTCATGGTGGTGACAGACTTCATATGCGCGACAACGGCGGTAAGATCATTGCCCGATTGCGCGGGCGCAATCGCGCTGGTGGTGAGCAGCACGGGAGAGAGTGCGAGCGCGGCAAAGGTATATTTCATGTGATTATTCCAAATCCTTTTGCGAGCGCATTAACGGGCCTGGATTGAACGGCAACTTAATCAAACGCCCCATTCAAATCGGCTCGCCATTCCGATCCCGCAATACTTCGCGCCGCCCGATATGGTTGGGCGCGGAGATAAAGCCGTCTTCTTCCATCCGGTCGATCAGACGCGCCGCGCTGTTATAGCCGATCCGCAATTGCCGCTGCACCCAGCTGGTCGAGGCTTTCTGGCTTTCAAAGACGATCTGGCAGGCTTTGCGATAGGTTGCATCCTCTGGGCTGTCGTCACCCGCTATGCCATCCAATGCAAAGCTGCCCTCTTCGGGTTCTTCGGTGACGGACTGGATATAATCGGGCTCGCCCTGCGCGCGCCAATGATCGGCAACATTGCGGACTTCATCGTCCGACACAAACGGCCCGTGGATACGCGTCAGGCCGCGCCCGCCGGCCATATAGAGCATGTCGCCTTTGCCCAGCAATTGCTCCGCACCCTGTTCGCCCAAAATCGTGCGGCTGTCGATTTTGCTGGTCACGTGGAAGGATATCCGCGTCGGCAGATTGGCCTTGATCACGCCGGTGATCACATCGACCGACGGGCGCTGTGTCGCCATGATCAGGTGGATGCCCGCCGCGCGCGCCTTTTGCGCCAGCCGCTGGATCAGGAATTCCACTTCTTTGCCCGCCGTCATCATCAGATCGGCCAGTTCGTCGACCACCACCACAATCTGCGGCAGCGGGGAATAATCATGCTGCTCTTCGGCATATTGGGGCAGGCCGGTCATCGGATCATAGCCGACTTGAACCTTCTGCCCGAAAGGCTGCCCTTTTGCTTTGGCGGTCGTCACCTTTTCGTTAAACCCTTGCAAATTGCGGACGCCGAGCGACGACATCATGCGGTAGCGATCCTCCATCTGCTCCACCGCCCATTTCAGCGCGCGGATCGCCTTGGCGGGTTCGGTGACCACCGGGGCCAAGAGATGCGGGATATCGTCATAGACGCTTAATTCCAGCATCTTGGGATCGATCATGATCATCCGGCATTGGTCGGGCGTCAGCCGGTAGAGCAAGGACAGGATCATGCTGTTGAGACCAACCGATTTGCCCGAACCGGTGGTCCCGGCGACGAGAAGATGCGGCATGGGCTGCAAATCGGCGACCACCGGATCGCCCGCGATATTCTTGCCCAGTATGATCGGTAATTGCCCTTTCTGATCGGCAAAGGCGCTGGAAGCGAGCATTTCCTGCAAGACCACCGATTCGCGAATATGATTGGGCAGTTCGATCCCAATCACGGTGCGGCCCGGAACGGTGGAGACGCGGGCGGAGAGCGCAGACATATTGCGCGCGATATCCTCGGCCAGCTGCACCACACGTTGTGCGCGCACGCCCGGCGCAGGTTCGAGTTCGTACATGGTGACCACCGGGCCGGGGCGGACGGCGACGATTTCGCCCTGCACCTTGAAATCTTCCAATACCGATTCGAGCAACCGCGCATTTTTCTCCAGCGCGGCCTTATCAAGCTTGGGTGCGGACGAAGGGGGCGGGGCATCGAGCAGGTCAAGCGAGGGCAGCTTGTAGGCGCTGAGCAAATCACCTTGTCTGGCTTGGGTTGCAAAGCTTGCCTTAACCGGAGCCTTGGGTGCTTCTTTGATTTCCACCGGCCCGCGTGTTTCGGGCTTCACCATCGGGCGCGGGCTGGGTGGCGCAGCAGGGCGTTCGTCTTCAAATTCAGTGATTTCGCCTTTTTCTTTGGCGAGTTTGAGTTTTCCGCCTTTGGGCAGCGAAATGGCGGGGATGCGGAACAGCGGCTTTTCAAGTTCGAGTGAGCGCAACACCATGGCTATCCCGCCGAAAAGCGAACCCAGGATCAGTAGCAACCGAACCACGCCGCGCCAGCCATCGCCCAGATTACCTATCAGAGAAACCGCGCCATTATCGAGCAACAGCGCAAAAACACCGCCCCAACCGGCAGGCAATCCAATCGAGCTGCCATGCTGCCAATGCGCCATACCGAATCCGATCAGCAAGATACCGATCAAGCACAGCAGCAACTGCCGTTTCCAGTTCGCCTGTGGCACATCGCGCCACAGCCGCCGTGCAAAGATCAACAGCAACGGCACCAACAGGATTGCGGGCAGGCCAAGGAGGAACAACATACCATCGGACAGATAGGCGCCCAATTTCCCCATCCAGTTGCCCGAAACCACCGAGGCCGCGCTGTTGAAGGCGGGATCGGCGGGGGAGTAACTGAGGATGGCAATCGCATAGATCGCGGTAAACAAGAGCAAGGCGGCAGCACCGATCAGCGCGCCGCTCCTCAGCAGCGAAAGCCGCATGGTATCGCGCCAATCGGCGGCTGGATTAGAAATACGCGTGGCCATGTCCCGCCTGTCCTGCTGTTTTTCGAATAGTCGCTAAATCGCCGCAAAAATAACCGTAGCCCTGAGCCTATCGAAGGGCGCTTTAAAAGTCCGCGCAAACCTTGAGACGCCCTTCGACAAGCTCAGGGCTACGGTATTGTATCGAAGCGTTGAGGCGACCATTCCACCTTTAATCCCTCTATTGCGGCAGGCAGTGACTCCGCGTCAAGAGTCCGTCTGTAATTCGGCGCTTTCCATCGGAAGGTGCAGCGCTTATTTAGGGGGCCATGCACGCATATAACAGCGATACGATCATCATCGGCGGCGGACTCATCGGTTTGGCGCAAGCGTTGGCGTTGGCGGCGCACGGCATCACCAGCCATGTGATCGACCGCGCCGATCCGCAGGCCATGCTCGCCCTTGGCTTCGATGGCCGGACCTCGGCGATATCGAGCGCGAGCATGGCGATGTTTGAAGCGCTTGGATTGGGCACGGCACTGGCGGGCAAAGGCTGCCCCATAGGTCAAATCTGGGTGAGCGATGGCCTGAAACCCGGAGAGATAGATTTTGTTCCCGGCAATGACGACGGCTATCTGGGTATGATGTTCGAAAACCGCGTGTTGCGACGGACGCTTTACGAAGCGGCACTCGCCTGCCCAGAAATCAGCATGCATATGCCAGCGGATATCGTCGATGTGGAGCGCAACGAAGCGGGGGTTTGCGTCACATTGGCCAATGGCATTTCGCTTTCAGCATCTTTGCTGGTGGTTGCCGAAGGCCGAAAGAGCACTACCCGAGACGCAGCCGGCATCCGTATCGCGCATTGGCAATATGACCATGAAGCGCTGGTGACCGCGATCACCCACGAAAAGCCGCACGGCCAGATCGCCTACGAGATTTTTTACCCCTCGGGGCCGTTTGCTATTTTGCCGATGGTCGATAGCGACGATGGCAAGCCGCGTTCCGCCATCGTCTGGTCGGTGGCAAAGGCTGATGCGCCGGGATATCGAAAGCTGTCCACGCGCGGTTTTGCCGCCGAACTGGAAAAGGCGATGGGCGGTATGTTGGGGGCGGTCGCGCTGGCCGCACCGGTTTCGGGCTATCCTTTGGGCTTTCATCACGCTTCCCGGATTACCGACACAAGACTGGTGCTTGTGGGCGATAGCGCGCACGGCATCCATCCCATCGCCGGGCAGGGACTGAATTTGGGTCTGCGCGATGTTGCCGCCTTGGCCGAAGTGCTGGTTGACGGCATGCGGCTGGGGCTGGAGGCAGGCGACGCGCAAGTGCTGGCACGGTATGAACGCTGGCGCAGCATCGATACGCTTTCGGTGGCGGTGGCGACCGATGGTTTGAACCGGTTGTTTTCAATCCCGGGGAAAACGGCCTCTGCCATCCGCCGGCTTGGTCTTGGCGCGGTGCAGCGGGCGAAGCCGGTGAAGGCGTTCTTCATGTCCGAAGCGCGCGGCGAGGCGGGCGATTTGCCCAAACTTTTGCGCGGGGCGTTGGTTTGAGCTCTTATACATGTGCGCGGAAAAAACCGTAGCCCTGAGCCTGTCGAAGGGCGCTTGTCGGTGAAGCGCCCTTCGACAGGCTCAGGGCTACGGTTAAATTCTAAGCCCATTTAGAACGGTGGGCTTTTACCAAGCCTTTTTCACAGCACCCTTGAATTTGCCAATACCGCTGGGTTTCGGCCCATAGTTGCGCGGGCGTTCGCCGTCGCGGCCTTGCGGCGTGCTGCTGATCGGAGGGCTCCCACGTTTGTGTTGCGGGCGATTGTCGGGGCGCTGCTCGCGGCCTTCTGCCGGACGGGCAGGGCGATCTCCTTCAAAGCGCCGCCCTTCGTGATTGCGCTCGCCGTGCGGGCGTTCGCCCTGAGGCCGTCCACCCTGGGGACGATCCCGGCGTTGTCCGCCTTCGGCATCGCGATCGGCACGGGGACGTATATCAGGCTGCCAACCACCTTGCGGCGGATGGCTGCGTTCGCGGCGTTCGCCGTCGCGGTTTATGCCGCCACGCGGTCCCGAACGGGCAGCAACGCTACCGGGGCGACCACCGGGACGTCCGCCCGGGCGACCACCACGTTCCTGCTCGCCGCGCGGCGGCGCAACGGGCTTGGGCATTTCGGCCACCATCTGGCGGAAACCTTCGGGCAGGCCAACCTGCAGCAGCTTCACTTTGGTCAGCCGCTCGATGTCGCGCAGATAAGCACGCTCATCGTCGGCGACAAAGCTGATCGCCATACCATCGGCGCCGGCCCGCGCGGTGCGGCCGATACGGTGGACATATTGATCGGGGACATTGGGCAGTTCGTAGTTGAATACATGGCTCACGCCCGGAACATCGATGCCGCGCGCGGCGATATCGGTGGCGACCAGGATGCGGATATGACCGTCGCGGAAACCTTGCAGCGCGGCGGTGCGCTGCCCTTGTGATTTATTGCCATGGATTGCCGCTGCCTTGATACCCGCGCCCGCCAGATGGCGGACAACACGGTCTGCGCCATGTTTGGTGCGGGTGAAGACCAGCGCGCGATCAACGGCTTCGTCCTTCAGGCGGTGGTTGAGCAGCGCCTGCTTTTCACCCTGGTTCACAAAGGTCACAAATTGCTCAACCCGCTCTGCCGTGGTGGCCGCAGGGGCGACCGAAACGCGGACAGGATTGTTGAGGAAACGGTTGCCCAGCTCGGCGATGGCTTTCGGCATGGTTGCCGAGAAAAACAGCGTCTGCCGCTTTTTGGGCAACAACTGGTCAATCCGTTTCAGCGCGTGGATAAAGCCCAGATCCATCATCTGGTCGGCTTCGTCGAGCACGAAGATTTCGACATCTTTCAGGCTCAAAGCACGCTGTTCGATCAAGTCGAGCAAACGGCCGGGCGTGGCGACCAAAATGTCGGTGCCGCTTTGCAGTTTCTTCTTTTGCGTGAAGATCGGCATCCCGCCAAACACGCACTGCACCGTCAGGCCCAGATATTTGCCATAGTCGCGGAACTTTTCGGCAATTTGTGCCGCCAGTTCGCGTGTGGGGGAAAGCACCAGCATCCGGCAGCCATATTGGACGCGCGGTTTGATGTTGGTGGCGAAGTGATGCAGCGAAGGCAGCGCAAAGGCTGCCGTCTTGCCCGTCCCGGTCTGCGCGATACCGCACAGATCGCGGCCTTCGAGCAAAGGCGGAATCGCCTGCATCTGAATGGGAGTGGGGGTATCATAGCCCGAAGCGGCAAGCGCCTTCAGGATTGGCTGGGCAAGGCCCAGATCTTCAAAATAAGACATGGTATATCTTTCAATATGTGCAAAGCGCGCCGCAAAGTCACGGTCCTTCATTCAGGACCGCGCAGGGCGCGCAAGCGGGTGTACGGAGTCAGCTGATGCTGATCCGTTGGAAACAACCCCGCGTGAATTGGGAAGCCTCTTGGCTAACGCATCTCGTTCGTTTGGCGGGGGTTTGATTTAACCCCTCACGCTGCCAAATCTGCGTGCGGTTTGTCCGCTCGCCTTATGCGCTTGGTGGGCCGTATAAATGTATCGATCAACAAAAAGCAAGAAAATTACGCTGCGGTGCAACATGGGTCCAAAACACTGCCCGTCGTAACCGCTCGTTAACCAATTTCCTTCAGAGCTTCCCGCATCACATTTCGCTGGAGGAAAAAGAGCGATGACTAAAGGGCAACAGGGCATATTGTGACGTCGCAATCATTGGCGCAGGGCCTGCCGGGCTGACCGCCGCCTATTTGCTGACCAAAAAGGGCTATAGCGTCTCGGTAATCGAAAAAGATGAGCGTTATGTCGGTGGCATCAGTCGCACCGTCGAGGTAGACGGCTATCGCTTTGACATTGGCGGACATCGTTTCTTTTCCAAATCGAAGGAAGTCGTCGATCTGTGGAATGAAATCCTCCCCAATGATTTCATTCAGCGCCCGCGGATGAGCCGCATCTATTATGAAGGCAAATTCTACAGCTATCCTCTGCGCGCCTTTGAAGCCCTGTTCAATCTGGGCATCATCCGCTCGACGCTGTGCATGATGAGCTATGCCGAAAGCGAAGGCTTTTCCAAACTCCAAGGTCCGTTCAGTTTGAAGATTGGACCGTCAACCAATTCGGCCACAAACTTTATTCGATCTTTTTCAAAACCTATACCGAGAAAGTATGGGGCATGCCCTGCGACGAAATGTCGGCAGACTGGGCAGCGCAGCGTATCAAGGGGCTTAGCCTTGGTGCAGCGGTGATCGACGGGCTGAAGCGTTCGCTTGGGCCTGAACAAAAAGCCCAATGACGGCATGGAAACCAAAACGCTTGCTCGAAACTTTCCGCTATCCGCGCCTTGGCCCCGGCATGATGTGGGATGCGGCGCGCGATTTTGTCGTCGCCAAGGGCAATGAAGTCCGCATGGGCCACAGTTTCAAGCAATTGGCGCAAGATGCGAACGGCAATTGGCGCTTGTCCGCGACCAAAGCCGATGGCAGCGAAGCCGTGATCGAAGCGAAACATGTGATCAGTTCCGCGCCGATGCGCGAACTTTCCGCCCGTATCCATCCGCTGCCGCAAACGTTCGATGCAAGCATCGGACCTGAAATATCGCGACTTCCTGACGGTCGCGTTGATGATCAAATCGGACGATCTGTTCCCCGATAACTGGATCTATATCCATGACAGCAAGGTGCAAGGTTGGCCGCGTGCAAAATTTCCGCAGCTGGTCGCCCGAAATGGTTCCCGATCCGTCGATCGCGTGCGTTGGCCTTGAATATTTCTGCTTTGAAAATGACGGCCTTTGGTCTTCGAGCGATGCCGATCTGGTCGAGCTTGCCAAAAAGGAAATGGCGATCCTTGGCCTGTGTAACCCCGATGATGTCATCGGTGGCGCGGTGGTCCGTCAGGAAAAGGCCTATCCGGTTTACGACGACAGCTATGCCGCCAATGTCGAAGCGATGCGTGTCGGAGCTGGAAAGCAAATATCCGACGCTGCACATGGTGGGCCGCAACGGCATGCACCGCTATAATAATCAGGATCACGCGATGATGACCGCGATGCTGACGGTCGAAAATATCGATGCCGGCGCGCGGGTCTATAATATCTGGAACGTCAACGAAGACGCTGAATATCATGAAGCGGGCGACGAAGGCGAACAGCACGTCGATTGCCGCCAAGGTCGAGGTGACTGCCGATCAGGCAGCGGCCTTGACCTCCGAACGCGACGTGCCGACGCCGTATTGAAAAGGCCGATGATGACCAGCGCAAGGCAGCCTGAACAACGCACTGTTGAGGATCGCAGACAGGAGGCGCGTCGGGAAAACGACGTCTCTCCGCTGCAATTCCAACTGCGGTGACCGACATAGCCGGCTGGCTGCATTTCTTTCGCCAGCTGACCTATATGCGCTATCTGGTGGTCAGCGTAGCCGCGCTTGCCGTCGATTTGGGGCTGTTCCTGCTGCTGTTGCAAATGGGGATGCTCAGAGCATGGCGGCGTCGGCCATCGGGTACAGCGTCGGCATTTTTGTCCATTGGTTCCTTTCCAGCCGTAAAGTGTTTCAGGATCGTGTTTCTGAGCGCGGCACGCGCTGAACGTACGCAGCAAAAGGCGATGTTCGTGATGTCTGCCTTACTCGGGTTGGCCACCACTACGGCCATTGTGGGCGGTGGTGAATGGATCGGGACAGATCCGCGTGTTGCCAAGCTTGTGGCCATTGCGATTTCTTTCCAGTTGACCTATCTTTTACGTAACGTGTTGATTTTTCGCGTTACGCGGACTGGCTAAACCCATGCATCCGCATTTTAATCCGGAATTTCAATCTGGTGCGGTTGCAACGCTATCGATAATTCGGTCGCGCGGGAAATGCCGATGAATGTGTTGATGCGCCTCGCTAAGCGGATTCCCAAGTCGCTGCACATGCCTCTAACCGGGCTGGCCTTGTGGGCGCTGGTATCGGCGTTTCTGATCATTTCTGCGCGGGCGGTGATTGTCGGGCGCACCGGCTGGGATCCTGATGACCAATTGCGGCTGGTGCAGCTGCGCGATTTCCTTGGCGGACAAAGCTGGTTTGATACTACGCAATATCGGCTCAACGCGCCCGTTGGTGCACCGATGCATTGGTCGCGGTTGATCGAATTGCCGCTGGCTTTGATGGTGGCGCTTGGTTTCGCCCATTGCCGGTTCGGCGCGGGCGGAGATGCTGGCAGGAACGGTAGTGCCGCTCGCCTGCCTGGGCGCAATCGCCTTCATGGCGTCGGATGTTGCGCGAAAATTTGGCGGTCGATTTGCCGGGATAGCGGCACTATTCCTTGTCTTTTTGGCTCCTGCGATCCTGATCCAGACGCGCCCGATGCGGATTGACCATCATGGCTGGCAAGCAGTGATGGCGATGCTGGGGCTGTGGACGCTATTTTGGGACGACCGAAAGCACGGCGGAATGGTCCTCGGTTCGGCGCTGGCGATCTGGTTGCATATCTCGCTTGAGGGTGCTCCTGTAACGGCGGCGTTTTTCGCATTGCTCGGTTGGCGCTGGATTGCCGAGCGCAGCGAAGGCGTGCGGTTGCAATGGACATTGACCGCCTTTGCCCTTTCCAGCTTCGCGCTGTTCTTTGGAACGCAAACTGCGGGGCTGAATGCCGCCAATTTTTGCGATACGATTTCGCCGATGCACATCGGCGCGATTGGGTTGGGCGCACTGATCCTGATACCGGCCATCCGGCTCCATCCGGAAACACGGCAATGGCGGTTGCTGGCGACAGCATTTGCCGGTCTTGCCATTGCCGCAACGGTGCTGTTGAATTCACCACTTTGCGCGCGCGGCGCCTTTGCCGGGCTGGATCCGCTGGTGCGCGATTATTGGTATGTCAACGTCAGCGAAGGGCTTCCGGTCTGGCGGCAAAATGGCGAAGCGGCGTGGACGCTGATCGCCGGGCCGCTGGTCGGGCTGATTGCCTTGCTGGCGGTTTGGAAACAGCATCGCAGCGCGCAATTTGGCACGCTCGCCTTTTTCGTGATTTACGCCGCCCTTTTATCGCTGTTCGTTTTCCGCACCGTCACCGTCGCGGCGGCCTTTGCTGCGATCCCGGTGGGCATCTGGATTGGACGATTGATCGAGCGTTGGCAGGCTTGCGAAGTGCCCCTGCGAAGGATCGCTATAGTCGTTCTGGTTTTAGCGCTCATGATTCCAGGCGCGCTTATCGGGCCGGTGGTTCGCAAACTTGCTGCCGAACCATCCAATTCTGCGGCCACCAAGGGCGACGCGCAGAGTGAGAAATGTGAAAGCGTTAAATCGGTGCGAATGTTAAGTCTGCTCCCAGATTCAAACATTATCGCGCCCTTTGATATGGGGCCAGCTATCTTGATGACCACGCGCCATCGTGTGCTTGCCTCCAGCCACCATCGCAATGTGGCGGGGATGCATGACCAGATTGAAATATTCCGGTCCGCTCCGGAAAAAGCGCGCGCATTGCTTGCCAAACGCGGAATCACGCGGATCGCGGTGTGTACCGATGAGGCTGAAATGGGGATGTATGCGGAGAAAGACCCCAAGGGGCTATGGGCGGCGCTTGCCAACGCCCGGGTTCCGGATTGGCTGGAAAATGAAGGCGTTTACGGCGACGGGATCATGGTGTGGCGGGTCAAAGATGCAGGAAATCGCGCGCAAAGCTTTTCAGATGCGCCCCCCCGTCTGCAAAAATAATCTGCCCGGTCGTATCCTTCGCGCTCGCCAGATAGATCACGGCATCGGCCACGCTTTCAGCCGAAGGTAGCTCCCCCAGCGGCATCGCACCGTCAAGCCGCGCCATTTGCCCTTCGCTATAATCCGCAGTCGGGATCACCAGACCCGGGGCAACGGCATTCACCCGTGCCCGGGCGCCAAAGGCCACAGCGAGCGAGCGAACCGACGCCGCCAGCGCTTGCTTGGAAAGCGTATAGCTCAATTGATCGCCATTGGGATTGGTGATCCGTTGATCGACGATATGGATAATTGCGGGCTGAGCAGTCTCGGGCGAGGCCGAAACGACCGCCTTCGCGAGCAATAATGGTGCAAACAGATTGAGCCGGAAATGCGCGTCAAGGCTTGCTGCATCCATCGCGTGCCAATCGTCTTGCCCGAACATCGCGGCGCTATTGACCAGCAGATCGGGCGCGCGCCCGAAATGCGCGATCACGGATTTTAGCAAAGTTTCGGGGGCATCTGGCTCGCTCAGATCGGCGGCGAAGTGTTTCCACACGGTGTTGTTCGCCGTGAGTTCTTTGGCCAGCGCCTCGTCGGGCGTGCCATCGCCATGGCTGCTCAGCGCCAGTGCATAGCCCGCGCCTGCCAACCGCGCCGCGATCACTGCCCCCAATCGCCGCATGCCCCCGGTAACCAGCGCCAGAGGCCTGCCGCTTGAAACTGAGCTCATTTACGATTCCGGGTCATGGTGATGCCAATCGATTCGCCGTCCTCGGCAATGGCAAGCTTGATGATCTTGACGGTGATCGTGGTGAAGCGCTTGTCGGCGGCAAACAGCCGGTCGATGATGTGATCGGCCACCGCCTCGACCAGCATGAAATGCACGCCTTCAGGAAATTCCGAAGCCGCCGCCTTGATCGTCATATAGTTTTTGGACGCCGAGAGCGGCGTATCGGGCGTATAATGCGGCGCAATTTCAAGGTCTGCGCTCACCGAAATATGCAACGGTTGCGGCAGGTGCGTTTCCTGGCTGTAAATGCCGGTGAGGACATTGACATGCACGTCATGTACTTCAAGGGTGAGAATGTCAGTCATAAATTCCCTATTGATCGTTCGACCATCTCGCAAAAATAGCGGTTGGCAGCAAGTGGCCCCTTGCCTGTTCTCGAACAGCCAGTTCGCCAAATTCCACTTTACCGGGCAAATCGGCGAAATGTTGGTTGAGCAAATTGCCGAGTGCCAGTGCCGACATGCGGACAGCATAGACGGTCAAAAACAGGAAGCGCGATTGCGCGTCGAGCAATTTCCGGCAATTGGCAATCAGCGGCGCCAAATCTTCTTCCAGCCGCCACACCTCGCCATCGGGACCGCGGCCATATTTGGGCGGATCGAGCAAGATGCCGTCATAGCGCTTTTCTCGGCGAACCTCGCGGGCGACGAATTTTGCGGCATCATCGACGATCCAGCGTATGGGTCGCTCCGCCATGCCCGAAAGCGCGGCATTTTCGCGTGCCTGTGCGACCGATTTCTTCGAAGCATCAACATGCACCATCTGCGCGCCCGCCGCTGACAAGGCGAGCGTGCCGACTCCGGTATAGCCGAACAGGTTCATGCAACTGGGTTCGGCGGTGTCCGCAATCTCTCCGCGCATCCACCGCCAGACGGGGTCCATATCGGGGAAAAAGCCCAAATGGCGAAAGGGTGTGCAGCTCGCGGTAAAGGTCACCTCATCGTTCCAGACGAGCGGCCAGCCCTCGCCCGAGGGCTTTCCCTCATAATACCAACGCCCGCCACCATCTTCGTCAGACCCCGGCACAAATTCGCCATCGGCTTTCCAGTCGCTGGTCGCGGGTTCCCACATTGCCTGTGGTTCGGGGCGGATGAAGCGCCGGTTGCCATAGCTTTCCAGCTTTCGCCCGCCGCCGCTGTCGAGCAACGTATAATCGTTACGCGGTTCGCTGATTAGCGTGACGAAATCGGGGTTTGCGATGACGGGCATCGATGTTCAAACATCACCGTAGCCCTGAGCCTGTCGAAGGGCGCTTATCGGTAAAGCGCCCTTCGACAGGCTCAGGGCTACGGTATAAGAAGAGGTTTTTGATCCAAAATAGCATGTTAATTCCGGTTGGCATGGTCCAGCACAAAGCTGCGTACCGCGTCATATTCAGACGGCAGCACGGAAAAGCGCTCCTCGCGGTCAAACAAATTGCCCATACGGTGCGGCAAGCGACGGCCGTTGTCCCGTCGCCCGTTCCACCGCATCGGGGAATTTGGCGGGATGCGCGGTCGCCAAGGTAACGACCGGTGTGTCCGCAGCAACGCCCGAATTGCGCGCCGCATGAAGGGCTATTGCGGTGTGCGGATCAATCACTTCGCCGCATATCTCATAGGCCCAGCGCATCGCCAGCGTGGTTTCATCGGCGTCGGCGCGCGCGCTGTGAAAAAGGCTGGCCTTGCGGCGCATGTCGGATGACAGCACCATCTTGCCCATTTGTTCAAACCATTTCATCCGCGCGCCCAAGGTTGATCCATCGCGGCCTTCGAGATCAAACAGCAGCCGTTCAAAATTGCTCGACACCTGAATGTCCATTGAAGGGGCTGCGGTGGGCGTAACCGCGCCAATCGAATAATCGCCCTTGGAAAGCGCGCGGTGGAGGATGTCGTTCACATTGGTGGCGACGATCAACCGTTCGATAGGCAGTCCCATGTTCGCCGCGACATAGCCTGCAAAAACATCGCCGAAATTGCCCGTGGGAACCGAGAACGCAATTTTCCGTTCCGGCCCGCCCAGTTGCAACGCGGCGGCGAAATAATAAACGACCTGCGCCATCAACCGCGCCCAGTTGATCGAATTGACCGCCGATAATGTCACCGCTGAGGTCACCTCGGCATCGCCGAACATTTTTTTCACCATCGCCTGGGCATCATCAAAACTGCCTTCGATGGCGATATTGTGGACATTGGGCGAAAGCACCGTCGTCATCTGCCGCCGCTGTACGTCGGAAACACGGCCATGCGGATGGAGCATGAAAATCTCGATTTGCTCACGCCCCGCCACCGCCTGGATCGCTGCCGATCCGGTATCGCCGGATGTTGCGCCAACAATAGTCAGCTTGGTATCGGTGCCGGTGAGGAAGCGTTCAAACAATTGCCCCAGCAATTGCAGCGCCACATCCTTGAACGCGAGCGTCGGCCCGTGAAACAATTCGAGCAGCCAGTTCTGGCCATCGAGTTGTGTCAGCGGTGTGATCGCAGCGTGCGAGAAATTGCCATAGGCTGCCGCACACAGCGATTTCAATTCGGCTTCGTCCAGCACACCCGCCGTGAACGGAGCCATGATCTTCGCGGCGAGCTCAACATAGGAAAGCCCGCGCATCGCGGCGATTTCTTCGTTGCTAAAGCGCGGCCAAGTGCGCGGCACATATAGTCCGCCGTCGCTGGCCAATCCGGCCAGCGTCACCCCGCGAAAATCGAGGTTGGACGCGTTTCCTCTGGTGCTTTGATATTGCATGACGCGGGCGTCGTTAGCGGTCTGTGCCCGCCCGCGCAAGGCATCGCCGCGCTTGCCAGTGCCGATGTGGAACGATAAGTTCCGGGACATGAAACATAATTTCGCACTTTCGCTCGCCGCGCTCGCTTTTGCCATCGCAACCCCCGCCTTTGCTCGACCGATGACGGAGACCGATCTGGCGACAATGAAGCGGCTTTCCGCGCCCGCCGCCTCGCCCGATGGCAAGATGCTGGTCTATCAGGTTCAGGAAACCGATCTGCCCGCGAACAAGCGGCGCAGCGACCTGTGGTTGTTGCGGATCGATGGTTTGGAAGGCGGCCCATGGAAAATTGCATCGAAGCCTGGATTTAGCGAACATTCGCCAGCCTTTTCTGCCGATGGCAAGGCGATCTATTATATCAGCAATGAAAGCGGATCGGACCAGCTTTGGCGTTATGATATGAACCACCAGCTCAGCAACCGGGTGAGCGAATATAAGACCGACGTCGCCGGTTTCAAACTTGCACCGGACGGCAAGAAGATTGCGCTTTGGGGCGATATTGCCCGCGAATGTGCGGAATTTGGCTGTGACAAGGATGGGGACCGCTCCAAGCCTGGCCCGGGAACAGGCCGCGAATATGATGCGTTGATGGTCCGCCATTGGGACGCATGGGAAACACCGGGCAATTACAGCCGTATATTTACCTTTGGCATTGGTGCGGACGGAAAGCTCTATGGTGGCCACGCGCTCGATGAACAGGAAATCAAGCCGAATGAGCGCAAAATACAGATCGTCGGCGATTCGCCTTCCAAGCCCTTTGGCGGTGGTGAGGAAATCGCGTGGAGCGCGGATAGCGAGACGGTTTATTATGCGCTGCGCCGGGCGGATCGCAACGAGGCGATTTCGACCAATCTGGATATTTATCAGCTCGCACCAGAATTACGACAGCGCGACCAATATAACCCCCGGCAACGAAGCCACCGACACGCTGCCCGCCGCATCGCCCGACGGCAAATATCTGGCGTGGGCGGCGATGGCGCGGCGCGGGTTACGAGGCAGACCGGCAGGTGCTGATGCTGCGCGACCTGAAATCGGGCAAGGACAAAGCGCTTACTGAAAAATGGGATCGTTCGGTCGCCTCCATCGCATGGGCACCCGATAGCAAAAGCCTGTTCGTCACCGCGCAGGAAATTCTCGATCATCCGGTGTTCAAGGTGGACCTGAAAGGCAAAGTGACGCGGCTTTCGCAGGGCGGCAATGTGAGCGACACAATTCCGCTGAAAGACGGATCGCTGCTCTATGCGATGAACAGCGTGACGGCGGCGAGCGATCTCTATGTGCGCGATGCCAAGGGCAAGGTTCGCAAACTCACCGACGTCAACGCCGAGGTTGAGGCGCAGCTTGACAAGGTGGATGTCCAGCGGTTCGATTTCGGCGGCGCCAATGGCGATCAGGTGTTCGGTCAGATCACCAAACCGGCGATGGCAAAGGGGCCGTTGCCCACCGTCTTCATCGTCCATGGCGGGCCGCAAAGCTCGTTTGGCAATGCATGGTCCTTCCGCTGGAACCCGCGCGTGATGGCGGCGCAAGGCTATGCCGTGGTCTCGGTCGATTTTCATGGGTCCACCGGTTACGGCCAGAAATTTACCGATAGCATCAACAAAAATTGGGGCGGCTGGCCGCTCGAAGATTTGCAAAAAGGCTTGGCGGCGGCGGGCAAGGTTGATCCCCAGATCGACATCAAAAACGCCTGCGCCATGGGTGGCTCCTACGGCGGCTATATGATGAACTGGATTGCGGGGCAGTGGCCCGATGGCTTCAAATGCCTCGTCAACCATTCGGGCGTTTTCGATTTGCGCGCGATGGCGTTTGAAACCGAAGAGCTTTGGTTTGACGAATGGGAAAATGGCGGGCCGTGGTGGAAACGCACCGATGCGGAAAAATGGAATCCGGTCAATCATGTGTCGCAAATGGAAAACCCCCACGCTCGTGATCCACGGCGAAAAGGATTATCGCATCCCCTATTCGCAATCGCTCGCCGCCTTTACCGCGTTGCAAAGGCAGGGGATTGAATCGAAGCTGTTGGTGTTTCCGGATGAGAACCACTGGATATTGAAGGCGCAAAATTCGATCCAATGGCATCAAACGGTGTTTAGCTGGCTGGGCAAGCATTTGAAGAAATGATGGTGATCGCTGAATGCGCAGCGGCGTGTTTCGGTGGAGGAAATAAGATTTCATAAAAGCCACAAAGGAAAAAAGGCGCAAAGGGCATTGCCGCGATCCAGATCGGTTCCAGTGCATCGCGAACACGTTTGAACGCTGAATGAGGTTCCAATGCTCCTTTTTCCTTTTTTCCTTTGCGGCTTTTATGAAATAAAATCCCGGTGGGTCAAAACCCCCAAAGCCTTGCTGAATCGCACCCGCGCTGGCAAAGGCCTCTCCCATGACTATCGACAAAACTTTCGACTTCGCCAGCATTGAGGCCAAATGGGGCCAGCATTGGGAATCCACCGGCGCATACCGCCCCGAACGGCCCGACGCCGAACCCTATACCATCGTCAATCCCCCGCCCAATGTGACGGGTTCGCTGCACATCGGCCATGCGCTCGATAATACGCTTGCAGGACATATTGATCCGCCACGCGCGCTTGCAGGGCAAGGACGCCTTGTGGGTGGTCGGCACCGACCATGCGGGGATCGCGACGCAGATGGTGGTCGAGCGGCAGTTGGAGGCGCAGCAGGACAAGCGCACCAATTACACCCGCGAGGCGTTCATCGAGAAAGTGTGGGAGTGGAAGGAAGAAAGCGGCGGCACGATCACCACGCAGCTTCGCCGTCTGGGCTGTTCGATGGATTGGAGCCGCGAGCAATTCACGATGAGCCCCGAATTCACCAAGGCGGTGACCAAGGTGTTTGTCGATCTGTACAACCAAGGCCTGATCTACCGCGACAAACGGCTGGTCAATTGGGACCCCAAACTGAAAACCGCGATTTCCGATCTGGAGGTGGAAACCCGCGAGATGAAGGGCGGGTTCTGGCACTTCAAATATCCGCTGGCGGATGGGGTGACGTCTGGATAACGGCGCGGACCATATCGTTGTCGCCACGACGCGGCCCGAAACGATGCTCGCCGATATGGCGGTGGCGGTGAATGCCGAAGACCCGCGCTACAAAAGCGTGATTGGCAAGGAGATCTTGCAACCGATCACCGGACGGCGTTTCAAGATTGTCGCCGATGACCATGCCGATCCCGAACTGGGTTCGGGCGCGGTGAAGATCACGCCGGGGCATGATTTCAACGACTTTGAAGTGGGCAAGCGCGCCGGGTTTAAGGCCGCCGACATGCTCAACATGTTCGATGCCGAGGCGAAGGTGGTGCAGACCAGCGACGGCCTGATCCCCGAAAGCTATGTCGGCATGGACCGGTTTCGACGCGCGCGCGGCGGTGGTCGCGGAGATGAAGGCGCTGGGCCTTCTCGTCCCGCATATCGTCAAGAATAAGGACGGCGAAGAAGAAGCGCTCGACGCCGAACCGCGCACGATCCAGACGCCCTTTGGCGATCGCGGCGGGGTGGTGATCGAGCCTTGGTTGACCGACCAATGGTATGTGAATGCCGAGGAACTGGCGAAAGCGCCGATGGCCGCGGTGCGGATCGGGCGCGATCGATATTGTGCCCAAATCTTGGGAGAAGACCTTCTTCAACTGGATGGAGAATATCCAGCCTTGGTGTGTTTCGCGGCAGTTGTGGTGGGGGCATCGGATTCCGGCTTGGTATGGGCTCAGTCGAAGTCATCGAAGACGCAATCGTCTACGAATCATGGATGCGATGCGAGATTGGCGACAACGCTCCGATTTGTTGCCGACGATATCAGAAAGCAGGCCGTTATCGCTCGCAACAGAATATTATCGGCGATAGGTGCCATGAATTCGACGCACGTATTGACGTTGAAGATGCGTGATCATCGGACAGCATGATCGTGTACGGCAACAATGCGATCAACGCATATTCCGTTATGCGCGACAACGACGTCCTCGACACATGGTTCTCCTCGGCGCTTTGGCCCTTTGGGACATTGGGTTGGCCGGAGGCGAAGCAAACCCTCTCCCCTAGCGGGGAGAGCGGCAGCGAGGAACGAGCTTAGTCGCAGCGGTGTGGGGGCCGTTGCCGCTGCAGCAAATAGTGGCAGTCGCAGACGCGAGCCGACCACCACCCGGGGCAATCCCTCTCCCGCAAGGGGAGGAGTCAGGGGCAAGCGCTCCTCGCCCGCCACTATCCCAACAATGTCCTGATCTCCGGCTTTGACATCTTGTTCTTCTGGGATGCGCGCATGGCGATGCAGGGGATGCATTTCATGGGCGAGGTGCCGTGGAAGACGCTCTATCTCCACGGCCTCGTCCGCGCCGCCGACGGGCAGAAAATGTCCAAATCCAAGGGCAATGTCGTCGATCCGCTGATCCTGATGGATCAATATGGCGCGGATGCCTTGCGCTTTTTCATGGCGGCGATGGAGAGCCAGGGGCGTGACATCAAAATGGATGACAAGCGCGTCGAGGGCTATCGCAATTTCGCGACAAAGCTTTGGAATGCCGCGCGTTTTTGCCAGTCGAACGGCATCGGTGCCTCGCGCAGCGTCGCCGCGCCCAAGGCGGAATTGGCGGTCAACAAATGGATCATCGGCGAGGTCGTTGAAACGCTTGAAAAGCTGAACCGCGCGTTTGACGAGTATCCGTTTCGATGGCATGGCGGATGCGGTGTATCACTTCACCTGGGGCACATTTTGCGACTGGTATCTGGAGCTGGTGAAGCCTGTGCTTATCCTCCGCCGCAAGCAGGGACTGGCGCCAGAGCGGCGACAGCCGGGTCGTGGACTGTCCCTAGTGCGACGAGCGACCCCACCGTCGGAATTGGGACCCTCCCCATGCGGGGACAGATCTGGACGCCGACGAAACCCGCCAAGTCGCCGCATGGGTGCTCGACCAGATCCTCGTCATGCTCCACCCGTTCATGCCCTTCATCACCGAAGAATTATGGCATGCGATGGGGGATGACGCGCGACGGGCATCTGCTGATCCATGCCAAATGGCCGGAGCCAGAGGCAGCGATAGATGTGGATGGCCAAGTCCGAAATCGACTGGCTGATCCGCCTGACCAGCGAAATGCGCGGTGCGAAGAACGAACTCGGCATTGCCCCGGGCGCGAAACTAAACGCCTATGTCCGCGATGCGTCGCCCGAAACGCTCGCGCGGATTTCGGCGCAAGCGGCGGTACTGGACCGCGATAGCCCGCTTGCCATCGATCAAGTGCCGAGCCAGCGCCCGACGGCGGCGCGCTGCAATTGGTTGTCGACGAAGCCACCTTTGTCATCCCGCTTGAAGGCATCATCGATCTGGACGCCGAACGCGCGCGGATTGCCAAAGCCATCGAGGCCATCGGCAAAGAAGCCAAATCCTTGGAAGGCCGCCTGTCCAACCCCGCCTTTGTCGAAAAGGCAAAACCCGAAGCGGTCGAAAAAGCGCGCGCCGATATGGCGGAGAAGGCCGCTGAGGTCGAACGCTTGCAGGCGGCATTGGCGCGGCTGGGGTGATTTCCTTCTCGCCGTGGGGAGAGGTAATGAGAATGTGAAAAAGGCAGGAAGGCACGGCACGAAGGCACGAAGAAGTTTATCGTGTGGCCCTACGCTTCCCCTTCCTGCCTTCGTGCCTTGCTCGCCAACGGCGAGCGCCGAAATTTAAGGTTCGCGCTTGGTACATCCCGTTGTAATAAAGATGTAAAAGAGGCAGGGAGAAGGGGAGAAGCCGTGAATGCGGCGCGATCTCTCCCCTTCTCCCTGTCTCTTTTACATTTAATGAATCGGTGTTTTGGAGCAAAGCTCCCGCAATGCCGCCAACGCCGCCGGCTCCAGCCCGCCACCATCCAACACAGTCAAAAATCTGCGTCTTCATCCGGGGAGACCAAAAGGCCTCGATATGGGCGGCGGTGGCGGCTGCGGGATCGGGCTCGTGCATCAGATTGCGGGCGATCTGGTTGGCCATATAGACCAGTTTTTCAACGCTATCGGCGCTCATTCGGCGGCTCCATTGCGCCGTCATGCCCCGTTATCCGGCGTGATCGTCCGGAAAGTGCTTCATAATCTTCCTGCCAGTCGGTCGGGCCGTTGGAGGCGGAGATTTGAACGGCGGTCACCTTATATTCGGGGCAGTTGGTGGCCCAATCGCTAAAGTCGGTGGTGACGACATTGGCCTGCGTCGCCGGGTGGTGGAAGGTGGTATAGACCACGCCCGGAGCGACGCGATCGGTCACGGTGGCGCGCAAAGTGGTTTCGCCGGATCGCGACGCGAGTTTTACCCAGTCACCGCTTTTTATCCCGCGATTTTCAGCGTCGGTCGGATGGATTTCGAGCAAGTCTTCGGGATGCCAGGCGACATTGGCGGTGCGCCGCGTTTGCGCGCCGACATTATAGTGCGAAAGGATGCGCCCGGTGGTGAGCAATAGCGGAAAACGAGGCCCGGTTTTCTCGTCGGTCGGCACATAATCCGTTACCACAAACTTGCCCTTGCCGCGCACAAATCCATCGACATGCATGATCGGGCTGCCATCGGGGGCGGCGGCGTTCACCGGCCATTGCAGCGAACCTTCCTTGTCCAGCCGATCAAACGAGACACCGGCGAAAGTGGGGGTGAGGCGCGCGATTTCGTCCATGATTTCGCTTGGGTGGGAATAGTTCCAGTCGAGCCCCATTGCTTGGGCAAGTCGTTGCGTGATCTCCCAGTCTTCAAGGCCGTTCAATGGGGCCATCACTTTCCGCACCGGCTGGATGCGGCGCTCGGCATTGGTGAAGGTGCCGTTTTTTTCAAGGAAGGTCGATCCGGGGAGGAAGATATGCGCGTAATTGGCGGTTTCGTTAAGGAAAAGATCGTGGACGATCACGCACTCCATCGCCGCCAGCCCTGCCGAGACATGTTTGGTATCGGGATCGGACTGGAGGATATCCTCGCCCTGAATATAGATCGCCTTGAACACGCCGTCGGTTGCCGCATCGAGCATGTTGGGGATGCGAAGCCCGGGTTCGGGATCGAGCGCCACGCCCCATTCGCCCTCAAACAACGCCCGCGTTTCGCCATCGCTGATGTGGCGATAGCCCGAAAGCTCGTGCGGAAAGCTGCCCATGTCGCACGCGCCCTGCACATTATTTTGCCCGCGCAAAGGGTTCACGCCCACGCCGCGCCGTCCGATCATCCCGCATGCCATGGCGAGATTGGCGATGGCCATCACGGTGGAGGAGCCTTGGCTGTGTTCAGTGACGCCGAGGCCGTAATAGATCGCCGCGTTTCCGCCGGTCGCATAGGCTCGGGCGGCGGCGCGCAGATCGGCAGCGGGAACGGTGGTGACGGCTTCGAGATATTCCGGGCTGTTTTTGGCGTCCGAAACAAATTCGGCCCAGTGGCTATATTCGTCCCAATCGCAGCGTTCGCGGATAAAGGCTTCGTTGGCGAGGCCCTCGGTCACGATCACATGCGCCATTGCGCTCAGCACCGCGACATTGGTGCCGGGGCGCAGTGCCAGATGGTGATCGGCCTCGACATGCGGGGTGCGGACAAGGTCTATCCGGCGCGGATCAATGACGATCAGCTTGGCGGGCGGCTTGCCATCCTGCCCGCGCAATCGCCGTTTCATCCGGCTGGCAAACACGGGATGCCCGTCGGTCGGGTTCGCGCCGATGACGAGCATCAGATCGCAATCCTCGACACTGTCAAAATCCTGCGTCCCCGCCGACGTGCCAAAGGTGGTTTTCAGGCCATAGCCGGTTGGCGAATGGCAGACGCGGGCGCAGGTATCGACATTGTTGTTGCCAAAGCCGGCCCGCACCAGTTTTTGCACAAGGAAGGTTTCTTCATTGGTGCAGCGGCTTGACGTGATCCCGCCGAGTGCCTGTTTGCCGTGTTGCGCGCTGATCCGTTTTAGCTCGGATGCGGCATAAGCAATGGCCTCTTCCCATTCGACTTCTTGCCAAGGCTGATCGATGCTTGATCGGATCATCGGCTTCAGGATGCGTTCCTGATGCTGGGCATAGCCCCATGCAAATCGCCCTTTGACGCAGCTATGCCCTCGATTGGCCTTGCCGTCTTTCCAAGGCACCATCCGGACCAGTTGCTCGCCGCGCATCTCCGCGCGGAAAGTGCAGCCGACGCCGCAATAGGCGCAGGTGGTGACCACGCTGCGTTCGGGTTTGCCAATTTCCTTGACGGCTTTTTCCTGCAAGGTCGCGGTCGGGCAGGCCTGCACACAGGCCCCGCACGAAACACACTCGCTTCCCAGAAAATTGTCGGTCGATAGCCCTGCCGAAACTTTAGATGCAAAGCCGCGCCCCTCGATGGTGAGCGCAAGCGTTCCCTGCACCTCGTCACATGCCCGCACACAGCGCGAGCAGGCGATGCATTTGCTGGGGTCAAAATCGAAATAGGGGTTTGACGTGTCAATGGGCAGGCCAAGATGGTTTTCGCCTTCATAGCCAAAGCGCACATCGCGCAGGCCCACGGCGGAGGCCTGATCCTGCAACTCGCAATCATTGTTGGCCGAACATGTCAGGCAATCGAGCGGGTGATCGGAGATATAGAGCTCCATCACGCCTTTGCGAAGCTTGGCCAGCAGCGGCGTTTGCGTGTGCACCGCCATGCCCGGCTCCACCGGTGTGGTGCAGCTAGCGGGTGTTCCCTTTCGTCCATCGATCTCGACGAGGCACAGGCGGCACGAGCCAAACGCCGCCATATTATCGCTCGCGCATAATTTGGGGATCGCTCCGCCTGATTCCGCCGCCGCACGCATCACGCTGGTTCCAGCGGGAACGGTGACCGCGCGGCCATCGATGGTCAGCGACACGCTGTTTTTCGAACGCGACGCGGGCGTTCCGAAATCCACTTGCGGTTCATAGCCCATGCGACAGTTCCTTTAATATGCCCTGCGAGTCGGCCAGCACCAGCATATTATCATGCCGGGCGAGTGCCACCAACGTCATCCCCGCCGCCTTGGCGCGTTCGACCGCGAGGCTGGTTGGCGCGGAAATGGCAACAAGCATCGCGCAACCGGCGCGCGCGGTTTTTTCGACCAGTTCATAGCTGCACCGCGCCGATACCAGTATGAAGCCTGTAGCTGGATCAATGCCGCTTCGCGCGAGCGCTCCGATCAATTTATCCAGCGCATTGTGCCGCCCGACATCTTCGCGCAGTGCGACGATTTCGCCAGCGGCTGTGCAGAAGGCGGCGGCATGCATGGCACCGGTGCGGGTCCCTTCGATTTGCAAGGCCGGCATATGCTTCAGCACACGCGCAATCGCTTTGGGTGCAACCGATATATGCGCTTTTAAACACGGCAACGGGCGCAGCACCTCAGCGATGCTCTCTAACCCGCACAGTCCGCAACTGCCTTCGCTCACCCGCATTCGTACCCGATCCAGCACTAGCGCGGCCTGCTCTAGCGCGAGCACCAACCGCACAATCACCCCGTCGGCGACTTCGGCGACGGACAAGTCGAGCAATTCGTCCACCGCCGTTATCAATCCCTCGGACAAGGCAAAGCCCGTTGCGAAATCTTCAAGTTCGGTTGGCGTTGCCATCATTACGGCATAGGCGATGCCGTTGATTTCAAAGGCCACCGGAGCCTCAACGGCCAAATCGCGCTGTCTCGGTTTTGGAGCTGTGCCGTCATAGCCACACTCCCAAACATCGGCTTCGCACACTGCAATCACCGCCCGAAATCCTCTGGCCAATTCCGCAATGCCGAAAGCACCGGATAGGGCGTGAAGCCGCCCAAGGCACAGAGCGAGCCGTATTTCATCGTCTCGCACAGATCTTCGAGTAGCGCGATTTCTTCATCCTGCGTTCGCGCCACACCGCTGGCATTGTGCATTTGCGGCAGAGCCTCGACGGTGTCTGCCTTGCGACCACCTTGGGCAACGATCCGGTCGATCAACTCCACCCCGCGCGTTGAACCGATCCGGCATGGTGTGCATTTGCCGCAGCTTTCGATGGCGCAAAATTCCATGGCAAAGCGGGCCTGCGCGGCCATATCGACGCCGTCGTCAAACACCGTGAGGCCTGCATGTCCAATCAAGCCACCCGCCTCGGCAAAGCTTTCATAATCAAAGGGCAAATGGAAATCGGATGGCGGATGATAGGCCCCCAGCGGCCCGCCCACCTGCACCGCGCGCACTGGCCTGCCCGAAGCCGTACCGCCGCCAATGTCGTTCACCAGCTCGCCCAGTGTGATGCCAAAGCCCGCCTCGAACAGCCCGCCATATTTGACATTCCCGGCAATCTGGATCGGCATTGTTCCGCGTGAACGGCCAAAGCCTATCGCGGCATAGGCATCCGCTCCATTGGCCAAAATCCATGGAACCGCCGCCAGCGTCAATACATTGTTGACCACCGTCGGTTTGCCGAACAGCCCTTCAATCGCAGGCAGCGGAGGCTTGGCGCGCACTTCGCCGCGTTTGCCTTCAAGGCTATTCAGCAACGATGTTTCCTCGCCGCAAACATAAGCCCCCGCGCCGACGCGCACCTCGATTGCGAAAGGCGAAACGATATGCGCCGAAGCCTTGATCGCAGCTTCCATCTTGGCAATCGCGTGCGGATATTCGCTGCGGATATAGACAAAACCCTTGCCCGCGCCCACCGCCAGCGCGGCAATCGCCATCCCTTCGATGAGCATGAAGGGATCGCCTTCCATCACCATCCGGTCGGCAAAAGTGCCGCTATCGCCTTCGTCGGCGTTGCAGACGATATATTTTTGTTCGGCAGGCGCGTTCGCCACGGTGTTCCACTTGATTCCCGCCGGAAAACCCGCCCCGCCGCGCCCGCGCAGGCCCGATGCGGTTATCTGCTCGATGGTCGCCTTTGGCCCAATCACCCTTGCTTTTTCAAGGCCAGCCCAGCCGCCTGTCGCTGCGTAATCGTCAAGGCTCAATGGACGGACTTTCCCCGCGCGCGCAAAGGTCAGCCGTCTGTTGACGTGCAATGAAGGGATGGACCTCGATCCGACCGATGGCTTTGTCGCTGTTGCCATTTAGCACCGCTGCAACATCGCCGGGTTCGAGCGGGCCAAAGCCATGCCCATCAATCTCCACCATCGGCTCAAGCCAGTGCATCCCCCAGCTGGACACGCGTTCGACGGCGCAACCAGCCGCTTCAAACGCCATTGCCACCGCATCGGCCCCACACGCCAGCGCCAGCGCGTCATCGGAAATGCGGACGAGCGTCATGCCACGGCCTCGACCAATGCCGCGAGCTTCGCGGCGTCAAGCCGCGCGACCGGTTTGCCACCAATCATCGCATTGGGGCCAACGCTGCACAGTCCTAGGCAATAGACGGGCTCAAGCTTCGCCCTTGCCGCTTCGGGCAACTGCGCCACCAAAGCTTCGACACCACGTGCCTGACAGGCCTCGGCCCGGCAGAGTTTCACCTTTGGATGCGATGCAGCCTCGGTTTTGAAATCATGATAAAAACTGACGACGCCGTGCACCTCGGCGCGGCTCAGATTCAGGGCGTTCGCGATTGCGCGAATGACATCTTCGGAAACAAATCCAAATTCAGCTTGTACATCGTGCAAAATCGGCAACAGCGCGCCTTCTCGACCGCGATGCAATTCCAAAATTTCGTCTAACGTCGCCATGGAACGCCTATGTTACACCAGCCATTCCGATCCACAAACCAGCTTTCGATACTGTATGCAAGGCATACAATATTCAAATGCCGCGCGCACCCATTCAAAGTTCGAACGTCACGCCCTGCGCCAATGGCAGTTCGGCGCTGTAATTGATCGTGTTGGTGGCGCGGCGCATATAGGCTTTCCATGCATCGGAACCGGATTCGCGCCCGCCGCCGGTTTCTTTTTCGCCACCAAATGCCCCGCCGATTTCTGCGCCCGACGTGCCGATATTGACATTGGCGATGCCGCAGTCGCTGCCTGTCGCAGACAAAAATATTTCACATTCGCGCAAGTCGTTGGAGAAGATCGAAGAGGAAAGTCCAGCGTTCACACTGTTCTGCATCGCGATGGCTTCGTCCAGTTTGGTATAACGGAAAACATAAAGGATGGGCGCAAAGGTTTCTCGCAAGGCGGGGCCGTCATGGTACGGCATTTCGACGATAGCGGGGCGGACATAGACACCCGGGCGCTCTATCCGCTCACCGCCATTGATGGTTGCGCCCATCGCACGGGTTTCGTCCAGCGCGGCTTGCATCGATTGAAACGCACCTTCGTCGATCAGCGGGCCGGCGAGATTGGCGTTATCTAGTGGATCGCCAACAGGGATCGACGCGGCGGCGGAAATCAGCCTCGCCAGAAATTCATCGTGGATCGCTTCGTGCAAAAACATGCGGCGCAGCGATGTGCACCGCTGCCCGCTCGTACCCACCGCCGAGAATAATATGCCCCGAAGCGCCAGATCAAGATCGGCCTTGTCGCTAACAATCGCAGCATTATTGCCGCCCAGTTCAAGGATCGTTCGGGCAAAGCGGCCTGCCGCTGCCTGCCCCACAGCGCGGCCCATGGAGGTGCCGCCGGTTGCAGAGATAAGGGCAATGCGCGAATCGGCCACCAGGGCCGCGCCGGTTTTCCCATCGCCCGGCAAGACTTGCGAAAGCCCCGGCGGCGCATCGGCAAAATCCGCCGCCACTCGCTCAAACAACGCTTGCACCGCCAACGCCGTCAGCGGTGTTTTCTCCGATGGTTTCCAGATGATGCTGTTCCCGCAGACCAGCGCAAGCGCCGCATTCCACGCCCACACTGCCACTGGAAAGTTAAACGCACTGATGATCAGCATCGGCCCCAGCGGATGCCATTGTTCCATCATCCGGTGGCCGGGGCGCTCGCTGGCGATGGTGAGGCCATGCAATTGCCGTGACAGCCCCACGGCGAAATCACAGATATCGATCATCTCCTGCACTTCGCCTGCGCCTTCGGAAATCGGCTTGCCACATTCGATGGTGACGAGGCGGGCGAGAACGTCTTTGTGTTCGCGAAGCGACGTTGCCGAAACGCCGAACCAGTTCGCCCCGGCGCGGGGCAGGAACCTCGCGCCATTGCAGAAATGCGGCGCGGGATCGCTCCAGCGCGGCCTCGATCCCAGTACTCGTCGCTGGACCGACCGAAGCGATCACTCTGCCGTCTATCGGGCTGTGCACCGGCAAATCACCTTGCGGGATCGCGCAGCCCAATTGGGTCAAAATTGCTTCGGTCTGGTCTAAAAGCACTGCAACATCCTCTGCCCGCGCGCGATTGCCTGTGTGCGTCAGGCGGAGAGCAGTTTCAAGCAATGCTTATGGCACAACATTCACCCCAGATAATATTCCACCGTCGTCACCACGCGGACCTTTTTATAGGGGGAATCGGAAACGCCCCAGCCGCCGCCTGCATCGCCATCGCGGGCGGTCACTTCGAAATAGCCTTGCGTTGCCGATTTGATGCTGCCGACATCCGTGCCCGAATCCTTGGCAAACTGTTCGGCAGATTTGCGTGCGTCCTTGGTTGCTTCGGCGACCATCGCGGGCTTGATCGTATTTAATTTGGTATAGGCATAGGCCATGCCCGATCCTTCCTCCAGCTCGACGCCTTGCTTCACCAGATCAAACTGCCGTTTTACCGCTGCCTGCGCCTTGTCAATGTCGGTGGTCCGCAAACTCAGCCGCTGTTTCACCGTATAGCTGGTCACGCCATTTTCATTATATTGCGACACATTCGCCCCGGTGGGCTGCAGGTCGTCGGCCTTGAAGCCTAGCTCGCCGAAGAAATCGCGGATCGCCTTGGTGTCACCATCCAGATCGGCCTGCGCGCCTTGCAGGTCACCGGCCTTTGCCGAATAGCTGATTGTCCAAGTGGCAAGATCGGCGGTCACCTCGCGCTCGGCAAGGCCGCGCACCGTGACGGCGCGGTCGGCCTGTTTCATGCGGACGAGGCCGTCGCCCATCAGATAGCCACCAATTACCAACCCACCCGCAAGCAGGCCCGCTCCCGCCAACCACGCCTTGCCCTTGTCGGCGGTGAGCCGGGACCAGAAGCCATTTTCGCGCGCGCTTAAATCATTATCGCTCATCATCTTCATCCCTGAATAATTGGACCCATGCCAGCGCTCACGCCACTTGCGCGGGATGGCTTTGACGTCCATGTTTCGCTTCGACCTCGCAGTTTGACACCATAGAAATACTGCGATGAACTGTGTATTAATATCGATGAAGTGAGTTTATGGCTATTCGTTACCTCCACAGCATGATCCGGGTCAGCGATCCCGACGCCACCATATCGTTCTTCAATTTGATCGGCCTTGAAGAAACGCGCCGGTTTGAAAATGAAAAGGGCCGCTTCACGCTGATTTTCCTCGCGGCCCCCGGGCAAGGCGATGTTGCCGAAGTCGAACTCACGCATAATTGGGACGAAAGCGGCTATACAGGTGGGCGCAATTTCGGCCATCTGGCTTACCGTGTCGATGATATCTATGCAGTTTGCCAGCGGCTGATGGATGCAGGCGTCACGATAAACCGCCCGCCGCGCGACGGCCACATGGCATTTGTGAAAACGCCTGACGGGATTTCGATTGAACTGTTGCAAGAAGGCGATCTGGAACCTGCCGAGCCTTGGGTCAGTATGCCCAATGTCGGGAGTTGGTGATCTATTTTTCATAAAGGCCACGAAGGAATAAAAGGAAAAAGAAATCCTAGCCGCGTTTGCGATTTCGCTCGCAGGCTCCATGCGGCGGTTCCCATTTAAAGGAGCTCGCCCTTCTATCTTTTTTCCTTTGCGGCTTTTATGATAATTCGAAATCCGCCGAGGAACACACAATGCCATTGGAAATCATCCGTATACCCGTCCTGTCCGACAATTATGTCTGGCTCGTCCACGAACTGGCAAGTGGTGAGACGATGGTTGTTGATCCTGCCGTAGCCGCACCCGTTCTGGCCGAAGCTGAAACGCGTGGATGGAAGATCACGCAAATCTGGAACACACACTGGCATCCCGATCACACCGGCGGCAATGCCGAGATCAAGGCGGCAACAGGATGTATGATCACCGGGCCGGAGGCAGAACGCGAGCGCATCCCAACGCTCGATACGCTGGTCAAAGAAGGCGACGTCGTGCGGCTGGGGGCGGTCGAGGCACAGGTGCTAGACGTCCCCGCGCACACCGCAGGCCATATCGCCTATCATTTCACGAGTGAAAACGCCGCCTTTGTCGGCGATACATTATTCGCCATGGGTTGCGGACGGCTGTTTGAAGGAACGGCGGCGCAGATGTTTTCGAACATGCGAAAGCTGGAAGCTTTGGGTGACGAAACCAGTGTATATTGCGCGCATGAATACACCCAAAGCAATGGCCGCTTCGCGCTCACAGTGGAACCGGAGAATGCAGCACTCGCCATCCGCATGGCAGCGGTGGACCTTGCTCGCGAACGCGGTGAGGCGACCGTGCCCACCACCATCGCCCTTGAACGCGCAACCAACCCGTTCATGCGAGCGGCTTCGGTCGATCAATTGGCCGAGCGGCGCGCGGCAAAGGATCGGGCTTGAATTCCAAGCGCCTACCCCCATCTTTATAGCTGAAGTAACAAAGGAATTTCCGATGCGTTCACCCGATCAAGTTGCCGCCATGGCCTGTCCCGTTTGCGCTGTTCCGCTCGCGATGAGCGACCGGCAAGGGATCGAGATTGATTATTGCCCGCAATGTCGCGGCGTCTGGCTGGATCGCGGCGAACTCGATAAAATCATCGAGCGCAGTGGCGCTGGCCGTGGCTCCTGCCCGGCAACCCACGCCGCAACCAAATTATCCCGGGCAAGCGCCGCAATATGGGCATGGGCACAAGCCCTATAAAAAGCGCAAGAGCTGGCTTGAGGATATATTTGACTGAACCCGGCATCTGCTGATGCGAAGCATCCATATATTGTGTAAAAGAGACGGGAGAGGGGGAGGCGTAGGTGCGAGCACTGAACCCTCTCCTCCTCCCGTCTCTTTTACATTTTTCTTCGCTTCGCGATTTAGAGCCTGACCCTAGGCCGTCCGTTCGACTGGACAGCGCCGCGCTTCGCCATTAACGGGCCTCATGACTATCCAGCCTTCCGATTCCATCCTCATCGTCGATTTCGGCAGCCAAGTAACCCAACTCATCGCCCGCCGCGTGCGCGAGGCGGGGGTCTATTCCGAAATTGCCCCGTTTAACAGCGCCGCAGAGGCCTTTGCGCGGATGCAACCCAAGGGTGTGATCCTGTCCGGAGGCCCTGCTTCGGTGATGACCGATGGGTCCCCCCGCGCACCGCAAATCATCTTTGACAGCGGCCTGCCCATCCTTGCCATCTGTTATGGACAGCAAACGCTTTGCACCCAGTTGGGCGGCACGGTGGAGGGCGGCCATGCGGCGGAATTTGGCCGGGCAGATGTGGAAATCCTGAAATCCAGCCCGCTGTTCGACGGCTTTTGGGAAGTCGGTGGGCAATATCCGGTGTGGATGAGCCACGGCGACCGCGTGACCGTGGCTCCCGAAGGCTTTGAGGTTATCGGTACCTCGCCCAACGCCCCCTTTGCGATCTGTGTGAACGAGGACAAGCGCTATTATACCACCATGTTCCACCCCGAAGTGGTCCATACCCCCGATGGCGCAAAGCTGATTTCGAATTTCGTGCACGGCATTTGCGGGCTTGCCGGCGATTGGACGATGGCCGAATTCCGCGCCACCAAAATTGCCGAGATCCGCGCACAAGTTGGCTCCGGTCGAGTCATTTGCGGGCTTTCGGGAGGGGTCGATTCGTCGGTTGCGGCGATCCTGATCCACGAAGCGATTGGCGATCAACTGACCTGTGTCTTTGTCGATCACGGCCTGCTCCGGATGAACGAACGCGAGCAGGTGGAGGCGTTGTTCCGCGAACATTATCATATCCCCCTCGTCGTGGTGGATGCCGAAGAACGCTTCATGGCGGGGCTGGCCGGGGTCACCGATCCGGAGAAAAAGCGCAAATTTATCGGCGGCGAATTCATCAATGTGTTTGAGGAAGAAGCCAAGAAAATCGGCGGTGCAGATTTCTTGGCGCAGGGAACGCTCTATCCCGATGTGATCGAAAGCGTGTCGTTCACCGGCGGGCCATCGGTGACGATCAAAAGCCACCATAATGTCGGCGGACTGCCAGCACGGATGAACATGCAACTGGTTGAACCGCTCCGAGAATTGTTCAAAGATGAAGTGCGCGTACTTGGCAAGGAGCTGGGCCTGAACGACCAGTTCGTCGGTCGCCACCCCTTTCCCGGCCCCGGCCTTGCCATCCGCATCCCCGGCGAAGTGACCAAGGAACGCTGCGACATTCTGCGTGCCGCCGACGCGGTTTATCTGGATGAAATCCGCAATGCCGGTTTGTACAATGAAATCTGGCAAGCGTTCGCCGTGCTGCTGCCCGTCCGCACCGTCGGCGTAATGGGCGACCACCGCACCTACGACAGCGTCTGCGCCTTGCGCGCGGTGACCAGCACCGACGGCATGACCGCCGACATATACCCGTTTGAAAGCGCGTTCCTCAGCCGGGTATCGACGCGGATCATCAACGAGGTGAAGGGGATAAACCGGGTGGTGTATGATTACACCAGCAAGCCGCCGGGGACGATTGAGTGGGAATGATCCCGGCAGAACATAGGAGCCATAGCCATGAAAGCCATTCAAATCCGCCATCCTGCGGGGCTCGACAATCTGATCTTTGCCGACGTCGCTGAGGCACAAGCGCCCGGTCCCGGCGAAATTTCGGTCTCGCTAAAGGCTTCGTCACTCAATTATCATGACTATGCTGTGGTGATGGGAATGATTCCTTCCGCCGATTGCCGTATTCCGATGTCGGATGGTGCCGGAGTAGTGACCGCGGTGGGCGATGGGGTTTCCGAATTTCAGATCGGCGACTCAGTGGTTTCCACCTTCTTTCCAGACTGGATCGATGGTCCGATCCCGCCCGTGGGGTTTACCCGCGTTCCGGGCGATGGAATTGATGGTTTCGCACGGGAAGCGGTGACCACAGCGGCAACAGCCTTCACGATGGCACCCCGAGGTTACAGCCATGCCGAGGCGGCAACGCTGACCTGTGCGGGGCTAACGGCGTGGCGGGCGCTCGTTGTTGACGGCGGATTGAAGGCAGGTTCTACCGTGTTGGTGCAGGGGACCGGCGGGGTTTCCGTCTTCGCGTTACAATTCGCCAAGGCCATGGGGGCGAAAGTGATTGCCACCAGTTCATCCGACGAAAAGCTGTCGCGGATGCAGGCTTTGGGCGCGGATCATCTTATCAACTATAGGTCCACCGAAGCTTGGGGCGCAAAGGTGCTGGAACTCACCGGTGGCCTTGGCGTGGATCATGTTGTTGAAATTGGAGGGGCAGGCACGCTGGATCAATCGATGATCGCGGCTCGCGTTGAGGGACATATCGCGCTGATCGGCGTCCTTGCCGGTTATGGCGGGCCAGTGAGTACAGTGACGCTGATGGCAAAAAATCTGCGTGTGCAGGGTTTGACAGTGGGTAGCCACAACCAACAACTGGATATGATCCGCTTTATCGACGCGAAGGGGATCAAACCTGTGCTCGATCAAAGCTTTCCCTTAGCAAAGCTCGCCGACGCGTTCCGGCATCAGGCAGCGGGCGCGCATTTCGGCAAAATTGTGATTGATATTTGAAAGGCAATTTATGGCTGTTCTTTATGGTATTCCCAATTGCGACACCGTTAAAAAAGCACGGGTTTGGCTTGGTGGTCGCGGGATTGACCATGGCTTTCACGATTACAAAAAGGCTGGCGCTGATCCCGCAAAGCTCGCCGCATGGTGCGACGCCAAAGGCTGGGAAACGGTTCTGAACCGCGCGGGCACAACGTTCAAAAAGCTACCGGAATCTGACAAGGTGGATATGGATCAGGCAAAGGCCATTGCGCTGATGTTAGCGCAACCCAGCATGATCAAACGGCCAGTGTTTGAATATCCTGGCGTGTTGTTAGTCGGGTTCAAGCAGCCCGAATGGGAAGCGGCATTTGGGTGAGGATATGGCTTGCCCTGTTGGTTGTTCTGGCGGGATGCGCCGCAGAAGGGAGGCAGGCGATGCGGCTTAACCCGGAAACACCCCCGATCATCATCGCCCACCGGGGCGCAAGCGGGGAGCGGCCCGAACATACGTTGGCGAGCTACACGCTAGCGATTGAACAGGGCGCTGATTTTATCGAGCCCGATCTGGTGCTGACCAAAGACGGCGTGCTGGTGGCGCGGCACGAGAACGAGATTTCCGAGACCACCGATGTTTCAGCCCGCCCCGAATTTGCCGCGCGCAAGAAGGGCAAGGTAATTGACGGCCAGAAAATGGCTGGCTGGTTTACCGAAGATTTTACGCTTGCCGAGCTGAAAACGCTGCGCGCGAAGGAGCGCCTGCCGCTGCTCCGCAAAGCCAATATGGCCTTTGACGGCCGGTTTGAAATCCCGACCTTTGAAGAGATATTGGCTTTGGCCAAAACAAAGAGCGCGGAAACAGGGCGGGTCATTGGCATATATCCCGAAACCAAGCATCCGTCTTATTTTGCCTCAATCGGCTTGCCGCATGAAGAGCCTCTGCTCAAAACACTGGCGCAATTTGGCCTAAACAAGGCGGACAGCCCGGTGTTCATCCAAAGCTTTGAGGTGGGCAATTTGCAGGCGTTGGCGGCCCGAACGAAAGTGCGGCTGATCCAGTTGATGGACGACAAAGGCGCGCCAGCCGACCGGCCCGATTGGCCATACGCCGCGATGGCAAGTGCCGAAGGGTTGAAGCGCGTGGCTGCCTATGCCGATGGCATCGGCCCCAACAAGGCGATGGTTATTTCGCGCACTATGCTCGGCAATCTGGGCGAGCCGACTTCATTGGTGAAGAATGCCCATGCGGCGGGTCTTGCCGTACATCCCTGGACTTTTCGGCGCGAGAATTATTTCCTGCCGCTCGCACAGCGTTCGGGGTTGAATCCGGCAGGGCATGGCGATCTTACTGCCGAAATTCGTGCCTTTCTGGCCACCGGCATCGACGGGTTTTTCAGCGACAATGTGGCCGAGGCGGTTGCGGCCCGAAGCAAGCCCTGAACAGCAAAATAGGCTATTTCGTTTTCAGAAAATCGCCCCGATCACTGCTCTGATGGCAGCCGGATCGGCAACAAAGGCCATATGGGTGCAGCTTAGCTCGATATGCGCGTCTGCCTCGCCAATGGCTCCGCGCGCCGAGGCGGGCGCGACAATGCCGTCCTGACGTGACCAGAAAGCGGTGGTCGGGAACCGGCGGCTTTTCATGGAGAATGGCGTGGATTGGTGGATTATCCACTTTGTGCCCGCGCGATCAGTTCATAGGCGCGCCATGCATTATTGGCGCGCATATCGACGGAAAACGGCGTGCCCAGCGTGATGACTCGGGCAACCCGTTGCGGCGCATATTTGGCATATTCGCGCGCGATCAGCCCACCCAGACTCCAGCCGATCAGGGTGACGTTTTCGTCCGGCGCGACCCCTGCGATATTCGTATCCAGCCGTTGTAACACGTCGGCGCGGATACCGCGATTGCGGCCCAATCCCCAGCCACTGCTCGAAAATCCGGCCTGATCGAGCGTGCGTCGGAGCCGTCCGGTAGTGCGGTCCGAAGCCATAAAGCCGGGGATGACGATGATTTTGTGGCCGTTACCCTGTATTTCGGTGGTAACCGGAGGCGCAAACGTCGCCCGCGCCCGCATCCATGCAAAAGACCCCATTTCGCGAAGCAGCAAGGGCAGCGGCGGGGGCAGGTGGTCGTCAACGCCCAAGGTTCACTCTCCTCCAGCGGGTAAATCATAAGCGGGCGGCAGCTCAATCTTCGGCGGCGGGAGTAATGCTGGTGGTGGCGGTGGAGGCGGCGCAATCTTCGGCCCGGTGATCGCGATCAGCGCCGCCTGATCGAGCGCATCAAGCGCCTTTTGCACGGCAATTGCTTTTTCGGCCTTGGCAATCCAATCGGCCGCGTTGGGCGCACCGGGAAGTTCGCGCACCAGCCGCAATGCGGTAGCGGTTTCGCCCGCGATGAGATTTTGCCTGATGCGGCCAAGCCTGGCGGTTGAAGGGGAAATCGCGCGATCTTCACGGCGCAAAACGAACAGCGTCAATGCTTCGTATTTGATCCGTTTCCAACCGGTCCCGGCAGGAAGGATGAGCTGTTGGGCAATGATTTCAAATTCGGCAAGCAACGCTGCATTGGACAACGGCTGTTCGCCTGCTTGCGAAAGTGTTGCCAAGGCCTGCGGTTGTGATTGTCCGAATGTTGCCTGCAATCGCGGCAGCAATATCCCCAACGGCTTGCCATTTTCCACGGCCCGGCGTGCGGCAATGCCCAGCAGCATCGCTTCGGTGTGCGCGCTGTCTGCGACTACGGGTTGGGCCGGAATGAAGGCAGTTACCGGAGCGGCAGCGGGCGCAGTGGCCACCGCGAGTGCTCTAGGCGCTTCCTCCTTCGTTATCCATGGCATGGTGCCGTCGGTGGCATACCAGCCATAGAGAACGGCCCCGCCGACAAAGGCCAATAGCAACAATGCGGCGCTCGAACGAAAATTCATGGGGATACCTTGTTATTTTTTGCTTCTTGCTTGGTTCTAACGAGTGTGGCGGCTGCGGACAACAGGGCGCTGTCTTGCGGGGTGGCGGCAATGGCGACGCCGCTCCAGCCGATACCCGCAGCGGTCGCGATGGCCGGGGAAAAAGCCGCCAGCCGAACGTAGTGGCGGCTTAGGCCGGCAGCATCTACCGTTTCGGCAAACAGCCTCGCTGCGCGCGGTGAATGGAGGGCGACAACGTCGGCGCTGGCGATCTGGCGAGCAGAATCGGCGGAGAGTGAAAGCGGCGCTGAGGCGTAGACAGTGCGGGCCGTGAGCGAAATAGCGTCGGACAAAACGGGCTCGCTTCTGTCTTCTCCTGCCAGCCAAAGCAGGCGGTGATGGTCGAGGTCTTTTGCCGCTCCTAAACTCGCTTCGATCCCTGCTAATCCGGTAGTAGCAACGCAAAATCCTGCCGCTTGGGCAGCATCTGCGCTGCGGTTGCCAACGGCGTGGACAGGCAGCGAACGGAGTAGTTCCAATTTTGCGCCGCCATGGCGGATGGCGTTAGCGCTGGTGATTAGCAAAGCATCAAACCTGCCTGGATCGGGAGCGTCCCAAGCACAGGCCTGCACTTCAAAAAAGGGCAGCAACACCGGCTCGAACCCCGCTGCCATCGCCCGGGCCGCTGTCGCACTCGCACCGGGTTCGGGGCGGATGATGAGCAGCTTCATGGTGCAAACAGCGCGGCGAGTTCGGGGCTTGCACGGCCGAGCAGGTCGCGCGCCAAAGCCACCGGGTCGTTGCTCTCGCCCTCATGGCGTTCGCCGCCGTCTTCGGACAGGATCTGCCCTTTCACGATGATCCCGGCCCCTATAATCCGTGCTTGTGCCGCGACGGGGGAATGGCATGTGCCGCCCAATGTTTCGAGAAAAGCGCGTTCGGCCATAACGCAGGCGAAGGTTTCGGGATGGTTTAGCGGATTGAGCAAGGCCGCAATTTCGGAACGGTCGGTAAGGCAGTCGATGCCAATCGCGCCTTGCGATGCGGCGGGAAGCATGTCTTCGGCGGCGATAGCAACGCCAATGTCGCCCATCCCCAACCGGTCGAGGCCTGCAGCGGCAAGCAAGGTCGCATCAAATTCACCCGCCTCCACTTTGCCCAGTCGCGTCGCAACATTGCCCCGGATCGGTGCGGTGATTAAGTCAGGCCGGATCGCCTTCAGTTGCGCGGCGCGGCGCGGGCTGGAGGTTCCGATGCGGGCATTTTGTGGCAAACTCAAAATTAAGTCTGCGCCGATCAGTCGATCCCGCACATCGGCGCGGGGCAGCATAGCGGCAATGGTGAAGCTGTCGGGTCGCACCGTTTCGACATCCTTCATCGAGTGAACCGCGATTTCGATATCACCCTCGATCAGCGCGCGTTCGAGCTCCTTGGTCCATAGTGCTTTACCTCCGATTTCGGCCAGCGGACGAGACTGCTCTTTGTCTCCTGAAGAGAGCATCGGCACGAGCTGCACCATCGCCTCTTGCCAACCATGGGCAATCAGCAGCGCGGCTTTCACCATCTCCGCCTGTGCCAATGCCAGCGGGGAGGATCGTGTGCCAATGCGAAATGGATGATCGGGTGTAGGGGTCATGCGGCTTGTCCATAGCGGGAGCGATGCCTAAGGGGAAGCGTATGGCGATCATATTGGGACTTGAATCGAGTTGCGACGAAACGGCAGCGGCGCTGGTGCGGTCTGACCGGACGATCCTATCCCATGCGCTTGCAGGGCAGGAGGATCATCACCGCGCTTTTGGAGGGGTCGTCCCCGAAATCGCGGCGCGCGCCCACGCCGATCTGATGATGCCGCTTGTAGAAACCGCACTTGCCGATGCGGGGATGGAATTGGGTGACGTCGATGCCATTGCCGCGACCGCAGGGCCGGGGCTGATCGGCGGGGTGATGGTCGGGCTGGTGACGGCAAAGGCTCTGGCGATGGCATCGGGTAAGCCGTTGATCGCGGTCAACCATTTGGAGGGTCATGCGCTGTCGCCGCGTTTGATCGATCCCATTCTTGAATTTCCCTATTTGTTGTTGCTGGTTTCTGGCGGGCATTGCCAGTTGCTCCGCGTCAATGGCGTTGGCGATTACAACCGGCTGGCGACCACTATCGATGATGCGGTGGGCGAGGCCTTTGACAAAAGTGCAAAGATACTGGGGTTGGGCTTTCCCGGCGGCCCTGCCGTCGAACGTGCGGCGCGCGCCGGAGATGCCAAGGCCGTGCCGTTGCCCCGCCCGTTAAAAGGCGCTGATGAACCGCATTTCAGCTTTGCCGGATTGAAAAGCGCGGTTTTGCGCGCGCATGATACCGGGCAATATAGGGTGGAAGACATTGCGGCGTCCTTTCAACAAGCTGCGGTTGATTGTTTGGAGGATCGATTGGAATACAGCTTGAAGCGGATCGCGCCGCTTTCCACGCTCGTCGTCGCGGGCGGGGTTGCGGCCAATGAGGCGGTGCGCGCAATGTTGCTGCGACTTGGCACAGAGACACGCCATGCGCTTTGTCGCCCCGCCGCATTGGCTGTGCACCGATAATGGCGCGATGATTGCCTGGGCGGGCGCAGAGCGTTTTGCTGCGGGGTTGGTTGACGATCTGGATGTGGCGGCGCGACCGCGCTGGCCCTTGGATCCAAATGCGGAAACCGTGCGTGGGGCAGGAGTAAGGGCATGAAATATCCGGTCGGCATTATCGGCGGGGGGGCGTGGGGAACCGCATTGGCCGCTGTGATGAATCAGGTGCATGGACGGGCGCTGCTCTGGGCACGTGAAGGTGAGGTTGTTGAAGGTATCAACCGTGACCGGCGCAATCATCTGTTCCTGCCTTCGGTCGAACTGGCATCGGGCATCCATGCCACTGGCGATCTGGCTGATATGGCCGATTGCGAAGTGCTGTTGCTGGTGACGCCGGCTCAGCATCTGCGCGCCACACTTTCGGCGCTGCCCGGAAATGAGACGCCGCTGATCTTGTGCTGCAAGGGGATAGAGGCGAGCACGCAAAAGTTGATGTCCGATGTCGCTGCCGAAATGCGTCCGCACAATCCATTGGCGGTGCTGTCTGGCCCCACCTTCGCCCATGAAGTGGCGGCAGGAAAGCCGACCGCGATCACGCTCGCCTGCGCTGATGCAGCAGCTGGGGCAACGCCTCTCCAAACTCATCGCTGCACCGCATTTCCGCCCCTATTTGAGCGACGACATTGTGGGGGCCGAGATTGGCGGAGCGGTGAAGAATGTGCTCGCCATCGGTTGCGGGGTGGTCGACGGCGCAGGATTGGGCCTGAACGCCCGTGCAGCCTTGATCGCGCGCGGCTTTGCGGAAATGCAGCGCTATGGTTTGGCGCGCGGCAGTAAAGCGGAAACACTCGCCGGATTGTCGGGCCTTGGCGATCTGGTATTGACCTGTTCCTCAGAAAACAGCCGCAATTTTGCTCTGGGGCGCGGATTGGGGCAGGGGCAGTGTGCAGCGGAATTGCTCGCTGACCGGCGCACCGTGGCCGAAGGCGCATCGACTGCGCCAGTCCTGTTGCAATCGGCGCAAGCCTTGCGCGTCGAGATGCCGATTGTCGCTGCGGTCTGCACGTTGCTGGATGGCAGCGCGGGTGTGGACGATGTCGTCGAGGCGTTGCTTGCCCGGCCGTTGCGCGCCGAAGCGTGACAAATCCGTCATTGCCGACTAAACCACGCGCTACAGCCCGCAAACGGAGGGGGAGTTTGACGGAAGCGATCCCAATACCGACCGCAGAGGTCCCGGATGCGGACATTAAGGCGCTGGCCAAAGGCGGGCGCACCAATATGCTCGGCTTTCTGCTGCGCCTTGCTGCGCGGCTGCCCTTCCTGTTCATCGCCGGACGGCTTTATGGCCCCGAAGTGCTGGGCCGCTTTGCCTATGCGATCCTGATCGTAGAGCTGGTCGCGCAGCTGGCGACGCTGGGTCTGCGGCGCGGGCTGGCCGAAGCCCTGTCGAAGGAAGACCGGCCAGACGCGCATGTCGTCGCCGATGCCTTTCTGGTGGTGACCATCGCTTCGGCAATGGGCGCTGCCGTGCTGATCGCGCTCCCCGAAACCATGTTTCCGAACAGCGGGATCAACGGCATGGACCGTTTCCTGCCGCTCACCATCTTTGCCATTGTCTGGACCGACATTGCCCTGTCCGCACTTGCCTATCGCTTTGACGTTGGCGCCACGGTGCGCGCGCGGGCGATTGTCGAGCCATGGACGATCAGCGTCGCGGCGGGCGCGCTGGTATTCTATTCGACGCGCGATGGCCTGATCCTCTCTTACGTCATCTCGATCCTCGCCGGGATGCTGGCCGCGCTTTGGCCGCTCGTAAAAAGCTATGGCTGGCCGCAAGGATGGCGACCCGATGGGGCGGGGCTTTATGCCATGGCGCGGCGCAATATGCCGCTTGCCGCAGCGGACGCCGCCGAATGGGGCAGCAGACGGCTCGATCTTGCCATTTTGGGCCTGTTCGCCAGCCCCGCCATTGTCGGGATTTATTATATCGCCCAGCAAATCGCCAGCCTGCCGCAAAAGCTGAAATCCAGCTTCGATCCCATTCTCGGCCCCGTCATCACCCGCAATTTGCAAGCGAAAAACTATGCCGAGATCGCGCGGCAAGTGGGGCAGGTTGGCTTTTGGATCATCGCCGCACAGGCCGGGATTGCGCTGGCGCTGGGCATCACCGGAGAGGCCGTGATGGGCCTTGTCGGTCCCGAATTTGTCGGCGGCACGGCGGCGATGGCCTTCCTGCTCGCCGCCGAAGTCGCCGCCGCCACCGCCGTGGTCAGCGAAAGCGCGCTTGTCTATATGGCGCGGCATCGCAACCTGTTGCTCAGCCTTGCCATGCTCGCTTGCCAAGTGGCGTTGAGCGTGATCCTGATCCAGATGGTCCCGCTCCTGCCGCTTAAGCCCTATTATCACGGCCTTGCCCAGGCCGCTGCCGTCGCCGCCGCGCTGATGCTCGCATTGGGCATTGCGTCGGTGGCAAAGGCAGTGCTGCTCTCGCGCCTGCTCGGCGAGCCATTGAGCATCTGGCGCTGGACCCTGCTCCCCGCCGTGGCCGTTGCCATATTGGTCGGCATGGTCGCGATCCGCCTGCCCGAATGGGCGGAGCTGGCGCTGGGCATCCCCGCGATCCTCGGCGCCTATTGCTGGGTCATCTGGCGCTGGGGCTTTGGCCCGGAAGATCGGGTGTTGTTCAGGAAATAGCGCCGCATTCAAAAGCGCAAAAAAATGTCCGAAGTACACGAAGTTCACGACCCGTCACCGGGGCATCCTCCTCCGCGCCCTTATCGCAACCCGCATCCGCAGCAAGCGCATCCAGATGCTGGAGCAGCTTGCTCGCGCGCACCTTTGGCCCCGTGCCGCCGTCCAGATCATAGGGGCTGATGCTATCCCAGCCCTTGGCATATCGGCCCAGATCATTGTGCCGCAACAGGAACATGGCGAGCTGGTCATTATAGCGGCGATGCTCACCCACCAGTTCGCCCTTATGATAATGCGGCACGGGAACGCCGTGGATCGCGCGCGAAAAAACGGCGGCCTCCAGCGCGACAACGGCATAGTTCATCGCCGCATCCCAAGCCGCGCGAAACGCATCGGCCCCCGCCCGCTCGCGCAGCAGATAGGCCGATTTGGGGGTCATCCCCACAGCCCGCGCCGCATCGGCCACACAGCCCGTTGCCGCCAACGCCTCGATAAAGCCGCGTTGCCGCGTGGGAGTCCAGCCATCATGGCGCGGCTGGACGGGGACGGGATCAAAGGGCGGAGCGGCATAGCGCAGCCCGGCAGGCAGACCGGCGATGGGGGCGTGGGTTGGGAGTGAGAGGGACGAAACGGCGGAAACCTCCGCCGGATCGTTACGATGAGAATCAGGATAGTCCATTTATCAGGTTAGAACAAATAATGAACATGTAGGACAGTGTTTTTTTTGGGGGCCGTGCAGATTTTGTCCGGGGGGGTGAATGGGGCAAGGACGGGGGAGCTGCTTCGCGCAGAAGCGCGCTGGGTAGGCGGGGTTTAGGCTGCGATCGCAGACCTTGGCACCATTTCATCGCGGCGCGAAAAACGATCAATTCGGTTTCGCAATTTTCCGATTTCCGTGATCAATAAATTGGATACCCCTTCGGGTAAATTTGACATCAACCGGCCCGAAGTGGCCCAGTCACCGCGACGAACGGCTTCGATCTGGGCGGCTTCCCACAACAGCGGTGCCAGTGCGGCGTCGGCAAGGGGCGGGTCGTCCAAAGCGGAAAACCAAGGCGAGCGGACGCAGGATGAAGTTTCCTTGATCGATAAGGCAACGCCGATCAGTTGCTCGATCTGATCCCGGTCAGACGCTGGAATTGCCGGTGTCGCAACATATTGGTTTTGGTTCTCCAGCCGGACAGCCAGCAACATCCCGGCGACGAAATTGGTGTGGTACATATGTTCAAAAATATAGGCTTCGCGCGCAATTCCGGAAAGTTCACGGCAATGCGCGCCATCAAAGGTCGGGCCGGCAACAAACCCGATTTCGTCCCAAAGGCGGCGGACGACATGCCAGCCAAAAACAGCGTGGGCGGTTTCACGCAATCCGGTACATTCGGCGCACAGCAGATATTCGAGCAACAGATCGAAATCCTGTGAAAATAAATGCCACGCAATCCCGCCGAGAACATGCTCCCGAACGCGAACAGGATCGACAAACTCCGGGAATTGCAATCGTCCAAAATCGGTAGCGTACATCACCGCGTGGGTAACGGCATAGGCATCGGCCTGCGTCATGTAAAACGGGTGCGCGCGGCTGCATAGGATGGACGCCGGCATCAAATCGTCGATGCAGTGCTTCCCGGGATTCCCCAAATTGCGGGTCCAGCGCTGGTCAAGCTGGCGATAGGACACCCGTTCAACGGTCTCACCAAAGCCATCGTCGAGCGCGGTCTGCACCAATTCTTCGAATTCGGCATTTGGGCAACCCGCCTCCCGCAGGAAGATATGTCCTGCCCCTAAAGTCGCTGCGGTTTGTGGCACATTGACCAACAGGCCGTGCAGCCGCTCGCTGCGGACCAGGGGTTCGAGCAATATCGCAAGAGCATCGTTGGCAGCGGCCAATTGCACATGACCTGATTCCACGCGACGCGACAGCATGAGCAGCAGCGCGGCCTCGGTTGCGATTTTATCAACGAAACGAATCACGCCTTCGTCAGCCGCCGACCAGATGGCTGCATATTCATCGAGCCTTTGCAGTTGCTCGCAGATCATCTGTAAAAGGCCGGTCAGCCGCGACGGATCGTCAACCGTCACGGCTAGACCGTTCTGTGCCAGGTTCAACCGCGAACTCCGCCTTTGATCGAGCCAACGGTTTCCCGGATCGAACCGGCAAGATCAATCGCTTCGAGCACCGAATCAAAACGCGGTCCACGGCGGATAAATGTTATCCAGTCGGCGCAGATCAGGTCCCATGGTTCGTCGAGATAGCCGACTTGGCCGATTATGCCCGAACTGGCGACTTGTTTCAGCGTAAGATCGAGGTTGATGATCTTGGATTCGCCTGCAGCTTGCAGGACTTTTGCGACATCGATTGCACGTGGCATTGTCTTCTCCTCAATTAGAGTGAATGTCATGCGGCCCGCGAATTAATTGCGACTCTGCTTTGGTCGTGTCGTAGTGTTAGGCCTAAACGGCGACCGATGGCACACAAGATCGTGGTGAAAATCGGGTTAACTTGCCGAGTTGTGCGGAAATCGAGGCGGGTGAGAAACCGGGAACGGTTTGATCTTCGTCAACCGCCCCTTGCCCCCACCCCCCAAACAGCACATAACACGAACATGCCAGATTCTCCCCAACAAGGTCTCATCATTCGTCGTGGACTCGCCGAACCGGAAACGGACGCGAGCTTTGTTCCGCATAAGCCTGCGCGTCCGGAAAAGGCCGAAGGGGGGCGGCCTTTTGTTTTGCGGTCCGAATATAGCCCTGCCGGCGATCAGCCGCGGGCGATCAAGGAACTCGTTGATACCGCTCTGACGGGTGAGAAAAATCAGGTGCTGTTGGGCGTCACCGGCTCTGGCAAAACCTTTACCATGGCGAAAATGATCGAGGCGCTGCAACGTCCCGCACTGGTACTCGCGCCCAACAAAATCCTCGCGGCGCAGCTTTATGGCGAGTTCAAAAGCTTCTTTCCCGACAATGCCGTAGAATATTTCGTGTCCTACTATGATTACTACCAACCCGAAGCCTATGTGCCGCGCAGCGATACCTATATCGAGAAGGAAAGCTCGGTAAACGAGGCGATAGACCGGATGCGCCATTCGGCGACGCGGTCTTTGCTCGAACGTGACGATGTGCTGATCGTCGCCTCGGTTAGCTGCATTTACGGCATTGGTTCGGTCGAAACCTATTCGGCGATGATCTTTGATCTGAAGACCGGCCAAGCGCATGATCAGCGCGACTTGATCCGCAAGTTGGTGGCGCTGCAATATAAACGCAATGATGCCGCTTTTGCGCGCGGCAATTTCCGCGTGCGCGGCGATAATCTGGAGCTGTTTCCCTCGCATCTGGAAGACACCGCCTGGCGGATCAGCTTCTTTGGCGACGAGGTGGAGTCTATCTCCGAATTTGATCCGCTGACCGGCAAGACGGGGGTGAAGCTGGATAGCGTGCGTGTCTATGCCAATTCGCACTATGTCACGCCGGGGCCGACGATGAAGCAGGCGGCGGACGCGATCAAATTCGAGCTGGAACACCGGCTGGAGGAGTTGGTGGGTGAAGGCAAATTGCTGGAGGCGCAGCGGCTGGAGCAACGCACGAACTTCGATCTGGAAATGATCGCGGCGACCGGCAGTTGTGCGGGGATCGAGAATTATTCCCGCTTCCTCACGGGCCGTTTGCCGGGCGAACCGCCACCGACGCTATTCGAATATCTCCCCGAAAACGCGCTGCTCTTTGTCGATGAAAGCCACCAGACCGTGGGGCAATTAAATGCGATGGCGCGCGGCGATCATCGCCGCAAAATGACGCTGGCCGAATATGGCTTTCGCCTGCCCAGTTGTATCGACAACCGCCCGTTGCGTTTCAACGAATGGGAGGTGATGCGTCCGCCGACGGTGTTCGTTTCCGCCACCCCCGGCGCATGGGAGATGGAGCAGGCAGGCGGGGTTTTCGCCGAACAGGTGATCCGGCCCACCGGCCTGATCGATCCACCGGTGGAGATCAAACCCGTTGAGGATCAGGTGCAGGATTGCATCAACGAGTGCCGGATAACGGCGGAGGCCGGATACCGCACTTTGGTGACCACGCTCACCAAACGGATGGCGGAGGATTTGACCGAGTTCATGCACGAGGCGGGGCTGCGCGTGCGCTATATGCACTCGGACGTGGAGACATTGGAGCGGATAGAGCTGATCCGCGATCTGCGGCTGGGGGTCTATGATGTGCTCGTCGGGATAAACCTGTTGCGCGAGGGATTGGACATTCCCGAATGTGGCTTGTGGCGATTTTGGACGCCGACAAAGAAGGATTTTTGCGGAGCGAAACCAGTCTGATCCAGACCATTGGACGCGCCGCACGCAACGTCGATGGCCGCGTGATCCTCTATGCAGACCGGATCACCGGCAGCATGGAACGCGCGATCCGCGAGACAGACCGGCGGCGCGATAAGCAATCCGCGTATAACCTAGAACACGGCATCACGCCGGAAAGTCATCAAGCGCGACATCCACAATATCGTGGCGGACACGGCATCGCGTGACGGCGTGTTGGTGGAGATTGATGCGGAAGGGGCCAACAACTTGGTGGGCCATAATTTGCGGGCCTATATCGAGGAGCTTGAGAAAAAAATGCGCGCAGCGGCGGCGGACCTGGAGTTTGAGGAAGCCGGACGGTTGAGGGACGAGATACGCGGGTTGGAAGCCGACGAACTGGGCTTGCCACATGAACAGCGGGTGGCGGGGCCTGTGGGCCGCTCGATGGAGGGGAAGCCGGGGACAAGGAAGCTCCGGTTTGGGAAGTCGCAACGGAAGTTTGGGCGGTGACGCTTGCATTTTGCATGCAGTTTTGCTAGCAAAATGCAAGCAAGGAGGCTTTTATGGCTACATTGACCGTTCGAAAACTCGCCGACGTCACGTATGCAAATCTGGGCAAGCGCGCCAAAGCGAATAATCGTTCGCTGGAAGCAGAGGTGCGTGAGATATTGGATCGAGAGGCAAAGGCCTTCGACATCAAAGCATGGGTTGCGGACTTGCGTGAAATGAAACGGAGGAACCCGATCAAACTTCCTCCAGGCGAAGATGCCGTTTCCCTGGTGCGAAAAGAACGTGACAGCTGGTGATCGTTGTCGATGCTAGTGTGGCCGTTAAACTCTTCCTCGACGAAGCGGGAACCGAATCCGCCATCACCTTGATCGAGGCGGAGGCAGGAAAAATTTCCGCACCTGATATCTTTGCCGTCGAAGTTGTCAGCGCACTGGTCCGGGAAGCCAATAGCGACAAGCAGACGGGCAACGCCATGCGGGAAAAAATCGGGGCCTTTGCTGATCTGGTTTCAAACGGAGCCATTTCGCTCGTTCGGTTAGCCGGAAAGGAGATTGATGGGGCCGCCAATCTTGCCATCGATCTGGGCCATCCGCTTAAAGATTGCATCTATCTTGCGCTGGCGATGGAACTGGATTGCGAATTGGTGACATGCGACGCGCGCTTTGCAGCGAAGGCGCGTGGGGTTTGGCCAAAGCTGCGGGTTTTGGGGAGTGAGGGTGCGGACGCAGGAAGGTAAGCTGGGGACGCGGGAGTTGCGGTTCGGGAAGTCGCAGCGGAAGTTTGGGCGGTGATCTTCGGTAGGTAAAATAAGGTATGATTGACATACTTATAGTTCTTGATAGGGTTTAGGGCAGATTGGATATACCCTAATGAATATCAAGATCAAAATTAATGGTAATGAGGTGGAGAGTGATCCTGCTCATATTGCTATTTTAATCAGAAGCTTAGGGCGAAATCTGTCTGATCAGCAAGAAAGCATGGCGGCGACAGTCACCTAGAACGTCCTAATGTCTATCGGATTTGCTGAGCTTGCTCTCTCGCCGCCCGCTCTCGCCATCTCGACGCAAGCTCTTTCGGATGCTGTTGCAAAAGGGAAATAGCTGGCTACCCGCTTCAGCAAATAATGAAAAATATGGGCTTCAACGGCATTCAGTACGGCGGCTTGTTTGGGACTATCGGTCGCCGAGTGCGAAGACTAAGGGATTCAAAGATGGTTACACACTCTTTGAGTGGCTATATGATGAGGATAAAGAGGAGCACCTTTGTGCCTCCATCCTGCGGCACTGGAAGCGACTATGCAGTTAACCCGTGACGCATCGAAATCGTATCGGTGAACATGGTGGTGCTAAATCTGAAACCGGCTATCATCGGCGTCGTTGTTGCGGCCTTCAGGCTGAAAAAGTGCAACGATTTATCTTTCGCATTGAGATGTTCAATGGTCAAACCCTCAAAACTTTTCGCCCGCTTGGTTGCCTCTCCGCAATCTATGCGGTTTCGCGATTTCCAGCGTGTTTTGGAGGCGTTCGGTTTCACGCTCGACCGGATCAACGGCAGTCACCACCAATATAAACACCCGCTCGCCACGCGCCCCTTAAGCATCCAACCAAAGGGCAATATGGCAAAGCCCTATCAAGTCGATCAGTTTCTTGATATAGTCGAGGAGTTCGGGCTAAAGATAGAAGACTGATGGACAAGCGTTATCATATCAATGTGTTTTGGTCCCCACGCGATGAATGCTGGGTGGCGGACGTGCCTGACCTGAAGTCGTGCGCGGCCTTTGGCGATACGCCGGATGAGGCCGTCGCTGAAGCACAGGTCGCTATCGAGGGCTGGATCGAGACTGCCTTGGCTAACAACATGCCTGTTCCCGAACCCCGCTATCGCCCCGCCATTTACGCGCGAGCGGCAGCATGACCCATCGCACCACTGATCTGCGGCATTAGCCGCCAACAGTTCGCCCAATATCGGACAACTGTTTCCATTGCGGCTTCGCAAGGAGATCAGTCATGTCCCGTTCCCGCCGCAAAACGCCGATATTTGGCAACGCCACCGCCAAATCCGATGCCGAATGGAAGGCAAAGGCCGCGCGCATATTGCGCCACAGGGTGAAACAGCGTCTCAACCAAACGCTCGATGGCGATGGCTTTGCGGGGAAACGTTGGGACGCGGTCAATCCGCGGGACGCGCCCAAGGATGGCAAATTTTACTGGAGCAAAGCCCGACCTAAAGATATGCGGAAATAATCACCCCAGCTTCAAATATCCCCGCTCGGCCTTTTCCAAATAATCGCGCGTAACCGGCAAGGCGCGTTTGTTGCGGATGAACTGATATTGGTGGTTGCACATCCCGCCGCTTTCAAACGCCGCCGTTGCCCCCGATAGATAGAATATCCACATCCGGTAGAAACGTTCGTCCATCATCGCGATGATCGCTTCCCTATTATCCCGCACGCGGCCATACCATTCGCGCAAAGTCCGCGCATAATGCAGACGCCAATTTTCGATATCGGCGGCGATAAGCTTTACCTTTTCACTCGCCGCCAGTGTTTCGGACAGCGCGGGGATATAGCCGCCGGGAAAGATATATTTGCGGGTGAAGGCATCGGTCGCACCGGGCTTTCCCATCCGGCCAATGGTGTGGAGCAGCATCACGCCATCGTCATTGAGCAGATTGGCGCAGGCGCGAAAGAAGGTGTCAAACTGTGGCACGCCGACATGTTCAAACATACCGACCGAAACGATACGGTCAAAATAGCCGGGCGCACGTTTGGCGAGCACGCGGTAATCCATCAGTTCAAAGCGCACCTTATCGGCAACGCCCGCAGCTTCGGCCCGTTTGCGCGCCCATTTTAATTGCGCTTCGGACAGGGTGATGCCGAGTACTTCGACCCCGGCCACACGGTTCAAGTAGAGCGCCATCCCGCCCCAGCCACAGCCGATATCGAGCACACGCTGCCCCGGCTGCAACGCCAGCTTGGCAGCGATATGGGCTTTCTTTGCGGTCTGCGCCTGCTCCAGCGTCTGCACACCATCGGCCCAATAGGCGCAGCTATATTGCATGTCCTCATCAAGCCAGAGAGAATAGAAATCATTCGACAGATCATAATGATGCGCCACATTTTGGCGTGAACGGGCAAGGCTGTTCAATTGTTGCAACGGGCGGGCGAGTTGTTTGCCCAGCTTTTTAAGCGCACTCGGCGTGCCGATTTCACCGCCTGTTTCCCAAGGATTGTTGCGGCGGATCAGCTCGACCAGCCCCATGATATCCTCATCGTCAACCGACACCGAACCATCCATAAAGCACTCGCCCAGCCCCAGCCGGGGGTTTGTCAAAATGCGGCGTTCGGCGGCGGGCGAATGGATGCGAAGGGTGATATCAGGCCAGCCCTTTCCGCCGTCACCAAAGATTTGAGCGGAGCCGCCGGCGCGCACTATATTAAGGCGGCCATGGCGAACGCGGCCATTCAAGAGACGGTCGAGAAGGGGCATGGTATTCCTTTCGCGGTGGCGTGGGGTAAATTAGCCGACTGAAATGCAGCTGCAACTGGCTTCACGGATTGCTAAGTTCAGAATTGACATTTGAACTAAGTTGGACTAAGTCTATCTGTCATGCAAACGGTCAATATCCATCAGGCTAAAACACATCTTTCGCGGCTTGTTGCTGCTATCAAATCGGGCGCCGAGGCCGAAGTGATTATCGCGCAGAATGGCGTGCCCGCCGCGCGGCTGGTGCCCTTGGTCAAAAAACCCAAGCTGAAATGGGGCTTGGAGAAGGGGAAATATGTCATTCCTGACGATATTGATGCCTTGAACCCGGAGATAGAGGCGTTGTTCGCTGGACGCGCCAATGTTGGGGGAGGGGATTGAGGCTACTCCTTGACACGCACATTATCCTATGGAGGCTGACGGCGAGTCCGCGCTTGCCGAAACGCGCCGTGCACATCATGGATGAGGACGCGGTCTCGATTGACGTCAGCGCAATTTCAATATGGGAAGTCGCTGTCAAATGGGCGCTTCGCAAGGGCCGCGCCGATGATATGCCAATGTCAGGTGGCGACTTCTTGCGTGCAATGGAACGGGCGATGGCAGAACCGCTGCCTGTGCAGCCGATCCATGCCGCAGCGGTCGATGATTTGCCCTTGCTTCACGGCGACCCTTTCGACCGTTTCTTGCTGGCAACCGCCGCGCACGAAGGCATGACCTTCCTGACCCATGATGCGGCACTGGCGGGTTATGGGGATTTTGTGCTGGTGGTTTGAGGGGGGTTAGGCATATATACCCCAACGCCGCCTGCTTTTCCTCGGCCAACCGGTCCAGCTCCGCCCGGCTCTTCTTTTCGCTATCCGATTTCAGCTGTCCGCAAGCGGCCATGATGTCGCGGCCTCTTGGTGTTCGCACCGGGGCGCTGATGCCGTTGTCGAAAATCAGCTTGCTGAAGGCGCGGATGCGGGCGGGATCGGAACATTCATAAACTGCTCCGGGCCAGGGATTGAAGGGGATCAGGTTCACCTTGGCGGGCAGATTATAATGCTTGATCAGACGCACGAGTTCGCGGGCGTCATCGTCGCTGTCATTCTTGTCCTTCAGCATCACATATTCAAATGTGATCCGCCGCGCGTTGCTTGCCTTGGGATAATCGGCGCAGGCTTGCAGCAGTTCCTCGATGCCATATTTGCGATTTAAGGGCACGATTTCGTCGCGCACTTCCTTGGTCACGGCATGGAGCGAGACCGCGAGGTTGACGCCGATCTCTTCGCTCGCCCTTGCCATCATCGGCACGACGCCGCTGGTCGATAGCGTGATCCGGCGCCGCGACAATCCCAGTCCATCGCCGTGCATCACGATTTTCAGGGCATCGCGGACATTATCGAAATTATACAGCGGCTCACCCATCCCCATCAGCACGATGTTGGTCAGCATCCGGCCATCGGAGGTATAATGGCCGCCTTCGTCGTCTTCGTCTTCAGCGTCGTCAGTGCCGAAGCCCGCCATATTCCCCTTGGGCCATTCGCCCAGTGCATCGCGCGCCAGCATCACTTGGCCGACTATCTCGCCGGGCGTCAGATTGCGGACCAGCCGCATTGTGCCGGTGTGGCAGAAACGGCAGTTGAGCGTGCAGCCGACCTGGCTTGATATGCACAAAGTGCCGCGATCCGCATCGGGGATGAAGACCATCTCATGATCCTGACCGTCGTCCGAACGCAGCAACCATTTGCGCGTGCCGTCGGTAGAAACCTGCGCCTCGATCACTTCTGGCCTGCCGATGACAAAGCGATCCGCCAGCCAAGGCCGCATGGTTTTGGCGATATCGGTCATCAAGGCGAAATCGGTGACGCCGCGGTGGTAAATCCAATGGAAGACCTGTTTGGATCGAAGTTTTGCGGCCTTCGCGTCGAGCTGCGATTCGGCAAATGCTTGGGCGATTTGCAGGTGGCTAAGGCCAAGCAGATCAATGCGCCCATCGGCACGCGGGGTGATCGCACGCGGGGTGACAACGGGGTCGATATGGCCGGGGATTTGCATGGGGCGGGCGTATAGGCAGCGGCGGACCGAAAAAGCGAGTCCCGTGCCTACTTCCCCACACACCCAAGCGCCGCCGCATCAATTGCGCTGGCGGCCCCGCGCAGGGCATAGGCGTCGATAATCGCGCCGCCTTTGCGGCCGATGCTTTCGATGCTGAGTGACTGAGATTGGCGGATGGCAGCGATGATGGCTAGGTCCATCGCGCGGTCTTTCGCCCAGCCGCCATCACCCTTTGCTTGCAGGCGGAAACGGCGGCCACCGGCGCTGAGCGTAATCCCCGCATTGGCCGAGCGTTCGCGCGACAGGCGGACATAGAGCTGATGGCCCACTTTGCGCTTTGGCCAGAAACCCACCGACAGATAGCCACCTTCGCCGCTCGATTCATCAGGTGCGCCAATGGCATAGCAACGCGGGGTTTCCGGATCTTTGAACGCGGCCCAGCTTTGCCAAGCGCCTAGACGGTCTTTGGCGAGGGCGGGGGTGGCCATCAGGGCCAATAGGAGGATCGCGCCATATCTCACGCCCGTTCCCCCATCCCTGCGCCATCGATCACCAGCGTTTCTGCGCCATCGCAAATCGAGACCATGCTGCCTTGTGCCAATCCATCCGCAATCGGCACACCAAAGCCCGCCAATGGTTCCAGCCCCAGCAATATCCCGCGCAACACCCGTGCCGACATGCCGTGGGTGATGATCAGCATATCGTGTTCAAATACCTGTTCTGAAAGCCATTCGTTCAGCCGCTCGGCGACATCGTGATAATCCTCCCCGCCCGGGGCCTTTTTGATGAACAGCCGGTGCACCGGATCCATGATTGTGGAGAGATCGGGCGCTACATCCTTGTAATAACATCCGTCCCAATCGCCGACGTCGATCTCGCGCAGGCGGATATCGGTATCGTTATCATGAAAATCGCGGCCCAATTCCTCGGCGATCAATGCCAATGTTTGCAGCGTGCGGCCTGCAGGCGACGAGATAAGCGCCAATGGCGCGGCATTTTCGACATGGCGGGAAAGCGCCACACCCATCGTGGTTGCCTGTTCGCACCCTTCGCGGGTGAGCGGGGTATGCGCGTACATGCCCTGCATCCGGCCCGCCGCGTTGAACACCGTCTCGCCATGGCGCGCGATGAAAAGCCGTTTTCCATTTGTTGAGAATGACATTAGGGTCCGGACCCATTAAGAATGCTTTCGAGGCGACAAAATGGCGAAGATATCGATGTAAAATGGCCGCCGCCGATAGTCATTCTATCAGCAAGGTCATTTTGCGTTGAGATCGAAGCCATTTTGTTGTCCTTTAGGATTTGACCCATTTTGTCCAGTGCTGCGTTGGCAAAGCTCGACTTAGAACCACTAAGCCTGCGCTTTGCCGTCTTACACTGAACAAAATGGCCTCAAACCTCGAAGGCATTCTTAATGGGTCCGGACCCTGCAATCCTTCTTCCACAGAATTATGAACGGTGCAAAGCCAATCGGCTTGCCCTAAAGCCGAGTTTGGGTAAGGAAGATTCGCCGGATTGTAGGCGATTCCGGTGTAGTGAGTTTGACGGGCGGTGCAGCCCAAGGGGATAGGCAGAGCAATGAAAGCAACAATCGAGCGGGCAACACTGCTTAAAAGCCTTGGTCATGTGCAATCAGTGGTGGAAAAGCGCAACACCATCCCCATCCTTTCCAACGTCTTGATCGAAGCCAGCGAAAATGGCGCAATTAAGCTGACCGCGACCGATCTGGATTTGCAGATTGTGGAAACGATCGCGGGCGACGTGGAAATAGCCGGTTCGACTACGGTTTCGGCGCACACCCTGTTCGAAATCGCCCGCAAAATGCCCGAGGGCAGCCAGGTGTTGCTGCACGCCGCCGATGGCCGGATGGCAGTGAATGCGGGCCGCGCGCGCTTCTCTTTGAGCACGCTGCCGCGCGACGATTTCCCCATGATTGCCGAGGGCGAACTGCCCACCAGCTTTGAATTGCCCGCAACTTCGCTGATCCAGATTATCGATAAAACGCGCTTTGCGATTTCGACCGAAGAAACGCGCTATTATCTGAACGGTATTTTCCTGCACGTCACCGAAGAGGGCGAGCCTGTGTTGCGGGCCGCCGCCACCGACGGCCACCGGCTGGCGCGCGTCACTCTGCCGCGCCCCAATGGTGCAGACGGGATGCCCGATGTGATTATCCCGCGCAAATGCGTGGCCGAAATCCGCAAATTATTGGACGAAAGCGGCGACAACAATATCCAGATTGATCTGTCCGCCTCCAAAATCCGCTTCACCTTTGACAATGCGATCCTCACATCAAAGCTGATCGACGGCACCTTCCCCGATTACACCCGCGTGATCCCGACGGCCAATGACAAGCTGCTGAAGATCGATCCGAAAAGCTTTGCCGAAGGGGTGGATCGCGTCGCGACGATTGCCACCGAAAAAACCCGCGCGGTGAAAATGGCACTGGAAAAGGACAAGATCACTTTGTCCGTCACCAGCCCCGAAAACGGCACGGCAGCAGAAGAAGTTTCGGGCAGCTACTCCGACGATGGCTTCGAAATCGGTTTCAATGCGCGCTATTTGCTCGAAATATTGGGCGAGATCAAAGGTGATACGGTGGAACTGCACCTCGCCGACGCCAGCGCGCCAACGCTGATCCGCGAAAATGACAAATCGCCTGCGTTGTATGTCTTGATGCCGATGCGGGTTTGATTGTCTGGCTCAGTGCCAAGGGTTTTGTAAAAGAGGCGAAGAGAGAAAAAGAGGCGTGGAGGGATTTGCGCTACAGCCTCTTTACCGCTTTCTATCTCAACGCCTCTTTTGAAAGAAAATGGCACAATGCCAAGACTTATTTCCGCGCCACCACCTTTATCCACGGGCCTTGGCCGCCTTCATAGCCTCCGCTTACATAGTCCTCAATTTCAATGAAGGACCAATTGGCTGCGTTTCGGTAGGCGTCTTCTGCCTGTTGCCGCGACAGATAATTGAAATAGCGGCCAAAGCGGTCGCGACCTTCTGTCCCGCCCGCCTTATATGAAGCCAGATGCCAGCCTCCGGGCTTGATCGCGCGCCAGACCCTGTGGAGAATATCTGGCAGAGCGGCGCGCGGAACGTGCAACAAGGAGGCGACCGCGACTACTGCGTCATAGGCCTGATCAGCTTCCAACTCGTCGAAGCGCATTGTGCGAATGGGCTGGCCGAGCCGCTTAGTGGCAATAGCTGCAATCTCCGCTACGCCATCGGTGGCATCGACGGCGAAACCCCGATCAAGCATGATACGCCGCATTGTTCCCGCCGCCGCAACCCAGTTCGAGAATCGACGCGCCTTTGGGCAACTGGTCCAAAAATGGACCAAGAAAACGATACTCTCCCAAACTGCCGCTGGAAATATAGGTAGGAGTTTCTATGGCGTAGAAGTTCAAAGTGAAGGGGTCGAAGGCTTCCTGATCCATGGCCTATGATACCACGGTGCCATTTTTGCAAAAGAGACAAAGAGAAAAAAAGAGGCACGGAGAGTTTGGGCCGCATCCTCTTTAACTCTTTTCACCTCTGCGCCTCTTTACAATAAAATTGCACTTCGGCTCAGCAACCTCTTGCTTGTTTTAATTCCTTCCATTCCGCCGATCCACCACAACAAAAAAATAGCCCGGACCATTTCTGATCCGGGCTTATCAAGTTGGACGTTCGCGGGAGGAACATCGGGAGGCGGGGGACCGGGAGAGGAGGGTCCTCCCGCCAAACTGGTGGAAAGCGCCGCCGGGTGTTTAGGGCAGCACCTTCCGTAAACTTAGTAGCTATAGGCGCGCTCGCCATGGGCGGAGAGATCAAGCCCTTCGCGTTCGGCATCTTCGCTCGGACGCAGACCCAGGGTCTTGTCGATCACGAAGAAGAGCACGGCAGAACCAATGCCCGACCAGAGCAGCGTCAACGCCACCGCCTTGATCTGCGTGATGACCTGGCCCGCCATGTCATATTCCCCGGCCTTGGCGACAGCGGCGGTATAGTCGATCCAGCCCTGTCCGCCCAAAGCGGGGTCTGCGACGATACCCGTTGCAATCGCGCCCAAGATGCCGCCGACGCAGTGGATGCCAAAGACATCGAGCGTGTCATCATATTTGAACTTCGATTTCACGGTCGAGACAAACAGATAGCAAACCGGCGAAACGATAAAGCCGAGGATGATCGCGGTGCCGGGATGGGCAAAGCCGCTTGCAGGCGTGATCGCAACCAGCCCTGCAACCGCACCCGAGACAGCACCCAGAAGCGATGGCTTACCATGCTTGATCTGCTCGACAATCGCCCAGCTGACGGCTGCTGCGGCGGTGGCGACAAAGGTGTTGATAAAGGCAACCCCTGCAATGCCATTGGCTTCAAGGTTCGATCCAGCGTTAAAGCCGAACCAGCCCACCCAAAGAAGCGAAGCACCGATCATCGTCATCGTCATGCTGTGCGGCGGCGTTGCTTCCTTGCCATAGCCGATGCGCTTGCCGATCATCAGGCAGCCGACGAGTCCTGCGATCCCGGCATTGATATGCACCACGGTGCCACCGGCGAAATCAAGCGCGCCCATGCCCCACAGATAGCCCATGTCGTCAGGGGTGCTGTGCAGGAAGTCTGGGCCAGCCCAATACCATACCATGTGCGCGACGGGGAAATAGACCACCGTCAGCCACAATACGGTGAAGATCATCAGCGAGCTGAACTTTACCCGCTCGGCAAAGGCCCCGACGATCAGCGCCGGCGTGATGCAGGCAAAGGTCATCTGGAATATGATGAACACATATTCGGGCAGATAGACGCCGTTGGAGAATGTTGCCGCCAAGGTGGTGGCATCAACGCCCATCAGCAGCACTTTATCAAAGCTGCCGACAAATGGCCCACCGCTGGTAAACGCCATCGAATAGCCCCAGCCCACCCAGACGAGCGAAGCGATGCAGACGATCATGAAGACCTGCATCAGGAGGCTCAGCATATTCTTGGTGCGGACGAGGCCGCCGTAGAACAGTGCGAGTGCGGGGATGGACATCATCAGCACCAGCGCAGAGCTGGTCAGCATCCAGGCGACATCGCCCTTGTTCACCATTTCAGCAGTCGGTGTGAAGGCCGCAGCGGCGGCGGGGGTCGCTTCCGCTACCGTGGCTGCGGCCTTCTCGGCTGCTTCCTGCGCGAACGCCGGAAGCGCGGCGAACAGGCTTGCCCCTGCTGCTCCGATCCATTTCAATACTATGTTTCATCGATTTCTTCCCTTGTTGGTCAGTTGCGGTCCGCGTCACAGCGCGGCGCCATCGGTTTCGCCGGTGCGGATGCGCGTGGCTCCGGCCAGTTCGAGTTCAAAGATTTTGCCATCGCCGATCGATCCGGTTTCGGCGGCATGTTGGATGGCTTCGATCACGGCTTTGGCCGCATCGCTGTCGCAGGCGACCTCGACCTTGATCTTGGGCACCATGTTGGTGCTATATTCCGCGCCGCGATAGATTTCGGTCTGCCCCTTTTGGCGGCCAAAGCCCTTTACTTCGGTCACGGTCATCCCCGAAACGCCCAGATTGGTGAGCGCTTCGCGCACCTCGTCCAGCTTGTGCGGTTTGATGATGGCAATAATATATTTCATGCGACCCCCCTTTTTTTGGTGTGCGGGGATATCGGAGCAAGGGCCGTGCCAGTTGCGGTTTTGCGTGATTATTATTTGAGCAATGACTTGCCATGCCCAAAAAATAGGCGAAGCTGCATTTTAGAATTGATTAATTATTAGGCAGTTGCGTATTTGCCTATAATTCAGGCAATATGGAGCGCCGCCCACAGCGGCAAATGGTCCGAAGCCTTTCGCGAGAGCGCGGTTGTGTGCACACCGCTCTCCGCCACCGCCAGATCATGGCTGACAATGATCCGGTCGAGCCGCGCCACCGGGCGCTGGCTGTGATAGCTTGGCGGGGTCGCCACCAGCCGGTGGTGGTGAAAGGCAAATTCGGAAAGCGCGCCGCGATTGGACCATTGGTTGAAATCGCCCATGATCACCGTCGGCATATGGTGCGCGGCGCTATCGATATAGGTAAGCAGCGCGCGTATTTGCCGCCGCCGCCACAGCCCCGACAGATCGAGATGCGCGCCGATCACGCGCAACGGCCCATGGCCGGTATCGAGATCCGCCACTACCGCACCGCGCGGCTCCAATGTGGGCAGCGGCAATATCTGCGCGTGGCGCACCTTGATCCCGCGCCGCACCAATATCGCATTGCCATGCCAGCCCATGCCATGCGCCTTGCTGCCCAGCGGCACCGGCACATAGTCGCTATGCTCCGCCAGCAACTGGTGCGGAATGGCGCTGTGCCGTTGGCCAAAGCGTCGGTCCGCCTCTTGCAGCGCGATCACATCGGCGTCGATCTCGGCGAGCACCGCCAATATCCGTTCAGGATTACGCCGCCGGTCGGTGCCGATGCATTTGCGGATATTATAGGTCGCAACCTTGATTTGCGGTTTCATGCGATATCGGCTTCTTGGGCAATGGCTTTGCTCGTCCCCGCTCCACTTGCACAAGCACACCCCAGCCGCAACGGATTTAATGGATATCAAAATCTGCCGCGTACCCGGGCAGGATCAAAATGTCCGGAGCCTCCCAGCCATCATCCTGAGAACACCGGCACGCCGCGCCCGTAAATCCGCAGGAAGCTCTTGCGGGCAATTTCCGCCCGCATCGCGACCAGATAGCGTGCAGTTCAACCGGCCGCATCGGATATGGCCGTTTCCGCACCAAAATAGCGCGTGGACCATGCGTGTGGCAATTCTAGCAAGAAGTTCCCGGGATTGGCACACCAAACGGCCCCTTGCACGGCTTGGGCTTGCGCGGTTCGGCGGGCGATGTCTTGCCATACCGCCCATGCCACCCATTCCCGCGCCGGTCATGAAACTGGTCGAGGAACGGAAGCGGGCTTTGGTGGTCCATTCGATATTCCAAACCGCTTTCGGATCGGCGGGTTTGGGGGGAAGGCGAAATTTTCTTCGGGGCCAAAGGCATTCATCATACCGAAGAAAGTTCCGCCCGCCGCCGTTTTGGCTTCGGCGGGGATGCTGCATGTGGTTTGCGATGGCGGCATCACCAGTTTCTGGTTGATCTTCTGCTGCACCTCGGCGGGTGACATCCAGTCTTGCCCTCCTGCATATTCGCGGGATGCGGCGGATGTCCACATCACCATGTCGCCGCCTTGGCCCGCACGCTCCATGCCACCAAAGGCAGTGGCGATATAGCCGGTCGCCGTGGGCAAGGCGTTCCACATAAGCGCAATGCCTCCCGCTTCGTCTCCGGTATTCAGATTCAGCCCACCCATATAATCATTGGCGAGCGCAAATTTGATTTCGGGGGTAAAGTTGCTCGCCACGCGGTGTTCACCGCGCAAAGAGCTGCCCGATTTGGGCTGCTTGCCGTTCTTGCCATTGGGCCACCAGGCGGCGTTGGCATCGCGCCCTTGCGCCGCAGCGCGGTAGCCGCGCATCTGATCGGGCATACCAGCGGGCATTTTGGCAGTGGGCATTTTGGCAAAATCGATGATGAAGGGCTGGCCTTTAGGTGCCTTTGCATGGCAGCCCCAGAACATCAGGATGCGGCCCTTGGGCTTTTCGTATTTTGGATCGCGTTCCGGATAGTCCCGCTCTACGGGCTTTGCTTGGCCGGGTTCATCGCCCAACAGTGGCACCGATTTTCCCATCTTCGCTGCGGCCAGAAAGAAATGATCGCCCTTTTCAGGTTGCACAGGAGCCGCGTTGGCCGATTTCAGACGGAGATCGAGCATATAATGCGGCCCACCGCCACCTCCGCTTAAGATAGAGCCAAGGCCGCCCATACCACCGCCCATCATGCCGGCGCCAAAGCCCGACATGGTGGATACATCCATCTGGTATTGAGCCTTGGGCCCGGTGGTTTTCTGGGCAGAGCCGGTCGCCGCAAGACTTAGGGCACACAACACAGCACCCGAAACACTGGCGTGGAATCGCATCGTCAAAACTCCCGTTCTTCAACACAGAAAATCAAAGGTGCGACCCGATGTTTGCGATAGCTTACGGATAAATATCCGTTTTGCAAGCCGTTGCCGCGATCAGGCAGCCGTGCCGCCTACCGTCAACGCGCTCACCAAGGTTGTCGGTTGGCCAACACCCGCAGGCACGCTTTGCCCGGCCTTGCCGCACACGCCCACGCCTTCGTCCAATGCCATATCGTTGCCGATGCCGATGATCCTGTTGAGCGCGGTTGGGCCATCGCCGATCAGCGTCGCGCCTTTGATAGGATCGCCAAGTTTTCCATCTTTAACCAGATAGGCTTCGGTACAACTGAACACGAATTTGCCCGAAACAATATCGACCTGCCCACCACCAAAGCTTTTGGCAAAAATCCCGTTTTTGACGCGCGATAGCAGTTCGGCGGGATCATCGTTTCCGTCGCGCATGAAAGTGTTGGTCATCCGCGGCATCGGGGCATGGGCATAGCTTTGCCGCCTGCCGTTGCCGGTCGGTTCCACCCCCATCAGCCGCGCGTTGAGGCGGTCTTGCATATAGCCTTTTAATATGCCGTCTTCGATCAACACATTTTCCTGCGTCGGTGTACCCTCGTCATCAATCGAGAGTGAACCGCGCCGGCCAGAATCTTCACCCAAAACCATCGTGCCATCATCGACGACGGTTACACCGGGGGCAGCCACGCGCTGTCCGATTTTGCCGGAAAAGGCGCTTGTCCCTTTGCGGTTGAAATCGCCTTCAAGGCCATGGCCGACCGCTTCATGCAGCAACACGCCGGGCCAGCCGGGGCCGAGCAACACGGTCATTTCACCCGCGGGCGCGTTGACCGAACGCAGGTTCGTCAGCGCCTGCGCCAGTGCCTCGTCTATCGCGTGGTTCCAGCGCGCTTCGTCAAACAGATCGTCATAGAGATAACGCCCGCCAAAACCGTAGCTTCCGGTTTCGCGGCGGCCATTTTCTTCAGCAACGATGCTGACGTTCAAACGGACGAGCGGGCGGACGTCGGTGGCCACAAATCCGTCGGCGCGGACAATTTCGATCACGCTCCAGCTTCCGGCGAGCGATGCCGATACTTGCGCCACACGCGGATCGCGCGCGCGGGCGGCGGCATCAATCGCTTCGCACAGCGCCACTTTTTTGGCGAAGGGCACCAGATCGAGCGGATTGCCATCGGTGTAAAGGTGGCGGTTGTTCTGGCGTGGCGGCGGGGAGGCTTGCCCCTTTGCCGGATCGAGCAGTTGCAGGGTTTCGCCCGCGCGACGGATCGCGGCTTCGCTGATGTCATTGGCGTGGGAAAAGCCGGTCATCTCGCCCGATACCCCGCGCAGGCCAAAGCCCGATGCGGTGGAATAATCGGCAAGTTTTAGATCGGCCATCGTCAAAACCGAAACTTTCACTCGCCGCATATTGCAGATACAGCTCGCCATCATCGCATTGCTTCAAAGCTTCGCGGGTCAGGCGCTGTGCCGCATCGGGATCGAGCAAGCCGGGTTGGTATAGGAACGAGCGGGGATCGGAAATGGTCATGCAATTGATATAGGCTGTTCGGAATGAAACGGAAGTGCGGAACGACATTTGCAATTCAACCGTAGCCCCGAGCCTGTCGGGGCCGAAGGCGTGTGCAGCACCAACGGCGCTTGGCCGTTAAGCGCCTATCGACAGGCTCAGGGCTACGGTTTTTATCAGTGTCTGGAACTATTCTAACGCTTCTTTTTTGATTGGCCCTGATCGGCAGGCCCGCCCGCAAGCACATAGCGGCGATCACAATAGCCACAGTCCACCGCTCCGCTCTCGTCAATCTCCAGCCACACGCGCGGATGGCCAAGGGCGGCAGGCACGCCGTCACCGCTGCCGTCACAGGCGATGCGGTGGGTGCGGACGATTATGGTTTCGGGGGCATCGATCATGCCAGCGCCGTTAGCAAAATGGTTTGTTTGCTGCAACAACGCTGATTACGGAAAATCGGCGGTGATCGTCCAAGTGCCGGTATAAATGCCGGGTAATTGCGAAGCGTTCACCACCAATTCGGCACCGACATAGAGTTCGAAAAATCCGTTGGTCACGCCGTTGATCTGATAATTGCGCGGATTGGTTCGCAGGAATTGGGCTGGAGATGCGCTGGGGCTGAAATTGCGGACTGTCATCGGCGCGCCGGGGCCAATCAACTGGATCGTGTTGCTGCCAACCGATAGACGGATCGGGCGATTTCCGTTTGTGCGACCCGGGGTAAGTCCGGCGAAAAGTGCGGCGTGATGATCATTATCCACCAGCGTAACCCCGCCAGTCGCTGTGCGCGCGCCGCCGTGTGTTACTCTGACAGTCCCGGCTGTGTTACTGGCCAGAATCTTGCCGAAATAAAGGTCGTCGATTTTGTAGAAACTGCCCGGCGTGAGGATATTGGTTCTCACTTCCTGCGTTACGACAAGGGGTATTCCTTGCGCGCGGGCGGGCACGGCGGAGACCACGAAGGTTGCCGCCAACATTGCGGCCCAAAGACGCAATTGCAGGAAAAATGCCCAATTCATCGGAGTTGCCATAGAACCAAGTCCGAAAGGATGGCTTGTCGAACAGGGTTAATTTTCTGTAAATCAGCAGAAAATCGCCAGAAAATTGGTCGTAATGCTATTGGTAATTGAGCGTGATATTCCACGTTCCGGTGTAGATTCCGGGTAGTTGGCTTGCCCCGACATCCAGCGTCGCGCCAACTGGAAAATCAAAAAGGCCATTGACCGATGCGATCCGGAACCGGCGCGGTGTTGTCGTCAATACCGCAGTGGGTGTGCTGCCGATGACGAAATTTCGCACCCGCATCCGCACACCGGGTCCGTAAATCCAGATAGCGTTTGACCCCAGCGAGATATCGACCCGCTGGTTGGGCGAGCCCATACCGGCAAAATTGGCAGGATGCGGTGTACCACCGGCGAGTGTGATACCGCCCGTGCGTGTCCGCGTGCTGTTGGGTGCGATCGTCACCGTGCCCGCAACATTGCTGGCAAGAATGTTGCCAAAATGCAGGCCCTCCACCTCTTGAAAAGACAGTGGAGTTACGATGACAACGTCTGCCTCCACAGGCTGCGTGTACATATTTTGGGCATGGGCGGGAAAGCTTGATCCAACTGTCGCCACGAGAAGCGAGGCCGCAACCGACCTTGGACGCCAAATTGCGCCGAACCTGATTTTTGCCCCTGTCATCGCTATTTTCATTACTTAAGTTCTATAACCAACGACTGCAAATACGTGGTTAACGCAATTGCAAATTTTGTAAATTCGCATCGGTCGTTGCCGTCGTTGCACCATCGTCTGGCCTCGGCTATCGCCAGTAGAATGACTGATCCCGCAATTTCGATCCAGAATCTCAGCAAGACATACGCCACAGGCAAACAAGCGCTTGATGATGTGAGTTTTGATGTCCCCCAAGGTTCGATCTTTGGTCTCCTCGGGCCGAACGGCGCGGGGAAATCGACATTGATCAATATCCTTGCCGGATTGGTCAACAAAAGCGGGGGCAGCGCGTCGATCTGGGGCTATGATATCGATGCCAATCCGCGCAATGCCAAAGTATCGATCGGCATCGTTCCGCAAGAGATCATGTTTGATCCTTTTTTCACCCCCATCGAAACACTGGAACTGGTGGCGGGGCTTTACGGAGTGCCCAAGGACAAGCGACGGTCGATGGAATTGCTCCGCGCTGTCCGCCTGGAAGATAAAGCCAACGCCTATGCACGGACGCTTTCGGGCGGCATGAAGCGGCGGCTTTTGGTCGCGAAAGCCATGGTCCATTCGCCGCCGGTGATTGTGCTGGATGAACCGACCGCAGGCGTGGACATAGAATTGCGGCAACAGCTGTGGGATTATGTGGTCGAACTTAATAAGGCCGGGACTACGGTGGTGCTTACCACCCATTATCTCGAAGAAGCCGAGCAATTATGTGACCGGATCGCGATCATCAACCATGGTAAACTGATCACCAACAAGCCCACCAAGGAATTGGTGGGTATGGCGCGCGAGAAAGCCGTGGTGTTGACGCTGGACCGCGATGTGGCAGCCCCCCCAACCCACGCCGCCTTCGAAAAAGTAGAGCTGATTGCGCCGCGCGTGGTGGAGATCAGCTATAATAAAGACCGTATGAATGCAGGTGAAGTGTTGGCTGCGGTGCAGGCTATGGGGCTGGGTATTATCGATGTGGTTACCAAAGAGCCCGATCTGGAGGATGTGTTCCTCTCGCTGACCAGCGGTAGCGCGGAATAGCGCGTGGAAGCGGATGTCCTCATTATCGGCTCGGGCGCTGCGGGATTGACGGCAGCCTTGCAGTTGGCCGAAACGAAAAAAGTCGTGGTCCTTGCCAAAGGTTCATTGTCCGACGGCGCAACCGCGTGGGCCCAGGGCGGCATCGCGGCGGTACTGGAGCCGGGCGATACCTTTGAGGATCACATCCGCGATACCATGGTGGCGGGTGGCGGTTTGAACAACCGAGAAACCGTGGAATTCGTGATCGAAAATGCGCCTGCTGCAATAGACCGGCTGGCCAAGCTTGGCGTGCCCTTTAACAGCGGCGGACCGGTAAACGAGCTGGGCGAGGACTGGCATTTGACGCGCGAAGGCGGGCACAGCCATCGCCGGATCGTCCATGTCGATGATGCAACCGGCTGGGCAGTGCAACAGGCGCTGGAAAAGGCTGCGCGGGATCACGCCAACATCACCTTGGTCCCCGATATGGTGGCGATTGACTTGATCCTAGGGCGGCATCAGCAGCGATTCTCCACCTCGGGCCGTATCCACGGCGTTTATGCACTCAACCGGAAGAGCGGCAAGGTGGAGGCGTTCACCGCGCGCGCGACGATTTTGGCCTGCGGCGGCGCAGGACGTGCCTATCTCTATTCGACCGCGCCGCGCGGGGCCACCGGAGACGGGATCGCAATGGCATGGCGCGCCGGTTGCCGTGTCTCGAACATGGAATTCATGCAATTCCACCCCACCTGCCTCTATAATCTGGAGGTCAAAAATTTCCTGATTACCGAGGCGGTTCGCGGCGAGGGCGGCATTTTGAAAAATCCGAAAACCGGGCACCGCTATATGCCCGATTATGACGAGCGCGCAGAACTCGCCCCGCGCGATGTGGTGGCCCGCGCCAATGATGCCGAGATCAAGCGCGATGGCCTTGATTATGTCCATCTCGATATCAGCCACAAAGATCCGGAATTCGTTAAGGGGCATTTCCCCAATATCTACGAAAAGCTGATGGGGCTGGGGATCGATATCACCAAGGAACCCATCCCTGTCGTCCCCGCACAGCATTATACCTGTGGCGGTGTGCTGGTTGATCTGGATGGCCGCACCGATGCACCGGGGCTGTATGCAGCGGGCGAAGTGACGCAAAGCGGGCTGCACGGCGCGAACCGGCTGGCATCTAATTCGCTGCTGGAATGCTTTGTATTCGGCGATGCCTGCGCGCGGCATATCAACCTGGATTGGGATCGTCTGCCTCCTCCGCCCGCTATCCGCGCATGGGACGAAAGCCGCGTCACCGATTCAGACGAAGAGGTTGTCATTGCCCAATGCTGGCGCGAAATACGTCAGTTCATGTGGAATTTTGTCGGCATCGTCCGCACCACCAAACGCCTCGAACGCGCGCAACACCGGATCGATCTTCTTGCGGCAAGAAGTGGAGGAATATTATGGCAGCTTCCGCGTCACCCCCGATCTGGTCGAGCTTCGCAATCTGGTCGAGGTCGCTGATTTGATCATCCGTTCGGCGCTGTCCCGCCATGAAAGCCGGGGGCTGCATTATACGCTGGATTATCCGGAATTGGCGGCGAAGGCTGTCGATACGGTGCTCGTACCATGAGCGGCCTTGCCTGCGCCACTTGCCCGGTGCGGGATCGCGCGGCTTGTGCGGCGCTGGATGAGGATCAGCGTTCCCGGCTGGCGAAACTGGGCCGCCACCGCGATCTAAAACGCGGAGAGACTCTGATCGCAACCGGCGATGATAATCCCGCCTGCGCCACGCTGCTATCGGGTGCGCTCAAAATCGTCAGTTTTGATCGCGACGGCCATGAACATATCCTCTCGCTGGTCCATCCAGCCGGATTTGTCGGCGAAATGTTTGCGCCGGTTGCCAATCACGATATCGTCGCGTTGACCGACAGCAGGCTCTGCATATTTTCGCGCACCGATTATGAAGCGGCGATCACGGAATTTCCGGCATTGGCAGAGGCGCTGCTCCGGCGATCTGCCGAGGATTTGTTTGAAACACGTGCGCTGATCGATTTGATCGGGCGACGATCAGCGCAAGCGAGAGTGGCGGGTTTGCTGATCGCCATCGCCAAAGCCGCGAGCGATTTGCCCTGTCATCCGGCCAGCCATTTTGAACTGCCGTTGACGCGCGGCGAAATCGCCGATCTCTTGGGGTTGACCATCGAAACCGTCAGCCGCCAGCTTTCCCGTATGGATCGCGGCGGCAGCATTAAAAAAGACGGCGCGCGCGGCATAATTATCCGCGACGCGCCGCAATTGTTGGGAATGGTCAGCTGACCAAAGCCGCTAGGGTCGCAGTTGCGGCTCCCCAAATAAATACCAGTACGGGAAGGACCAAAACCTGGGCCGTCGCATCGGTGGCCTTCATATGGCCGGTCATTGTGATGATTCCATGACGCTGAAAGTCCGACCAATCGATGGCCTTGGTTTCATGCTGCGGATTCATCCGCGCCCATAGTGATGGAACGCCAAAGGCCATGGCAACATAGAAAACGCAAACCGCGATCACCACACCCATTTCACCCGTCCAGAATCCCACCGCCATGACAGCGAGGAAGGCGAAATAAAGGCCGACCGTGGCAACATAAAGCCGCGTTGGCAGCTGAAAGCTGCGATCAACGTCCTGCCGGATATTGGGCAGGTGTTTTGCTTGGTGTTCGATTTGAAATTCGGCGGCGGCAAAAGGGAAAGACATGTTTCAGCTCCTGTTTTCTGGAGCCATGTCTAGCGGTTAAGCCGATGCGGACGCTTTGATCAGGATCAAATTCAGCGTTTTTTTTAAAGCGCCTTATTGGGAGACAAGTGCATGGTCGCCGATTTCAAGTAGCACGCGCCGCATATTTTGCTGTATCGCCCAGCGGGCAATAGGCTGCCAATAAGGAATAGGTTCGATCCTCAATATGTGGCGAGACTTGACCGTCAGCCGTGTGTGGCCACCAGCGAGTGGCGTCAAAATGAAGCGGGTTTCAAGCGTGTCGAAATAGCCATCGACATGCGGCGCATGGACAATGCGATACGGGCTCATTTCCTCCATGGCCGGCGCATGGCTTTCGCCGCGAAATGCCAATGCATGGCGAGGTTGCCACAGGGTGATACGCTCACGCGCTGTGCCAGTTGAAAATGTGCCGACGCGCAATGCGCCCACTCCCTCGCCTGTAAGGTGGCTTGCGATGGGAACGGCGAGGCCAGCGAGGCCGACCAAGCCTGGTTCACGATCGACAGGGCGGTTTGAAATCAATGCCTTCCAGATGGCCACTGGAGTGGCGGCTATGACGATATCTTCGCTGACATTCATGACAACTGCTGGCGGCAGAGCGCTATCGATCAGCAAGGCGAGTGGGAGTATGGCGATGCTGAAAAGCGGATGGCCGGGATGGCGCAGCCGCAGCGCGAGCGCCCGCCCGATCAATCCCCCGATTAAGCCCAATAACGCAGCGAGCGGCGCAATCAACACGATACACATGAACCCTTCGAGCGCGAACATCAGCAGCGTTAAGGTCCCCAACAGACCGGCGAGCACTACCAAGCCGCCTGTCCGGCTTTTCGAGGTCGGTTGCGGGGAATTGACTGAATAGCCGGTGGTAAAGCCGACGAGCAACGGGGTAAAAACAAAAAGGCCAAGCCCGTAAGCCCCCAGCATGTTGGCCGATACGATCACGGCAGCGACGATCAATACCATGCCGCCGCCAACGCCGATCAATGCTTGTCGTTGGTCTCCGCGGCGATCTTCGGCGGCCTGATCCAGAGGCTCGATCACCGTGCTACGTGGTAGAACCGCCAAAGCAAATATGGCACCCAACTGGATCGTGGGAACCAAGGCAAACTGCGCGAGCCAGTGGCCCCGTCCTGCAAAATTGGCGCGCCTGAACGAAAATATGCCAAGGAACACCGAAGCCAAAAGGCAGATAAAAAAACCGCCACTGACCAAAGCGGGGCGTGGCTGCAAAAGCACATCCATCACCGTTGGCATAGGGCTAAGCCAGAAACCGGCATTGGCCACAATCGGGAGACCGGAATTGAGCAGGCAAATCGCCGCATAGCCATATTGAATTGCCATCAACGCAGCCGCAATTACCGGATAAAGCGCAGGTTTTGTGATCCCCGAAAGTGAGAAAGGGCTTTTGCTCATGCTTGTTTCGCCCGGCGTGTCTGGCCCTGTTCAAGGTGGCGCAGTTTTTTGGGCGCATCGCTCAACTCTGCCCTATGCCCCAATGTCGCGGGTATCTGCACATTCCACGCTAGGCCGAGCCGTTCGAGCAGTCGAATGAACGCATAACCCCAATCACTTTGCCCCTGTTGCAGCCCAATTCTCGCGGAGCCTGGATAGGCATGATGATTGTTGTGCCAGGCCTCTCCCATTGTCGGGATGGCTGCCCATGGCACGTCATGGGCCTGCACACCTGCACCATCGACAGTCCAGCTTTGTGGACCCTGCGTGTGTGCAAGGTGGCCGACCAGCCAGTGGCCATGGTTGGCAACAGCCACGCGCGCACAAACACCCCACACCACCCAGCTCAATCCGCCCAGCCCGAAGAATATCAGCGCGACGGGCAATTGTTGCCATCGCCAGTATTTTTCCAACCACAGGCAAAAGCGGTCATGCCCCACGCGGCGGAAATCGAAACTGGGCGGATGCTCCAGCTCGATCCGGCAATAAATCTGCCACCATGCATCGCGCAACGGATGCGTTCGATGGGCGAAATAGGGGTGACAATCAAGTTGCCTTTGTGCCCAATCGCGGCAGTCGTGCGACCGGATTATTCCCTGTGGCCCCGCCATCCCGACCAATGCACCGAACCAAATCAAAACGCGTTCAAGCCATATGGGACAATCGAAACTGCCATGGATCATTTTGCGATGATAGCCGATGCTGTGTCCCAACAACAGCACCGCGCCGGTGGTTCCAATGAATAACGTAAAGGCCGACAAGCTGAAAAATAATGGCCCGAAAATCAGTGCAGTTACCAACATCCCGCCATTCCAGATCAGGTTGGCCGGATCGACGCGGACTATGCCCCGCACAGGATCACTGCCGTCCAGTATGATAAGGTAGTTCACCGCATGGGGATCATCATGGGGTCTGTCTGCATGCATCATCCAGTCCTTCACCTAAATCTATGTGCTTTTCCCCGCCACCCACAAATGGTGCAGCCCCACAATCAGCCCGCCGATTGCCAATCCGATCACGCCGCAGATCGCCGCATCGGCCAGCCAGCCTGATAGGCCGCCGTGCAGGCCAACCCATTGCTCTGGATGCGCGCCGAAACCATGGACAATGATCTGCCCGCCGACCCATAGCATCGCGGCGGTTCCGATCACCGACAGTGCGGTCAAAAGCTTTGGCATCCCCAGCACAAGGCCACGCCCAAGTGCTCTCGTGCCGCCATTTTTGCGCTTGGCCATATGGAGCCCGATGTCGTCCATTTTCACGATCAAACCGACGACACCGTAAACCGCAATGGTGATTTCGATGCCCACGATGACCAGCGCGCCAGCCTGCATCGCGATGGAAGGATATTGATCCGCCACCTCTTTCAGCGCAATCGCCATGATTTCGGCAGACAGGATGAAATCGGTGCGAACCGCGCCTGCAACCATGATTTTTTCATGATCGGCGCTGGTTAGTTCGGCGACTTCTTCTTCCAGCGTTTCCTCGTCATCGTCGGTTGCATCGCGGAATTTTTCGATGACTTTTTCGGCGCCCTCAAAACACAGATAGGCCCCGCCGATCATCAATATCGGCGTGATCGCCCAAGGTAGGAATGCGCTGAGCAGCAAGGCTGCGGGCAGGATGAAGAGCAGTTTGTTGACCATCGACCCTTTGGCAATGCGCCAGATGATCGGCAGTTCGCGGTCGGGGGTAAAGCCGGTGACATATTGCGGGGTGACGGCGGTATCGTCGATCACCACGCCTGCGGCCTTCGTGCTGGCCTTCCCCGCTGCTGCTGCCACGTCATCGATTGAAGCGGCGGCGACTTTGGTAATGGTGGCGATGTCGTCGAGAAGTGCGGCGAGGCCGGATGGCATGGGAAACCCCCTGAATTGAGAATGAGTTTGAAATTTCACCGTAGCCCTGAGCCTGTCGAAGGGCGCTTCTCAGTGAAAGCGAAATGCTGTGAGACGCCCTTCGACAGGCTCAGGGCTGCGGTGTTAAATGGTCTCAAACCCCTTGGCAAGAAACCGTTCGGCCAAGGCTGCGTGCAGTGCCGCGCCGCGCGCCATCACGCTTTCGTCCAGCACCATGCGGTTGGTGTGCAGGCCACAGCAATGCTGCCAATCATCGCCTTCATGCGCCGCCCCCAGAAAGAACATCGCGCCGGGCACTTTTTCCAGGACATAGGCGAAATCTTCGGCACCCATGATCGGGGTGTCCAGCGTTTTCCAGCTTTCCGCGCCAAAATGCGCTTCCACCACCCGCTGCCCAAATTGCACCGCGCGGCCGTCGCACAACGTGACGGGAAAGCCTTCGGTGATGGTCACGTCCGCCTTTGCGCCGTGCGCGGCAGCGATGCAGCGTGGCGACCTGTTCCACCTGTTCGCGCGACAAAGACGCGGGTATGCGGGCTGATCGTGCGGATCGTGCCCAGCAGGTTTGCCGTTTCGGGGATGATATTGTTGGTCGTTCCGGCTTCGATCTTGGCGATGGTGACGACGGCAGGATCAAAAACATTCACCTTGCGCGTGATCATGGTTTGGAGCGCGGTCACGATTTCGCAGGCAACGGGGATCGGATCGACCGCGCCATGCGGCATAGAGGCATGGCCGCCCGCGCCGGTGATTTTGATCGCGAGCACATCGGACGAGGCGAGCAACGCGCCGCTGCGCCCGGAAAATATCCCGTGCGGCGCATTGGGCATGATGTGGAGGGCAAAGGCGGCATCGGGCAGCGGATCGATCAGGCCATCGTCCAGCATAAAGCGCGCGCCGTGATGGCCCTCTTCGCCGGGCTGGAACATGAATTGCACTGTGCCGGCCAGCTGATCGCGCCGCGCGCACAGCATCTTTGCCGCCCCCACCAGCATGGCGACATGGCTGTCATGGCCGCAGGCGTGCATTGCGCCTTCGGTGGCGGACGCAAAATCGAGGCCGGTATCTTCTTTGAGGGGCAGCGCATCCATATCGCCGCGCAACAAAACCGTTCGGCCATTGGCAGGGCCTTTCAGTGTCGCGATCAGCCCGGTGGTTGATGGCCCTTCGCGAAATTCCAGCGGCAATCCGGCAAGCGCCGCCTTGATCTTCGCCAGCGTTTTCGGATTGTTGCAGACCCAGTTCGGGCTCGCGGTGGATATCGCGGCGCAATGCCACCAGTTCGGGCAGCATTGCTTCGGCGTCATTGTGCCATGGGGTTTCGGACAGTGTCATGCGCCTCAGATAGCACTGCACAATATCATCGTCATCCTGAACTGTTTCAGGATAACAAGCCCGGCGTTGCATGTTATCCTGAAACAAGTTCAGGATGACGGCGGGTATTTTTGAACCAATGGGCTTTTCGGGGCCAGCAGATCAATCCTCAATCCCGACCGCTGCAAACAGCGTCGGGCCGCCACGGCGCTTCACGCCCAACAGGATGTTGGCGCGGCCAGCGGTTTTGGCGGACTTGATCGCGGCGGCCAGCTCGGCCGATGTTGTGACCGGCTTGTAATTGGCCGACACGATAATATCGACGCGCTGGATGCCCGCTTGGGCGGCGGAACCGGATCCCGGAATATCGACGATCAATCCGCGCGTTTCGGCAGGAAGCCCCAAGCGCCGGGCGATGGCAGCATCGACCGCGATCACGCTGATTCCCAAACGATCACGCAGATATTTGGCATCAGCATCAGAGGTTTCGCCCTGAAAATCCTTTTCCTCGTCCGGATTGAAATTGCTTTGCGCGATTTGTTCTTCGGTGGGGCGTGTGCCGACCATGGCGGTCAGCTTTGTGGGCTTGCCTTCGCGCAAAATATCGAGCGGAATTTTGGTTCCCGGCTTGGTGTTGGCGACGATATAGGACAGCGTTTGATCAGGTGACACTTCGCTATTGTTCACCTTCAAAACGATATCGCCTTCTTTCAGGCCCGCTTTGTCGCCGGGCTGTCCGGCGACGATATTGGTCACTTGCTCGCCCTTGTTCTTTTCCATGCCGAGCGAATCGGCGAGGCGTTCGTTCACCGCCTGGATGCCAATGCCCAGATAGCCGCGTTCGGGACGAGCGCCTTTTTTCAGGGATTCGATAACCGGCGCGGCTTCTTCGGCCGGAATGGCAAAGCCCACGCCGATGTTGGCACCGATCGGCGAAATCAGCCGGTTGTTGATCCCGATCACCTTGCCTTGAAGATTGAACAGCGGTCCGCCCGAATTGCCGGGGTTGATCGCGGTATCGGTCTGGATAAAGCGATCATAGGCTCCGCCCGCGCCGATGTTGCGTTGCAACGCGGAAATGATCCCGGCGGTGACCGAGCTGTTGAGGCCGAGCGGATTGCCGATGGCAATCACCCAATCCCCAACGCGGTTTTTCATCGAGCTTTCCATTTCCACAAATGGCAAGCCGGTAGCTTCGATTTTGAGCAAGGCGACGTCCGATGTTGGATCGCGACCGATGATTTTGGCGGTATATTCCTTGTTGTTGAACAGGGTCACGGTCACGCGGTCCACGGCATCGCCATTGGGGCCACCGGCAATCACATGGTTGTTGGTGACGATATAGCCGTCGGCAGAAATGATGAAGCCCGAACCGCCGCTTTGCTGTTCCTGCGTCACCGGGCGACGTTCGCCGGTGAAGGGATTGAAGCTGGTGGCCACCTGCACCTTTTGCTTGGTTGAAATGTTGACCACGGCGGGCTGCAATTGATCGACCAGATCGGCAAAGCTATCGGGCGCGCCCTTGGGCGCTATGCCCGATTGGGCCAAAGCCACGGTGCCGGGAACAGGAACCTTGCCACCCATTGGCTCACCGGTGGCGAGAGCGAAGGCACTGCCGGAAAGCAGTATAAGGGTGGTTACTCCATAAGCAAAACGCACGAGCCTAATTCCTCTCAATCAAGTGCGGCCAGATATGTGGCCGATGTTCGGATTTTCAACTGACTTTGTAAAACTGAACGCCAATTGAACGATCATGCCTTACGCCGCCATTTGGCGGACGAACGGCAAATTTGCTTCGATCAACGACATCGGCGGCCCTTACCGGCCCTCCCGGAATTTCCGCAGATAATCATTGTTGGGCGAGATCACCATATTGGTGCGCGGGCCATTTTCGCCCTGTTCCTGAAAGGTACGCCGGTACGAGATCATTGCACGGTAGAAATCATAGAAATCGGCATCTTTGCCATAGCTTTCGGCATAGATGCGCGCGGCCTCTGCTTCGGCACTGGCGCGGATGATCTGGGCTTCCTTCTGTCCTTCGGCATCAATGGTGTTGGCTTCCTGCCGCCGCGCGCTTTGCATCCGGGCAAAGGCCGCCGCCAACGGGGCACCATCGGGCAGATCGGCGCGTTTGATCCGCACATCGATGATTTCTGCACCATAACGATTGGCTTCGCGGTTCAACGATTTCTGGATATTCTCCATCACTTCACCGCGCTCGGGGCTGAGCAATGTCGCAAAAGACCGCTTGCCCAGTTCGTTGCGAAGCCGCGATCCAAGGATGGTTTTCAACTGGTCGCGCAGCCCTTCTTCGGTGCGGATCGTCTTGTACATCAGGATCGGCTTGGTAACGCGAAAGCGGGCAAAGGCATCGACTTGCAAGCGCAGCTGATCGGTCGAGAGCACCTCTTGCCGCTCCATTTCGACGCTCAATATGCGTTTGTCGATCCAGGTGATCTGTTCAAAAAACGGAATGCGGGCGGCAAGGCCTGCGTTGGTCGAGCCGAAACGTTCCTTGGTCTTATAGGCATTCACCACGCGGAGCGGCTCGCCATAGCTGCTGATGATCGCCTGCTTTGTTTCAGGAACAATCGATACCGTCTGGGCGAGCAGCACGAGCAGGGCAAGCCCGGCGAGCGCCAACACAACGGGGTTTTGCCAAATTGTGCGTTCCATCATTTCTTCCCCGTCACGGTAACCGGCTCTTCCAGCGGAACCGCCTTGCGCTTGCCCAGTTCGGGCAGCGGCAGATAAGGCTGCACATTGCCGGCATCGATAATGGTCTTGTCCACCTTGCCCAGAACCTGCTCCATGGTTTCATAATAAATCCGGCGGCGGGTGACTTCGGGTGCAGTTTTATATTGCACGTAAATCTTGTCGAATTCCGCCGTTTCGCCCAGCGCCTGTTCGGTCACCCGGCTGGCATAGCCACGCGCATCGTTAAGATAGGTCTCGCGCCGCTGTTGTGCCGCATTAACTTCGCGGAAGGCTTCATTGACTGCGGCAGGCGGATCGCTTTGCAAGATCGTGACACGCTGGATGCGGATACCCGAACGATATTCGTCCAATATGGCCTGCATCCGTTGCCGCACCTGCGATTCGATTTCGGCACGACCGCTGCCAAAGGCTTGGTTCAAATTGAAATTGGCAACGGCAGCGCGCATCGCGCTTTCGGCCACTTCTTCCACGGTGCGCGACGGTTGGTCGATCTGGAACAGAAATTGTTCGGGATCGCGGATCGACCAGCCCACTTCATACGACATATCGATCAGGCTCTCGTCGCGCGTCAGCACCAGATTATCGTCGCTCGCCTTGGGCGAACCAATGGTGGTGCGGCGTATGCCTTGGGTATCGATCTTTTCCATCCGTTCAAACGGAGCAGGCAATGTCAGCGAGATACCCGAGCCAACGGTGCGCGAATATTTGCCGAAAAGTGTGACAACGCCCTGTTCCTGCGATTCAAGACGGTGAACGCTCGTCCATCCGATCCAGAGCAGAGCAAGTCCGCCGATGATCAGCGGCCACCAGCTTTTGCCATCGGCGCGCGGAGGAAGACCGTTCCAACTGCCGCCTTTGCGTGCGCCTCGTCGGAATAGCTCTTCCAGCGAAGGTCCGCGCGGCTTTTGCTCGCGTGCCGATTGTGGCTCCCAAGGATTGGAGGATTTGCCGGTTTCACCGCCGTCGTCCGCCGAACTGCCTTTGCCCGATGGTTTGCGCGTTGGACTTGAATCTCCATCCTGCGGGCTCGTGTCCCACGGACCTTTATTGTCATTGTTCATGGGAACAGGCGTTCCGCCATCCTCTTTATCGCTCATGGATCGACATATAAGAGACGAATTGCAGAAAAACAGTGTCATTCCGCAAATTCTGATTCTATTCGCCTGCAACATGGTTTTGATAGAAAATTTGCAAACTGCGCTGGAAGCAGTTGCCGGGGGACGGATCAGCGGATTGCGGCAGGGACCCGAGGCAATTTCCTGTGTGCTGGATGTATCGGGTCTGGACGAAAAGGCGCGCGCAGCCTTGGACAATGCAGTGCAGGCAGAGGCGGCGCGGCTGTTGCCGGATGCGGTGCTGCGGATTGTGCAAACATCCGAACGGCGGGCGATGCGGTTTATCGCGGTCGCCAGTGGTAAGGGTGGTGTCGGCAAATCGACCCTGTCCGCCAATCTCGCCATCGCGATGCGGCGGCAGGGGCGGGCGACCGGATTGGTCGATGCCGATATCTACGGGCCATCGCAAACCCGGCTTTTGAACGCCGAAGGGACGAAGCCCGCCGCCGAAGACAAAAAGCTGATCCCTGTGATCGGCGCAGGCGGCTTGCCATTTCTTTCGATGGGGCAATTGGCACAGCCGGGGCAGCCGATTGCATGGCGCGGGCCGATGGCGGGCAATGCCCTGTCGCAACTGGTGGATGGCGTCTGGGGCGATGTGGGCGAATTGATCGTCGATATGCCGCCGGGCACCGGCGATATCCAGCTGTCGATGGTCCAGAAGCATAAACCTTTGGGGGCCGTGATCGTCTCCACTCCCGCAAGACCTAGCCTTGATGGATGCGGCGCGCGCCATTGGCTTTTTCAATCAAGCAAAAGTCCCGATCATCGGCATTGTCGAGAATATGGCAGGCTATATCTGCCCCCATTGCAGCGAAGTGAGCGAGCCATTCGGCACGGGGGGTGCCGAGGCTGCCGCTGCTGAATTGGGCATTCCCTTTTTGGGCCGCATTCCGCTCGACATATCGATCCGCGTGGCCAGTGATGAAGGCCAGCCTCCTGCACTGGACGATGGCCCCATCGGACAGGCCTTTGCCGCGATTGCAACGCGCGTCAGCACATGGATTGATAACCAGCGATGACAGATGGTGCGAGCGACCAGGGCGGGATTTCGCGTCGCAAATTGCTGATCGGGGGCGGCATTGGCGTCGGTCTGCTGGTCGCATGGGAATTTTGGCCGCGCGCCTATCGCTCCAACATCCCGGTAAACAAAGGCGAACATGGCTTTGGCAGTTGGCTGAAAATCGGTGAAGATGGCCGTGTTACGGTCGCCGTTCCGCAATCGGAAATGGGGCAGGGGGTTTATACTTTGCTTGCACAGGTGGTGGCGGGAGAACTCGGCGCGCATTGGCGCACGGTTTCGGTGCAGCCTGCGCTCGCCAGCCCGGTTTTTGCCAACACTTTGTTGGCGCGCGAATGGCGCGGGGATATTCTTCGCCGGCTCGCTGGGCAATATCGGCCATGACATAGGCGACGAACAGGCACGGCGCGAAAGCTTCATGGTTACGGCGGGTTCGTCTTCGCTCCGCATGTTTGAAACGGCGGCGCGTGAGGCTGGGGCGGTGGCGCGCACGGCATTATGTCAGGCTGCAGCCGCACGCTGGGACACCGCATTGGGAAAATTGCGAAACGGCGGCGGGCTTTGTCTTTTTCGGGAAAAAGAAATTGAGCTTTGCCGAATTGGTGGCGGAGGCAGCCGACTATGATCCGCCTGATCCGATTCCGCTAAAGCCTACGCCGATCAACAGTCTGTCGGGCAAAGAAGTGGCGCGGATCGATGTCCCCGCAAAGCTTGATGGCAGCGCCAATTTTGCGGGCGATATCCGGCTGCCCGATATGCTGTTCGCATCGGTTCGCGGTGGGCCGATTGGCAACTCTATCCTCAAGAAATTTGATGCAAAGGCGGGTAAGGCAATCAAAGGCGTTGTCCAGATCATCGAGCACGAACGCTGGCTCGCGGCATTGGGCAGCAATTGGTGGGCGGCGAACAAGGCATTGGATGCCATGTCTCCAGTTTTCGCAACCACCGGCGAAATGCCCGAAAGTTCGGTGATTGTTGATCGGCTGGCAAAGGCGTTCAAATCGGGCAAGGGCAAACGCATCCATGCCGCCGGATCGGTTGGTGGCAGCTTTGATAAATCGGCGGCAACGCGGTTGTTTCACGGCGAATATCTGGTTGCCCCTGCGGTCCATGCGCCACTGGAGACGCGCAGCGCCACGGCGCAATTTGAAGATGGGCGGCTGACCTTGTGGATCGCAACGCAAGCTCCCGAAGCCTGTCGGCGCGCGGCAGCCTCGGCTATTGGCATTTCGGCCAATGCGGTTACGCTGATCCCGATGCTTGCAGGCGGCAGCTTCGGGCGCAATATGGATAGCGAGATAGCCGGACAGGTGGCGTTATCTGGCGCAGAAAAGCGGGAAGCCGGTGCAATTGGTCTGGTCCCGCCCCGAAGAATTTGTCCGCGATTTTGTCCGCGCTCCGGCGCAGGCGAAACTAACCGGAGCCGTCGATCCGGCCGGGATGGTGAAGGGCCTGTCGATCCGCCTCGCCGTTCCCGCCACCGCGCGCGAACAAGCGGAGCGGCTGGGCGGAGCGTTGCCGATTGATGCGCTGGCATCGGCGAAGGACGAACTCGATCTGCTCGCCATCGAGGGCATCATTCCGCCCTATGCCATCCCCAATATCGCCATTGATGTGTATCCGGCGAACCTGCCCCTGCCCACGGGGCGCTGGCGGGGAAATTCGCACAGCTATACCGCCTTTTTTGTCGAAGCCTTTATCGATGAGCTTGCCCATGCGGCGGGAGTGGAGCCGATGTCATACCGGATGCAGATGCTGGTGGGGCAAACGCGGCTCGCGCGCTGCCTGACGGGGGTGGGCGCGCTTGCCGGATGGGATGGCGGGGTTTCGGGCAGCGGCAAGGGGATTGCCTGTCATACCATGCGCGGCGGGCATATCGCCTTGATCGCCTCGGCGCGCACCGGCGAAGCGGGGTTCGGGTGGATCGCATTTCGGCGGTAGTCGATTGCGGGCGAATCGTGAATCCGGAAATCGCACGGCAACAGATAGAGGGCGGGATTGTTTTCGGGCTGGCGCAGGCCTTGGGCGCAACCACCGAATATGAAAACGGGATGCCCGTGGCGCGTCGTTTGCGCGATATAGACTTGCCGGTACTGGCCGATGTGCCGACGATTGAGATTGAATTTATCCGCAGCGATGCCGAACCGGCAGGGATTGGCGAGCTTGGTGTGCCGCCGGTCGCGCCCGCCATTGCCAATGCGCTGTTTTCGGCAGCCGGGGTGCGGATGCGCGAATTGCCTTTGTTGTCGCGGGGGCTGTGATGGAAAGGCCTGCCGATCATCCGGTCCTCGCCGCCTCTAAAGTCGGCGTCTTGCTGGTCAATCTGGGCACGCCCGATGCGCCGACACCCAAAGCGGTGAAGCGTTATCTGAAACAATTCCTGTCTGATCGCCGCGTGGTGGAATTGCCGCCCTTGCTGTGGCAGCCGATATTGCGCGGGATCATTTTGAACACACGGCCCGCCAAATCGGCGGCGAACTATGCCAAAGTCTGGATGGATGAAGGTTCGCCGCTTGCAGTTTATACAGCGCGGCAGGCAGAGGCTTTGACAACGCAATTGGGCGAGGCCGCCGATGTTCGCTATGCCATGCGCTATGGCAACCCGTCGATTGCGGCGCAGTTAGAGGCGATGAAGGCGGATGGTTGCAACCGGATATTGGTCGCACCGCTGTATCCGCAGTATTCGGGGGCGACGACGGCGACGGTGAACGATGAAGTCGGGCGCGTGCTGGCGGCAATGCGCTGGCAACCCGCGCTCCGAACGCTGCCTCCCTATCATGACGATCCGGCCTATATCGGTGCGCTGAAGACGTCGCTTGAGACGGGCTTGGCTGCGCTTGATTTCATTCCTGATGCGATCATCGCCAGCTTTCACGGGATGCCCGAACGCACCCTGCATCTGGGCGATCCCTATCATTGCCAATGCCGAAAATCGGCGCGGTTGCTTTCGGAAGCCAGCGGGCAAAGAACTCACCGTCACCTTTCAATCGCGTTTTGGCAAAGCCAAATGGCTGGAACCCGCCACCGATGCCACGCTGCTGAGGTTGGCGGCTGAGGGGAAAAAGCGCATCGCCATTTTTGCTCCGGGATTTTCGGTCGATTGCCTGGAAACACTGGAGGAATTGGCAATCCAGGGACGCGAAGCGTTTCTTGAAGCAGGCGGCACGCATTTTGCCTATCTCCCCTGTCTGAACGACAGCGAACCGGGCATGGTGATGCTCGAAACACTGGTGCGGCGCGAATTATCGGGCTGGCTCTGAATTTTTTTCTCCTAACGCGCGCGTCAACTTGTTGACCCCGCGCTTCCTGCTTATCAGCGTATTTGAGAGAATAAGCAGGAGAGTGTGCGATGAGGATAGCAGTGGTCACCGGTGGAACGCGCGGCATTGGCGAAGCGATCAGTTTAAAGCTTCAGGAAAAGGGCCGCCTTGTTATCGCCAACTATGGCGGCAATGATACAGCGGCCAAGGAATTCTCCGAGCGCACCGGCATCGCCGTCCGCAAATGGGATGTCGGCGATCATCAGCAATGCATGGATAGCTGCGCCGCCATCGAAGCTGAATTCGGCCCAATCGATATCATGGTCAACAACGCCGGGATCACCCGCGACGCGACGATGGTAAAGATGACATTTGAACAATGGGACGAGGTTATCCGCGTTGACCTGACCGGTTGTTTCAACATGGCAAAGGCGACTTACCCCGGGATGCGTGAACGGCGCTGGGGACGAATCGTCAATGTTGGATCGGTCAATGGCCAGGGCGGGCAGATCGGGCAGGTGAACTATGCCGCCGCGAAATCGGGCATCCACGGCTTTACCAAATCGCTGGCCGCAGAAGGCGCGCGATTTGGCGTGACCGCCAATGCCATCGCACCGGGCTATATCGCCACCGAAATGCTCTCGACGATCCCCGACAATGTTATGGAAAAAATCGTCGCGCAAATTCCCGTTGGCCGGCTGGGTCAGCCCGATGAAATCGCGCGCGGCGTGGAGTTCCTCACCAGCGACAATGCCGGCTTTCATCACCGGATCGACATTGTCGATCAATGGCGGGCAGCATATGTATTGAGGGGCTACGCGCATTTCTCCAACCCATCGTCATGCTGAACTTGTTTCAGCACAACGCACCGCCCCTCGTTATCCTGAAGCAAGTTCAGGATGACGAATTGGGGTGTTAGGCGGATCGCGTGACCAAAGCCACACCCTACCACCCCCCAGTCAAACGCTCGGTCACGATCAATGGCCACCAGACCTCGATCAGTCTGGAGCCATTGTTCTGGGACATGCTGAAGCGCGCAGCCGAAGCGCGTGGGCAGGCGGTAAATGCACTGGTCGCCGAGATTGACGCCGAACGGATCAAAAGCAAGACGCCGCCGGGATTGGCGGGGGCGATCAGGCTTTGGTTGGTGGTTCAGGCCGAAATGGCTGAAGACAACGACAATAGCGTCCCCGCAACAATCGCGACCGTCAGATCGAACAACACCGTCCCGATCAATGTCACCAGCAGCAATATCTTGAACCGGACATTTTCGCGCAGATACTCCTTCCAGCGCGCAGGCTCTGCCATATTCCAAGCGGTCACCAACAGGATTGCGGCCAGCACGGGTAGCGCCAGATGCGATGCCATTGGTGCCGCGAATAGGGTGATCAGCAATATGGCGATGGCATGGACGATGCCTGCAACCGGCGTTCTCCCTCCCGCGCGAACATTGGTCGCGGTGCGTGCAATAGCGCCTGTAACCGGAAGTCCCGCGACCATTGCCGAACCCAGATTGGCCGCTCCTTGTGCGAGTATTTCGGCATTGGAGCGGTGCGTGCTGCCGATCATCCGGTCAGCAACTTTGGCCGATAACAAGGATTCGATGGCCGCCAGAAAGGCTATGGTCACCGACGCCGGAAGCAAGGCCAGCAAATCGGCTTTGGCCAGATCGGGAAAGGCAGGCACGGGCAACCCTCCACTGATCGTGCCATAGCGCGCGGCCAGATCGTCGATGGGCAAATGCAGCCAAGCGATCAGCGCCGACAGGGCAGCGACCACAAGGAACAGCCCCGGCCATTTCGGAGCCGCTCTGCGCGCCGCCAAGATGGCAACAATCGCCACGACCCCCGCAATTGCCGACCAGACGGAAAGGCTGTCCCGCGCAGACCAGAGCACTTCCAGCTTGTCGATAAACTCCGCGGGCACGGCGCCGGTTTTCAGACCCAGAAAATCCTTGATCTGGCTGGTGGCGATGATGATCGCGATACCAATGGTAAAGCCCTCTATCACCGGATCGGGAACCAGATGGACAAACCGCCCCAGCCGCAAAAATCCGCCGGCAAGCAAGATCAAACCGGCCATGAAGGTCGCGATCACCAGCCCGTCATAGCCGTGCTTGGCGATGATCGTGTACACCACCACAATGAACGCACCCGTGGGGCCACCAATCTGAACGCGGCTTCCGCCCAAAAGGGAAACGAGAAATCCGCCAATAATGGCCGTAGTAATGCCTTTGTCGGGGGTCGCGCCCGACGCGATAGCAATGGCAATGCAAAGCGGCAGCGCCACCAGCGCCACCGTGATACCCGCCAATATGTCGGCAACAAAGTCGCTGCGGGTATAACCCTGAAGCGTGGTCAGGATTTTGGGCTTCATGGGTTCAGGCGATGCCCCCTGTTGTGATTAATCGGCCCCGACGCGTTCGATATCGGCACCCACCAGCTGGAACTTCTCCTCCAGACGTTCATAGCCGCGATCGAGGTGATAGATGCGGCTGACTTCGGTCTGCCCTTCGGCGACCAGCCCGGCAATAATCAGGCTCATGGATGCGCGCAGGTCGGTTGCCATCACCGGTGCTCCGGTCAGCCCCTTTACGCCGTGAACAATTGCGGTGCGGCCCTTGGTTTCGATATGCGCGCCCATGCGGTTGAGTTCGGGGACGTGCATGTAGCGGTTTTCGAAGATCGTTTCGGTCAGCACGCTGGCCCCGTCGGCCATGCACAGCATCGCCATGAACTGCGCCTGCATGTCGGTGGCAAAACCGGGATAGGGCGCGGTCGAGATGGTCAGCGGTTTCAACCGGCCATCGGCGGAAACCTTGAGGCCTCCTTTGACGGCCTCAACCTTAACGCCCGCCTCGCGCAGCGCATCGACGGTCGCCTGCATCTCGGGCTCGTTCGCGCCGACCAGTTCAACCTCACCGCCCGTCATGGCGACCGCACAGGCATAGCTGCCCGCCTCGATCCGGTCAGTCATCACGCGGTAGGTCGCGCCGTGCAGCCGGTCTTTGCCGTGGATCGTCAGGTCGGACGATCCGATCCCCTCAATATCCGCGCCCATCGCGACCAGCATATTGCACAGATCGATAATTTCTGGCTCGCGCGCCGCATTGTGGATCACACTGGTTCCCTTGGCGAGAACAGCGGCCATCACCACATTTTCGGTTGCGCCAACCGAGACCACGGGGAAGGTATAGCTGCCGCCGGGAAGCCCGCCTTTGGGGGCGATGGCCTTTACATAGCCCGAGGCCAGTTCGATCTCCGCGCCAATGGCTTCCAGTGCTTTCAGGTGCAGATCAATCGGCCGGTTGCCAATCGCGCAACCGCCGGGCAGCGAAACCGTCGCCTCGCCCATCCGTGCCAGCATCGGGCCGAGCACCAAAATCGAGGCGCGCATTTTGCGGACCAGCTCATAGGGCGCGACCGAACTGGTCATGCGCGTGGCTTCAAGGGTCATCACCCGGCCAAAATCCTCGGGGCGCGATCCCGCGATGGTGGTGGAAACGCCGAACTGGTTGAGCAGATGCTGAAAACCATCAATATCCGCCAAACGCGGCAAATTCCGCAGCGTCAGCGGCTCGTCGGTGAGCAGCGCGCAGGGGAGCAGCGTCAACGCGCTGTTCTTCGCTCCGGAAATGGGGATTTTGCCCTTTAGGGCGTTGCCGCCTCGAATGATGATTTTATCCATATGCGGGCTTTAGCGGGAAGTGTGCGCCAAGCAAGATGAACCTTGATCGGGGCGGACACTTATCGACCCACACGATCAAACCTGCCCTTCTATTGGGATGCTAATTTTTCGGACCAAAGACGTGCCAAAATCGTACGATTTACAAAGTGTCGATTCCGTACAAGCTGCCGCGCTCGGATTGCGCCATAGGGGCTTTGCGACCCAACCTTCCGGTACTTGAAAATACCGGAAGGCCAACTAAACATGGCCTGCCGGAAACGGCAGGTTTTTTTTTGGCCGCTTGTCGCTGTTCAGCGACTTCGGGCACAGGGTGCGTTTATGATATCGCTGCAATATGAAGCGCCCGACGCTCGGTTGGCACCTTTTGTGTCATCCTTTTACCTGTTCAACTATTCAGGAAATGCATTGTCAGAGCTGGAGCGGGCCGACCGCGCCCAGTTCCGGTTTACGCTGTATGGCGATGGTCGCTACCGGTTTTCTTCGGGTCGCGAAGATCCAATCTACCCGGTGACCATTATTGGCCCGACGTCGGCTGCCTGCACGGCGGTGGCCCACGAGCCCATTGGCATTTTCGGTTGGGGGATGACTCCGGCGGGCTGGGTGGCGCTGATGGGATCGGGGGCTGGCGAATGGGTGGATAAAACGCTTGATGCCCGCCAGATTTTTGGCGATTCGATACTGGACCTGCGAACGCAGCTCATCGCGGCAAAAGTTCCGGCGGAACAATTCCACATTGGCAAAATCGCCGCCGCCGAGATTTTTCGCCGCGCAGCGAAATCTCCGTTTGAATTCACATCCATGGTCGATGCCTGGCTGCTTAACGAAGATAATCCGGACATTGAACAGCTTGTCGCCGATACCGGTTTGTCGCAGCGTCAATTGGAACGGATGACCAAGCGCTACTACGGGATGCCGCCGAAAAAGCTGGCCCGAAAATACCGCGCGGTGCGTGCGGCGCATTTACTGGCATCGGGTGACAGCTTGGATGATACCGCCTTGGGGCTGGCCTTTTACGATCAATCACACCTGATCCGCGAGATTAAACAATTTACCGGCCTAACGCCGACGGAGCTGAAAAGCGGTAGTTCGATTCTGACAACCGCAACCATGCAGGGGCGAGGATCGCTAACCGGTCAGGTCAGCCCGTTGGTGTCGGAGAGTTGAGGGGGAGGGCAGCGTGGAGCGGGGGTCTAAATCTTCGCTAACGCCTCCGCCACCTGTCCCAACCGCTCCTTGCCCCAGAAGATTTCGTCACCGACATAAAAGGTCGGCACGCCGAATGTGCCGCGCGCGGCGGATTTTTCGGTGTTGGCGATCAGTTCGGCCTTTACCTCCGGGTCTTCGGCCTTGGTGAACAAGGCGTTGCTGTCGAGTCCGGCCTTTTCGAGCACATCTTTGACCACCTCCGGATCGCCGGTGTTGGCTCCATCCTCCCACATCGCCGCCATAATCGCCTCGATATAAGGCGCAAAGCAATCGAGATGCTGCGCCGCGACGACTCCGCGCATCAGCGACAGCGAGTTGATCGGGAAATGCGGGTTCATTTTGAACGGGATGGTGTTCGCGCGGACGAAGCGGTCAAATTCCAACATTTCATAGGCGCGCTTGGCGGGCGCGTCGGCATAGCGTTCCATCGGTGGGCGGTTGCCGGTCAGCTTGAATATGCCGCCCAACAGGATCGGCAGATAGACCGCCTTTACACCGTTTGCGGCACAGAATTCCGGCAGCACTTTGTGCGCCAGATAGCTGTTCGGGCCGCCGAAATCGAAATGGAATTCAAAGGTCTTTGTCATCAAAATTTCTCACCCCAAGGCCGCAGATCCAATTCATGCGTCCACGCACTGCGGTGTTGTTTGTGCAGGGAGACATATTGCGCGGCGATGGCATCGGGTGACAGCACCAGATCATGCGCCTTGGCTTCGTCAAAATCGGTGCGCAAACCGCGAACAAATTCAGTATCGATCCCGCCGTCGATCACGGCATGGGCGACATGGATATTCTGTGGGCCCAATTCGCGCGCCATTGACTGGGCGAGCATCCTGAGCGCGGCTTTCGCACTGGCAAAGGCAGAAAAGCCCGCGCCGCCGCGGATAGAGGCGGTGGCTCCGGTAAAGATGATCGTCCCGGTCTGCCGTTAATCATGCGCTTTGGCGACTTCGCGGCCCATCAGGAACCCGGCAAAAGCCGCCATTTCCCAAACTTTGCGGTAAACCTGCGCGGTGGTGTCGACCACGCTGAATTGGACATTGGCCCCGATATTGAAGACGGCGATTTCGATTGCGCCGATATCGCGCTCGATGGCCTCTACCATCGCCACCACCGCCTCTTCATTGCGCGCATCGGCGGGATAGGCCTGCGCCTTGTGGCCCGCATCGCGGATCGATTGCGCCAATGCTTCCAAAGTGTCGGCATGGCGCGGGCGACGGTTGACGCAAGCCGTATAACCCTCGGCGGCAAAGGCGCGCGCGATTGCGCCGCCGGTTGCGTCACCGGCCCCGATGATCAGGGCGGCCCCTTTGGTTGGCGTTGCTGTTCACGCTTTCTCAAGCGTGCATTGTAGTGGATGCTGGTTCTTTCGGGCGAACTCCAATACCTGGTTCACCTTGGTTTCGGCCACTTCATAGGAAAATATGCCGCACACGCCGACGCCCTTTTGGTGGACATGCAGCATCACCCGGGTCGCCTGTTCGGTATCCATCTGGAAAAAAGCCTTCAGCACATGAACGACAAATTCCATCGGCGTGAAATCATCGTTCAGCAGCAGCACCTTATACAGGCTCGGTTTCTTCGTCTTGGGCCGGGTGCGCGTGGCAAGGCCGACGCCGGGGCCATTGCCTGGCCCGCGTTCGTCGTCCCGGTCTGGTCCGGCGGTGATGGGTGATTTGGTTTCGGCCTTCATCGTCATAAAATAGAATAAGCGCATAGGTGTCTGCAAGCCCTGTTCGTTAACTTGTTACGCGGGAAAGCGCAGAGTGCACCGCCGCTGCAAAGGAAGCACCGCCATCGGGGGCGAATTGCAGGAATAGGCTGGGTTCGATCAATTCCAGTTCCATCAGCCGCATGATACCGTTTTCGTCGCGGAGCATATCAACTCGGGCATAAACAAGCGGGCCGCAATTCATCCGCTTTTGCGTGGCACCAAGCGCCGCTTCGGCGAGTGCGCGGGCATCGGCGGAGGCATTGACCGCGCCTTCCCTTCCGCCAAATTGTTCCTGCACGCGGAAATCGCCCTCGGCAGGATGCTTGCTGATCGCATGGCTATAATGTCCATTAAAATAAAACAGCGATAGCTCGCCCTCGGCGGCGATTGACGGGAAGGTATGGCTGGATCAACATGCGCTTGCCCACCGCTTCGGCGGGCAGTGGATCGGATGGGCCGATCAGGAAGGTGCCATCTGCCCCTCCCGAGATCGGCGGTTTCACTACCAGTCGCCCGCTTCCAAATATCTCGCGGGCAAAATCGAGCGTCGCATCGTTCACCAATTCGCGGATTGCGGTGGGCACGATCGCGACGCCGTCACTTTCCAGATCGAGCAAATAGGCTTTGTCGCTGTTCCAGCGGAGCAACGGGACCGCATTGGCAACGGTCAAGGTTTCCAGCTGATCGAGCAGGGCGAACCACCTTGGGCAATCGCGCGGATAGCCCCATGCCAGCAGCGGCAGGATCAGGTCAAAACCGGAAAGCTCACCCGCCTCGGTCCAGCTGCGAAAGGCAATATCATCACCCAACAAGCGCCGGTAATCGGCCTGCGGGACGGACCAGTTTTCATGATAGCCGGGGTCTGGGGAGAGGATGCAAATTTTTGGCACAAGCTAGGCCTTATCGCCCGCCATCTTTAAAATCTCTTTCCATTCCGCCGGACGCACAGGCGCGACCGATAGCCGCGATTGACGGATCAGTTCCATTTCGGCCAGTTTCGGATTGGCTTTGATCGCTTTCAACGTGACGGGATTGGCGAGCTTTCGCACCGGCTTTACCTTCACCGCCACAAAGCGCCCCTTCTCGTCGCTGGGGTCGAGAAACCATTCCTGGCTGATGGTGTGGATGGCGACAATCTCAAGCCCGATATTGCTGTGATAGAAAAACGCCTCGTCCCCCACCTTCATCGCGCGCAAATGGATGGCGGCGGTGTGATTACGAACGCCATCCCATGTGCCCTCTTTTTCGGCGACCAGATCGTCATAGCTATAGGCATCAGGTTCCGATTTCATCAGCCAATATTGCTTCGCCACACTCAGTCTCCCCAGCAGAGCCAAAATAAAATTGCTGGAAAGGCCTTAGCGCCGTGGCTATCTGAAAGTCTATGGAACAGATGCCGGTAATTTCGCTCAGCCAGCCAGACCCGTTTGCCCTGGGGCAGGCGTTGGGTGACAGTTTCAAAACTTACGGCTTTGCAACGGTGATCGATCATGGTCTGGATGCGGCGTTGGTAGCAGAGGCTTGGGCCTTGACCAAAAAACTGTTCGACCTGCCCGACGCGGAGAAGCGAAAGGGCTATGACGAACGGATCGCCGGACAGCGCGGCTATACCCCCTTTAAAACCGAGATTGCCAAGGGGGCGGCGCACCATGATCTGAAGGAATTCTGGCATGTCGGCCGCGATGGTGCGGGCGGATCTCTTTCCAATATCTGGCCCGAAGCGATCCCGGAATTCAAAACTGTCTTTCAAAAGCTCTACGCCGATTTTGATCGGGTGGGTGGACAGATACTTTCCTATCTCGCCCGTTATCTGGAATTGCCTGCAAATTGGTTTGATCCGGTGATCGCCAATGGCAACAGCGTGCTGCGTCTGCTGCATTATCCGCCGATAGCGGTCGATCCCGAGGGCTGTATCCGTGCGGGCGCGCATGAGGATATCAACTTGATCACGCTGCTGCTGGGGGCCGAAGAGGCTGGCCTGCAAATCCTGCGCCCCGACGGCAGCTGGCTCGATGTGTCTCCGCCCGAAGGCGGCATTGCTGTAAATGTCGGCGATATGTTGCAGCGGTTGACCAACCATGTGTTGCCATCGACCACACACCGGGTGGTGAATCCTTTGGGAGAGCGATCACTATATAGCCGATATTCAATGCCCTATTTCCTTCATGCGCGATCTGATTTTCCGATTGCCACATTGCCGCAATGTGTGAGTGCGGATAATCCCGATCGCTATCCCGAGCCGATATTGGCCGACGATTATCTTCGGGAACGGCTGATCGAGATTGGCCTGTTAAAAGCCTGACCCCCAAAGCTTTAGTTGTAAAAACATATTTGGGTTTACGCCCTGTAAACGACGTTTGGACTATGCCCGAGCGCGAAACGCACTTTTGCGCCTTGGGTGGAATATGAACGAGAATATAAAAAACTGGCTGGGCGGCGTCGCCTCGGCCATTGGCTATGATAAAATGCATATCACCCGCGCGGTCGCCTATCGCGAGGTCGATCATTGGCTCGATATGCTGGGATCGGAAAAGCTTGACGCACTGGAAATTTCGGCGGGCTGGAAATGGCGGGAACGCAAATGGGCTAGCTATAGCGAGATGAATTGGCCCGAGCATGATATCTGCAAGGACAAGCTCGACCGGCAATATGATCTGGTGATTGCCGACAATGTCTGGGAACATCTGGTCTATCCGCACCGCGCCGCGTGCAATGTGAACGCGATGCTGCGCCCCGGCGGCTGGTTTGTAAACATCACGCCCTTCATGATCCGCAACCACCCGATCCCGCTCGATTGTTCGCGCTGGACCGAATTGGGGATGAAGCACTTCTTGGAAGAAGCAGGCTTTGATCCAGAACGCACGGTTACAGGAAGCTGGGGTAATGCGGCAGCCGTGAAGGCGAATATGCACCGCTGGGGCCGGGTCGGTTGGCGACGGAATTTTCCCAACGACACCCGCTTTCCCGTCACAGTATGGGCGATGGCACAAAAGGGATGATTGGGATTGCGCCCGTTTGCGTGACGGTACTCGCGCATAACGAACAGGGGCGAATTGCCAAATGCCTGCAAAGTTTGCCATTGGGCGATCCCGGGGTGGCGATCCATGTTGTCGTGAACGGTTCCAGCGACCGGACCGCAGAGATTGCCAGAGAAATCGCAATCAGCTGCGGGCAATGTCCTCGTGCATGAATATGCCCAAGGCGGCAAATCGCGCAGCTGGAACCGTTTCGTTCTGGATGAACTGCCCGCATTTCACGAAGTCCATATTTTTGCCGATGGCGACGCAGAAATTGTTGCAGGGTCAATTTCGGCGCTGGCAGCAACTTTGGCCACGAACCGCCAAGCCAATGGCGCATCGGCCTTTCCGCGAAACGGCAGGCGGGCGGAGCATTATGGCCAGCTGATGCGCGCCGGACACGGCATCTTTGGGGATCTGTATGCCTTACGCGGTGATTTCCTGCGGCGGATGAAGGCGGCGGCGATTTGTTTGCCCGATGATCTGATCGGGGATGACGGGTTAATCGGGGCGTTGGCAAAGACCGATCTGAAAAATGAGGATGATCTTCGACCCGAACGATTGCCCTTTTGCGAGGGGGCGGGTTTTCTGTGCGAGCCGGTGAAATTATGGCGGCTTTCGAGCTGGCGTCTTCAGTATAAGCGGATGATCAATTATTCGGTACGGCATTTCCAGAACGCGATGATCAGCAAGATCATGAAAGGCGAAGGGCCAACTGGATTGCCGAAACAGCTCGCGTCGCTCTATCCGGCGGAACTGCCTTTGATGAAGCCGCGTGGGTCCTTCCCGCTTAGCCATTTTGACCGGTTGGCGTTGCAACGGATGGCGGCTGCGCTTTCTGTTTGAGCTATCCCGCCGCAGGTGATTTGCGGTGGATCACCAGCGCAATCACTTCGTCAAAGGTTTTGCGCGCGCCAAAGCGGAGCAGCGCGACATAGGTTGCCGCACCTGACAAGCCAAGCATGATCAGGTGCACCAAAGGCGGCACGGTGGGCCACAGCATGGGCACCGCGATCTGATCGACCGCGCCGACAATCGCTCCCATGGCAATCGCCGTACCCAAACCGGGCAACAAAGCCAATGCCAGCCCCCGGAACGGCACACCCAGATAGGTGCGCGCCTGATAAGCGGCAAAGGAAAGGATTAAAGGCGTGGTCAAAAGCCAGCTGGCCGCCAACCCCATGACGCCGAATTGGACCGCACTCAAATAGACCATCGGCGTCAATAGTGCTCCGAAAATGGCACCGCGCATTGTGAGTTGCGGATTGCCCGACGCATTGAAGACCGGACCGAACAGGATTTGCAGCGTCAACGCCGGCATGGCGAGCGCCAATATCTGGAGAATGGGAATCGCCTCCAGCCAGTTTTTGCCCATCACCACTTGGACAAATGGTTCGGCGGACAAAGCAAGGCCGACATAGATCGGGCAAGCAAGCAGCATGATGAGGCGCACGGCTTTCAGGAACCCGGCGACCATGGCTGGCCGATCATTCTGCATCCGTGAATAGGCCGGGAACGCAACTTCATTAAGCGGCGGGATGAATTTGGAAGCGAAAATCTGCGTGATGAAAAGCGCAGTGGAATAGAGCCCCAGATCATGTTTGTCGAAATGCCGACCGGCAATGAAGATGTCAGACTGGCTTTGCACGATCCAAAAACCGTGGCTCGCAAGCAGAGTGAGGCCGAATTTCAGGATGTCGCCGCTGCCGCGCAAGTCGAAATTAGGCACAACGCGAAAGCGGGTCAGGACCACGAGCATGATCGCGCGCAGCCAGAACATGGCAATGGGCGTCGCGACCAGCGTCCATACGCCATAATCGGCCAGCGCCATGACGAGCGACATCAGCGCGCCAAATACAGCCGTGGACAAATTGACGATGGCGAGCTTTTTGAATTCCAGTTCCCGCGTCATCAACGCTTCGGACAGAGCGATCAGCGGAGTTGAGAGGAAAATCAGCGATTGCCACCGGAGCAAGACGGCGACCATCGGCTCGCGATAATAGGATGCGGCCAAGGGTGCCGCCACCCAAAACTGGAACAACGCCAAAGTGCCATTCAACAGAATCAGCAAGCCAAATGCCTGCCGCACACGATTCGGATCCATTTTTTCGGACTGAACCAGCGCACTGACAAAGCCATATCCGCTCATGAAGGTCATAAATGCGAGGACCACGGTGGTCATCGCAAACATACCGTAATCGGTGGGTGTCAAGATGTGGATGACGGCCAGCGTCGTCGCCCAGCTGAGCATTTGTGCGAATATTTGTGTGCCTGAACGCCAGATAACTGCGGATTTCACGCGTTTTCCAAAGTCTTGGGCGATCTCGCCTTCGGGTAAAGCCGTCTCATGCATGATGCCGGTTTAGCGCGAAAAGCTTACGAAACCGTCATTCCGGGCAGCTTTCTAAATTTTTTGTAATAAAATTGCAAAAAGCCTGTTGACCGAATCAACAGCTCCCCTTAGAGGCCCTCT
>CAVSZW010000001.1:0-20000 GCA_963732535.1 uncultured Alphaproteobacteria bacterium | reverse complement strand
GGGGTTGGCCAATATTGTCGTTGGTGGTGCGGACTCTCAAGCGTGAGGTAAGAGCATTTGGTGGATGCCTTGGCATGTACAGGCGATGAAGGACGTGGCACGCTGCGATAAGCGTGGGGGAGCCGTGAGCAGGCTTTGATCCCGCGATTTCCGAATGGGGAAACCCATCTTCACTATTTAATTTTAGTTCTGATCTGTCTTCGGATTGGTCAGAGTTGGAGTTAAATAGGAAAGATATCACTTTGCTGAATAAAATAGGCTTAGTGAAGCGAACCCGGAGAACTGAAACATCTCAGTACCCGGAGGAAAAGACATCAACCGAGATTCCGTTAGTAGTGGCGAGCGAACGCGGACCAGGCCAGTGCCTTGTTGTAAATTAGCAGAACATTCTGGAAAGTTTGGCCATAGCGGGTGACAGCCCCGTATGCGAAAGTGATCAACAAGGACTCGAGTAGGGCGGAACACGTGAAATTCTGTCTGAACATGGGGGGACCACCCTCCAAGCCTAAATACTCGTACATGACCGATAGCGAACTAGTACCGTGAGGGAAAGGTGAAAAGCACCCCGATGAGGGGAGTGAAACAGTACCTGAAACCGAATGCTTACAATCAGTTGGAGCCTCTTTATGGGGTGACAGCGTACCTCTTGTATAATGGGTCAGTGACTTAATGTATCATGCGAGCTTAAGCCGTTAGGTGTAGGCGTAGCGAAAGCGAGTCTGAATAGGGCGACAGAGTATGATGTATTAGACCCGAAACCCGGCGATCTATGCATGACCAGGTTGAAGGTGCGGTAACACGCACTGGAGGACCGAACCGTTCAATGTTGAAAAATTGTCGGATGAGTTGTGCTTAGGGGTGAAAGGCCAATCAAGCCGGGAAATAGCTGGTTCTCCGCGAAAACTATTGAGGTAGTGCCTCGGATGTTTTCCTATGGGGGTAGAGCACTGGATGGATGCGGGGGTCGCGAGATCTACCAACTCTAACCAAACTCCGAATACCATAGAGAATAGTCCGGGAGACAGACGGCGGGTGCTAAGGTCCGTCGTCAAAAGGGAAACAGCCCTAACCTACAGCTAAGGTCCCCAAATCATATCTAAGTGGTGAAGCATGTGGGATTTCCAAAACAACCAGGATGTTGGCTTAGAAGCAGCCATCATTTAAAGAAAGCGTAACAGCTCACTGGTCTAAATAAGAGATCCTGCGGCGAAAATGTAACGGGGCTAAAGATATGTACCGAAGCTTAGGGTGTGCAATTTATTGCACGCGGTAGCGGAGCGTTCCGTAGGCCGATGAAGCCGTCTGGTAATGGACGGTGGAGGTATCGGAAGTGCGAATGCTGACATGAGTAGCGATAGGAGGGTGAGACACCCTCCCGCCGAAAGACCAAGGGTTCCTGCTTAAAGCTAATCTGAGCAGGGTAAGCCGGCCCCTAAGACGAGCCCGAAGGGGGTAGTCGATGGGAACCACGTTAATATTCGTGGGCCTGGTGGTGTGTGACGGATCCCGTGTGTTGTTAGTCCTTATTGGATTGGACTAGCTTCGAAGGGGTTCCAGGAAATAGCCCCACCGTATAGACCGTACCCGAAACCGACACAGGTGGTCAGGTAGAGTATACCAAGGCGTTTGAGAGAAGTATCCTGAAGGAACTCGGCAAATTGCCTCCGTACCTTCGGAAGAAGGAGGCCCCATATATGCGCAAGCACTTATGGGGGGCACAGGCCAGGGGGTAGCGACTGTTTAGCAAAAACACAGGACTCTGCTAAGTCGGCTTCAAGACGACGTATAGGGTCTGACGCCTGCCCGGTGCTGGAAGGTTAAGAGGAGGAGTGCAAGCTCCGAATTGAAGCCCCAGTAAACGGCGGCCGTAACTATAACGGTCCTAAGGTAGCGAAATTCCTTGTCGGGTAAGTTCCGACCTGCACGAATGGCGTAACGACTTCCCCACTGTCTCCAGGATATGCTCAGCGAAATTGAATTCTCCGTGAAGATGCGGAGTACCCGCGGTTAGACGGAAAGACCCCGTGCACCTTTACTGCAGCTTCAGAGTGGCATTAGGAAAGAACTGTGTAGAATAGGTGGGAGGCTTTGAAACTTGGGCGCCAGTCCGAGTGGAGCCGAAATGTGAAATACCACCCTGTTGTTTTCTGATGTCTAACCCAGATCCGTTATCCGGATCGGGGACCCTCTGTGGCGGGTAGTTTGACTGGGGCGGTCGCCTCCTAAAGAGTAACGGAGGCGCGCGATGGTAGGCTCAGGACGGTTGGAAACCGTCTGCAAGAGTGCAATGGCATAAGCCTGCCTGACTGCGAGACTGACGAGTCGAGCAGAGACGAAAGTCGGTCATAGTGATCCGGTGGTCCCTCGTGGAAGGGCCATCGCTCAACGGATAAAAGGTACGCCGGGGATAACAGGCTGATGATTCCCAAGAGCTCATATCGACGGAATCGTTTGGCACCTCGATGTCGGCTCATCACATCCTGGGGCTGGAGCAGGTCCCAAGGGTTTGGCTGTTCGCCAATTAAAGTGGTACGTGAGCTGGGTTCAGAACGTCGCGAGACAGTTTGGTCCCTATCTGCCGTGGGCGTCGAAATTTGAGAGGAGTTGACCCTAGTACGAGAGGACCGGGTTGAACATACCTCTGGTGTACCTGTCGTGGCGCCAGCCGCGCAGCAGGGTAGCTATGTATGGACGGGATAACCGCTGAAAGCATCTAAGCGGGAAGCCTCCCTCGAGATAAGATTTCATCGAGTCGTAGTAGACCACTACGTTGATAGGCTGGGTGTGGAAGCGCAGTAATGCGTGAAGCTAACCAGTCCTAATTACTCTTTTCGCGCTTGAATTAAGAGTCCCACCATCAATGACAGTGTTGGCAACAGCAATGTCTGGTGCCGGATGATTATCAGGCTAGATACGCCAAAAAGTACAAATGCACGGATATCGATTTTAACCCAATTTCACTCAACTTGTGGATCGCTATGTCAAAATAGCGGTTTGCATTGTGAGCGCCTGCTTCATTGCTTGGTGACCATAGCGTTTGTGACCCACCCGATCCCATCCCGAACTCGGCCGTGAAACCGAACTGCGCCGATGGTACTACCGCTTAAGCGTTGGAAGAGTAGGGCGTCGCCAGGCATTGTAGCAGGCGCTTGCAGAGAGATTTTGGTGAAACCCATTTTCAATTCAAAGAAAGGGCAGCCGACTGACTGAAAAAGTCGGTGGCTGCCCTTTTTTCTATTTAGGTCATGTGGTATTGTGGCCCTGGGCTGATGTTAAGCCCAAATTGGTGGCGCGGGATGGAGCAGCCCGGTAGCTCGTCAGGCTCATAACCTGAAGGTCGTAGGTTCAAATCCTACTCCCGCAACCAATAAAGTACAGTAAAATCAGCATCTTAGAAAAACGTTTCGGTCTTCGGATTGGGGCTTTTGTTCGTTTTGGCGCTAACACAAAGCTAACACAAATTGACCATTCTCAGAAAACCTGATCGTCTTAGGTCGACATCAACGGTGTTTTGGAGAAAGCCCTTAGGAAACGCACCAGATTTTGAACGGCAAAGTTCAACTCGACAGGCGCGGCGACAGCCGAATTTGGCAGTGTGGACTTGTAACGGTTTCGGCGCGAGATCGGCAGGAACATGGACTTGTTGCACTTCATCGGGAGCATTCAATATCGCGTCACGCACATTGACGCGCGCCAGCAAAGCTACCTTGTTGCTGCGAGATTCGAGGTCAAAGCCGATGGATTGGAGGAATGCGCGAGCCCTGTCGGCTTCATCTGATATCCTTGTTTCAATTGCGGTCACAAAAATATGCTGGACTTCTACGCCGAGTATCCGGTTGCGGGGATCTTGACTCATTGTGCACCTCCCGCGATACGGCATTTTTGAAGTTTAAAAATGTCGCTCATACCGATCTCGATCAAGGCTTGCGCCAATCGGTCGCTCATGAAAATTTTGTTAAAGACAAACTCCTCGAACCAAAGATCAGGCCCTTCAAGCGCGACCGGAGAAAGAACAACATCGGCATCCTCTGACCAGCTGTTAACCTTCCAATATTGCAAACCTGTTTTGTGATCGACAGCGAATTTAACGACATTCTGGCTTTGCTCGGGCAGCACAGAGTTTTTCTGGCACCCAAAATTGAGTAGGAAATATTCCCCCGGATAAGGCGTGTCCAAATCCGCCTTGTAGATCGTGAATGGAATCAATCCGCCTTCGCCAAGATCGAAACGCGACAGGACTTCAGCGAGTTTGCCGCGAACTACGAGAAAACCGCCTGCGTAGAATATGTCCCCCAGAAGTTTGAAGCGCTTCTCATTCCAAACCGCGGCAGCTTCCGGCAGTTCTTCGCGTTCAAGTGCAAATCCCTGCCCTGCGCGACGCATGTTTGCATGAACTTCATCCGGCGCCAGTGGGATGTTGAATTCAGCTGGCTGCCAATCATAACCATAATATTTTGTTCGCACTCCCGGCTTGTCGCCCAGGGCATAGTTGCTTTTGACGCTGCTCATCCAAACCTTGCCACTCATGCTGCAACACTCCCATCGAATTCCATCATTGCTTCGTCATTCGCCGCCAGCGTATCGGCCACCCGCATATCATTGCTCACCGCCACGCCAAGGTCGGTGATCCGGCCATATCCCTTCGCGTTCACTTGCCGCCGCTGTTCGCCCGCAACGCTGGGGAACGCATCATAGCCCGCGGCATAGCCCGCAATGCCTCCTGAGCCTGTCGAAGGATCGCCCCGGTACACCGTGTTCACCCGGTCCGTCTGGAATATCAGCTCGCCAATCGCGCCGACGCTGCCGTCGTTGCGCGTGAAGAAGCTTTCGGCGCGGATCACCGTGCCGTTGGCCGTGGTTACCGGGCGATTTGGACCGGCCCGCGCCGACAACGCGGTGATGTTCAGATCGGCCAAGCTATACAGCTCGCCTGCATCGGTTACCGCGTCCCCATCACGGTCACGCCACACTTTCAGGCTCGCAAAGCCGGCATCCTCATTATTGATAATGCCGTCGCCGTTGCTGTCCCATCCGGCAAGCTCGGCAAAGCCCGATTGCCCCGGGCTGCCGAACATTTCGGAGATATCATCAACCGTGCCGCTGCCATCGGCGTCATGCACCAAAAACCCGTCATCGCCGCTGATCCAGCCCGAGCGTTCCGCAAAATAATCCCCGTCCTGATCAAACCGAACCGCACCGATTCCCTTGGACACCAGACCGTCCCCGTTCAGGTCGAGCACTAAGGGATCGTCGCTGGGCAGCCACGCCAAATTCTTGGCAAAGCGCGCCACTGCGCTCGCCTGCGCGCCCAGCACCCTGAACACAGCGCGCAATAGCGATATTTCATCGCCGCCGCCGCGCACCAGAAACTCTATCCCTAAATCGCCCTTGTCCCAGTTCTCCACAACCTGCGCGATGTCCAGTATCGCCGCGTTGCTTTGCGAACTGTTCAGGTTCGCACCAACGCTCGCCTCGACCAGCAATTGACCGCTTTCCGTCAAGCCATAGGTCACCCACGGCAACAGATAATCGCGCGCCACCGCCCGTTCCAAGCCAATGCCGTAATATAGCGCGTTCGATCCGCCGATCAGCGGGATACCAAATAATTGCAGCCGGTCATTCTTGCCCGCATCCATGATGAAGCTAGCCACAGGACGAACGGTGAGGGGCGGAGCGCATACTCCAATCACTCCACTGCCTCAATCCGCACCAGCAGCGCCTCCACCTGCACCTGCGCGCCCGCTTCGGCGTTGAGTTCCGTCACCACCCCGTCGAACGGGGCGGTAAGGCTGTGCTCCATCTTCATTGCTTCGAGCGTGAGGAGTTTCTGCCCCTTGGTGACGGCCTGGCCTTTGGTGACTTCGACCGCGATGATGCGGCCCGGCATGGGGGAGAGGATATTTCCAGAGGAGGCGGGGCCGTGGGCGGAGCCGTCAAATCGATACTCTCTGATATGCCATGTACGATTAAATCTACTGATCAGATAACCATCATGGCGTTTGACGATGTTCGTCCATTTTTCAGCTGGTGGCTGCCCCAAGGCTACTTGAAATTTCTCAGTACCGTCGGTCAGCCATAATTTTGTGCCCGCAGCGTTTGCGTTTAGACGAGTGCCAGATTGCCGATGCCAGACATCATTGGGAGAACCCCTTCGATCTTCGTAAATTAGATTTCCGATATACCAGAGGTCTTGATTACTAATCTGTCGAGAATTTTCTTCCAATTGAATCGCGTCGTCTAAACACTTGGCGATGAAACCAGTATCTATCATACCCTCAACGAAATCACGGTGACAAAGCAAATAGACCAGAAAATCGGCGTTTGTGTGAACTGGCCAGCATTCTATTTGAAGACAAGCGTCAGCAAGTGCATCTGCTGCAACTTCCCGATTATCGGCATGGACTATTATTTTGGCGATCATCGGGTCGTAATAAGGTGAAATCTCGCCGCCCTCTTCCACCCCAGTATCCACTCTCACGTCGCCCCGCACTTGATGCGGGGCTAGGCTTTTTGCCCCAACGTCCAAAGGCAAGCCTAGGCCCGTGTCAAGCACGGGCCGACGACCCGGAATGTAAAAATGTTCTAACCGCCCGACACTCGGCAAAAATCCCTTGGCTGGATCCTCTGCATACAACCGCGCTTCCATCGCCCAGCCGTTAATGCGCAGCTGGTCTTGGCGGAGCGGCAAAGCCTCCCCGCTCGCCACTCGCAACTGCCATTCGACCAGATCGACGCCGGTGATCTCCTCGGTCACCGGATGTTCGACCTGCAACCGCGTGTTCATTTCCATGAACCATATGCGGTCGGCGCGCAGGCTTTCGGAGGCGTCAGCGATGAACTCGATAGTCCCTGCGCCGACATAATTGACTGCCTTGGCCGCGAGGACCGCGACTGCACAGAGCTGTTCGCGCGTCGCTTCGTCCATGCCCGGCGCGGGGGCTTCCTCGATCACCTTTTGGTGGCGGCGTTGCAGCGAGCAATCGCGTTCAAACAGGTGGACGATATTGCCGTGGGTGTCGCCGAACACCTGCACCTCGATATGGCGCGGGCGCTGGATGTATTTCTCGATAAGGACATGCGCGTTGCCGAACGACGCGGTGGCCTCTCGCTGGCAAGAGGCGAGCGCATCGGCAAAATCGACGGCGTCCTCGACCTTGCGCATCCCCTTGCCGCCGCCGCCCGCGACCGCCTTGATGAGCACGGGATAGCCGATTTCGGTGGCGCGCTCGCCCAAGTAACGCGGGGTCCTGGTTCTCGCCCATATAGCCGGGGGTGACGGGCACGCCCGCCTCGGCCATCAATTTCTTGGCCGCATCCTTCAGCCCCATCGCGGTGATGCTGGCCGGTGCTGGCCCGACCCAGATCAGGCCAGCGTCGATTACGGCCTGCGCAAACTCGGCATTTTCGGACAGGAAGCCATAACCCGGATGAATCGCCTCCGCGCCCGTGGCTAGCGCGGCGGCGATGATCTTCTCGCCCACCAGATAGCTCTCGCGCGCCGGAGACGCCCCGATATGCACCGCCTCATCGGCTTGGCGCACATGCAGCGCCTTGGCATCGGCATCCGAATAAACCGCAACGGTACGAATGCCCATCGCCCGCGCGGTGCGGATGATGCGGCAAGCGATTTCGCCCCGGTTGGCGATGAGGAGGGATTGGATCACGCCAAATCCTCCCCGGAACGGGGAGGTGGCCCCGAAGGGGTCGGAGGGGTCCCACCTGTCAGGTTTGCGCTTTTGCCGATAGCTGGCCCCCCTCCGTCACGGCTACGCCGCGCCACCTCCCCGTTCCGGGGAGGATTTGTCGCGTTGCACGCCTCAACGATAGCCATCACACAGCCTTCCATATTGTTCAGTACCTCATAAGCAGGAAGCCGCATCGTCCGGAAACCGCGTTCGGCCATTATTTTATCTCTCACAATATCCTTTTGAGGCTGATCGCCGCGATTATGGGCTTCTCCATCAACCTCGATGCAAAGCCGCGCCTGCAAACAGGCAAAGTCCAGCGTGTATGGGTGCTGCGGAACTTGCTTGCGGAACTTATGCCCACCGGGATGCTTTTGAAGCTGAACCCAGAGCAGACACTTCCGGCAAACTCATTTCCTTCCGTAATGCACGGGCGCGCTTCACCAGCTTGATCGGCTGCCGCAAAACCGGCGGTTGCAATTTTTTCGGCTCTGACTCCGTCACAAATTCCTCCCCGGAACGGACCAAGACGCCCTATAAATCCTCCCCGGCACGGGGAGGTGGCAGTCTGAAGGACTGACGGAGGGGGCCCGCCTCTCCGCCACAGCACAAACCTCAAAGTGGGCCCCCTCCACCATGCTGCGCATGGTCCCCCTCCCCGTTCCGGGGAGGATTTGGGTGCGGATGATCCGGCAGGCAATCTCGCCGCGGTTGGCGATGAGGAGGGATTGGATCATTTCTTTGGGTTCTTTTTCTTTGCCCAAGTTGAATGAGCTTTTACTTGCATTCGAAATTTGGCGGCGACCTCACGATCAAGACGCATTGCGACCCGCATTGCATTTTCTGACAGCTTGATCAGATCATCGAAATCAACATGGAATCGTTTTCCAACGGTATAATTAAAACCGTCGATCGTGCCAACGCGACCTGCGAAAATTGAGTTTGCAACTCCACCATTATGAACGTTAATGTTCCTCGCTTCGATAAATAGCCTTAACAGCGAACGTTCAACTTCATCTTCGAACATCGCTATGCCTAACCGTTCAACGAAAAAACGCTCCATGTCTTGAAGGCCGCCATAAGCAAGTTCATTTACTTTTTTATCAACCAAAAATTCGATCAATTTCCGATGGCTTGAAAACTTAATCACGTCTTCTATCTTAACTTGGGCAGAGGAAGTGATCGTTTCAGGCCGCTTCAAAGCTACACTCTGAACTAGTCCAGAAAAGAACCTTTGAAACGCGTTCACCGAACCATTTGTTAAATTCTGAGAATGAATTTTGGAATGCTTTTTGAACTGGTCGAATACAACACTCTCATTATCAATCGACTTTTGATATTTTTCTCGTTCGCCATCATTTCGAGCAAGAGGTAGCAACGCTTTTGAGGCAACGACGCGTGTTTCATCGGCGCGCGAGACCACTCTTGTAACGAACAAAAATGAGTCGAGATTTTCGTGATAATCACTAAGAAAACGGCTGAATGCAGCCGTACAGACTGTTTTCGATGGGGGATAAAAGTACTCTGTAGGCTTTTGTAATTCTGTCTTCACATCCGGAACACCCCAAAGCGGGGCGCCTCCTCGACCGGCGCGTTCAGCGCTGCCGCCAACGCCAGCCCAAGCACATCGCGCGTCTGCGCCGGGTCGATGATGCCGTCGTCCCACAGCCGCGCGGTGGCGTGATAGGGGTTGCCTTCGTCTTCATATTTCTGGCGGATCGGGGCCTTGAAGGCTTCGGCTTCCTCCGGCGTCCATTTTTCGGCGTCGCGGTGGACGGTTGCCAGCACAGACGCCGCTTGCTCGCCGCCCATTACCGAAATCCGCGCATTGGGCCAGGTGAACAGGAAACGCGGCGAATAGGCCCGCCCGCACATGCCGTAATTACCCGCGCCAAAGCTGCCGCCGATCAGCACGGTGATCTTGGGCACGCTCGCGGTGGCGACGGCCGTGACGAGCTTTGCGCCGTGCTTGGCGATGCCCTCCGCCTCATATTTGCCGCCGACCATGAAGCCGCTGATATTCTGCAGGAACAGCAAAGGTGTCCGCCGCTGGCAGGCGAGTTCAATGAAATGCGCGCCTTTGACCGCGCTTTCCGAAAACAGCACGCCGTTATTGGCGAGGATGGCGACCGGCATTCCCCAGATATGCGCGAAGCCGCAGACCAAAGTGCTGCCGTAGAGCGTCTTGAACTCGTGGAACTCACTGCCATCGACCAGCCTCGCGATGACTTCGTGAACGTCATAAGGCGCGCGGACGTCGCCCGGGATGATGCCGTAAAGTTCTTCCGCGTCATATTTGGGCAGGCGCGGGTCTTTCAGGTCGATGTCGGGTTTGTGGATTGGGCCAAGGTGGCTGATGATATCGCGCACGATCGTCAGCGCATGTTCGTCATTCTCCGCGACATGATCGACCACGCCCGATTTGCGGCCATGCAGGTCGCCGCCGCCCAAATCCTCGGCGCTGATTTCCTCACCCGTTGCGGCTTTCACCAAAGGCGGGCCAGCTAGGAAGATCGTGCCCTGATTGCGGACAATCACGCTCTCGTCGGACATCGCGGGCACATACGCGCCGCCCGCGGTGCAGCTGCCCATGACGCAGGCGATTTGCGGGATGCCTTTGGCGCTCATGTTGGCTTGGTTGAAGAAAATCCGCCCGAAATGGTCGCGGTCAGGGAAGACCTCATCCTGATGCGGCAGGTTCGCGCCGCCGCTATCGACCAGATAGATGCACGGCAGGCGGTTGGCCTCGGCAATTTCCTGCGCGCGCAAATGCTTCTTCACCGTCATCGGGTAATAAGTGCCGCCCTTCACCGTCGCGTCGTTGCACAGTATCATGCACTGGCGGCCCGATACGCGGCCTATGCCGGTGATGATGCCCGCGCCGGGGACTTCGCCGTCATAGAGGTCGCAGGCGGCGAGCTGGCCGATTTCGAGGAACGGCGATCCCGGATCGAGCAGCCGCTCCACCCGCTCCCGTGGCAACAGCTTGCCCCGCGACGTATGCCGCTCGCGCGATTTCTCGTTGCCGCCCAAGGCCGTCTTGGCGACTTTGGCCCAGAGTTCATCGCGCAACGCCCGGTTAAGGGCAGCGTTAGCGCGGGTCTTCTCGTCGTCGAGGTTGAGATTGGTTTTGATGATGGGGGCGCTCATGTCCGTCCCTCTCCCCCTGAGGGCGTGGAGGGATCAGTCTCCCAGACTGATCCGAGTGGCTCCACGGGTTGAGACGAGTGAGCAGCTTGCTGCTTACTCGAAGCTGGGTGAGGGGTGGCAGCCGCAAAACGGCTGCGCGAGGCCACGCCTCGCCCCCCTCTCCAAGTTTCACTAGCAAGCAAGCTTGCAAGTTCCACTTTCCTCCCCCTCGAGGGGGGAGGAGTTGGCGCGCGCTCTACCTTCAACATCCAATCAACTCCCGCCCGATTAGCATCCGCCTGATTTCATTGGTCCCTGCGCCAATGTCGAGCAGCTTTGCGTCGCGGTAGAACCGTTCCACTGGCCAATCCTTGGTATATCCCGCGCCGCCCAGCGCCTGTATCGCCTCATTCGCGACCTTCACTGCATTTTCGCTGGCTAGTAATATCGCGCCAGCGGCATCGAACCGCGTAGTCCGGCCCGCGTCACAGGATTTCGCAACCGCATATACATAAGCCCGCGCCGAATTGAGTGCGACATACATGTCGGCAATCTTTCCCTGCATAAGCTGAAACCCGCCGATCGATTTGCCGAACTGTTTGCGTTCACGCACAAACGGTATCACGACATCAAGGCAGGCCTGCATGATGCCCAATTGTATCCCCGCTAGCACGGTGCGTTCGTAATCCAGCCCCGACATCAATATGCCAACCCCGCCATTGACCGCACCCATTACGTTTTCGTCGGGCACTTCGCAATCGGTGAAGACCAGTTCGGCGGTCGGCGATCCGCGCATCCCCATTTTGTCGATCTTTTGGCCGATGCTGAAACCCGGCATGTCCTTTTCGATCAGGAAGGTGGTGATCCCGCCCGATCCTTCACCGGTCTTGGCATAAACCACCAATGTGTCGGCATAGGCGGCGTTGGTGATCCAGAATTTGGTGCCGTTCAGCACATATCCGCCCTGAACCTTATCCGCTTTCAGCTTCATCGACACCACGTCCGATCCTGCGCCCGCCTCTGACATCGCCAGGCTGCCAACATGTTCGCCAGAAATTAGTTTGGGCAGATATTTCACCTTCTGTTCATCGCTGGCCCAGCGGGCGATCTGGTTGACGCACAGATTGCTGTGCGCGCCGTAGGACAGGCCAACGGAGGCCGAAGCCCGCGCCACTTCTTCCTGCGCCACGACATGCTCCAGATAGCCAAGCCCTAGCCCGCCGTCTTCCTGCGCCACGGTAATCCCGTGCAGGCCGAGCGCGCCCATTTGCGGCCACAACTCTTGCGGGAACCAGTCTTCGGCATCAATCTTCGCGGCAAGCGGCGCAATCTTGTCATCAGAAAAGCGCGCGGCGCTTTCGCGGATCATTTCGGCATTCTCGCCGAGTGCAAAATCAAAATCAGGGGTGGCGGGCATTGACTTCTTTCCGATTGATATGGGCTTAACTGCTACCCGTAACTCCGCAAAGAAGTCCAGATAATTACAATTGCGGCGTAAACGATCATGCCTTGCCTATTGCTATCCCGATTTTCATGCATAATGTGGCGTTACGTCATTATTGCCGCAAAGGCGCGCAAAGCTGCGAACCTGTTACGTGCAACGATAACGAACAGAGAATGGGGGACTCCGGCGCTGAATATGATCCAAACATGGTTCAAAAACTTCAGAGAAATACGCGCATTTTCGTTGTTTTCTGTGCTTGCAGCAATCCTATTGGTGTTTGCAACAGTGCAGATGGTCCGGCTTGTTTGGACGTTGCTAACACCTGTTGCCCCGTTGGGCGATTGGAAACCCGATTCGCCGCAGGGCATCCTGCCTGAGCAGCGCGCAGCATTGTTTCAAGTATTCGATCCCTTTTTCCGGATGCAAAATGTTGAAGCGGGAACAGAAACGATCACATCCCTGCCGATAACGCTATTTGGCATTCGCAGCAACGAAGCATCCGGTGCGGGTTCCGCGATCATCGCCGATTCAGCAGGGGTGCAAAATAGCTTTGCCACTGGCGAGGAAATTATGCCGGGCGTGTTGCTGAATTCAGTCGCGTTCGATCATATCGTCGTCAGCAACAATGGCGCGTTGGAAAAACTATATTTGGATCAATCTGTGCCCGCGCAAACCGTTGGCGGCGAAGCGACGGTTAGCGCGGCGGAAATTACCGCACCTGTCGTTCAAAGCTCCGGCGTAAAACTTAATCCCGAAACCGTTGCTGCTGGTGTTGGTCTTGAAGCGCGCAATGAAAACGGAAAAGTGACAGGGCTGGTCGTCACCGCAAAGGGTGATGGTTCTATCTTACAAGCGGCCGGATTGCGCGATGGTGATATCGTCATAAAGATCAATGGCAATGCGGTAAGTTCGCCGTCTGATTTGGTCAAATATTTGCGCCCTGGCGCAAATGTAGCGTTAGAAGTTGAACGTGGAGCGCAAAAAATACCTCTAGCGATCTCTCTGGAAAAACAATGAAAAAGACCATATTGCATCTTGCCGCATTGAGCGCCCTTGTTTTCGCTCAGCCCTTGTCGGCGCAATATTTGTTAAATGTACGTGAAGCCGACATCCGCGCCTTTGTTCAAGACGCGGCCCGGGTGACCGGTAAAACGTTTATCGTTGATGCGCGTGTCCAAGGGAAGGTGTCCGTAGTCACCGACCGGCCATTATCGCGGTCTGAGTATTTTGAGGTTTTCTTATCGACCTTGCGTGCAAATGGACTGGTCGCCATCCCGATCCGAAATGGCGGTTTCCGGATTCAACTGGCGGACGGGGCGGCGACCCAGCCAAGCCGAGTTGGCAGCAAGACTGCGTCGGCAAGCCAGTTTGTGACCGAAGTGTTCCGGCTGCGTTCGATTGATGCCGTCGCGGCGGTGGAAACTTTGCGGCCCTTGGTCAGCCGGGAGGGTTCCATTACCGCAAACAAAAATGCCAATAGTCTGGTCGTGGCGGATTATGCCGACAATGTCCGGCGGATGCGCGAGCTGTTGCGGCAAATTGATCGTGATTCCGATGCCAGCCAGATCATCGAGCTGAAGAACGCCGGTGCCCGCGAAATTGCAACATCGCTGCAAACTCTGGCGTCGCAAGGCGGCGCTGAAGCAGGACGGTCTGCGGTTGCTGTGGTTGCGTTCGAAAGCAGCAATTCTATTGGCCTGCGCGGCGATCCATCGGCTGTCGCCCGGTTTGCCGCCATGGCCCGGGATCTCGATATGCGCGCTGAATCAGGCGCTGAAATCCGTGTATATACCCTGCAGCATGCCGATGCAGGCACGTTGATGCCGACTATTCAGGCCTTGATTGGCGGTGATCAAAGCGCGGGTTCGCAGCCTTCGCAATTGCCTCAAAATACACCCGCCCAGTCCGCCCCGCCCGCCGGACCTGCGGCTGGCGCAGGCAACAACGGCAATGCAGGCAGTGCGGTCGCGCCGGTGCAGCCTCCGGTGAACAGCGGCCCGATTGCTGTATCCAGCAACGGCGGTGGTATCGCCAAGCGCGGACCAGTTGTCGTCACCCGCTATGCAGGCGTCAACGCGCTGATCATCGCTGCCAACCCCGATGTGCAACGGCAATTGGGCGAACTGATCCGGCAAATAGACAGCAGGCCAGCGCAAGTGGTGATTGAGGCAATTGTCGTGGAAATTGGTACGGATGCCGCGAAAAAACTCGGTGTACAGTTCCTGTTTGCAGGCAAAAATGCGCCCTTTGCGGCCACCAGTTATTCGAATGCGCAGCCAAACATTCTGACACTTGCCGGCGCTGCCGCCGCCGAACAGCTGTCACGCCAGACGACCACTGTGAACGGCACGACAACGGTTACGACAAGCACCAGCGCACTTGGCAGCGGCCTTCAAGAAGCAGCGGCAGCTTCGATATTGGGGGCGACGGGCGGTCTGGGCGGATTTGCCATTCAGTCCGGCGGCAATATTTTTGGCGCGATCATCAATGCCGTGGAATCAGACACCCAGTCCAATCTATTGGCTACTCCGCAGATCACGACGCTGAACAATAAAAAGGCCAATTTTCTTGTCGGGCAAGAGATCCCGGTTACAACCGGTGAAGCATTGTCAGACAATTTTGATAATGCGTTCCGTACCGTGCAGCGCCAAGAAGTCGGGATCAAATTGGAAGTCACGCCGCAGGTAAATGACAACGGCGAAGTGACGATGTATATCAACCAAGAGGTTTCGAGCGTTGCCGGGCCGGTGTCTTCGCGTTCCAGCGACTTGATCGTCAACAAGCGCCAATTCAATACGACGTTGGTGGCACAAGATGGTCAGATCATGGTTATTGGCGGTCTGCTCAACGATGATGAACGCCGCACAATTGAGAAGATTCCGTTCTTGGGCGACCTTCCGGTTATTGGAAATTTGTTCAAATCGAAGAGCAGAGCGCGTTCCAAGACCAACCTTGTGGTGTTTATCAGGCCCACCGTACTGCGGACCAACGCAGATGGCCAGTTGGTCACGGCGCAGCGTTACAATTATGCCCGCGGTTTACAGTTGCAGCGTAACCCAGATCAGGAACCATCGCTGGATGAATTGTTGCGCGACTATATGGGAACCACGCCGCCCGTTGGGGCAGAGGTCGGCCCCGGCGATGTTTTGCTTGGCGCAACCAGCACTATCGAGCGCGGGCAGCCAGGCGAAATTAGACCAATTGATATTCCGCCAAGCGAGGCACAGAAATGAAGATCGGCCGGGGTATCGATCATGACATCGCCCCCGCCGGAATAGCGGCGAATACGGATGCCGCCACGCCGATTGAATTGGGCGTGAGGGCGCAGCCGATACCCGGCTTCGACTTGCCCTATGCTTTTGCGCGCAAGCATGGCTTTGTCTTGATCCGAAAGGCTGATGGCAGCGCAAACGTCGCGATGCGTGCCGATGCAGACCCTTTGATGTTGTTAGAGGTCAGGCGGTTTTTGGCAACGCCATTTGAAGTTGAAGTGGCAACAACCGAGAAATTTTCGGCGTATATGTCGGAACATTATGCGATGGATGGCAGCGCGGCGGCGGTTGCCGACTCGTTTGGTTCGGACGCATTTGGCCGCGACGGCGATGACATGCTGACCGCCGATTTACCGACAGCCGATGATTTGCTGGATAGCGCAGATGATGCCCCCGCGATCCGTTTGATCAACGGCATCATCGCCGAAGCCGTACGGCAAGGCGTGTCTGATATCCATATTGAACCTTATGAAACCGGCCTGGTGGTCCGGATGCGCGTCGATGGCATGTTGCAGGAACGATTGCGGATGCCGCCGCACGTCGCGCCAGTTGTGGTCAGCCGCATCAAGGTAATGGCAAGACTCGACATCGCCGAACGGCGCGTACCCCAAGATGGACGCATCAGCATCACACTGGGTGGAAAATTGGTTGATGTGCGGGTGTCGACTTTGCCTAGCCGCGCGGGCGAGCGTGTTGTGATGCGGATATTGGACAAAGATGCCGCGTTTATTTCGCTTGATTTGCTGGGACTATCGCAAAGCGCACGGCAGATTCTAACCGATGCATTGGCGCAGCCTAATGGCATAATTTTGGTCACAGGGCCAACCGGATCAGGCAAAACCACAACATTATATGCCGGGCTGAAACAATTGAATGATGGCAGCCGAAATATCCTGACTGTCGAAGACCCCGTGGAATATGCGGTCGAAGGCGTTGGTCAAACGCAGGTCAATGCCAAGGTCGGTATGACGTTTGCCGCCGGACTGCGTGCCATTCTCCGTCAAGATCCTGACGTGGTTATGATCGGTGAAATTCGTGACCGTGAAACCGCCGAAATAGCGGTGCAAGCCGCCTTGACCGGACATTTGGTGTTATCCACGGTGCACACCAACGATGCCATCGGTGCGATTACGCGAATGCGCGATATGAAAATCGAACCATTTTTGCTGGCATCGACTTTGCGCGCCGTTATCGCCCAGCGGTTGGTGCGGCGGCTGTGCCAGAATTGCCGCTCGCCGCAAAAGGCGGACAGCAATATGGCGCATCTTCTGGGTATAAAATCTGGCGATATCATTTATCAAGCTGACGGCTGCGATAGTTGCAAAAACAGCGGCTTTAATGGCCGCGTTGGCGTGTTTGAGGCGATCCGCATTGACGATAATATTCGCAAGCTAATTAACGATGATGCGGATGAAGCCGATATTTCCAAGCACGCATTTGCAGCGCAGCCAAATTTAAATGCCGCAGCGCGAGACATGGTTTTAGCCGGACAAACCACGGTAGAAGAAGCCGTTCGCATTTCGCGGAGTGATACCTACGGCGATGGCTGAATTTTCCTATCATGTGATTGATACCAATGGCCGCGAGAAACGTGGCCGGATCAATGCCGCCAATGATCAAGCGGCGCGGGCGCGGTTGGAACAACAAAGGCTGCACGTTGTCGGTCTGGGCGAAGCGGCAAACAAAGGCTCGGGCGCTGGGTTGAGTATCACGCCGCTGCGCCGCGCGCCCAGATTACCGCACAAACAGCTAACTCTATTTACGCGCCAATTGGGGTCGCTGGCGCAAGTCAGCCCGCTCGAAGAAGCATTGCGAACGATCAGCAGGCAGAGCGAAAAGCAGTATGTGCGCGCAATCATTACGACGGTGCATTCCGGTGTCCTTGAAGGACAACGATTGTCAGAAGCGATGCGGCGGGAGCCGCGCAGTTTTCCCCCGCTGTATCGGGCGATGATTGCGGCGGGCGAAAGTTCGGGCAGTCTGCCGGATATATTGGAGCGGCTGGCCAATCTGCTTGAACGGCAAGCCGAAATGCGCGGCAAGCTGATTTCGGCGCTGGCATATCCGATCGTATTGGCACTGGTGGCGATATTGGTTGTCGCAGGATTGATGATATCGGTTGTACCCAAGGTGGTTGAGCAATTCGACGACGTCGATCAACAACTGCCCTGGATTACCAAAGTAGTCATGGCAATTTCCGCCTTTTTGGCCAGCTATTACTGGGTCATTTTGATCATCATTTCGTTGCTCGCTTTGTTTTTCGTTTTTGCAATGCGGCGTGAGCGTTTTCGGTATTCGGTGGACAGGTTGTTTTTGAAATTGCCATTTATCGGCCGGTTGATCCGCGATCTGAACGCCGCCCGTCTGGCGCGGACGTTGGCGACGATGGTGGCCAGCCGCTTGCCTTTGCTAGAAGGATTGAAACTGACCCGCGACACCGTGTCGAACCGCGTACTGAGGGCAGCCAATGGCGACATAATTGAGGCAGTACGCAGCGGCGGCAGCCTGTCTGGTGCAATGCGGGCAAGCAATGTGTTCCCGCCGCTGCTGGTCTATTTGGCGGCTGGCGGCGAAAGCTCCGGGCAGCTAGACGTAATGCTGGCACGCGCGGCTGACTATCTGGAGCGCGAATTCGACAATTTCACTTCGGCGGCATTGTCGATGCTGGAACCTGCGATCATTGTAGTGATGGGCGGTTTGGTGGCTGTTATTATCCTTTCAATTTTGCTACCTATTCTACAACTACAGAACTTGGCCGGAATTTAGAAATGTTGAGCCCAAGAATGATATTTAACCTGTTTTTCGATCTTAACGCGCCCGGTCAAAAGCATTGCTGGCTCGGGAATAGAAAGCCAGCTGCAACGCCAGTGCCGAAACCGAATGGTTTTACATTGGTCGAATTAATGGTGGTAATATTCATCATTGGTCTGCTCACAACAATAGTTGTCATCAACGTGCTGCCCAATCAGGATAAGGCGATGATCCAAAAGGCAAAGGCCGATATTGCCGTGCTGTCGCAAGCGATGGAAACATACCGATTGGACAATTTGGCGTATCCGCCAGCAGGCGGAGGCCTGCAATCATTGGTCACCCCGCCTGCAAGCGCCGGAAACGGCGCGCGGACGGCGGGATACATCAAAAAACTGCCGAATGACCCTTGGGGCCGCCCTTATCAATACGCCAATCCAGGCCGCAGCGGCGGGTTTGATATTTATTCGCTTGGTGCCGACGGTGCACCCGGCGGAGAGAATGATAATGCGGATATCTATAGCGAGTAAGTCTCTATCGCGTAAGTTTATCGCGAAAAGATCGGGGCCCGTTTCCCGGCAAAACGGTTTCACGTTGGTGGAAATGTTAGTCGTCGTTTTTCTAATCGGATTGGCGTCGGCGGCTGTTGTCATGTCGTTACCCGGCGATGCGGCTAAAGTGCGCGATCAAGCGGACCGGCTGGCGGCGCGGATTGCAGCGGCACGCGACGCAGCCGTATTGGAAACCCGGCCAATGGGCTTATGGTTGCGCCCATCAGGTTATGGCTTTGAACAACGCAAAGAGGGCGCTTGGCAAGTGGCACCGGGCAAATCGTTTGAACAGGTGAACTGGCAACCGGGAACCCAGCTTTCCATCGGTTCTGAAAAGCAGACCCGGGTAATATTTGACGTAACCGGCCTGCCATCTGCGCCGCTTGAAATAGTTCTGGATCAGGGTGAGGCGAAGGCAAAGATTACCATCTCGGCTGCGGGAGATGTCGCCGTTGGGCATTGACAACCTTCAATCATCGCCCATTCGAAGCGGCTTTACTATGCTGGAGGTGATGATCGCGTTGGCTATTTTCAGCATGGCCGCGATGGCGCTTATGCGCTTGCAGGCGTTTTCAATCCGTTCGGCAGCTGATGTGATTGCACATGATATGGCGTGGCAGGTTGCACGAAATCGCGGCGCAGAATTGCTATCCGATCCTGCGTTGCCGACGCTGGGTGTAACGGGCGGCGCTGAAAGTTTTGGCGGGCGTAATTTCAAATGGTCGCAAGATGTAAAGCGCACCGATGACATAAAAATTTTGCGAATAGACATCCGCGTCGAAGGCGTGGATGGCGGGCGGGCTTTGCTGAAACTAGCGCGGCCGGCTGCACTATGACTGGTCCGGTTGATATCAGGTCGCAACACAGCGGCTTTACTTTGGTCGAGCTTTTGGTCGCATTATTCATATTCAGTTTGATCGCGGTGGCGGGCGTCACATTGCTGCGTTCCAGTGTCGATGGCCAAATTGCAATCAAGGGACGGCTTACCGGCCATAGCGCCTTTATGCGCACGGCAAATTTGATGGAAGCAGATTTGGCGCAAGCCGCCCCGCGCGCTGTGCGTGACGTTGCTGGCAACACTTTGGCGGCGTTCAACCAAGCCGCAATTACAGAACAGAATGCCGGGGCAACTCTATTTGCGTTTAGCCGCCGCGGACTTTCTGCGGGTAAT